>JBMHCW010000027.1:0-12216 GCA_049889715.1 Akkermansiaceae bacterium | reverse complement strand
ATCAGAGTATCCGTCGACATACGCTCCGGTCGCCAGCAGCGCCCAGTTGGGAGAGAGGGTTTTCTGCACTTCGAGACCATATTCCAAAGTCTCCTCATCACGGTGGGCCGGCAAGGTGGTCGTAAATGGTTCGTAGTCGATCGCCTGGGTCATCCAACCCACTGAGCCTGCCCACTTCCAGCTGCCCTGCGTCTGTTCATACAACAATCTTGTCTTGAAGATCTCGATATCGTCGGCAAAGAGCCCCTCGTTTTCGAAATCCAGCCGATGATCTCCTTGGGAAAACAGACCGCCGGTAGATGAGTCGGGTGCCGGAACTTCTTCCAGCGTTTCCCCGCCCCATAGGAAACGAGGAAGGGACACCGCAAAACAAACAAAAGCCCTCTTCATCTCAAACTCTGATACGTTCTCTCTCTTTTCTCAGAAACCAACTGGTTTCTAGTGGGAACAGGACGCTCATCCGCCGCCCGCCGTTTGATTGGAGGTCGCCCTCCCTTTCTCGAATTGACTGACCAGCCCACACTCACCGAGCTCGCCCCCTTGTTGATCGAAACTCATCGCATTTCGGCTGAATGTTCCCAAATCTGCCGTGGATACCGGGGCACAGGCCGCCAGCAACCCACTCACTCCTAACAAGGACAACAAACGTGACACTTTCATCTTCGTATTCTGACCTTGGAACTCCCGATTCCAAAAAATATTCCAAATTCTCTGAAAAAACCACGGAAAGGATGCGCAATATCACTTTGTAAGCCCGAAGGGGCCACGCTAGTATCCTTCGTATGCGCCCCGCGATTCTCGGACTTCTTCTCATCCTGACCACGCTGGTGGGGGCGGAGCCCAAATTCGTCCCCGCAAACGATTCCTACCCGCTTCTTCGGCGCGACCTCCTCCCTCTGGATGTTGACAGCATTCGCGAACTGGCCGATCATCTCGCCATTCTCGGGGACGGCCCGATTCCAGAGACCGCCGCCCAGCTCCGGAACAAGGTCCGCGCCCTCACCCTCAGCCAGCGCCTTTCTCCCACCCAGCTCAGGACCAGGACCATCCTCCAGGCCCTCTCGAACGGCGAAACCCGCCCCTCCCCTGACAAGGCTGAGTTTTCCGAGGCCAAAAAGGGCACCATGAAGATCGCCCAATGGCTCATCGATCTGCCAGCCGACACCGAGGGTCATCTCCTCGGCCAGCTCATTCTCGATATCCTCGCTCCCGGCATGGAAAACAATCCGATGGTGCAACGTCGGAACCTCGATGACGAAGCGGCCCGTTGGCGGGGGGTCATTCCCAACATCAGCCGCTTCGAAGGAGCCCCCAAAATCACCGCTCCTCTGGTCGATCGCTCGAACCAGGAGAAGAAAGTCCTCAACTACAAAAACGAGAACATCCTCACCACCGTGCCCATGCTGGTGAAGGACATTCCCCAAAAATCTCCGGTCAGCCCCAAGCTGGTGAAAACCAGCCTCATCATCAAAAAAAAGCATGTTGACCCCGAGAATCCCGAAGCTCCCCAGCCTCCGCTTCGCTTCCGCCCCACAACCGGCTTCGACCTCGGACCACTCGATCTTGCTCTCGGCAATTTCTTTGCCGCCGCCGGACGCCCCCTGCCACCGGACCACATCCTCAATGTCGACACCGACAAACTTCAATACGTTGCCGCCAACAAAGAAAACATCGCGGCCCCTCTCGCGATGATGATCGACGCCGCCCTCACCGGGCGCCCCCTTCGGCGCAATACCTACTTTTTTGCCCGTCTCAGCGCAAACGGCTCTCTCAAGCGACCCCACCACGCCTGGGAACTGATTCTCCATCTCTTGAAATCGGAAGTTCCCCCCGGTAGTCGGCTGATTGTTGGCGAAGGGTTGGAAGAGGAATTCAACGCCCTCCTCGTCATCCAAAAAGCCCAGTTCTTCGTGGATTACGAAGTGATCGCGGCTCCCACCTTCGAAGCCGCCCGCGAGCTCTTCTACGAAGACGGCGATCCACCCCAACTTCTTTCCACCGCCAGCGAGGGCTATGCCGAGGTGCGCGAAAAGGCCCTCGAAGCCAACTCTCTCGTCACCTTCCTCGGACTTTCCGCCGTTGAAGAGCGCCTGGTGAAGGCCCGGGATGCCTTTCCCCAGCACCTTTCCTCCAAAATGCTCGCCACCCAAGCCATCAGACGCCCCTCCGTCCTCTCCGACTTCATGCTGGCCCAAGAACTCGACCGACGTCTCAAGCCCATTTACAACTTCAAGTTCGATGCCGAAAAGAACACCGAACGACAAATCCGGAATCTTTACAAAAACGTTCGCGAATCAGTCCAGCCGCTCGAACGTCTTCTCCAGCTCGATCAAAAGGACCTCTACGGGGAAACCCTTTTCTTCATTCAGGAACTCAATCGGATCGCCCGGGCCGCCGGCGATTCTTTCGAAGCCCGGGCCGCCATGGAAGGATTCAGTGTGGAAATGGAAGAATTTCGCGAGAAACTCCAAAAGCTCTATCAATATGAAGACTGATCTTTGCCCCGCTCTCTTGAAAGTGATAGTTTGTTGATTCACAGCCTTTTCTAACGAACACCCTTCCGGAGCCCTGCATCAGCGGACACGCCGGCACCTTTGAAAATTCCAGTCTCATTAAAACCATTGAACTTTCTAATTTGAACGAACCGTCAAATTCGGACAACCTGCCAACTAGTATGAAACGACGCCTGCTCTCCATTTTCCTTCTCACTCTCACCCTGGCCTTTGGCAATTACCGGCCGCCCAACATGGAGAAAGACATCTTTGATGCGGAAAAAATCAAGGTATCCAAAATCTCGAAAACCTCTCTCTTTTCCGCTCTCCTCTCGGTTGCCCGGGACTTCAATGAAGGAGAGCACGATGTTGACTTCGAACTTCGCGGACATGCGCTCGCCATCGCCGGACGTCTCGACCCCGATTCTGAAAACTTCAAGGACGTCCTCGACCAGCTCGAGAAGAAGGGCGACACCGTAGGCAGAGAAGAACACCGTTCAAAAGTGGCCGGAAAGATCTATCGCGGCGTTAAGGCCCTCCTCCGCGTCAAAGACAACGAAGACAACACCAAGTGCGCCTCGTATTGTGTCGACATCGCTCTTCGCATCGATCCCGGCGGCCCTGAAACCGCCAAACTCGAAGAGTTGCAGAAGGAAGCCGGGAAAGCCGACTGGGATGACATGCTTGGCGAAGAAATCGTCGACACTCCCTGGGGACGAATTGTCCGCCCGGACTCGAACACCTTCAAGGAGCGCTCCGAAACGATTCCAGGAGGCAAGGCTCCCAAGATTGCTGCAACCCAGCGCTCCATCTACGGGCTCTCGGTCCGGAAGCTCTCCAATGGCCGCCATGCCGGTGCCGCCTCTTCGCTCAGTGCCACCGCCCTTCGTGATGATTCAGTCGACGGGGTCGAATTCCATATCGACCAGAAGGTCGGCAACACGACTGGAAATTCTCTCGAGGAAATCAAGAAGCTCATGCGCGTTCGCCACGAAGAAGCCGGCCGCATTCCATCCGGATACAAGGTTGAGATTGCCTTTGAAGACAAGGACGGCCTCCTCGATGGCCCTTCCGCCGGAACCGCCATGTCAGCCGTTCTCGACTCGCTCTTCACCGGCAAGGAACTCGACGACGCCTTCGCCGTGACCGGAGCCATTACGGCTGACGGCAAGGTCACCCGCATTGGAGGAGTCGCCGGCAAGATCCGCGGCGCGACCCGTAAAAATTGCACCCTCGTCGGCGTGCCCCATTCCAACATCGCCGGTGTTTCAGACATCCTCGTTCTGGATGGTATCGAACCCCTGATCAACATCCAGGTCTTCAGCTTTAAAACCCTCGATGAAACCCTTGATGTCGCTTACAAGGAAAAGCCTGAAAATGTTCAGGCCACCATCGATGACTTCAAGGAAATCGCAGACCTCATCAAAGACAAAGGCGAGGAGATTCTGAAGAACAGCAAGGTCATTGAGCGCCTCGAGGGTGTGGTCGAGAAGATGCCCAATCATCAGTCCGCACGCATCCTCCTCGAGGTCGCCAAAGGCAAGGAGCAGAAAATCCTCTCCGTCGGCGGATCTTTGCATGAAGTCGATGCCGCCTACGCCTTCTCAGCTCGGAAAGTCGCCATGATCGCTCTGTCCAAAAGCCTTGAGCGCTCTTCCGAAGGAGACCAGAAGGAAGCCGGTGAAGCTTACGACGAACTCATGAAACTCGATGGCAAAATCGATACCCGCCTCAGTGACTATCACAAGTTCGTGACCGAAGCGATGAAGACCTACTCCGAAGGTCCCAAGAGCGGCGAGGACGAAGAAGACTACCTCGATCGCCTCATCAAGATCTGGGGTGAGGTTGGCAACGCTCAAAAAAAACTCATGAGCGATCCGGAGATCATGGAAGAGCTCCGCGGGTAGGTTCATCATTCTTCAAAACATTCAGGGCCGGATCGAATTGATCCGGCCTTTTTCGTTGGCTTCTCGCACCGATCCCTCGATAACAACACTCTTCATGAAATTCGCTCTGCTCCTTCTTCTGCCCGCCCAGATTCTCGCTCAAAGCGGTCCCGCCAACCCCAAGGAACACGAATACTCCGATCCGAAGAAAGGACGCGAGGGCTCCACCTTGGCCGACATCCAAGTCAACGAAGCCAGGCTCTATCATTTCTACCAACGACAGGCCGACTTCTTCATGGCCAAATCATCTGGCGACGTGCCAGCTGTCATCCCCGCCTACCCGGGACTCGATGCCGGGCAGCACGGCCACTGGGGAAAACACAACCAGAACAATCACAACGACGGCCGCTGGAACGATATCGAGATGGGCGAACACCAGACCCAGGTTTTCAGAGCCAAGGATCTTGTCGTGCTTAAAGGGATCGCACTTCGGCTCGGCGACAAGCGGGAACTCTCCGCCGTCTTCGATCCCCTCACTCTCTCCTATCGCGCAGTCTGGGAAAAAGGCTTCATCGAATTCCACCCTTTCCGCTGGGGATCTTCCCGTAACGCAACTCTCAAAGGCGACCCTTGGTTCATCCAATCCAAGGCTTCCATGCCCAAAGGCGGAAAATACCTTGGCTTCCATCGCTACGGAAAACGCATCATCTTCAACTATCAAATTGGCGAAGTCACCATCTCCGACGAACCGTGGGCCAGCTCCGGAACCTTCTATCGACGCTTCGACCTCTCTCCCACCGGTCACCTCGATCTCCCCCTCGGCAACGATTTGAACAATCGGGTGGTGTCTTCAAAGAATGTCGAAGCTGCCATCGCCAACGGAGTTTTGTCTCTCAAAAGCGCGACCGAAGGAGCCTCGGTCATCATCGCGCAAAACAAGGAAGGCGCTTCCGCTTCTTCGGACGCATCAGTCGTTGAGCACTTCAGTGCCGAACGCACACCAAGCCGGCGTTGGCAACAAGCTCCCACGATGAAAGGTGAGCAAGGGAAAGCCATCGCCGGTTCCTCTTATCGTGTCGACACAATCCCAGTTCCCCTTTCCAATCCCTACAACTCGGTGATGCAGCTCACCGGCATCGCCTTCGACAAAAAGGGTAATGCCTTCGTCAGCACTCTCGCTGGCGAAGTCTGGAGAGTTACCGGGCTGGATCAGGACCTCGGTGAAGTCACCTGGCAACGCTTCGCCACCGGACTCAATCAACCGATGGGCGTTCACCTCGACAAGGACGGAATCTTTGTTCTCGATCGCGGACAGATTTACCGTCTCCACGACACCAATAACGATGGCGAAGCCGATCACTACGAAAACTACGCCAATGACTTTGGCGGATACGATCGCTCACACTCGCACACCTTCGGACTCCATCGGACAGCCGATGGCACCTTCCACTTCACCCAACGCGAAAGTATTCTCAAGACATCCCCCGATCGCAAAACCACTGAGGTTGCCTCGGGTGTGCGAAATTGCATGGGCATCGGTGGCTCGTCCACCTTCCATTGGGTGGCTCCCCAAGAGGGAACTTGGACCCCGGCCTCCTCCATCATCGAAGTCAATCAGGGTGAGTTCTATGGACTTCCATCGCAAGGTCGCTCCGGGAACATCGCTTCCCCGCTCTGCTTCATCCCCCGCGGCATCGACAACTCGGTCGGCGGCATGATCGAAATCACTTCCGAAAAGTGGGGCCCCTTCAAAGGCAATCACATCGGCCTCTCTTACGGTTCGGGTCTTCACTATCTCATTCTGCGCGACGACTCCGCTGCTCGACCTCAGGGCGCCACCGTTCCACTCGAAGGAGAATTCCTCGCCGGTTCAATGCGGGGAGCCTTCCACCCGATCGACGGGCAACTCTATCTCGTGGGACTCGATGGATGGGGCGACTATTCAACCCAGGACGGTTGCTTCCACCGCGTCCGCTACACCGGCGGCAAGGTCCACAAACCAAAATCCTACAAGACTTACGCCAACGGGTTTCTCATCGAATTCACCACTCCTCTCGATTCATCCGTCGAAGATCCCAAAAGGTTCTTCGCCCAAACATGGAACTACGAATTCGCCAAACGATATGGCTCACCCGAATTCTCCCTCTCGCAACCCGACAAGCTCGGCCATGATGTTCTCAAAGTCCGCTCCGTTCACCTGCTCAACAACAAGAGCTCTCTCTTTGTCGAACTCCCCGGATTGCAACCCGCCATGCAAGTCCACTTACGAATGCACCTGAAGTCAGCTGACAAGGTCGACTTCAAAACCGACATCTTCCCGTCGCCCATGTATCTCGATCAAACCTTCACCCATCCCGGCCTGGCCAAACCCGGTCCCGGCAAGCCCACCGCAATCGCCCTGCGAATCCAGTCGAACAAAAAGCCCGGCCCCACCGTCACCGGAACTCCGGTCGCAGGAGCCAAAGAACTCGTCGTGGAAGCCGCCGGAGGTCTCCTCTATAAACAAACACTCCTCGAAGCCTCGTCGGGGCAGGACCTTTCCCTCGTGCTCAAAAACACCGACGTCATGCCCCACAATCTCGTCATCGTCTCACCGGGCGCGACCAAGAAGGTAGGCGAAGCCTCCTTCTCCATGCTCAACGATCCCAAGGCCGGCGAAAAAAGCTATGTGCCCGACCTGCCGGAAGTGCTCCACTTCATTCCCGTGATCGAAGCCAACAAAGAGCACACCCTGCATTTCAAGGCCCCGGAGAAGCCAGGCGATTATCCTTACCTCTGCACCTTCCCAGGCCACTGGCAGGTCATGCGCGGGATTCTTCGTATTCGCTAAAGGTTACTTTCCGGAAGGGCCGATATACTTTCTGGCAATCACCAGATTGTCGAAGTCGACGATATTGACCGGATTCTTGGTCCAACGATCGGTGACATAACTTTCAAGCGTCAGGGCATTGGCCCAGAGTGTGCCGCTGGTTCGCCAGCTGATGCCCTTCCAGTGCCCTAACAGTTTCCCATCAATCCAGAAGGCCTGCTCTCCATCCCGCTTTCCCGGCGTGTTGTGCTTCAACATGAACTCCGCACAAATCCATTCCCCCTTCCGGATGTTCTTCTGGTCTTTGGGCCAGAATTGATTTCCCCAATATCGCTTGTCCGGGGCCGGCTTCATTTCGTGCCAATAGGAATAGAAATTCCACTGGCCGGGAGCGGGTAGCTTTCCCCAGTTCCCCCATGGTTCGAGAGCTGTCGAAAATCGCTCATCTCCCTTGGGGAGATTCCCGGCACCACCGAAGCCACTCCACTTGTCACCTCCCCGCAAACTCTTGTTGGCCCGCAATGTGACATAGTGATGGATGTAGTCACTGCCTTTGTCGAAGCGCGTGTAAAACCTGATGAAGATGGTCTCCGAGGACTCAAACCACTTGGTCAATCCGCCTCCATGATTCTTCCCCAGCGTCGCCGTGACACGCAGACACTGCCTGCCCACTTCACCTCCACCCGCCGGCACCAAGGTCAGCGGCTTTCCCTTCTCATCCCATCGCGCACCCAGCTCTCCCTTCTCAAAGTTATCCGCGAAGATGACAGCGTCGTTCTTCTCAATACCATCATCCGCCTTGAACTTAGCCGCCAACCCCTGACCCGAAGGAAGCTTACTGGTCGCCGCTACATTCGGAAACCGTTCGGCAGCCATCGCCACCGATATCATGACCGGAAAAACAAAAGCCCTCATGGCATCCGGTCCACCGATGCTAGAGCCCGACTCCCAAGGTCAAATCAAGGGGCACTTTGACCTGCTTCAGATCGGTCCACTTGAGAAGCCCGATTTCAACTTCCGAGACCTTCTTCTTGAGCCCGAATGATCTCGAATAAGTCATCTTGCCTCCAAAACCAAAGGAGCCACTTCCTCGTTGCTCCGATTCGATCTTTTCTCCCGATTCATCTAAGAAGATCACTTCCTTGAGTGCATCCATGTTCTTGCTGGTCTCAAGAGTTACCGACACCTTGGAATCTCCGAACTTTGGTTCCTCAACCCTCTTGATCTTGAACGTAAAGCCTCCCACTTCGAAGGTTGTTCCCTCTTTCAAGGCCACTGTTCCCGATTGTACTTTCTCGGTCTTGGAGCCAGTGGTCACCACCACTTCTCCTTTGATGATCAGAGACTTCGCCCCTTTGGCCGGCACTCCGTTGGCCTCAATCGTCGTTCCCAAGGCCTTCCCGTCTTTGCTCACATTGCTCCATCCAAATTTGTAGGGCTCATTGGAAAAGCGGCTCTTCGCTTTCGAGAAATCAGTGCCCTTGTCGTCGGTGAGCGAAGTGATCTTCGACTCCTTCTCGTTCAATGCCACAATGGACAATTCGCCGGCCGTGAACAGCAGGGAAACCGAGGTTCCCGGACTCCAGTTGAACGCGCGAATCTCCGCGTTCATCGCATCCTCGTCACTCTCGGCAGAATACCCTTTGCCAACGACCCGAAGCCCGTTGACTTCAAGCTTCACTTCGCCTTGAGCCCATCCGGCCATCAAGGCCATCGCAACAACCATCTTTTTCATATCCGGGAGCCTATCCGCAGACTTCACGAACCGCCAGCAGGAATCTCCCATACGGCATAGATAGGCCGATGATCGGAAGCCACCTTCTCCTCGACCACTTTGTGCTCCTTGATTTTCCAAGGAAGGCCTCGTGTGACAATATAGTCAATTTCCTTGGTGGGCTCGTCCGCCGGGCAAGTCTTGACTCCTTTTTTGTCGAGAATCGTCCACCCCTTCTCCGCAAGAATCTTCATTGAATCTTCCCCGGGCAGGGCATTGAAATCTCCCGCCAGAACCACCGGGTGTTTGACCTCCGCGAGGCCGTTGAGGAGAGCCTTCACCTGGCCGACTTTGACCTCATTGCTGACCCAATCGTTGTGTATTGAAACCACCGACACCGGCTCCTTCACTCCTTCAATCTTCACCTGAACCTCAAGGGCCGTTCGTGGTTCCGATCCTCCCGGAAGCTTGTGCTGCTTCATTCCCAAAATCGGAAGGCGCGACAGCACCGCCAAACCATACTCACCGCCATCGTAGGGAAAAGACGGACCGAACCGATAATCCATCTTGAGCAGTTTGGCTAATTCGGCAGCGATGTCCTGCTTGCCGCTCCGGGCGCAATTCTTGTCGACCTCCTGCAAGGTCACGACATCCGCCTTCATTCCAGCGATGACTTCGGCCGTTCTCTTGAGATCGATCTTCTTGTCCATCCCCTGGCCATGCTTGATGTTATAGGCCGCCACCCGGAATTCCGCACCCCGCGCAAAACTGCTCAACAGGAGCACCATCAAATACTTGGTCAACGTTTTCATCATGAGTCCATGGATTTGCGAGAGACTTCCGCCCTCGACTTACGAAGTTTCAATAACAGGAGAATGGTCATGGCCGCTCCTACAACCTGCCAGAACCAAAAAGCCTGGGGAACGGTCGTCCCGACCTCTTTCGGAATTCCTCCGTCGGTGACAAAGACCCCGGCCCCATAGACCGGCCAAGTCACCGGACAAATCCCGGCCATCCAGACCGACTGGGTGACCAGATCTCCGCTCACCGCCATGATGATGGCCAACATGACCGGAAGCACTCCGACCAGAATCGAGAGCACCCCCGCAGCCTTTCTTCCCCGGGTTTCCAGAATTGCCTGTAAGGCCCAGCCTCCGCTCAGGAGAACAATCGCCATCGCGGGAATAGCCAACACGGAAAGGTGGTTGTCCGGAAACCAATGGGAGTCCAACAACCCACGCGCAAAGAGGAACCACCCCGCCACTCCGACCAGAGCCATCAAGGTGACCCAGACGAAGGAGGTCGAAGCATCCGAAAAAATTGGCAGCTTGGCGTTTCCGAACTTTCGTGCCCGACGCCATCCCCGGATCTGGGTATCAAGGCTGGGGGAAACGATGATCGTCATCAGCCAGAGGAAGACCAAGGTCACCAATCCGTAGAAACCGATCATCAATGTCGCCTCACCAATATGGGGCTTCCAATCGTCAAAAAGCGGTGCGACCTGTCCCTTCAAGCGCTGTTCGATTTCCCTCGAAGCAAAGATTCCTCCTTCCTTGATCAAAGGAAGGGCGTTCCCCAGCAAGACCACCTGGAGCCACGCAAAAAGTCCCAACGCGCCCAACTTCCCCAACAAGTGAGACTCGGCCTTTCTCCAATGACGCCAAAGCATCACCACCATGGTGAAACAAAGCACCGCCTGGGACACCAGGGTCACGACATACTGTTCCAGATCCAGCTCAAAGAATCTCGCTTGCGGAACAATCTCCTGATAAACCCGGGCGACCCGCCCCACCGTCTCGGGAGCAAGGTGGGGCATCACCTCGGTCACCACCGGATAAATGGTCAGATACTTGAAATAAACCAATCCGAATTGGGCGGCCTGGGGAACCACGGTGTAGAGCAAAAACACGATTCCCATGGAGCTCAGAAACGCCCACCGCCGGTTCTTCATCACCGTCCCGGTTACCAGACCCGTTAGATGATACAAGACGGCAGCCATCATGAAGACCGCATAAAGTTGGACGGCATAATAAGGGTCTACCTTTCCCTGAATCAGCGAGATGATCGTGAAGGGCATCGATACCAGAAAAAGCGCCCACTCCCGGATCGGCAAACCGAACAAGTATCCCAAAACCTTGGTAAAGGGCTTCATCGGAGCCAGCCGTTGATAATCAAGCACCCCTTCGTCAGCCTCACCGGTCATGCCTCCTGCCACCTGCCCGGTTCCAAGACCAAACAAGACAATCCCCTGAATAATGAGCAAGGGAATGATCGGAAGCCTCGCCACGTCAGCCGGATTCTTGAAAACATTGCCGCCCCCCTCTCGAGAGACAAAAAAGATGAAGCCCGAAGCCAGTACCATCAATAGCATCGAGATTCCCAAGCCCGTCGGTCGCAATCGACTGCGGGCATAGCGACGGACAATCGGGTTGGCCCAGATCGCCCAGAAGGGGATGAAGGTCTTCCTCATCGGCTTGCCTGTTCCTTCACTCATGATTCCCGGTTCCCTTCCGCCACTTCCACCAGAATATCCTCGAAGGAAGAGTTCTCCTCTTCAAACGAACGAACCCCCAATTCTTGATTCACCAGGCCCCGCAGAAGCTTTTCCTGCTCCTCGTCACCCCCGACAAATTGAAAACCGACCCTCTCGCCGTCCATCGAAACCTCTCCCACTCCCGACTGCTTCTCCAGCCACACCGCCACTAGTTCAGGTTTCCCGAAAGTCACCGCCGTTAATTTCCGTTCGGCCCGACCCAACGTTTTGCGCACTTCATCCACCGTTCCACTGGCCAAAAGGTCACCTTGGTTCATCACACAGATCGACGAACACATCTCCGCCAGTTCACTCAGAATATGAGAACTCACCAGGACCGAAGTTCCTTCCTTGGCCAAAGCCTGCAGCGTGAATCTTAATTCCCGACGTGACAAAGGATCCAATCCACTCGCCGGTTCGTCCAAAATGAGAACTTTGGGACTGTGCAACAAGGTCTTGGCCAACACCAGGCGCTGGGTCTGTCCTCGCGACAGTTCCTTGCACCAGGCATTGCGCTTGTCGGTCAACTTTACCGTGGCCAGACATTCCTCGACCCGCTCCCGCCGCCACCGCCGGCCGCCCAAGCGATGCGTCTGGGCATGAAACTCCAGAAACTCCCAGAGCTTGAGATCCGAGGGCACCGGTGCCAGATCCGGCATGTATCCAATCACCTCGCGGGCCTCCTCGGCCTTCTCGAAGATGTCGTAACCCGCCACTTTCACCTCCCCGTATGTCGGTTCCATCAAGGTCGTGAGGACACGAAACGTGCTCGTCTTGCCCGC
>JBMHCW010000026.1:0-143953 GCA_049889715.1 Akkermansiaceae bacterium | reverse complement strand
GAGTAGCGGAGGCGGAACCGCTTTCCTTTTTTGACCGTGGTAGTGACGTAAGGTTCGCGCCGCTCCTTGGGCTGTTTGGGGAAGGGGTTGGCGACCAGGACTCCGTAGTCCCGGCTGTGTGACCAACTTTGGGACGGATTGTCGGGGTGGGGGACAATGATGAGTCCGGCTTGTTTTCCTTTGGTGCGACCCGAGTAGTTGATCCACTGAAAGTTCTTTCCCCATGTTCCTGCTCCATTGACTTCGCCGCGATCGTTGATGATTCGGCCGTTGCCTCCCTGTACTCTGAAAGAGCTGGCGATGCGCAGGGCCAGTCCGCTTTCCTCTTGGTCACCGAAGGTGAAATCCCGTTTGTCATTGTAGAATTCGGCATCCCAATGAAGAAGGATGCCTTCCTTGACGTGCTGGAAGTGATACCGGGTAGCTTGAACGCAGACGGTATCTGTTCCGTTTTTAGCGAGGTAACGGTCGCGTGACTTGAACGAGGCTTCGCCTCTTTTGCCAATCGGAACTTCGAAGAAACCTTCGTGTTTCACCTGCGACGACAAACGCCAGTAATCGTTGCCATCGATCCAGCCAAAGCTCATCCAGAGGCCCGGGTGCATGTTTGGATGAATGATGCCATTTTCATGTTTGTAACCGGGATCGATGTCCTCGGGCTTGCGCGGCGGGTAGTTTCTGGTGACTTGAATTCCGGAAGGGGTCTTGAGGTTGACGAATGCCCTGCGGGTCAGCTTGGGGTGACCGAGAAGGTAGGTCGCCACTTGTTTCTGATCGAGCAGGAGTTGGAGTTCTTTTCCTTCGGTTTGAAAGCGGAAGGCTCCCTTGGCAGGTTCGAGAGGTTGGGTCTTTTTGAGCGAGATGAGCCACGAAGTCAGGTCGGCCAGTTGCTGGCTGGTGAGCATGGCGGCAAACCCTTCGGGCATCGCGGAAACCTCGAGAGCTTCGCGATGTTTGATTTCCTTGCGGGGAATGGCCGTGGTGGAACCACCGACTTGGGCAAGAGTAATCTGCTTTCCCGTTTCCTGCAGAATGATGCCGATGTGGGCCTTGCCGTCGTGGGTTGTCAATTGATGGGCGGCAAAGCCTTCCACGATACTGGCGCTTGGTTTGATGATGGATTCAATCAAGGTGGCAGCGTCCGCGCGGGAGCCGATTTCGGAAAGGTCGGGAGCGTGGTTGTTGCCTTGTCCGTGAACCTGATGACACGAGGCGCAGTTGGCTCCTTGGGAGCTGAAGAAGAGGTCGCGTCCCCGGTCCGGATCGGCCTTGTCGATGAGTGGGAGAATGGACTCCGCGGAAGCTAGCGAGCCGTCGGGGTTCAATAGCTTCGGTCGCACTGCGATCAGGTAGTGGCCTTTGCGGGCTCTCACACCATCTCGATTTGAGCCCAGCTTGAGTGGTCCGGCTGGAAGGTCCGCGCGGTAGACCCTCATGGCTTTCGGGTCGGTGCCTTCGATGATCAGATCGGTCGCCTGCCATTTCCCCCGTGCCCAGGTGGGAAGGTTCTCCGCGCGGGCGTCGTCGATGAAGTAAACGGTGGAGGGATACTTGAGGTCGAGGGAGACGGTGAGACCATCCGGAGTGTCGGCATCACTGCAGGCGGTTTGCAGGAAGGTCAACCCGTGTAGTTCAGTGGGAACCTTGGTCATCCGGTAGTCCCGATCGGTGTAGTAGGGGACCCCGGGATCAAGTGTGGCGGCCCGATAGAGGCGGCCGGAGCTTGAGCGGAAATTGGAAAAAGGGAGGACTCCGGGGGGGGAGGCGTCGACTTGGCCGGTGGCTACGAGAGGTCGTCCCCGCTGTTCGAATTGGTGCTTTCCGCCGAGGCGCTTGGCCGCGAGTCGGGCAACCGGGGAGTGTGGATCATTGAGGAGCGGTTTGATCTTTTCGTCCGGAAGTTCATCTTGTTCCAGCAAAGCCAGGAGGGCGGCAAGTCGAATCGAAGGACGCGAATCATTGAGCAGGTTCTGGAGTTCGGTTTTTGAAGAATGATCCTTGAGCGCCTGCCAGATCGCATAAAAAACCACCCGATCGGTTTCCTTGTCGGCTTGAGCAAGAAGGGCAGACGTATCGGTGGTTGCCAGTTGATGGATCGTGCCCACCGCGGCGAGGCGAACGCGGGGTTCGGAGTGCTTGAGTGACTTGTGGATGTCCGGGTGGGACTTCTGGTGGAAGGCTGCCAGACGAAGGGATTGGATCAACTGGTTGTCCGTCTCATCGAACCGCGCGTCGGGATCGATCCGTCCCAGGGTCCAGACGAGCCAGGTTTCCAAGGCGGTGGGAAGATTCTTCTGTTCGAGGGCAGCTTTCAGTTTGGGGAGTGCTTTGGTTCCAAGACGGATGAGCTCCTCTTGAGCGTTGGTTCGCCAGGAGGGGAGGTGGCTTCCGAGGCGGACAATGAGAGAATCGATGGTGGATTGCTGGTGAAGAGGAGTTTTGGGCGAAAAGCCTTTGGGCCAAAGACGATAGATTCGTCCTTCGTTGGCGAGTTTCTTACCTTCGTAATGGGCTCCGTATTGACGTCCCCAGCTTGAGATCCAGATTGCGCCGTCCGGGCCGATCTCGATATCGACAGGGTCAAAGGCCCGGCCGGAACTCAGGGGCATGCTGCGGCCGCCATCGGCGTGGGCGAGAATGGGAAGCTTCGACTGCGCCGGTTTGCGCCAAGCGCCCTCCCATTGTGTTTGATAGATAAGGGTTTCCCGGTTGAGCCAGTCGTTGATCAGGAAGATGTTGCGATACTTTTCCGGATAGCCGGGAAGGTTGCAAAAGATGACGCCGGCTCCGGACCCTTCGAAGAGTGGGCCGCTAGACGGAGCGGTGGGAAGGTGCTCGTCTCCTTTCCAATCATAGCTCCAGGCATGCCCCCACCCGAAGTGGGAGCTGTAGAAGGGAGCAAAGATTTTGTCGCCGTGAGTCTGGTCATTGTCGGTGCCTAGCCAGTCGAATCGGTCGTCGAAGGATATATCCCAGGGGTTTCGAAATCCCCGGGAAAAGATTTCGAGTTCCGAACCATCGTCGTTGCAGCGAAGAATGCCGCCGGTGACACCCCAGTCATCACGGGGATCCTGATAGTTCTTTTCATAATTGGCGGCAGTGAACGATCTTGGTTCGGGTTCCGGCGTTCCCGGAGGGACTTCGATCCCCCAGAGTTCGCGAAAAGCAGCGGGAGCCAGACGGTCGGGAAGTTGCGTAAGTCCTTTGGAGTTTCCCTTCGACATGTAAAGCCGCCCATCGGGACCAAAGTTGAGGCCGTGCAGTCCATGCTCAAGGTTGCCGAGATCGGTGTAGACGCAGACGTATTCATCGGCGACTCCGTCACCATTGGTATCGCGAACTTTGGTGAGCTCGGGAGAGTTGGCGATCCAGAGCCAATCTTCCTTCCATGCCAACCCCTGAATGGAGTTGAAGCCCGTGGCGAATTGATGTCGTTGATCGGCAACTCCGTCCCCGTCTTCATCGGTGATGAGCCAAACCGAGTCGCCCGGGGTGTCGGGCGCGGGAGCCCGGTATTGAGGCCCCATTCCAACGCAAAGCCGGCCTTGGGCATCGAAGGCGATGGCGCAGGGGTTGCGGACAATTGGGTCGCGTGCAAAGAGCGAGACCTCAAAATCATCGGCGACGACCGGAAAGTCATCAGCAGCCATGAGGGGAAGGGCCGTGAAGGCGACTCCGGTCAACGGAAAACGGAGAAATAGAGAGCAGGGCATCATGTGGCAGGATTGACGGGAAGGAGTCAGAACGTTTCTATAAGTCCATGTTACGTGCTTTTGTTGTCTTTTTTATCCTGGCAATGCTTTCGACGGACCCACTAAAAGCAGCCCAACCGAACATCGTCTTTTTGCTGAGCGATGATCATCGCTATGATCTCATGGGTTTCCATGAGGACGCTCCGGAATGGCTGGAGACCCCGGCCATGGACCGCCTCGCTAAAGAAGGAGCTCATCTGGCCAATGCCTTTGTATCGACATCCCTGTGTTCTCCGAGTCGGGCGTCGATTCTTACGGGACAGTACATGCATCACCATCATGTCGTGGACAACCAACGTCCGGTTCCCAAGGGAACGATGTTCTTTCCGCAGTATCTTCAGAAGACAGGCTACGAGACCGCTTTTGTCGGGAAGTGGCACATGGGGCATGACAATGACGAACCTCGTCCCGGCTTCGATCACTGGGTGAGTTTTAAGGGGCAGGGGACCTACTTTGATCCCGAGCTGAATATCAACGGAGATCGGAAATCCTTCAAAGGTTACAATGCGGACATTCTCACCGATCAATCGTTGGACTGGTTGAAGAAGCGCAAGAGTGAGAAGCCTTTTCTTCTCTATCTATCCTACAAGGCGGTGCACTTTCCTTTCACTCCGGCACCCCGACATGCCGAGCGATACGAGGGACAAGAGATTCCTTACCCCGCCACCATGGCGAATACGGAAGAAAATTACGCCACCCAGCCTCAGTGGGTGAAGGAACGTCGATATGGGATCCACGGGATCGATCACATGCAGACCGGAGCCTTGGATCACGATCCGGTCCCAGACTTCGATGAACTCTACTACAACTTCTGCGAGACGATCCATGGGCTCGATGAAAACCTCGGTCGCGTTCTCGACTACCTTGATGAAGCCGGTCTCACGGAGAACACCTTGGTTGTCTACATGGGCGACAACGGTTTTGCGTTGGGCGAACATGGCTTCTACGACAAGCGCGATGCCTTTGAGGAATCGATCCGCGTGCCGATGTTGGCGAGAGGTCCGGGAATCAAGCCCGGAACCACGATCAAGGAGATGGTGCAAAACATCGATATTGCTCCGACCTTGCTTCATGCAGCGGAGGCCGAGTTGCCAACGGGTGCTCCCAAGATGGACGGGCGGACCTTTCTTCCCTTGTTGAGAGGCGAGAAGCTTTCCGAGCCATGGAGGGACTTCATTCTCTACGAATATCATTGGGAGTGGAACTTTCCGGCTCAGCCGACGACTCTCGCAATCCGGACCGACCGTTGGAAGTATGCCTATTACCACGGGCATTGGGATATCGACAGTCTGCATGATCTCGAGACAGATCCCCATGAACGGCACAATTTGATCAAGGTTCCGGCATTCCAGGAGAAGGCGGCCGAGCTGAGAAAAAAACTTTTTGAGGAAATGGAAAAGTCAGGCGGTCTTCACCTGCCGATCAGAGTGCCAGCCGGTGACCCTTATCATGATCGCAAGTTGAAGCGCTAGATTCCCGTGGCCATGCAGTTGATGTTCAGAAGAATCCTCAGGTATCTGCGGAAGAGGCCGGCCTTGATCCCGGTTTTGCTGATCGTCTTCTCGGTCGTGGTCTGGTTGGTGACAAGGGAGACCTTGCCGAGAACGATTCGGGTGGCGACGGCGGAGAAGGGAGGGCTGTATGCCGAATTCGGGGAGGCTCTCCGGAGTTCCCTCGAGGAAAAGACCGGACGGAAGGTGGAGATTGTTCATACCCGTGGGTCGGTCGAAAATCGTGAGTTGTTGGCGTCGGGTGACGTTGAGGTGGCCATCATTCAAGGTGGTTCGGTGGCCATCGACGACCTCTCGGTCATTGTGCCCTTGTATCCGGAAGTGGTGCATGTCGTCGCCCGGAGAGGGCGCGGGATCGAAACGATAGCTGATTTGAAAGGCAAGAGAGTGGTCTTTGGTCCTCAGGGTTCGGGGATGCGGGCCAGCGCCGACCGGATTCTGGAGCATTATTCCTTGGAAGGACAGATCGTGAATCCCACCGACCACTATTTTGCCGATCTCCTCGAAGAGCCTTCGATCGATGGGGCAATTGTGACTACCGGCTTGATGAATCGCGATTTGCAGAAGGTCCTCGGATCAGGTGAGTTTGATCTGATCCCGGTCAAAGGAGCGAAAGCCATTGCGGTCAAGGAACCCTATTTTGAATTAACCGAACTTCCCCGGGGGTTATACCGTGAGGGGGTGGTCATTCCCGAAGAGGATACCTCGACGCTGGCCACCACCGCGTTGCTGGCGGTGCGGAGTGATGAAGATGACCTGTTGGTCGATTCCTTGATGAAGGCGATCTATGATGGCGGACTTGAATTGCAGTTTCCCACCTTGATTTCCCGGAACGATGCCGTGGATCGTTCGCCCGTTTCCTTGCATCAGGTTTCGCGAATCTATCTGAACCCACCGGATCAAATCGGCCAAATCGCCAAGGTGATGGAATCGATGGTGGCGGTGAAGGAGCTTTCAGTGGCACTGGTGGCCGGGGTGTATCTCATCTGGACGCGGAGGAAGCGGCTGAGGGAGAAGAGGATGGCTGAGATCGTTCAACAGCAGAAGGATCGTTTGGACGTCTATCTTGAGCAAACGCTGGAGATCGAACGGGCTCAAATGAAGACTGTCGATGTTGCGGAGTTGGAAGGATTCCTGGACCGGGTGACTGAGATTAAACTAAAGGCCCTCGATCGGTTGACGCATGAGGAGCTCCGGAGCGATCAGACCTTTTCCATCTTCCTTCTTCAATGCGCCAACTTGATCAGCAAGATTCAATTGAAGATCATGATTTACTCTCCGGGGAAGCCGGAAGCTTGATCCATAGAATCCCGTTACGATCTTCGACCGGATGGGTTTCGAGAGCTTTGCACACCGGTTTGCGGGCGGGAGAGCCGTCGGGAATGTTGAAGCGACCATTGTGTTTGGGGCATTCGATGAGCTTGCCGATGACCAGTCCTTCAGCGAGATGAGTCCGACCATGGGTGCAGATTCCGGCGGTGGCGTACAGTGATCCTTCGTCGTCGCGATAAAGAGCGAAGGTGCGGTCCTCGTGATCGAAGCGGATGACTGATTCGTTTTCGAGATCAGAGGCCTCGCAAACCCGGACCCAACCTCCCGACTCTTGGTTTGTCCGGATTTCGGCAGGGGATTCCTTCTGTGCTGACTTGGGAAGGATGGGTTGAACATGGTGGCAGGGTTCGTCGAGTTGCCGGATGACGGTGGGGATGATTTCTCTCCAGCAGGAAAGGAGGGAGGGGTATGGAGGAGGACAATCGTCTTTGACGAGCTCATGAAGCCTTGGCAAAGCATGATAGGGAACCAGAGGGAACATGTGGTGTTCGATGTGGTAGTTCATGTTCCAGTAGAGGAAACGATTGACGATGTTGGTGTGGAAGGTCCGGCAGTTGAGTCGGTGATCGAGGACGTTCTCGGCCATGCCGGTGTGTTGGGTGAGTCCGTAGACAAGCATGAGCCACGTTCCAAAAAAATGAGGGAGGCCGATGAACATCAAGGGGAGGATGCTGGCACTGGCGATGCTGAGAGCGATGACGCCAGAGTAGATGACAAGGTAGATGCGGGCCTTGAAAAAGAGCTTTGGGAATTCTGACTCCGGAATGAACTGGGCTTCATGTTCTGAGACCTTACCCAAGGAGTGGTTCAGAATCTGAGTGAAGTATCCACGATAGGCGGTGATACTGAAGACGGCGAGCCCGAGGCCGGCGAGATCGGGAGGGCGGGGGACTGCGATCTCGGGATCACGACCAAGAATGATGGTGTCACTGTGGTGTCTCGTGTGGGACCAACGCCAGACCGTGGACTCTCGAAGAACCATGAAGGAGGCAACCTCGTAGAGAGCCACATTCATCCAGTCGGTTGCGAAGGCGGTGCCGTGGAGGGATTCATGCCATCGGGAATCGGAGGTCGAGGCATAGAGAGCCGCATAACAAAGGTAGGGCAGAATGGCCCACCAAGTGCCCCAGAGAAGATAAGTCGAGATGGCGAAGAAGAGGATAATCCCGAACCAAAGGATGGTGTCACGAATCGCGGGGCCGTTCTTGCGGACGAGGAGCGTCTTCATCTCCTCACGCGGAACGGGGCACTGATACCAATCGGCTTCGGCGAGACCCAAGGCGATGGCCTTTTCCGAGTTCTTCCGGTTCAGCGCGTAGGTTTGCGGTCGTTCGGCTGCGATGGACTCCGCGAAGCTCATGGGGTTAGTCTCTCAGGTCGACTTGCCGCATCAGGCGGTCGGTGGCGGCGTAAGCCTCTTCCACCCACTCTACGATGCGATCCGGATCGGGCGAGTATTCAAGTTCGATGGAAACGACTCCGTCGATGTTGAGTTCCTTGATGGCTTGAAGGTAAGGCGCGAATTTCACCACTCCGCGTCCGGGAGGTAGATCCCCGTGCACCTTGCCATCGCAATCGCTGATGTGGACATGGATGGCTTGGCCGCAGAGCTTCTCCACTTCTTCGGGGCCCGTATCTGCCAGCACGAGGTGAGAGACATCGATGTTGGCCCGCACCCGGGGGTGGTCGCATTCGGTGATGAAGCGGGACATTTCATCGATGTTGTTGAGCAAGCTCAGGCGGAAGGGCTCAAGCTCGAGGGCGATATCGACGCCTTTGCTTTCAGCGTAGTCCCCGAGGATCCGGCAGGACTCGATCGCCCAATTCCATTGGTCGGCGGGCGCAATGACTTCGCGCTGCCAAAGATACTCTCCCAGGACGAGAAGGATGTTGCCGGCCCCCCATTCCGCCGCCAGATCGATGAACTCCTTGCATCGCTCGATGTGAAATTCACGGACGGGGTCATTGAAGTCGATCAGGCCGATGGCGACCACCGGCAAAGATGTGATGGGGAGCTTGCTGGAGTCACAGAACTCCTTGATTTCTTTGCGTTCGTCCGCAGAGAGTTGACAGGGTTCGGTGAAGATATCGACGCAATCGAAGCCGATGCGGGCGATGTGCTGGAGGCCGGTGAGGGTGTCCACTCCGGCTTGGCCAAAGGCGCTGTTGATGATTCCGAGTTTCATGATTGGGAAGATTCGATTTCTGTGAGTTCCACTCGACGCTGTTCGGTCGAGCTGAGAACGGCTGCTTCGACGAGAGCAAGGGTGTGAAGATTATCCCGTCCGCTGAGGGAGGGAAGCCGGGAATTGGCAAGAGCATCGAGGAGTTCGTTCATCGTTCCGCCAAAGGCGTCCGGGAACCAGCTTCCTTCGAGGTCGGCGGTGGTGAAGTCGTTGTCGCCTTTGCAGGCGTACCGAAGAGAGGAAGGGCTGGTGTAGGGATCCTGACACCAGCCGATTTCACCAATGGCGAGCCCCTCGAGTCCTTCGATACGGTATTCAATCTTGATTTTTGCGGGGCATCCTTCGTGGGCGGGGCCGGTCCAGACGTCGTCGATGATGGTAGCCCGGAGGCCGGACTCCCATTCGAGGACGCTGGTGCAGATTCCGTCCTGATGGGAGAACTCAGTGCGGGGGTCAGGTCGGCTGCTGCAGTAAATCGCGGTCGGGTTCCCCAGCCAGTGCCGCATACAATCAAGATGATGAATGGACATGATGCGAAGGGTGGCTCCACCTGTCTCGGCCTGCCAAGGTTGCCAGTGGGGAATCCCGCGCATGTCGATGCTGGCGAACACCGGATCTCCGAGATGACCTTTATCTAACAGTTCTTTTGTTTTTACCACCGAGGGGTCGAAACGCATGTTTTGGTTGACTGCCAGCACGATGCCGGAGGCTTCACACTCTTCGACGAGAGATTGAGCAGTTTGATAGTCGAGGGCGAGGGGTTTCTGGGCGAGGATGCCCTTCACCGTGCCTCGTTTGCAGGCCGCTTGAATGAGTCCGGGCTGTTGTTGCGGTGGCACGGCGATATCGAGAACTTCGATTGAAGAGTCATCGAGCAGATCTTCGTAGGTTTCGTAGACAGTCGTAATGTCGTGAGTTTCGGCGACTGCGCGGGCATTTTCCGGGGTCCGGGAGGCGATGGCGACAGGGTTAAGTCCGTTCTTGCGATAAGAGACCAGATGGCAATCGTTGACAATGAAACCACTGCCGAGAATGCCGATGCGGGTTGAGGTGTGCGGGGTCATCTACTTGAGCGGGTCTGCACTAAAGGAATAAACCGTTTTGTGTCTCTGGGGTTTGTCGGGGAGGACCACGATGTCACCGAAGTCAGGGCCAGCCACGTCGCCAATGGCGTTGGGGTAGCCCTGGCATTCGAGGCATAGCCCTGCGAAGGGTTGGTAGGGATGCTTGTGTTTTCCGGTCAGGCTGCTGTCCAGTCCGACACCGGCATACATCTGGAGGCAGGGATTGTCGGTGGAGACCGTCAGCTTTCTTCCGGAGAGCGGGTCGTGGAGCTTGGCAACTTCCCGGCATTCCTCCGTTTCCCCCAACCAATAGAGATCGCCGTGCTGTTGCCAGATCTCGCTGAGGGCATCGCCGACCCGCCGGGACTCCCTGAAATCGCCCGGTTGGCCATCGAGTGATTGGCTTTGATTGAGCAAGGCCATCTTTTCGTCCGTGAGGAAAGAGCGATCGCTGTCGATTTGCAGGAAGTGATCGAGGATATTGTTCTTCTGCCCACCACTCAGGTTGAAATAGGAATGATGGGTTAGGCTGACGGGAGTCGAGCGCGAAGAGCTGGCTTTGGATTCAATGATGAGTTCGTTGGCGTCAGTCACCGTAAAAACCACCGAAATGTCGACGGTGCCGGGAAAGCCGTTCTCGCCTTCGGGACTTTGGATGGTCAATTGAAGAGAGGGAGCTGAATCTGGTCGCTCGACGGGGGTGGCCCGCCATTGTTGTTTATCGATGGCTCCTGGTCCTCCGTGAAGGGTATTGGGCGGATCGTTGTCCGGAAGGGGGAAGGTTTCTCCATTCAGCGTGAAACTGGCCCCGGTGATCCGCCCTGCGACCCGGCCCACCAGAGCTCCGAAAAACGGGTGATCTCCAAGGTATCCTTCGAGATTGGAAAATCCGAGCACAACATCTTCCAGTCGACCGTTTCGGTCAGGAGCCAGAATGGAAGTGACGATTCCTCCGAGGGTCAGGATCTCCACTTCGAGCCCTCCTGTGCCGCGAAGACTCCACGCTTCCACAGATTGTCCGTCGGGTAAGTGACCAAAGATCCGCGATTCAAGGGAAGGATGCATAGAGGAATGATTTCGGGAGATTAAGGAATCTAGGATATTTGAACGGCTTTGTCTCTCTTTCCTGTCATCAAAATTGTGCCATTCCGGGTCTTTGCCTGACAGTCGATGCTTGGCGAGCCGTATGGAAAATGCTCACAATGAATTCTCATTCCGGTATGACTTTTTCGATTCATCGCATCGCTCTCTTGTGTTCGTTCTTTATCTCCGGAGGTGTGTCCGGTGAGGAGTCTGTGGATTTTGCACGTGAGATTCTTCCCATCCTCTCGGACAAGTGCTTTGCTTGTCATGGTCCCGACACCAAGAAGGAAAAGGACCTGAGGCTCGATAGTTATGCCGAGGCCGTCAAAGACCGGAAGGGAACCAAGGCGATCGATCCGGAAAGCCTGGAGGATAGCGAGTTGCTCATTCGCATTCACGACAAGGGCGATCCGATGCCTCCGGAGGATGAGAAACCGCTGACGGAAGAAGAGCGCGAATTATTGACCCGCTGGGTGAAGCAGGGAGGCGCTTACGCTTCTCACTGGGCATTCGTGCCTCCCGTGAAGAAAGAAGTGGCTGAGTCGGGGGTGATTGATCACTACATTGCCAAAGGGCATGCCACCAACGAGAAGACGGTGACCTTTGCTCCTGAAGCCGAACGGTCGGTTCTTGCAAGGCGGGCTGCTCTGGTTCTGACCGGTTTGCCACCTGAGCCAGCCGTGCTTGAGAAGTTTCTCAAGGACGAGAGCGACGGGGCGTATGAACGCTTGGTCGAGGAGCTGTTGGACTCCCCGGCTTATGGCGAACATCAGGCGAGGTATTGGCTGGATGCAGTTCGTTATGGCGATACCCACGGTCTTCATCTCGATAACAAGCGCGGGATCTTTCCCTATCGCGATTGGGTGGTGAGAGCCTTTAATGACAATCTTCCCTTGGATGATTTCATCACCTGGCAAATTGCCGGTGATTTGCTTCCGGCGCCGTCGATTGCCCAACGGATTGCGACGGGATTTGTGAGGATGAATCCCACGACCTCGGAAGGGGGCGCGATTCCCGAGGAGTTTCAGGCCAAGAACAACTTCGATCGCACCGAGACCTTGGGAACGGTGCTCCTCGGGATGACCATGAGCTGTGCGCGATGCCACACGCACAAGTATGATCCCATCACTCATCAGGAGTATTTCAGTTTGCTGGCCTTCTTCAACAGCACCGCAGAGAATCCGATGGATGGCAACAAGTATGATCACAAGCCTGTCCTGAAGGCGCCGGCCAATCCTGCCGAATGGAAGATGCTGGAGGATCTCGATGCCGAGCGGGACAAGCTCTTGGCCGAGGCAAAAGCGGATGTTCCCGGTGCTTGTGGAAGTGAGCAATTATCAGTATTGGGTGATCCGAAGGGGAATTTCACCTCCGACCCTTCCCATGCTGGTGCGGTGGAGTTGATCAAGAAGTATCAGGGGCTTGGAGAGAAATTTACGACGACGACTCTGGTGGCTGAGGAACTCCCGAAACCTCGTGAGACCAAAGTCTTGCGTCGCGGGGAATACTCGCATCCGACGGGAGACGCTCTCCAGCCCGACGTTCCGGCCGTTCTTGGGGCGTTTCCGGAAGGAGCGCCGAGGAATCGACTCGGATTGGCCCAGTGGTTGACTGCCCGGGAGCAACCCTTGGTGGCCCGGGTGCTGGTGAACCGGATGTGGCAGCGGGTGTTCGGTGATGGACTGGTGAGAACACCTGAAGATTTTGGTTTGCAGGGAGAGCAACCGACCCATCCTGACTTGCTGGATTGGCTGGCCGTGGAGCTGCAGGATCGTGACTGGGATCTAAAGCACATGATGCGTTTGATGGTGACGAGCCGGACCTTTAAACAGAGCTCCCGGCATCGTCCTGAGTTGAATGATCCCGAGAACCGGCTCTATGCCCGGGGTCCCGGTTTCCGTCTCGATGCGGAGGTAATCCGGGATATTGCTCTGTGGTCGAGTGGACTTCTTGATGCCACAATGGGAGGCGAAGGCGTGAAGCCGTTCCAGCCCGCCGGTATGTGGAGTGCCTTGATGCATCCGGCCAGCAACACCAAGAAGTATGTTCAGGACAAAGGGGGAAAACAGTATCGTCGCAGCCTTTACGTCTATTGGAAGCGGACCAGCCCCCACCCCATGATGACCTTGTTTGATGCTCCCAACCGTGAGTCGAGTTGTGTCAGTCGTTCAAGAACAAGCACCGCTCTTCAGGCCCTGGGTTTGTTGAACGAAATCCAGCGGGTCGAGATGTCCCGCAAGTTGGCTGAGCGTCTCATCACTTCGGCTTCCGATGACAAGGCCAGGCTCGACGTGCTTTATCAGCTCTTGGCCTGTCGACCTGCCGGCGAGCGGGAGCGAGCCGCCTGTCTCAAGCTGCTCGCCACGATGAAGGCGCGTTATGCTTCGGGAGAAGAGGACGCCAAAGCTCTTCTTTCAACCGGAGACTCACCGGCCAATGCCGATCTTTCCGCCGCCGAACTGGCAGCCTGGACCCAGGTGGTCACCACGGTTTTGGCCAGCGATGTGGCCCTCTCACTTTTCTAGCCTTCAACGACAATTCACCATGATCACTCCACACGACTTGCAACTGAACCAAACCCGTCGCCAACTATTTGGGCGGACGGCTCTTGGGCTTGGAACAGCTACGATGGCCCAGTTTTTGGGCTCTGATCTTTTGGGTGCTCAGAAGGATGGCACCGATGGATTACATCATCCGGCTAAAGCCAAGCGGGTGATTTATCTCTTCATGAGTGGAGGCCCGAGTCACCACGATATGTGGGACTACAAGCCGAAGATGAAAGACATGGCCGGGAAAGATCTCCCCGAACATGTGCGAGATGGTCAGCGGATCACCGGGATGACGTCCCGTCAGAATACCTTGCCGGTTTGTCCTTCGAAATATGAGTTCACCAAGCAGGATAACAACGATCAGGGAGTCTGGGTGAGTGAGTTGTTGCCGCATACCGCGAAGGTGGCGAAGGAGCTCTGTGTGGTGCACAGCACTTTTACCGAGGCCATCAATCACGATCCGGCGGTAACCTATATTCAAACCGGGAGCCAGATTCCAGGGCGTCCCAGTTTCGGTTCCTGGTTGAGCTATGGTTTGGGAAGAATGAACGAAGACCTGCCCGGTTATGTTGTGATGCATGCCAAGACCAAGTTTGGCGAGCAGAGTCTGTTCAACCGTTTGTGGGGACCCGGCTTTCTTCCATCGGAACACCAGGGAGTTCTTTTGCGGAGCCAGGGTGACCCGGTGTTGTATTTGAAGAACCCCAAAGGCGTTTCGCGGACCGACCGACGGGCCCAACTTGATACTCTGGCAGCCTTGAGCGAAGCTCAACATGAACGCTTTGCTGATCCCGAAATCCTGGCGCGGGTCAAGCAACATGAGATGGCCTATCGAATGCAGACTTCGGTCCCCGAGCTCATGGATCTATCCGGCGAGACCGAGGCAACCTTCAAACTATACGGAGAAGAGGCCCGCGAGGCCGGGACCTTTGCGGCCTGTTGTTTGAATGCCCGCCGTTTGGCCGAGAGGGGAGTGAGAAACATCCAGATCTTCCATCGGGGGTGGGATGCCCACGGTAATCTTCCCCGGGAGCACGAATCGCAGTGCAAGGATATCGATCAGGCTTGTGCAGCTCTTATCACCGACCTCAAGGAGCGTGGAATGCTGGACGATACTCTGGTCGTCTGGGGAGGTGAGTTTGGGCGGACGGCCTACTGTCAGGGCAAGTTGACTCCTGAGAATTATGGTCGGGATCACCATCCGCGTTGTTTCACCACCTGGATGGCGGGGGGAGGTGTTAAGCCGGGGATTACCTATGGCCGAACCGACGATTATGGCTACAACATCGTGAAGGAAGACGGTTCACCGATGTTCCCGCAGCCGACCAAGGACGAGTGGGTGCCGGGAACGATGCACATCCACGATCTCAATGCGACCATTCTGCATTTGCTGGGCATCGATCATCGGAAACTGACATATCGATACCAGGGACGGGACTTCCGTCTGACCGATATCCACGGTCACGTCATCAAGGATTTGCTGCTCTAAAAAGTCAGCGGAGCCAGTCGGGGAGGCCTTTTTCATCGACGATCCAAGGGGACTTGCCGGCCAGCTTGATCAAAGCATCGAGATCGCCATATTTAGCGGCGCCCGGGAGGAGGTCAGGGTGACGGATGTCCATGATCTTGATGAACTGAAAACCACCTTTTTCAACGACGACCCGGTCGAGGGCATCGCCTGCGGCGAAGTTCGCCGCGGCCGCCCAGTGGCCGGCGCCCTTGAGCCCCACGAGATCGATTTTCTCGGCGCCATGTGGATCCGACTGGATCATTGAGATGGTGCTCATGATATCGTGAAGACGCTTGACGAAGAGAGGTTGATTGTAGCCGAGGGTGTAGGCCGCCGATTCGCGGGAATTGTCGACCCGTCGGGTTTGCTCGATCGGTTTTCCGTCCTTGAGGAACTCGCCTTGCATGAAGAGGTCGGGTCCGCAGACGGCGTGTCCGGTGGAGAGAAGTTTTTGAACTTGAGGAACGGGGTTCCCGTCATCGTCATAGAGACCTGCTTTTCCTTCCGGGCTCAGCCAGATGACAGCTCGTTTGTTCCAGTTTGATTTTGGATAGAGCCAGATCACCGGGACTTGCTCCTTGTATGTCGAATTGTTGTGGAGACCGGGCATTTCTAGGAAAGTGCCGCGGTCGATTTTATCGACCAACTGCCATTTGGTTTTCCCCGCGGTCTTGAGGCTGGAATCGAGAATGACAGTCCAGCCTTCTTTGGCGAGTTTCGGTTTTTTGGAAAGCGTCTCTTCTGTTTGTCCGGCCAGTGAGGCGAGAAGTTGGCGCTCGAAATCTTCGCCGCCTTTGGGTTTCGGATGCTGTTCGTTCCAGACGGTGAGTTCTTTCTCGGTGAGTCGTTTGTGGGGACGTTCGACATCCGGTTTTGAGGAATCGAGTTTGAGATGGCGACCAAACCAACGATACATCGCCTGACGGGAAGGAAGGTTGTAGTTGTGCCCGAACTCCGTCCGGTCGTGCAGCATGATATTCTCGGGCGCCCCCATCACTTTGTAGGTCTGTTGGAGTTGAGGAAAGCCCTTGGTCTTCATTTCCTTGGTCCAGTCGTTGGCGGTTGTGAGTCCGAGAGGTTTGGGGGCAAAGAGGGCCGCGAAAGCGACATTGCCTTCGGTCAATCGCAGGAGGGTCGAGTTCTCACAAGTGCAGCCTCCCTGCATGGCTGTCGACACCATGACGGCGGGCATGGAAACTTTCACCCGGGGGTCGAGAGCTGAAACCACAAAGGTCTGGGTGCCCCCGCCGCTGGCTCCGGTGACCGCAATGCGTTCGGAGTCGACCTCGTCGAGGCTTTGAAGGAAGTCGATGGCCCGGATGGAATTCCAGGACTGGAGCATCATGACACTTTGCAGGTGCGACTCGGCTTGCGGAGAATAGAGCCCCCAGTTTTTTTCGCCGATCATGTGAGGTCGTTGCTGGGAGAAACGGTGGGCGAGTTGATATGAGATCTGGTCGTTGTCACAGTATCCCAGCATGTCGTATTGCAGCACCGTGCATCCCAGCCGGGCGAGGTGGACGCATCTGGATTGAATGGGATTACGGGCTGATTCGAGATGAGCTTCCGCTCCTTCCTTGATCTGTTTTTTGGCATTGTCGATGCCGCTATCATAGAAGCGGGCTTCATCCCAATGGCCATGTGGGCAGAGGACTCCGGGACGTTTTCCAGTTTGTCCGGTTGAACGGTAGAGGCTTCCGGTAAGAAAGAATCCGGGGAAGGTTTCGAAGTAAACCCTCTCGACGGTGAATCCATCGCCTTCGACTTTACCATGAATGACCGGATTGAGTGGAGTTCTCTCTGGTTCGGGGAAGAGCCCGACTGAGACGCGAAGGGCTTTACGGATTTTCTCGGAGCGGGTGTTCCATCCCTCCGCCGAGTTTGGCGGGTTGAAGGGAAATTCTCCGTTGAGATCCTTGAGAGCGCCCAGGCGTTTGTCGTCTGGTAGTTGTCCCTTTGGAAGAACGCGTGGGGCGGCCACCAAAGTGGGGAAGGCGAGGGCAAGAAGAAGAGAGACGAGCTTCATGGCGGAAGATGATTAGAAATGGGAGGAGGAATGAACTCAATGGATAAATTTCATGATGGTCAAAAGGGGCGGCCGGAGACCAGCATGAATCGTGAAGATTGTTTTGGCCGATCTTTCGAACAAGGATCATGGCAGCGCGTTGATCCGTTTGCTGGATGAGTATGCCAGCGACATTATGGGAGGGGGGAATGAGCTCTCTCCATACACCCGTGAGAACCTTGTCACAGCGCTGGGCAGACTTCCGTCTTGTCATGTCGTGCTGGCTTATGAAGAAGAGCAGGCAATTGGATTGGCGATCTGCTTCGAGGGGTTCTCGACCTTCGCCTGCCGCAAGATCTTGAACATTCATGATTTGGTGGTTGTTCCTGAATCACGGGGGAAAGGAGTGGCGGCCAGGATGTTGGAGAGAATCGAGCAGTTGGCTCTTGAACTCGGTTGCTGCAAGCTGACGCTCGAAGTTCTCGAGGGCAATGAGGTGGCCCAGCGGGTCTATCGGAGATTTGGATTTGAAGGCTACGAGCTGGATCCGGAGATGGGGCGGGCCCTCTTTTTTGACAAGAAGATCGGCGATTGATGAGTTCTTGTTTTTGAGGGGAAATCATCGATGGTGGACCGATGAACTTTTCTCCCAACCGTCGACAGATGCTGAAGACCACCGGGCTGGGTGGTGCCGCCATTACCTTGGGCCAGCTGGGCATTCTTGGAACATTGCCGCCAGTGAGTGCCGAGGAAGCTTCTCCCAAGCCGGACATTGTTCGCCTGCGGCCTGAGATCGAACCGATTGTGCGTTTGATCGAAGACACTCCGCGGGATCGACTGCTCGAAGAGGTGGCGACGAGAATCAAGTCTGGCAAGCTTCGGTATCAACAGGTTCTGGCGGCCCTTCTTTTGGCGGGCGTCCGGAATGTCCAGCCGCGTCCGGCGGTGGGATTCAAATTTCACGCCGTGCTGGTGGTGAACTCGGCCCACTTGGCCAGTCTCGCATCTCCGGACGGAGAGCGGTGGTTGCCGATTTTCTGGGCGCTGGACGAATTCAAGGGGTCGCAGGCTCAGGATGTCCGCGAAGGAAACTGGACGATGAGTGCGGTGGATGAAGCGAAGATTCCGCCCGCCCATCAAGCCAAAGCCACCTTTATCCGCGCGATGGAAAATTGGGACGTCGAAGCAGTTGATGTCGCGGTGGCTTCTTTGGCCCGTCATGCTCCCGCAGGCGAGGTTTACGAATTATTTGCGAGGTATGGCGGGCGGGATTTTCGAAGTATCGGGCACAAGGCCATCTTTGTGGCCAACTCATTCCGGACGCTCGAGGTCATTGGTTGGCATCATGCCGAGCCGGTGTTGAGATCGCTGGCCTATGCCCTGCTCAATCATCACGGTCAGGATAACCCCTCAAAGAGTGATCATGCTGCGGATCGCCCGTGGCGGGCCAATGAAAAATTACTGGCGAAATTCCCGGCGGGGTGGACCGGAGGAAAGATTGATCAAGGTGCCACGCTCGAGTTGCTCGGGGCCTTGCGGGAAGGAAGTCCGACCGATGCCTCGGGGCAGGTTGCCGAGATGGTCGCCAAGGGGATTTCCACCAAGTCGATCTACGATGCCCTCTTTCTCAGTGGGGGGGAGATGTTGATGTGTCAGCCTGGAATCATCGCTCTTCATTCCATGACGACCAGCAACGCGATGCATTATGCCTTCATGACAAGTCGGGATGACGAAACCCGGAGGAGGTTGTTGCTTCAGAATGCTTCGTTTCTTCCGATGTTCCGTGAAGCAATGAAGGGGCGTGGTGAAGTCGGGAAAGAGAGGATCGACCGATTTGAAGGGAAGCAGGAGGGGTCGCTCGAAGGTGCCTTGAATCTCATGGGAATGGATCGGGCCGCGGCAGCCCGTGAGTTGCTGGGGCAGCTCGATGCCGGGTCGGATCCCTATCAGTTTGCAGACTCGGCGAGGCGATTGGTTTTTCTCAAGGGCAGCAATTCGCACGACTACAAGTTCAGCTCGGCGGTGCTAGAGGATTTTCGATACCTGACGCCTGCGTGGCGGAACCGGTTCCTGGCGTCCAGCAGTTACTATCTTCGGGGATCGCGCTCGAAGGATAACGGTCTGGTCAAGCGATCACGGGAGGCACTGGGCGGTTAGCCAACTTCCTGAAAGGCAAGGAGCTTCATCAGGGTAAGACGAAGGTGAAAAAGACTATTGTTGGACTGTTGGCCCTGATGTCGGGATGGGGGATGGGGAAATCGTATGTCCTCATCCTGGTTGATGACCTTGGATACATGGATATCGGGGCCTACAATCCGGAGTCGTTTTACGAAACTCCGAATATCGACAAGCTGGCGGCCAGCGGGATGAAGTTCACCGACGGGTACGCCGCCAACCCGGTCTGCTCGCCGACCCGTTTTGGAATTCAGACCGGGCGCTATCCCACTCGCAAGGATGCCACCAATTTCTTTTCCGGGAAGAGGGCGGGGAAATTTTTGCCGGCTCCGTTGCATGATCGCTTGGATCACGAGGAGGTGACGATTGCCGAAGCTCTCAAAGAACAGGGATACGCCACTTTCTTTGCGGGGAAATGGCACCTCGGACCGACTGAGGAATTCTGGCCCAAGAAGCACGGGTATGATGTGAATATCGGGGGCTTCAGCAAGGGCGGTCCTTATGGAGGGAAAAAATACTTTTCGCCCTACGGCAATCCTCGCATGGAGGACGGGCCGGATGGAGAGCATTTGCCCGATCGTCTGGCTGTCGAGACCTGCAAGTTCATGGAGGCGAACAAGGGGAAGGATTTCTTCGCGATGTTGTCCTTTTATTCCGTCCACACTCCCTTGATCGGGCGTCCGGATTTGGTGGAGAAATACAAGAAGAAGGCCGAGCGGATTAATGGGGAGGAATTCGCCGGTGAGGAACAAGTGATTGGGAACAAACCACGCCGGGTTCGGATTTTACAAAAGCACGCGGTGTATGCCGCGATGGTTGAGGCGATGGATGAGGCCGTGGGGAAGGTGATGAAAAAAGTGGAGGAGCTGGGGCTGCAGGATGAGGTCGTCATTTGTTTTACTTCGGACAACGGAGGTCTTTCGACCTCGGAAGGCTCACCGACGTCCAACCTTCCTCTTCGGGGCGGCAAGGGCTGGATTTACGAAGGAGGCATTCGCGAACCCTTTATTGTTCGTTGGCCTGGTGTAACCAAGCCGGGATCGACGTCAGCGGTTCCGGTGATGAGCACCGACTTCTTCACCACGTTCGTGAGCGATGCCGGAGGAAAAATTCCTGATGATGTCGATGGCGTCGATTTGAAGCCTCTTCTTGGTGGCGGCACGTTGGACCGGAAGGCTCTCTTTTGGCACTACCCTCATTACAGTAATCAGGGTGGGTTTCCGTCGGGTGCCATTCGCATGGGGGACTGGAAGTTGGTTGAGCGATATGAGGATGGCAGGGTGCACCTGTACAACCTGAAAGACGATGTCGGCGAACTCAAGGATGTGAAGGAGGGGAACGAAGATCGGGTGAAGGAAATGAGATCCCGTTTACATGCCTGGTACAAAGAGGTGGATGCCAAGTTCCTTCAGGAGAAGAAGGGAAGCGGCAAGCCCTGGCGGCCGTAGTGTGGGCACAAAAAAAGCCCTGCCGGATCCGGCAGGGCTGAGGATTGAGCGTTGGGTCTGGATTACTCGATGGGCTCGCTGGTGATCCCGTAAAGCTTCTCAATCTTTCCGGTCACTTCTTCGATCTTCTTGCCGTCATCGCCAAGCATCAGTTTTTGCATGACTTCGTTGATGGCGGCCTGATCTTCTGCCGAAGGAGGGTTTTCTTCCTGAGCTTTTTGCATGGCCATCATTTTCTCCATCATGGCCTTCTCGACTTTATCGTTGGCGGCCTGTGCTTCTGCCTTTTCCTCGTCTGTGGGGGCAGGGAGGGCCTCGGCGCGCTTCAGGATGGCTGAGATGTCGTTTCCAACAGAAAGGACCTGCTTTCCGAAGGCCTCAGCCGAGGCCTTGTCCTTGATGGCGGCCATTTCGTCTCCCATTTTCAGTCCGAGAGCGGTGTAGTCTTTGATCACGGCGGAATGGGAATCCGCGGTGCTGCCGGAATTGGATCCAGAGGAATCGCCTCCTTCTTCTTTCTTGTCATCTCCACAAGAGAGAAGGCTAAAGGGGAGGAGGAGGGCCGTTGCTAGCTTGATGATTGATTTCATAGCAGTTCAGAGTTGCCGTTATTTAGGCCGAATGACCAGTGAAAATTGGTGATTTCCCGGTTGGATCCGGGGTGAGAGGAGTTTCAGATTTATTCTTTTTCGTCCTCGTTGAGGCCGTAGATCGCTTCAATTTTTTTCGTCAGCTTCTGCACCTTCTGAGAGTCTTCTCCCAGCATGATATCCTGCATGGCCTTGGAAAGGGCGGCTTGATCTTCTTCAGGAAGAGGGTTCTCGTTCATGGATTTCTGCCAAGCGGTCATCTTCTTGGTCATCTCAGCCTCAAGCTTGTCGCTGGCTTCTTGAGCGGCTTTTTTCTGGTCATCGCTCGGTGCGGGAAGAGCTTCCAGTCTCTTGAGGATACCTTCGAGATCCTTGCTGAGTTTTGTCATCGTCTTCGAGAATGCTTCGGCGGTCGCCTTGTCCTTGATTTTGGTGATCTTGTCTCCCATCGAGGCTCCGAGCTTGAAATACTCCTTGGTGATGACTTCGTGGGAGTCGGCAACTTTCTTTTTCGGGGCCTCTGTCTTGTCATCGGCGAACAATCCGGAAAGGGGAACAAGCAGGGCAACAAACAGGCTGGTCACTTTTTTCATAGCTCCCAATGACTGGCGGCTTTTCGGCCGATGACCAGAAAATTCCCGGGAAGAGCGAGGAAATGTCCTCGTCAGAGAACGGCCGCCACGAAGGGTGCGGTGACGGACTTTTTGTTCTGCGCCACGTCTTCGGGCGTTCCCTGGGCGACGATCTCGCCGCCGTTCGGTCCTGCTTCGGGACCGAGGTCGATGATGTAGTCGGCCTCGGCGGCGAGGTCCATGTGATGTTCGATGACGACGACGGTGTGGCCTTCGTCGACAAGGCGGTGAAGGACATCTGTTAATCTTGCGACATCCTGTTGATGAAGCCCGATGGTGGGTTCCTCGATAAGATAGAGGTTGGTGTTGGTCGGTCCGAGGTCGGTGATCTTCGGACGACCTTTGGTCAGTTGGGTGACGAGTTTGAGTCGTTGGGCCTCACCTCCGCTCAGGGTCGGACTGGGTTGTCCGAGTGTGAGGTATCCAAGGCCGGTATCAGCGAGAAGTTGGAGTGGTTTCTGTAGCTTCGGGTGGGCTTCAAAGAACTCGGCGGCCGAGGCAATGTTGAGCTGGAGAACCTCTCCAATGTTGAGACCGTTGTAGCGGATTTCGAGAGTGGCGTCGTTGTAGCGTTGGCCGCCACAGGCCTCGCAATCGATCCACGTGGTGGGAAGGAAATCCATCTCGAGCTTGATGCGCCCGTTGCCTTTGCATTCAGGGCATTGGCCTTCCTTGTTGTTGAAGGAAAAGCGGGAGGCGGAGTAGCCACGCATGCGGGCATCGGGAAGTTGCGCAAAGAGGGCGCGGATATGATCGAAGAGTTTGACGTAAGTGGCCGGGCAGGACCGGGAGGTCTTTCCAATCGGGGATTGGTCGACTTCGTAGCGATACTTGAATTGATCAAATCCGATGGCTCGCGAATAGGGGGGATTCTTGGGATTCTTTTCGCAGGCGACCGACAGGCATCCCCGCATGAGAGAGGATTTGCCCGAGCCCGAGACACCGGTGAGAACGGTCAGGCGTCCGAGCGGAATTTTGACGTCAAGATCCCTCAGGTTGTTGATGGTGCAGCCTTTCAACTCGAGCCAGTTCTTTTTTGCCTTGAGAATCCTGCGGCGTTTTTTGCGGGAGGGATGAACGAGAGGATCTTTGAGGGCCTTGAGAGTGGGGGAATCGGGAAACCTCCTGAGGTTGGTTTTGGTCGCCAGAGATCCGGAGGTTTCGGCAACGATCTGACCACCTTCGATTCCGGCACCGGGGCCAAGGTCGATCAAGTGGGTGGCCGCTTTGATGGTGTCTTCGTCGTGCTCCACCAGAACCAGGGAGTTTCCTTTTTCTTTCAGGGCCTTGAGGGTATCAAGAAGGGCGGTGTTGTCGCGGGGATGGAGTCCGATGGTTGGTTCGTCGAGAATGTAGAGAACGCCCTGAAGATTAGAGCCGAGCTGGGCGGCCAGACGAATCCGTTGAGATTCCCCTCCGGAAAGAGTGGTGGCGGAGCGGTCGAGCTGAAGATAGCCAAGGCCGACATGATCGAGAAACTCGAGCCGCTGAATGATTTCAGGGAGGATGTCTCGGGTGATGGCGAGATCGCGTCCGGAGAACTTGAAACAGCTGATCAGCTTGGATGCCTCACGCACGTTTTTTGAGGCCAGATCCGGAAGGCTTTGGCCTTGGATGAAAACGTGGCGTGAATTCTCCCTGAGACGGGCGCCATGGCAATCGGGGCAGGGAACTGCTTCCTCCGGATCGGCCTTGGTGCGGGACTTCTCTTCCTGGATTTCGGCCTCGGCTTCCGAATTGTATCCTTTCGAATCAAAGCGGGTCTTGGTGACATAGCCGTATCCGCGGCAGGTGGGGCACCATCCACGGGGCGAGTTGAAGGAGAAATGGTGGGGGTCCAGTTCTTCGAACGACTCCCCGGTGACCGGCGAAACCCGGGCAGTGGAGAAGGTGGTCAACTCGCCCGGTTGATCGAGGACACGGAAGGTTCCTTTGCCGTATTGAAGCGCGGTGGCGATGGTTTCCGAGATCGCTGATTTGGCCTGACGGTTGGCGACGGTTGCGATGACGAAATCGATATCGTGCGGTTTGTGCCGGGAGAGAGGTTGAAAGTCTTCGGTTCGAACGAGGTCACCGTCGATGAACATTTCGTCAAAGCCGGCCCGGTCGGCAGCTTCGGCATATTCCTTGTGATAGCCTTTGCGGGCCTTCAGAACGGGGGCGAGAATGCGGAGTTGCTTGTGCTTCTTGAGGAGCTTGCCGAGCTGGAGGCCAATGGCTTCGGGTGTTTGGGAAACAACTGGTTCGCCAGACTGCGGGCAATGTTGGTTCCCGACCTTGGCGTAGAGCAGGCGAAGGAAGTGATAAATTTCAGTGACCGTTCCCACGGTGGACTTTCCTCCGCCGCGCGAAATTCGTTGTTCGATGGCAACTGTGGGTGGCAGGCCCGTGATGAGGTCGAGGTCCGGTTTTTCAAGTTGGCTGGCAAACTGGCGGGCGTAGGGCGACATCGAGTCGAGGAAGCGCCGCTGTCCTTCGGAAAAGAGAACATCGAAGGCCAAGGTCGACTTTCCGGAGCCGGAGAGTCCGGAGATGACGACGAACTCGTGTTGAGGAATCTCCAGTGAGATATTCTTGAGGTTGTGATGGCGGAGCCCGGTGATTGAGATCTTCGGGCTGGCGGGCCTGCTCATTGCCTTGGATGACCGGGTCGGTGGGCTGGTAGGCTCAGCGAGAGCGATGCCGGTGTGGGACTTTTTTCGTGCGAGCTGTTTTGGGGTTCCTTCGAAGACGATTTGTCCTCCGCCGGTTCCTGCTTCAGGGCCGATTTCGATGACTTGGTCGGCATTCTTGATGACATCGGTTTGGTGTTCGATGACGAGCAAGGAGTAGCCGGCGTCGACGAGGCGGTGGAAGATGATGAGCAGGCGCTCGATGTCCACGAAATGCAAACCGGTGGTGGGCTCGTCGAGAATGAGCAATGAGTTGATACTCCCTTCGGTGCTGGTCAGAAGTTGGCAGAGTTTGAGTCGCTGGGCCTCTCCTCCAGACAAGGTGTTGAGAGGTTGCCCCAGCCTGAGATATCCGAGGCCGGTATCGACGAGCGGTTGCAGGGCGTAGAGGGCCTTTCCGAGAAGGAGTTTTTCCTTGTTGTTGGCCGGAGTGATGCCCGAAAGGAAGTCGAGGGCTTCCGTCGTGGTGAATTCCAGGACATCGGTAATCGATTTTCCGTGGTATTTGAATTCGCGGGCGGCGAGGGTGAACCGGCTGCCGTCACATTCGGGACAGGTAAGATAAAGATCAGATAGAAACTGCATCTCCACTTTCTCGAAACCGGTTCCGGAACATCGTTGGCAACGGCCGGGGCCGGAATTGAAAGAAAAATATCCGGGAGTGAGCTTCTGGTTTCGAGCTGCGGGAGTGAGGGCGAAGAGCTGACGAATGTGTTCGAAAGCGCCCAGGAGGACGGCAGGAGTGGATCGTGGCGTCCTGGAGAGAGGTGATTGGTCGATCAATTCCACGCCATTCAACGCGTGGAGGTTGGAAAGTTCGGCGGCAGCTGGTTCTTCGTCGATCGAGATACCAAAGTGTCGGGCCAAATTGTTGTAGATGATGGGGTGGGCCAGTGAGGACTTGCCCGAGCCGGAGACCCCGGTGAGAGCCACGAAGACTCCGAGGGGAAGATCGAGCGAAAGATTGTGGATGTTGTGAACCGAGGCCCTCGAGATCTTGAGGTGGGCTTTTGGTTTGCGGGTCTTTTTCGGGACGGGAATGGAGCGATTGCCCAGAAGGAACGGGAGGGTGGAAGAATCAGGATGGTTTTTGAGTGAGGTCTTGGTGATACGGCCGGACGTCTGGGCGACGAGGGTTCCTCCCCCTTCCCCGGCCGCGGGACCGATGTCGAGAAGGTTGTCGGCTTGTCGCATGACGGCTTCGTCATGTTCAACCACGACCAAAGTATTCCCCTTGTCCCGCAGCGCATGCATGACCGAGGTCAAACGATCGATGTCGCGATGGTGAAGACCGACGGTGGGTTCATCGAGGACGAAGAGGGTCTGGGTGAGGGCGGAACCCAGACAAGTCGTCAGGTTGACCCGGGCAATCTCGCCGCCGGAAAGAGTCCGGGCGGGGCGGTCCAGGGTCAGATAACCAAGGCCCACATTGACGAGATAGTCGAGGCGGGAGCGGATTTCGGTGAGGACGAGTTCGGTGGATTTTTCGAGCGGGGAGTGTTTCTTGGCAACCTGTTCAAAGAAGTCGGCCAAGTCGTCGATGGGAAAGTGCCAGAGGTCGGGCAGGGTGTGGTCGAGGATCTTGAAATTGAGTGCCTGTGGTTGAAGTCTGGCTCCCTGACACTCCGGGCAAATGGTATAAGCACGGTAGCGCGAGAGAAATACGCGCACATGCATTCTGTAGGCCTTGGTTTCCAGCCAGTCGAAGAATCCCTGGATGCCATACCATCGCCCTTCTTCCCAGAGGGCTTCGGATTGTTCAAGCGACGATCGATTGCTTGTTCTACGGCGTTCGCCGTACTTCACCCAATGCTGTTGATCCGGAGTTAACTCATTCCACGGCAGGTCAGGGTCAATATCGACTTCCGGGCAGTGCTTGAGCAAGTCCCGCTGACATTCGGCGCCGCGTTCTCCTTGAAATGGTTTGATCGCTCCTTCACGCAGGGAAAGAAGATGATTGGGAACGGCCTTGTCGAGATCGAGTCCGATGACGCGCCCGAACCCGCGGCAGTGGCTACAGGCTCCGAGAGGTGAGTTGAAGGAGAAGAGGGACGAGGTGGGTTTGATGAGGGGAGCCCACGAGGTGGTGAACGTTTTTTCCCCTGACTGTAGATTGGAGATGTTCGTTACGGAACACGTTCCTTTTCCCAAGCGAAGGGCGTTTTCGAAGGCTTCGGTCAGGCGGGATTTGTTACGAGGTGAAATCTTGATCCGGTCTTGAATGACCTGGACGCGGCGGGGGAGTGTTCTGAGTTTCGGGGGGCTGTCGGTGCGGTGAATTTCTCCGTCGAGGAGAATGCGGAGGTAGCCTTGGTTGTTGAGGAAGGGGAAAAGGTCGTCCGGCGAAGTGTCCGGGGGAACTGGAATCAAGAAGGTGACCAGAATCGTTTCGTCGCTGAGGTGCTCGCGGCACCATGCAAGAATCGAGGACGGTGAATCGGGACGAACTTCAGCACCGGTTTCGGGATGATAACCGGTGGCGAGTCGGGGATAGAGAAGCTTCAGGTAGTCGTTCACCTCGGTGAGGGTGCCGACGGTGGAGCGGGTGGTACGAATGGTGTTTTTTTGTTCGATGGCAATAGCGGGCGGGATGCCATCGATGCGATCAACCTCGGGTTTATCCATACGGTCGAAAAACTGTCGCACGTAGGGTGAGAAGGTCTCGACGTAACGTCGTTGTCCCTCGGCATAGAGGGTGTGGAACGCCAGAGAGGATTTTCCTGATCCCGAGGGCCCGGTAATGACGGTAAGTTCTCCGACCGGGATATCGAGGTCGATGCTCTTCAAGTTGTGCTGCCGGGCTCCGCGAATGCGGATGACATTTTTTTGCTCACCTTTCCCGGACTTCTTCGGCACGTCGCGAGGTTAACGTGGGTCGGGAAGGGCGCAAGCGGCGAGGGCTACAATGTCCCGTAATCACCGCCAAGAGCGAGGTGGAGATCGATGCGGTTTTGCAGGCGGTCATTCTTGAGCCGAATGAGCGAGATTCCGGCATTTTCAGAGCGGCGCTGTGCTTCCAGATACTCGAGGAAGGAGGCTCCTTCGATTCCCAGGGTGATGTCACTGAGGGCCCGCTTCTCAGCGAGCTGGGTCTGTTCCACTTCCTTTTCAAGAAAGACCTGTTGCTCGGCGAGGGAGCGGTCGGCGGCGAGGGCGGCTTCGACTTCCCGGAAAGCGAGAAGGGCGATTCGGGAATAGTCGTAGATTTCGGCTTTGTTCCGTTCGAGGGCAGCCCGGGCCTGGGCGTTTAGGGCTCCACCTTGATAGATGCTTTGTGAAAGTGAGGCGGCGGCGCTGTAAACGAGGAAGTTGGGATCGAAGGCCCGTCCGATGCTGGCGTCTCCGCCGGAAACTCCTCCGGTGAGTCGAAGGTTGGGGAGAAGGTTTTTGCGGGCTGATTCAGCACGCTGGGCCGAGGCGTAGAGGTCGGCGGAGGCGGCTTGGAGATCCGGGCGTCGACTCAGGAGTTCGGCAGGAAGACCGGCGGGAACCCTTGAGGAGAGGGAAGGAAGATTGTTGGAGGAGCCGACTGTGGCAGAGGGGTATCGCCCGAGAAAGATTTCCAGGGTGCGGGCGGCGTTGTCGCGATTGAGCCGGCGAACGCGAAGGCTTCGTTCGGCTGAGGCCACGTTGTTTCGGGCAAACTGGACGTCGACGGCGCGCAGGGTATTGGCGCGGTAGCGTCGTTCAACGACCGGAAGCGCGGTCTTGTAGGACTCGAGGGTCTTTTGAGCCAGTGCCAGCTGCTGTTCGGCCGTGACCAGATTACACCAAGCCTTGGCTGTATTGGCGGCCAGTGAAAGTCGGGCGCCTCGGAAATCGGCCAAGGTGGCGGCGTAGTCGGCTTGCGCGGCCTGTTCGATATTGCGCAAGCGGCCCCAGAGATCCGGTTCCCAACCGGCATTCAGTGAAATCCCATAGCTTTCGGTGGTCGCGATGTTCTGGGCATCACTGCGGCGATAGCTGGTGGAGGCATTGAGTGAAGGCAGACGCGCGGAATTTCCGATGATGGTGCCTTCCTTGGCAGCCCTGAGCCGGTGGGCAAGGGACTTGAGGTTCTGGTTGTTGTTGAGAGCCTCCTTGACCAGTTTGGTCATGCGAGGGTCCTTGAATTCCTTGATCCAGCCGGTGCTGATCTTTGCGTTTTGTCCGGAACTGGCCGCCGACCAGACTTTGGGAGTGCTGACGGTGGTCGACGAGACGGCTTGATTGCCATCGAGGGCCTCGCAGGAGATCAGGACCAGCGAGGACAGGGCCGACAAGGAAAAGGGCAGAAGGCTTCGCATGACGTTATTCTTGGGAGCGGTAAGCGGGCTTCGGAAGTTTCTTTCGATTGTCTGCGACCTCTTTCTTGAGAACCTCGATGGCTTTGTCCAACTGGGGGTCGAGATCCTTCACAAATTCCGTTGGGGTGATGTCGACCGGGAAGTGAGGTTCGGCCCCGTGGAGTTCCATATCCTCTCCATCGTTAAGAAGGAACCAACCGCGGAAAGGAAGGCGCATTCGCCCGAGATCAAGAATGGTCCTGGATCCGGTGGAGATTACACCGCCGGCGGTCGTTGTTCCCACCAGCTTGCCCCGTTTCAGGGTTTTGATGGCGTGGGAAAAGATTTCCGCATTGGAGAAGGAATTCTCATTGCACAAGACCACGATTGGCTTGTTCCAGCTGGCATAGACGAGCCGGTCCTGAGGGAAGCCTGCATTGCCGTTGCGCGGGATGGTAAAGGAGTGTCGGGGTTGGGTGAGAACAGTGAGGAGGTGGTCTGCGGTGAATCCACCTCCGTTGTCCCGCACATCGATGATCAGACCTTCCTTGCCGGCGCCTCGCTCGTAAATGTGTTGTTCAAACTTCTCGAACTCGTTCCACATCATGCGCGCGACGTGCAGGTATCCCAGCTTTCCCTTACCGGCTTCTTCAACCTTTTCCAGGCGGCTGTTCAGAGTGGCCGCCGTGTCAAGCGAGCGGGCTTGTCCGTGGCTGATGGGGCGGAGGGTGACCGTGCGCTTTTGTTTGTCCTTGTTTTGAACTTCAAGCGAGATATCCCGATCCATTCGTCCGTTCAGCAGTCGGGTTAGGGAGGTGTCGTTTCGAAGCGTGGTGCCATCGATTTTCAGAAGACGATCTCCGGGATGGAGTTTGCTTTTCGGTTGATCCGCCGGTCCATTCGGGTGAACGAAAGTCACCGTGCGGGTGTGATCAAGCCGTACGCCGAGATGGGGCGTGATGCTTTGCCACGATTCCTCAAACTTCCACTGTTTCGGGAAATCATTTGGATAGAATCCGAGGTGCGATCCGTTGAGCTCGCCCAGCATCATATACATGATACGGCGGTAGTTCCCTTGATCAGTGCACTGTGCGGCGGCCACTTCGTATTTCTCGCGGACCTTGTTCCAGTTCCGGTTGTTGAGAGCAGGGTCATAGAAGTAGTCGCGCATGGTCCGCCATGCCTGGCGGAAGCCCATTCGCTGGTGGTTGGCCCGATCACGGCTGTAGGGGATGGAAAAGGAGTATTTGGTCACCTGTTCCTTGAAGATCCGGGTCGGTACTCCTCCGGTGACCGCATAGATCGTATCAGGCTTGTCGAAGCGGACGATGGTTCCGGAAGTCTGGTAGGCCACTGCAGGTTTGGCCCCGGCCTTGGGTTCGACGCGGTAGATGGAATTTCCGGATTGGAAAAGGAGGTGGCGGGAATCCGGCGTCCAATGGGGACGGCCAAAGCTCAATCCGTTGAGTGGAATTCGCTGGATACGAAGATGGATGTCTTCGAGGTCGAGATCGCTTTTCTTCTTCTCGGCTGCCTGCTTTGCCTCCTCCTCTTTCTTCTTTTCCTCGTCCTCTTTCTTCTTTTCCTCGTCCTCTTTCTTCTTTTCCTCGTCCTCTTTCTTATCGCCTTTTTTCAAGAAGGGGATTTTGTCGAGCAGTCCTTCTTTCTTTTCCCCCTGGGGTTCTTCTTTTGGCTCCTCTTTCTTCTTGTAGGCAGGATCCTTCGCCATGGCCTTGCGGGCTGAGTCGAGACGTCGGTCGCGGTCGCTCTCGAAGTGGGAATCCCGTTTGAGATGGACGAAGAAGAGGTCGGTGGCAGTGGAGTGGCGCCTTCCAAAGAAGGTCAGGATCTTGCCGTCAGGTGACCAGCGGGGATAATAATCATTGTCTGGGTGGCGGGAGATATTGACGGGCTCGCTCTCTCCATTGGTGGCAACGATATAAATCTCACTGTTGAAGTTTTCGTCATCGACGGCGTAGGTGATGTACTTTCCATCCGGCGACCACGAGTAGTCCGGGAAGGAGGCATACTCCACCAATTTGCGCGGTTCGGATCCGTCGAGTTTGGCGATCCAGAGGGTGCCGGGGTACTCGAGGTAAGCGATTCGGCGGTGATCCGGACTGAAGCTGAAACCAGTTTTGGTTTTGGCTCCTTTGGTGACGGCTTCGTGTTTGAAGTCGGCGGTGTCCCACCAATAGTCGTTCTTTTCAATTTTCGACATTCGCCAGTAGTTCGCGTCGATGCCATTGTCCTTCTTGTAGTAGATGAACTCGCCTTTTTCTGAGAAGTAGATGTCTGTTTCGTGGGCCGGAGAATTGGTCAGGTTGACCGGCTCTTTGAGGACGGTGTCCATGGCCCAGATTTCGCCTTCCGCAACAAAGGCCCATTCGAGCCCGGAGGGAGTGACGGTGGCATCGGAAGTTGACTTCAGGGTGAGAGCCTCGTGGGAAGGGTGTTCGAGGGTTGTACGATGATGAAGTTTGATTTTCGAGGGCTTGGACCCCGGTTTTGTGGCGACCTGGTGAAAGTCGAACAAGTGGCGGTAAACGATGGAGGACCCGTCGGGAGACAGAGCGGGGGTGAGAACGCTGTCATCGGAATGTTTCGTGATTTGCCTGCTTTTCTTGTTTTCGAGAGAGTGCCGCCAGATGTTGAAGGCGCCCGACTTGCCCGTGACGTAGAAGAAGGATTTTCCGTTGGGCGCCCACATCGGGTATCGGCAGCCGGTAGGGTCCTTGACCGGCTCGGTGAATGTCTTGGAGGCCAGATCGTAGATCCAGAGACGGCCGGCCTGGGAACCTTTATATCCTTTTCGGTAGGGTTCGATGCCGCTGCTGACGAAGAGCACTTTTTTGCCATCAGGCGAGTATCGTCCGTTGCGGGCGCTCGAGTCGAAGAGGAGGCGTTCGTCTTTCGACGGATCGAGGGGTTTTTCGAGCAAGCGGAAGGGCCCGCGGCCTCCGAAGTCGCGATAGCCGCTGACGAGGAGAATGGGTTTGGTCGGATGGAGATCTTCAAGGGTGCTGCCCTCGCTGTGAAAGGTCAGCTGTTCCGGGCTGCCACCAATGGAGGGAATGCGATAAACTTGATTGGATCCGCTGCGCGATGAGTTGAAGAAGAGGGTCTTTCCGTCTTTCGACAAGCGTGGGTTATCGTCCGGCGCAGGGTGATGAGTCAGGCGTTGGGCTTCTCCTCCGTTGATTGACGACTTCCAGAGATCTCCGGCCCAGGAAAAATAGAGGGTTTTTCCATCTTCTGAGATATCGGGTGAGGAAGGAATCTGGATGGGGTTGGTTGCAAAAGCACTTCCCGTGATGACGGATAGGAGGGAAGGGACAAGTGTCCTCCGGATTTTTGAAAAAGGGCTCAATAGTGTCGCCGGACGTTGACAGCTGGGCATGGGGGAGGATGTCGCATTCCTCCGAAATTCCAAGGGATTAGGTGGGAGCAGGACACAAAAAAGCCCTCCAAAGAGAGCTTTCGATCATTAGCGTTGAATCGACGCCGAAGGATTTATTCGATGAGCATGAAGGTGAAGAGAACGATGGCAACCAATCCCAGCAAGATGCAAATGGCATTGAGGAACATGCCGGTCTTATTTGCCTTGGGCTTGGAGAAGGGCTAGGACACCGGGGCGGGGTGGACCGGCTGCTGTGCCACGGGTTGCTGGGCAGGAGCTTGCGCCACTTGGGGGGCGACCTGCGGAGCCACGGTTTGCAGGACCGGTGGCGCGCTGGTCTGGAGGACAGGCGCCGGAGACGAAGTCACTTGATTCATGGAGGCAAACTGTGGTTCCTCGGCTAAAACGGGAGCGATATCAAGAGGTGCCGCCATTGGAGCTGGCGGAGTAGCCTGAGCCACCGGTTGGGCTGCCTCGTCCACAACGTCACGGGTGGGGTCGGGGGCCAAGGAGGCCGGACCGCTGCCCGGAGTGGGGGCTTTCAAACTGACCCGCATGGTGACCTTCGAGACGGGTGATTTCGCGGGGGGAGATGTAGCCGGCTGTGGCGAGGGATCGTTCAAGCCTGCTGCTGCAGCAGCGGCCTCACCTGGGTGCTGGTTGGCGTCGCTCATCACAAATTAGGGTGCGATAAAGATTCGATTACGCAAATTTAGAATATTTAAGATGCTAATATAATCATAGATATTTTTACTGTTCTTGAAACAAAAAACGCCCGCTGCGGCTGCAGGGGCGCTGTTACAAGGGATTGCTCCGGAAAAAAATTGAAACAGGATTCTAGGAAACGGATTCCCTGGCGCTGGCGGCGAGATAGTCGCGGTTAAGTTTGGCGATGTGGTCGGCGCTAATTTCCTTCGGGCAGACCGCTTCACATTCGTATTGGTTGGTGCAATTTCCGAAGCCCTCTGCGTCCATTTGGCGGACCATGGCGAGTGTGCGGGTATCTTTTTCGACCTGTCCCTGGGGAAGGTGGTTGAGGTGGGAGGCTTTGGCCGAAACGAAGAGCATGGCGGAGGCGTTTTTGCAGGCGGCCACGCAGGCTCCACAGCCAATGCAGGCGGCCGCGTCGAAAGCGGCGTCAGCGTCGGCCTTGGGAACAGGAATGGCGTGGGCGTCGGGAGCGGAACCCGTGCGGACGCTGATATATCCGCCGGAGGCGATGATGCGATCGAGCGAGGATCGATCGGTGACGAGGTCCTTGACGATGGGGAAGGCGTTGGCCCGGAATGGTTCGATCCAGATGGTGTCTCCGTCGGAGAACTTCCGCATATGGAGCTGGCAGGTGGTGATGCCGGTCTCCTTGGAATGAGGGATGCCATTGATGGTCATGGAGCACATCCCGCAGATCCCTTCCCGGCAGTCATGATCGAAATGAATGGGCTCATTGCCATCCTTGATCAACCGCTCGTTGACGATGTCGATCATTTCGAGGAAGGAAGCCGAAGTGGGGATTTCCTTCGCTTCGTATGTTTCGATGCGGCCATTGGCCTTGGAGTTTTCCTGGCGCCAGACTTTGAGGGTAAGATTGAGAAGAGGCATGGCTGTTATTTGTAGGAGCGGATGGAAGGTTGGATTTCTTCGAAGATGAGGTCTTCTTTGTGAAGAACAGGAGCTTCGCCGGGAGCAGTGTGTTCCCAGGCGGCGACATATTGGAATTGATCGTCGTGACGCTTGGCTTCGCCTTCCTGGGTGGTTCCGTCCTGGACTTCGGGGTCGGCATCGGTGAACTGGTGCTCCGAGCGGAAGTGGCCACCGCAGGATTCCTCTCGATTGAGAGCATCGTGACAGAGGACTTCGGCAAAGTCGATGAAGTCAGCGACCCGGCCGGCTTTTTCGAGCTCGGCATTCAGACCATTGGCGGAACCGGGAATTCGGACGTTGGTCCAGAATTCCTGGCGGATTTCGGGAATTCGTTTCAAGGCATGTTCGAGTCCGGCCTTGTCGCGGGCCATTCCGCATTTGTCCCAGATCAAAAGACCGAGTTCGCGGTGGAAGGAATCGACTGAACGCGTTCCCTTCACATCCATCAGAGACTTGAGGCGGTCATGGACTTCGTTTTCAACTTTCCGGAAAGCGGGATGTTCCTTGGTGACTGCGCCCGGTTTCTGGGTCGAAAGATAAACGGCAATCGTCGATGGAATGACGAAGTAGCCGTCGGCAAGCCCCTGCATGAGAGCCGAGGCCCCAAGGCGGTTGGCTCCGTGATCCGAAAAGTTCGCCTCGCCGAGAACGTGGAGCCCGGGGAGGTTGGACATCAGGTTGTAATCCACCCAGAGGCCGCCCATGGTGTAGTGAACGGCAGGATAAATCTGCATGGGCTGGGTGTAGGGATCGTCGCCAGAGATCTTTTCATACATCTGGAAGAGATTGCCATAGCGGGCGCGAATGGCGTCCTCACCGTCGCGTTTGATGGCATCGGCAAAGTCGAGGAACACACCGAGTCCGGTGGTGGAGACTCCCCGGCCGTCGTCACAGGCTTCCTTGGCGGCGCGGGAGGCAATATCGCGTGGGCAGAGGTTTCCGAAGGAGGGATACTTTCGTTCCAGATAGTAATCGCGTTCGTCTTCGGGAATCTCAGCTGCCGACTTTTTGCCCTCGCGAATGGCGGCGGCATCTTCCTTGGATTTTGGAACCCAAATCCGTCCGTCGTTGCGGAGGGACTCGGACATCAGGGTGAGCTTGGATTGGTAGTCTCCGCTGACCGGAATGCAGGTGGGGTGAATCTGGGTGTAACAGGGGTTGGCAAAGTAAGCTCCGCGTTTGTGGGCCCGGAAGGCCGCCATGACGTTGCAGCCCATGGCATTGGTGGAGAGATAAAAGACGTTTCCGTATCCTCCGGTGGCGAGCAGGACAGCGTCGGCGGCGTGAGTGCTGATCTCGCCGGTGACGAGATTACGAACGACAATTCCTTTGGCGTGTCCATCGACGACAACCAGATCGAGCATTTCGGTCCGGGGATGCATCGTGACGCCGCCGCTTTGGATTTCCTTTTCAAGGGCCTGGTAGCAACCGATGAGGAGCTGCTGTCCGGTTTGCCCCCGGGCGTAGAAGGTGCGCTTTACCTGGGCGCCTCCGAAAGACCGGTTGTCGAGGAGTCCGCCGTATTCGCGGGCGAAGGGCACTCCTTGGGCAACGCACTGGTCGATGATTTCAGTCGAAACTTCCGCGAGGCGATGAACATTTGCTTCGCGGGAACGGAAGTCGCCTCCCTTGATGGTGTCGTAGAACAATCGTCGGACCGAATCCCCGTCGTTCTGGTAATTCTTGGCAGCGTTGATTCCGCCTTGGGCGGCAATGGAGTGAGCGCGACGGGGGCTGTCCTGATAACAAAAACAGTCGACCTTGTATCCGAGTTCGGAAAGGGTGGCGGCGGCGGACCCTCCGGCAAGTCCGGAGCCAACCACGATGATCTTGAACTTCCGTTTGTTGGCCGGATTGATCAACTTGGAGTCCATCTTGTGGGACTTCCATTTGTCGGCGAGCGGGCCTTTGGGAATTTTACTGTCGAGGCTCATGAGAAGGGTTGAAAAACATTGCGAAGGCCGTTTCTAGAGGCGCTTCATGGATTGTTCGGGGAGCTTTTTGTCTTTGGGAAACTCGGGGAAGAGTTCGAAGATTTGCTTGGGGTCGTCATTGAACCCGGCCCCGTCCAGATAGGTCCAGGTTTTGCCGTCGGCGCCGCGAATGGCAATCATGTAGCTTTTGCTTTCCAGTTTCGCGTCTCCGAATTTCATCACGCCATCCTTCGGGACAAAGCAGAAGTGTTCCTTGCCAACGGCGAAGAGGTCTCCGGGCTCGCCGACCTTGAAGGAAACAATTTCGAGTCCGGCCTCCTTGAGTTGAACCATGACTTCGGCCGTCATCTCCTTGAGATTCTCTTCTCCTCCCATGAATTTCCCGAGGGCGGGATGGGTTTTCTTGAGAATGAAATCAGCTTTGAAGGCCTTGGTTTCTTCGAGCATCCGGTTGATGTCCTTCTTGATGAGAGCGGCTTCCTCTTTTGAAGGAGGAGCGCCGAAGGATGATCCGATGAAGACCAGCGAGAGGAGAAAAAGGGAGAGATGTTGCATGGCTACTTGCAGGAACCGCATCCGTATCCGAAGACGAGGACGGCGATGGGGATGGAAATGAAGCCGACGTAAATGACGAGGGCGTAGGCTTTGGAAAAAATGGCGATGGGTTTGGCGGTCCTCTTGGTGCGGAGACCGAGGGTCTGGAAGATCGAGGACACTCCGTGGCTCAGGTGGGAGCAGAGGAGGGTCATTGCGACGACGTAGAAGAGAGAGACGAGAGGGCTTTCGAATCCGCGAATCACCATGTGCCACGGACTGGTCTCTCCGAGTTTGGCAAGCTCAGCGTCCGTGCGGACGGTAAAATGAAGAATGTGAAAAACCACGAAGGCGAGAATGGTGAGGCCGCTCCAGATCATCAGGCTGGAAGATTTGGAGGCTTGGACGGTGGTTTCGTGGGCGTATTTGGTCCGTGCAGCCTTGTTTTCGCGGGTCAGCAGGATGGTGAACCAGATGTGCAGGACAAAGCAGGCGAGGAGACCAATGCGTGCGATCCAGACTCCGGCTCCGTGAAGGAAGCTGTGGAGGAATTCGGCGTATTCGTTGAAGGCCTCCGGTCCGACGAAAATCAGCAGGTTTCCGGAAAGGTGTCCCGCCAAAAAGAGGACAAGGGCGAGTCCGGTGATTGCGACGATGAATTTGCGGCCGATGGACGATTTTACCAAGGCACACAGGGAGCTGTTGGAAGCACTCATGGTTCGTGAGAACGCCCTTCGGGCGCACCGGCAGGTTATGCCTCGGAATAGGATTTACAAGGGGAGAAAGGAGGCGTTTTTGAATGAGTGTAATTTGTCGGACAAAAAATATTAAACAACTCTTCAACCAACCGGAAAAGTCTGCCCGACGATGTCTTTGTTGGGCTGAATTCCGGAGAGTTTTAGACGATAGACATGACTGTTTTTTTCGATGAGGCCCTGTGATTTTTCAGGGTCGGTAAACGAAGCGGCGAGAGCGGGAGATTCGCTCCAACCGAGTCGACTGCTTAATCCCCATTTGGGATTGCTTTGGCCATACAGGTGATGATCGAACCTCTCCTTAGCGTGGACCTTTCCATCGTGGATGTGAACGGTGGGGAAGAAAAGTCGGTTTCGGGATGCGAGCGATGATGGGAAGGAAAATGCCATGGGGTGTCGTTCTTCGTTTCCCTTTTTCAATTTGAAGACGGCAAATCCGTAGTTGGCATACTGGGGGAGTCTGGACCAGGTGCCTTCAGGAAGACGGAAGCGTTTGTCGAGGCGCGAGAAGTCCCTGATGGTCGGGACAAAGGAGGCGTCAAACGACCCGACGGAATAAACTTCGAGCGTTTTGGAGTCGGGAGGCAGGGAGCCGGTATCCGAGGCACCGTAGCTTTTTCGTGTGATGAAGCCCGAAGCGAGATCGCGGAAGAAATTCGGGTATTCCGAAAGATCGATGAACTTAACCGCTTTTTCACCAGAGCCCGGAGTGACCGGGATGGGGAGGATCATGGCGACGTCATCCGGAGTATCGAGTGACATTTGGTAGGCCAGAGCCTGACGCTTGGCCGTGATCAGACGGGCAAAAATTCGGGTGGCCGAGACCTCGGTGACGGGACCTGAAAAGCAACACATGCTTCAGGCTAAAACCTGAAGCTGGTCAATGTCAGTCATTTAAAAGCATCGCTCTCCTGCGAGCGATGCGCGGTGCTCGTCACCCGGTGAGGATCACCCGGTGAGGATCACGCGGTGAGGATCACCCGGTGAGGTTCACCCCGAAATCTCTTTGATGACTTGTCCTCCGAATTGCGAGAGCTGCTTGTAGCGACCGGCGTGGAAGTAAGTCAACTTGTTGTCGTCGAGTCCGAGGAGGTCGAGGAGGGTGACATGGAAATCGCGGATGGGATGAGCGACCTCGACCGCTTGGGCGCCGATTTCGTCGGTAGCCCCCACAATGCCCGGACGCACTCCTCCGCCGGCCATCATGATGGTCATGGCGTCGGCGTTGTGTCCGCGTCCGATGGAGTAAACGCCACCGCGCTTGTTGTTGTCGGGGGTGCGGCCGAACTCGCCACACCAGATGACGAGGGTGTCATCGAGCATTCCGCGTTGTTTGAGATCCTTGATGAGCGCGGCCCAGGGCTTGTCGACGGCGGCAATACGCGAGGAATGCCCGCGTTCGAGGTAATCGTGGGAGTCCCAACCACCGGCGAAGATCTGCACAAAGCGAACGCCCTTTTCGACGAGGCGCCGTGCCATGAGACACTGCTTGCCGAAGTCGGCGGTGACTTTGTCGTTCATGCCATACATTTCGCGGGTTTTTTCGGATTCACCTTTGAGATCAACCACATCGGGAACCTCCATTTGCATGCGGTAGGCAAGTTCGTAGGATTCCATGCGGGCCGCGAGATCGGCATGTTCGGGATGCCTCTTGGCATGCTGATCGTTGAGGAAGGCGAGCTTGTCGAGAGCGGCGCGCTGGTGGGCCCGGGTTTTGAAGGGTTGGGATTCCAGATCGAGAAGGGGGGAGCCGGTGGGGCGCAGAGCGGTTCCCTGGTAGAAGGCGGGGAGGAATCCGTTGGACCAATTTTTGGAGCCGCCCTGGGGGAGGGCCAATTCGGTCATCACGACATAGCCGGGCAGGTTTTGGTTTTCGGATCCGAGGCCGTAAGTGGCCCAAGCCCCGAGCGCGGGGTCGGCACCAAGCCGGCTGCCGGTATTCATGTGGAAGAGGGCTTCCGGGTGATTCAGGGATTCGGCCTGGCACCCGCGGTAGTTGCAAAGCTCGTTGGCAATTTCAGGGTCCGCCATGTGCTTCCATTGGTCGCACATGTCGATGCCGGTATCGCCGACCTTCTTGAACTTGAACGGTGAGCCAACGTAGAACTGGTAGGAACCGGCGGCGAGACCGCGATCGTTCTTGGATTCGGTCTTGTGGAGTTGGGTGAGCTTTGGCTTGGGGTCGAAGGTGTCCATGTGCCCGGGACCTCCTTCCATGAAGAGCATGATGACGTTTTTGGCTTTGGCCCGCCTCATGGGCTGTTTCGGGCTCATTGGCCCGGCGGTGGCATTCTGGGCCAGCAAGGAGGTGAAGGCCACCGACCCCATCGAAGTGCCAAGACCGTAGAGAAATTCACGGCGCGAGTGAGCGTCGGAAAAGGGGCGGGAGCAGAGAGGTGATTTCATGATGGTGGTTTTGGGAAAGGGGTTAGTAACTGTAGACGAATTCGTGTGAGTTGAAAAGAACGAGACAGAGGTCGGCGAGGGCTCTGGTATTTGCCGAGACGTCGGAGGCTTGTTTGTCCGGCGTGTAGTTGTTGAAGACCGGGAGAATCTCCTGATATTCGAACGGCTGGCCGGAAAACTCCTCGACCAGGGATCGGGTGATCTCGGTGGGGTAGGTTCGTTTTTTCGGAGACTTGTCAGCGTGGTAGGTCTGCATTTCCTTTACATACGCAAGGGTCTTCTCCAGCTCGAGGTCGGTCGGTTTCCGGCTGAAGGACAGATGGAAGGCCCGCTTGATTTGTTCCGGAAGAGCAGAGCTTTCCCTCTCGAGTCGCAGCGCGAAGGCGATGGAGCGATCCGTGATGAGGTCGCTGTTCATGAGAGTGAAGGCCTGCGGGGAGACCGAAGCGGAGTCCCGTTCTTCACAGGAGTCGTTTGGATTCGGCTGGTTGAAGGTCTCGAGGAATGGATCGGCGAGACCACGCACGCGATAGGCGTAGATGGAACGGCGATTCCGCTGCTCGGGCACAGGGCTGGGAAGGTAGGTGGGTGCGATGGAGAACTGAATCATGCGCGGTTGGAGGGCGACCTCCATGTTCATCTCGGGACGGACCGGAAGGCCTCCTTGTTCGGGGTTGAGTTCGCCGGTGACCCGCAGCATGGAATCGCGGAGTTCTTCGGCGGTGAGGCGCCGATTGGGGAAGAAGGCGAAGAGGTCATTGTTCGGATCTTCTTGGGCGAGGTTGTATTGATCCGGATGCTTGCCTGATTGCTGGTAGGTTTTCGAGCTCAGGATGAGACGGTGGAGACGTTTGATTTTCCAGCCGTTCTCCACGAAGTCGGCGGCCAGCCAGTTGAGGAGTTCGGGATGGGTGGGTTGCTTGCCCTTGACGCCGAAGTTGTTGGGGTTTCCGGCGAGGGGTTTTCCAAAGTGATATTGCCAGACCCGGTTGACGATGGAACGGGCGGTGAGCGGATTACGGTCGTCGGCGACCCATTCGGCAAAGGCGAGACGTCTTCCGTTCAGATCGTCGGCAATGGCATAAGGGTCGTCTCCCGGTGCGCTTTCAACCGGAACACCGAGCGCGCTGAGAACTCCCGGTGAAACCTTCTCCCCAGGCGCTTCGAGGGAGCCTCCGGTCAGGATGTGTGAGTCGGGCTTCCACTTGGTTTCCGTCTTGGGCGCCATGCGGAGTTTGCGGGCTCTGAGGAATTTGGGGTCCTTGCCGTTGTAGACCGACTGGACCATGGGTTTGAATCGTTCGAAGCGGCGATTCCAGATCCACTCGTCCTGTTCACGGACCTTGAGGTGGCCTTTTTCGGTTTCATCGAGTCCGACGTGACGGGGTGGTTTCTTGTCGTCATCGTCATTCTTGCGATCGTTGAGGTTTTTGTAGGGAAGGTTGTTCTCGGCGTACCACTTGCGGGCCGCGTCTTCGACTTTCTTTTGCAGACGGGTGGCTTCCTTGTGGGCGAAGGAGTGGAGGACTTCGACTTGCTTTTGCTCCTGTTCGAAGCGGGCCTTGGATTCCTCCTTCTGCCAGGAGACGTTGCGTTCAGCCAGCTGGGTTCCGGCGAAGACGGAATACATCCGGTAATAATCCCGGGTGGGGAGTGGGTCGAATTTGTGATCGTGGCACTTGAGGCAGCGCATAGTGGTGGAGAGGAAGGTCTGTCCGACGGCATTGACGACGTCATCGACGTATTGCTGACGGGCCTCCGGGGCCTTGACCATGGCCGGGTCCCACGGGCCCATGCGAAGGAAGGATGAGGCGATCATTTGTTCGGCTTCCTTGGGTGAGTAGTGTCCCTTTCTACGAAGATCTTCGTACTTGGCGTCATCGCCGACACGCTCGCGGAGGGATTGATCGGCCAGCTCGTCCCCGGCGATCTGTTCCATGATGAACTCGTTGTAGGGTTTGTCGTTGTTAAAGGCGCGAATGACATAGTCGCGGTATCTCCAGGCGTTGGAGCGCTCGTAGTCGTTGGAAAGACCGCCGGTGTCGGCGTATCGGGCGACGTCGAGCCAATGCTGGGCCCAGCGTTCTCCGTGATGAGGTGAGGCAAGGAGGCGGTCGATGAGGTCGTCCCACGCCTTGTCGAAGTCAATTTTGGCAGCAGTTGTGAAGTCATGGACTTCCTGAGGGGTCGGAGGAAGGCCGATCAGGTCATAAGTGACCCTTCGGATCAAGATGGTGAGCTCGGCGCGCGAGGCAGGTTCTTTTTTGTGAGCCTTGAGTTTGGCTTCGATGAAGGCGTCGATGGGATGTCCCCCGGCCGGTGGGGCGGGCTTCGAGAGTGGTTGGAAGGCCCAAACGGTTTCGGGTTGATAGCGGCGGAAGGTCCAATCGTCGGCAAGACCGCCGGAGGTTTCGATGATGACCCCGTCTTCGGTCACCTTCTTGGTGCGTTCCGCCAAGCGGATCGTCTTCTGGGATTCTTCATCGGGCCAGGGTGCGCCGTTCTTGATCCAGGTTTCGATGTGGGCGATTTGCTCTTCGTTGAGCCGATCGTTCTCCTTCGGAGGCATTTCGTAGTCGGAGTCCTCCCACTTGATGACCGTCATCAGGAACGATTTTTCCGGATCTCCGGGGACGAGAAGGTTGTCGATGAATTCACCGCCCTTCAGGAAGCCTTCCCGGGTAAGGAGATTAAGGTCGCCTTTGATCTTGTCGGGGTCTTCTCCGTGGCAGGCGGCGCACTTTGAAGAGAGGATGGGCAGGGCACGCAAGGTGGCGTGTTCGTCCGGAGTGAGGGCGAGCGAGAGTTGGGGAAGAAGAATGATGGGAAGGAGCGATTTCATGGTTTGCCTGCTTGATAGAGAGTGTGGACTTCCTCGGGTGAGAGGGCGGAGGAGAAGATGGTGAATTCGTCGAGACGGCCGTTGAGATTGCGGACGGCAAAGTCCGGTTCCTCTCGGGTGGGGAGTCCCCAATTCCCGATTTGGGCCGAGCCGATGGTGATGGCCGGGACTCCTTTTTCAGGAGCGGCCTGGTCGCGGCTGATTTCCTCGCCGTTGAGATAGTGGATACAGGTCCGGGATTCGACATCGTAAGTGGTGACGAGGTGGAGCCAACGTTCGCTGTCGGCGTGATCCCAGATCACGGGGGAAAGGAAGACATGGTGGAATTTCCCTGGTCCTTTACCGAGGCCGACCGAGAAGAAGAGCTGGCCATTTTCGGTGAGCTGCCAATGAGGCTCTCCCTTGTTGTAGTTGTCGGTGAGGAAGAGAGCGTTGTATTGGCGGTCGAGACTGTCGATTCTGGCCCAGGTTGAAAAAGTGAGGGCCTTGTGGTCACCTGGGATATTGACCCTGACGCGGGATCCATTGGGAGAAAAGTCCAGTGCTTGTTTTTGAGGCCATCGTCCTTCGACGGAGCGGGCGGCCACGATGGCGCCGGGTGCAATGTTGCCGGGGACAGCTGCCAATTGACGGGACCAGGAATCGGACTGTTCCATGGGAAAGTAAGCAAGCAACCGGGGGTGTCCTTTGAGGTCGTTGGAGTGATTCTGCCACTCCGAGAACCGTTGATTCTGATGAGAGATCACCTTGACGGCGAGGTCGCTGGAGCTGGTGAAGCGATCAGGCGAAGCGGAAATCCGGTCGGTTTGTTCGTCTGAAATCTTGAGGGCCTTGCCTTTCGTCAGAAGAACCTCGGATTGGGCATCCTCGTGCCATTCCACTTCGCCGTCGATGACATGGAGCTCGCCTTCGCCTTCGGAGAAATCGAGAGCAAACTCAGTGCCGAGATCGAGCACGGTGCCGCGGGGAGTGTGGATCTGAAATCCGATGGCAGGCGTTGGAACGTGGGCACGGAGCTTTCCTTCCACGAGACGCATCTCATCGGGTGAAATGATTTCAAGAGCGGCGCGTCCTTCCACCACCAGCGAAACACCGCTGAAGAATTCGATCTGAATCAACCCCTCGTCGAGTTCGAGAAGTCCTTCGTTCAGAATGTCGCCTCGGGTTGGAGTGGTGGAGCCTCCCCAGATGGGATCAACGACGTGGGTCAGGACGGCGAAGCCAGTGTCACGAATCTCAGTAACTTCAGGAGCGTTTCCCGCCATTGCTGGCGATGGTTCCTCCATAGAGTCATTCAATACGACCATTGCTATCACGGCTGCCGCGGCTGCAAGACCCCAGGGAAGGAGAGGTCTGACCAAAGATAGCAAAGGCTTCCGGTCCGGGCGGTGTTCATGTGTGTTTGGGTGACCGCTTCGGAGAGGAAGCGACCCGGACCGGAAGCCTGAACCGAGAGAGTGATGTAAGAGGGCGATCTCTGCAAGCCTGTCTGCGAACTTCGGGTCATTCTTGATCAATTGGTTGAGTTTCGAGGCCTCTCCCGCGGTGAGAGTGCCGTCGAGATATCGGTGGATCAGATCTTCGTGCTGGTCCTTCATGAGAGGGTGTCTGGTTGGGATTCCATACAGGTCCGGAGCTCCTCGCGGATGCGTTGAAGCGACTTGGCCACGGTGTTTGGAGTGAGATCCAGTTCACGGGCGATGGCGGCGGGTTTCATGTCGTGCCCGTAGCGATATTCGCAAATGAGGCGGGCCCGGTCCTTGAGTCTGGCCACGCATTGCTCGAGTCGTGAGAGTTTGTGTTCCACCTCCGGTGAGAGACGAGAAAAGGCCTCGACGAGGGAATCGAGTGCTTCGTCGTCAAAGAAGTGGGGATCGTTGGACTTCCTGCGGAGGTAGAGCCGGACCTGATTGCGGGCGACCCCGATGGCCCACGCGGCGAACGGACGGGAGGGGTCGTATCGCTCGAACGAGGTCATGGCGGCGACGGCACAGTCCTGGAGGACGTCGTCACGGTCACTGGGCTCAAAGACCATGGACCCGACGAAGGCGGCCACCTTGGGAAGGGTGGCGGTCCATTGGCGGGTGAATTCAGCGGTCGATGGGTCCATCTGTCATTGCATTAACGTCGATCAGCGTTTTATGACAAAAAAAGTGGGATTATTCCATTTTTTGAAGGATTTGGTGGAATAGCCTCACGCCCATGAAAGTGATCATGTTGTTGATTGTGGGAATCTTGAACGGATTTTCTCTGACCAAGGATGAGATTTTGAAGATCGCGAAAATGCCCCATAACAGGGAGAATTTGGTTAAAGAACTGCAAATCTATGGGGAGGGAAGGGAATACGAAGTCGAGGTGACCATCATGTCTCCGGGCAAGGAGCCGGTAACTTCTCCCAAGGTGGTGGTGACAGAGAAGACGGTGGAGGGAAAATACATCGTGACCTTCATTCCAATGGGAGAAGAAGGGGAGATGATCATGGTCGTGGAATACGACAAGAAGGAGAATTGCTATTTCAAGTGGATCTTGCCTCCGTTGGAGGATGCGGAGGTGTTTCGCTCGGTGGGAACGGCGGACAAGAAGAGTCGTTCGATTGCTTGGTCGACCATTGATTCAGGAGCTGGCTTGAATGGGGTCACCCTAGAAAAACACGGAGATCGAGAGGTGACCTGGTCCGAGGTTCATACGATCGATGGCAAGGTCGTCCAGCGGGTCGATGGAAAAGCCATCAAGCTAAAGTAACTGAAACATTGGCCAAGGCGACAGCCGGGTCGCCAAGATTCCTCGTTGCTTGTGGGTAACGAGGTTTTTCTTATTCCGGGTTTCCTTCTTCCTTTCGCTTCCTGGAAACCCTGCGGTAGATCGCAAAAGCGATCAAGAGCCCGAGACAGGCATACCAAAACCAATCCGGGATTTCAGAATTCCGGAAGACCTTCCTGAGGAGGGATTCGATGATCCCTCCGGCATCTGCGGCAATGACTTGCATCTCTTCTGGGAATGAAAAAGGGCGACATTGACGCCGCCCTTGAATCAAATTGATTGAGGTGTTCGTCGAATCCTAGGGCTCGTTCGAGTAATTTTTCCCGGTGACCTTCGAGTAGAAATCGAGAGAAGAAGGATCCTTGAGAACAGAGTTCTTGATCAGCTTTACCGAGCCATCGACGAACATGCAGTGGGCGCTGTCCTTGTAGTTCCCCTGTGGAGCGTTGTCGACACCGGTGAAGATCCAGCCTTTGGTGTCACTGTTGTCATCGGATTCGGCAAAGTAGATCGTCGCTGCTTCGTCCTGAATACGGGCTGCGGGCACGACGTCGGCGCTTTCGGAATCGGCGTTGGCACTCACGTCGCCGCCGAGTTCACCATTGAATGCGTAGCTTCCGCGGGTGGATTCGGGATCGGCATAGAGCGAGGTCCAATTGTCCTTTCCGTCGCCAAGCTTTTTGTCAGAGAGAGGGTTCTGGAGAATGGTTTCGGAGAATGGTTCGGCCCACTTGAAGGTTCCCGCCTCTTGTTCGGCAAAGCCAAGCTGTTCGGCGACGAGATCCCACCAGAGGAAGTCGGGCTGGGGATCGTCTCTCAGGGTTCCGGCGGCTGGCGGATAGCAATTGGGTGGGTGAAGCCCGGTATCGACGCCGCTGCTGGAGAGGGTTTCCAAAGCTCCGTAGATTTCCTTCATATTCTGGTTGGTCTTGCCAACGTCAGCGGACTGGAAGGCCTTCCGGGCGCCGATGATGGCCAAGGCGGCAAGCGCGGCGACCAAAGCGATCACGACGAGGAGTTCGACGAGAGTGAAGCCCTGTTTTCTAAATGTGTGTTTCTGGGTTTTCATGTGTTTCTCCAAGAGTGGATAGGTGAGCGCAGGGATCAAGGAAGAATTCCAGCCAGAGGGCGCGAATCACACCGGTTGTTTCTCAAATTTGGTATAGGCCCGGAATCCGTAGATGGCGATGACCACGAAGCAGACGACCGGGAGCCAGAAGCTGTTTTTGATGCCCAAGCCGTCGATAAAGGCCCCTTGCATCAGGGGCAGAACGGCTCCACCGACAATGGCCATGATCAGGAAGGCCGAGCCAATTTCGGATTCCTCCGCGCTCATGCCACGGAGGGCGATTCCGTAGATCGTGGGGAACATCAGGGACATACAGGCCGAAACTGCAACGAGGCAGGTGAGTCCGGCTTTCTTGTCGAGGAAGATGGCACCGAGAAGGAGAAGGACGGCCACAACGGCGAGAACACCCATCAACCAGCCTGGACTCAGAACGCGCATGAGGGCGGTGCAAATGAATCGACAGGTGAGAAAAGTGATCATGGCCGCCACATTCCAAAGACCGGCGGTTTCGAGATCGAGCTGGGCCACTTCCATGCCGTAGTGGATGACGAAGGTCCAGCAGGTGATTTGGGCCCCGACGTAGAACCCCTGGGCCAGGACGCCTTCCCGGAAATGAGGACGTTTCCAGATTCGTTTGCAGATATCCATGAACGGGGTCTTTTCGGACTCTTCTTTGAACGTGGGCATCTTGGTCACCAAAAAGAGGATGAGGAAGACCAAGACGACTCCTCCGATGGCGAGGTAGGGGAGACGCACATATCCAAGATCCGACTGCTGGAGTTCACCGAACTTGTCGGGATCGGTGGCCCGCATCGCGGTGAGTCCGTCGGTCACACTTCCGTCGAGTTTACCGAAGGTGTTTTTGTAGTCTGGGAGTCCATCTTCGTAGAACGTGACCTCCGAGCCGTCTCCGAGGACGACCTTGCCGTCTTTTAATTCTGCGTCATTTGGCAGAGAAGCTTCATTCGTGAAAAGATATTGAGTGGCTTCTACTTTGTGTTCCTTGACTTCGTCCCGGAACTCGGTGACGACCAGATTCGGAGCAATCAGGGAAGTCATGACCAGCATCCCGGTCAAGGTGCCCACCGGGTTGAAGGCCTGGGCGAGATTGAGTCGTTGGGTGGCCGTTTCCGGTGGACCCATCGCCATGATGTAGGGGTTACAGGCGGTTTCAAGGAAGGCGAGACCGAAGGTCAGGATATAGAGACCGAGGATGAAAAAATAGAAGTTGGCGGCCAGGCTGGCGGGGAGGCTCAAGAATGCACCGGCTGCGTAGAGGGCAAAGCCGATCATGATGGCGGCCTTGTAGGAATACTTGCGAATGAAGAAAGCGGCCGGAAGCGCCATCGTGAAGTAACCGCCGTAGAAGGCTGTCTGCACGAGAGATGATTCGGCGTTGTTGATCAGGAAGACCTCCTTGAAAACCTTGACCAGTGGATTGGTGACATCGTTGGCGAATCCCCAAAGGGCGAAACAGCAGGTGGTCAGGATGAAGGCCGCGAGATACTTTTTGGGGACGACTTCGGCTTGAGTGGGATTCTGGCTCACAGGAATTGGTTCGATTGGTCTGACCGTGTGTGGACGGTAGCGGAGACCTTGTCCCAGTGAGACAGGCTTGTGGAGGGAAAAAGGTCGGGGAAAGAGATCACTGGGTGGGAGCTTGTTAGCGTGATGGAGCAGAATCGACGTTCCGGACGAATCATGGAGCCACAAACGGAGCTTCCTTCGGGAAAAGAGTTCGAGGCAATCCCGCTACGGTGACAAAAGAAAACCGAAGGCCCGGAGGACCTTCGGTGAATCTTTGATTGGAATGTGAGAGGGAACTAGCGACGACGGCGAAGGAGGCCAAGGAATCCGAGTCCGGCGAGGAGAGCCGAGGAAGGCTCAGGAATCGCGGCCGTGAAGTCGATGACAAGGTTGTCGACAGTGACTGTTTCATTGCTTGAAGAATTAGAAGCACGCAAAGCAAATTGACTGAGGCTCGAAGCATCTTCGGTGACGGTTGTGCCGGTGATTGTTTCTCCTCCGGCGGTCAGGGTGCTGACGATTTCAGCGCCATCGAAGTTGAGAGTGATCTCAACAGGAATGACCGTGTCAAAACTGAAATCGATGCTGGTGGTGGAATCAGCGGTGCTTGCGGTCGTTGCGATTCCCAAAGCGAAGTCGCCACCCGCTGTCGGTTCAACGATGTCTGTGCGAGAACGGAAATTGAATGCACCATCGGAGAAAAAGTGGGCGAAGTATTCAAAATCAGACCCGACGATCGGGGCATCATCACTGACCACGAGGTCAAAGGATGCGGTCAGGAGTCCCGGCCCGCCGATGGCGCCAAATCCGATGTTGGCATCTTCCCGGCTACCTCCTCCGTGGGTGATCACGGCAGCACCGCCGCTGACCTGTAAAAGAGTGCCGGTGGCACCGCTGTGCGCGGTCCAATCGGGAGCGCCAACGGTGGTCAAATCACCGTCAGCATAGGAGAAGTCTTCATTGACAAGGACTGCTGCATTCATCGTGGCAGCGCTGGAAAGGACAAGGAGGGAGGTCAGTTTCATAACTTCGGTTGTTGAGGGGTGGTTTTGTTTTGTGGTTCTTTTGTTAAGTGATTTTCCGTCCCGCGATTCGAAACCTCGGGTAGCAGAACTTCGCGATGAAATAAATTTCGATTAAGGGCAGGAACCGCATTAATGCTACGAATTCGCCACTTAGTGGTTAGAGATAGCAGATTGCGAGCCAAATGACAAGACTCGTTCTTCATGGCCCTAATTAATGGGGGCTCTTGCTGACTTTCAAGGGGCCGGGTAGACAAATTTGCCAAGTTTCTTCAGTCTTGAGGGGCCATTGTGAGCTGCTGGAAAGCCGTTCGCCGGATGATTTTGGCCTCGTCGGCGGGGATGTTTTTCGGGGTGGCAAGCGAGCGTGGATCTTCATCGAAGAGAACGCCATAAAAGACGCAGGCGGCGAGGTAGGCTCCCTTTTCCGAGGGGTGGCTGCCATCTTTGCGGTAGAGTTCGCGCCCCAGATCGGGGTGGGTCTCTCTGAGCCTGGCCCAGGCTTCCCCGACCGGAGCCAGCGTGGCCAGACAGTTCCCGGCAGCAAGCCGATAGTTTTTGGTCAGGGCTTCCTGCATCTTCTCGAAGGTTGGGAAGAGACGGGCGTTTTGTTTGTCTCCGTCGCGTCGTCCCCAGGTCTGGTAGAAGACTGTTTGAGCGCCTGACTGGTCGATGATCCGGTCGAGTCCCTTGGCGGCGTCATGAAACCGCTGGGGAAGGGCGGCGGGAGTCTGGCTTTGATCCTGGAGAATCACGAAGTCGAAGTTTCCATTCTGAATGAGTTCCACCGTTTTTTTCGAGGCGAGATGAAATGCGAGGTTCTTTCCGCCCGGATTGACGAAGGTGACCGTTGATTCCGAGTAGGGAGAAGATTGAATGAGTTGGGACACCATGCCCCGGATACCCCCGGTGTAACTGTTGCCGACGAAGAGGATCTTCCTGGGGGTCACATTGGGTTCGAAGGTGATGTTGCGGTATCTGACCGACGTGTGATCGCCTTGAAGCATGAGAGGGCCGGGGGACGTGGTATCCGCGAGGACCGCTCCGTTGGTGTTTCCGATGATGGGTTGGTTCGCAATGACGGTTTCACCATTGAGGACGACGGTGGCATGTCGATCAATGATGGTGATCTCATAGCTCTGCCATTGCCCACCGGGCTTGCCTGCATTCTTGGTTGGAGCGATGCGTCCGAAAATGGCACCCACGCCTTGGATTCCCTGCATGCGGCTGTCTCGATCGACGACTTGGGCCTCGTAGGCTCCGCGCACGTAAACTCCGCTGTTTCCTCCCTCGGGCACATTGAATTCGAGGCGAAGTCTGCCATCTCCGAAGGTGCGCTCCGTGCGAAGATTGCCGAAGGGAGAGAACGCGTCGAAGGACTTCTTTGGGGTTTCGTTGACGAGGGTTCCATCGACCACTTTCCAGCCGTTTTTCTGAGCCGGATTGGTGAGCTTCCAGCCGTCAAGGTTCCGGCCATTGAAAAGGGAAAGGGGAGGACCGAATTTGACTTTGTTGAGGTCCGGTTTTTTGGGGAGGGGCGGAAGTAGTTTTCCGCTGTGAGTGGTGGTGGAGGCATCGGGGTTTTGCCGGATCAGGGTGATCAGGTTGTTTTTCACCGAGGCGGTGACGAGACAGGGCGAGGGCTTTCCGGTCGGAGGGCCGCCGGGATAGTCGGGTTTGCCGGTCCGACAGTTCCGGATGAAAGTCAGTGTGTTGTTTTTTCTCTCAATGGTGGAGATTTTCTTGGGCTGCCCGACGGTTTTCAGCTCTCCGTGCCACTGGCCGTTTTCGTGAGCGAGATGAAGCCAACCGGCCTGGCCATTGTCCATCTCAAGTGCCCAATTGCCGGCAAAGGGATCTTTGGCACTGAGGAGAAGTGGACAGAGGAAGAAGAGAACGGAAAAAAAGTTCATGGGGCAGCGACCGGATCATCCGAAGGATGCGCGGAGATGCGGGGGGAGACAAGCCGGCAGGTTCGGTGGCTTGACTGATCGAACGCTGAGAGTCTTAGTTGATGCGATGAGAAGATTGAGAGTTCTCGTAATCCTGTCGTTGCTTTCGAATCTTGGATTTGCCGAAGAGGTGAAGCCGGTGGAGCCGGAGATTCGTGCTGACTTTGAAAAGGCCAAGGAACTTCTGCCTGAAGTGATCCGCGACCGGACAAGGGACGTCAAACTCGAGAGAAGGGAAGATTTGGGAATCGGGAAGGAAATGCCGCTCGAGTATCGCTTGTTGAGTCGTGCCGCTTATGCCTCTTTCAACGTCCTGAGCCGAAGCATTACGGTTTACGATGCGGGGGCGACCGGGAAACCAGAGTGGAAAGATTCGGCTCCTTCCCCGGAGCAGGTGGCAAAATTTCTCGCGCAGGTCTCCGACCTTTTGGGAGTGAAGGCGCCTGCGGGTGGAGATGATCCCGCCCTGCAACCGGCTTGGACCTCGTTTGTCACCAAAGTTTATTCCTGGGAGGAGAAGAAGGTTCCCGATCCTGTTCCACCCATCGGAGACCCGGTGGTCTGGAACCAGTTTCTCGAGCACGGTGTCTGGAGGGCGATGGGAGGGAAAGTGGACCGGGTTCCCATGTTGGTCCATGAATTCGCTCATGCGGTGCAACTGGAATCGGAAATTACATCGATGATGTCCCGCATGAAATATTGGGCGGCCTTGTCGGGCTTTGTGGAGGCTAGGAGCGGAGATCCGGCTGATGGCTTTGCCGGGGGCAAGAACAAGACCGAGAACGCCATGGTGTTGATCCGGCTTTTGTTGTCCGATGATCCGGCCGCGGTCAAGAGAGGAGAGTCGGCGGACTACGAGGTTGCTCCAGACGCTACATTCGTAAACCGCTACGCGAGGTATGACCTGAGGGAGGACTACGCCGAGAGTTTTCGTTTGATGATCTTCGAACCTGAGCGGTTGGCGAAGGAGGCTCCCGGGAAGTTTTTGTATTTGAATGCGCTGGGATGGAATGCCCGGCTCGACTTGGGGAAGCCGGGGCCGATGTGGTATTCGGGCGAGGAACTGGAACGCTTTCTGCCAAAGGACGATCGTAAAAAGGTCTTCGAGCAATTGTTCGGACGAGACGGCAAGGGACTGGGTTTGTCCAAGGAGGCGCTGGTTGCGGTTCTGCGTGCCCACCAGGAAGAGCTGACGTCTGATGACCTGCCCGAACCGTCGCCGGCGCAGGAGCTTCCGGGCGATCTGCCAAAGGAAATTCGTCGAGTCTTTGAATCTTCTGAACTCACCGTTAGGATCAATCGGAAGGTTTATCCCGGATCCAGTGGGGACGAGCGAGAGAAACTGGATGAGGTGATTGCCCGTTGGATCAGTCTTCATGAATTCGAAGTGGGAATCATGAAGCTGCAGACCCAGGGGACGGAAGGGGTGGCGGGGGCCTACAGAGAGACTCAGAAGATTAAAGATGCCAACAAGCGGGAGCAGCGATACGAGGCCTTGAGAGAAGCTGCCTGGTCCTTGGTGTCTGCCGAGGAATGGAAGACGATGGATGCCAGTGAAGCCGAGTTTCATCGGTCTGTGCCCAATGTTGTTCCGGCCTTTCGCTATCATATGTTGGGGTCTGAAAAGCAGGTGCCCGAATTGCTCAAGGAAATCGAAGCTCTCGTCGCCCAGATCCCATCGGAATACGATCAGGGCCGTTTGATTGGGACGGGTGTTGATCTGCTCTTGCGCGACAGACGGGCAGAGGCGTTCGCCCAAATCCGGAAGATTCCGGGTGAAACCGTTGGGAGGTGGCTTCGGGTAAAGTATCTCAAGATGGCGTCAGACCTGATTACCAATGACTCTTATCAGAAAGCGGCCGTTGACCGAATGGCGATGATTGAAGCCGCCAGAAAGGAAGTCGAAGCGTGTCAGTTCCCCCAGTTGAAGAAGCAGATCGCGCTGCTTCTGTCGGAGTAGATTTGCCGCAAGAAAACAGCCGCGTCCTTGCGGAGCGCGGCTGTTGAAATTTATCCGGGAATCGAGGCCTCCTACTTCGGAATGTTGTTGAGCGTGTAGTAGACGTCGGGGTGCCAGAGGGTTGCTCCCTTTGCGGACTTCACCCCTTCGAGGTTGAAGTGGTGAACATGACCGCGGACCAGTCCGGAGACCTTGAGGTGGACTGATTTCTTGTCGGCGGCGACCTTGACTGATTCCACGACCGGGGTGGCCTTGTCGACTTCAGGGCTGCCGTAACCTTTCTGGTAAATGTAAGTCCAGGCAGCGGCTTTGTAGGACTCGGGGTTTCCGGCGGTCTTGGCATCGACAGGCTCGGTGAAGGTGATCACGAAGCCGTCAGGCTTGGCGTGCATTTCGTGCATTTCGAAGGGTGTCTTGCCGGTCCAGCGAACGCGTTCGAAGGTGAAGTTCTTACCACCACGAGCGGCCCAACCGCGGTTCGATCCACCCACGAAGAGGGTGGCGTCTTCGCCCATGCGGGCCGGAATGATCCCACAGCGGAAGTCCTCGAGGAACTTCCAAACGGCACCCTGATAGAGCCCGTTGACCTTTTCGAGATAGACCCGCTGAACTTGCGAGTGGGTTTGTTCTCCCACGAGGACCTGTCCCTGGAACGGACCGAATTTGCCTTCGGTGGGATCATAGATCACGGCGGTGGGAGATTGTCCGACTTTCCCGTGCGGAAGGATGACGGGGGGAGGGATGATCCGGGGATCCTTGTCGCTTTCGGTGACCATGCGGGATCCACTTTTGGGATTGGGAGGTTCTTCGAGGCCGGACAGTTTGGCGTAAACGTTTCCGGTGGGGTTGCCTTGGAAACCACCGGGCTTGAGCCACTTGAGAGAGGACGAGCCGTTCCAGAGTCCCTGGTTGTCGGTGTAGAAGCAATCGCCGGCCTGGTTGAAGCCGATGCCGCCAGGGGAACGGATACCAGGGCAGGTCGGAGTGGCGGTGCCATCGAGGTTGTAGCGGTAGGCCCATCCCCGCCAAGGGGACTTGGCGCTGGCTCCTCCGGATCCCGTCAGACAATGGACCACCCAGATGTTGCCGTCCTTGTCGGGATCGGATCCGAAGTTGTACTCGTGGTAGTTGCCGTCGATTCCCCAGAAATGAGTCACCGTCTCAAAGAGATCGGCCCGACCGTCGCCATCGGTATCGGTGAGCTTGGTGATCTCGGGGCGCTGGGTCAGGTAAAGCGACCCGTCCTTGTAGAACATTCCGAGTGGCTCGTGGAGACCCCGGGCGAAGAGCGTCCATTTCACTTTGGAAAGGTCCTTTTCGTAGGCACCTTCGCAAATCCAGACGTCGCCGCGTCGTGAACTGACGGCGACCTTTTTATCCGGCATGATGGCGATGGATCCGAGTTCCAGCACTTCGCCGGGAGGGGTGGGGATTTCCTCGCGAAGATAGAACTCGGGCTGGCGTTCGTCGGCCATGACCGGAAGAGCGGCGAGGAGATAAAGAAGAGATTTCATTTCAAGTGTGGGTCAAAGTGTTCAGTGAAGAATGATTACTGCCAGGTGTAGTTGATCTGGATCTTGTGGGTTCCTTCCGTGAGCGGAATCGGAATGAGCATTTCGGTGTCACGGACGAGGGGGGGGTATTCCGACGTGGGAACTGCCACCGCCAGTTTGTCGAAGGTGAATTCACGCTCGCCATTGACCTGGACCTTTTGTCCCGCGAGAGCGCGGAAGTAGAGGACTTTGTCGGAGGCCGAACCTTTCGGGACCTCCAGCACCATGGTGCGGCTGAAGCCCTGACCGGTTTGGGCGGGAAGAGGCGTATCGGAGATCTTCACATTGCCAAACTGATAGAGGAAGGTCGGCTGCTGTTTCTTGTCCAACTTGTATCCCTTGAATTTGGGAGCGAGGGTGGGATCGGGTTCTTGCGACCATTTGGACGTCTGGCTGTCGAGGATGGCGAATGGAACGCCCCGGTTGACGGTGACCAGATTCTCGCCGGCCGGACCTTCGAATCCCTGTCCCCGGTTGGTCCAGTGACGACCACCGTCCATGAACTTGCCGGTCCAGAGCAGGTCGATGCTCATACTGTCGGCGCTAAAGGCAAGATTGACGTTTTCGAAATACCCTACGCCAATGCCACGCGGATCGGTGCCGGCAATGAAGTTGCGATAGATGATCGCTTCGTTGATGGGTGGTGTGATGGGAATGGAAGCCTTGCCAGCCTTTTGCTTCGAGGGCTTGTCCGAAAGGGACTGGTTCCCGATTCCAGGGCCGCTCCAGGAAAGGGCGATTTCCTGCTCGCCGGTATTTTCGAAATACTCGATGCGGATTTCGTTGCGACCTTTCTTGAGCTGGACCGACTTTTTGGTGGGCTTACCCATGGGGCCGTTGCGGTCCCGGGTGATGATCTCCTTACCATTGATGATGATCGCTCCGCCGTCGTCGGTGTCGTAGGTGAAGGTATACTTGCCGGCCTGGGGAGCATCGAGCCAACCTTCCCAGATCAGACCGAAGTTGTCTTTCCGGTCGGCATGTTTCACCGAGATGACGCCGCCCTTCTCTTCTTCGACATTCTTGGCCTCTGATTTGCGGAGGGCAGCAAGATTCTTGAAGCTTCCATGGTGGATGTAGGAGAGGAGATCCTGAATCTTACCCTTCTTGTTGTCGGGGCCGGGAGCCGGGGCGCTCTTTCCGCCGGGAAGAGGGTATTTGTCGAGAAGCTCGTTGGAGTCCCACATCTGCGAGCGATTCTTGGAGTCATTACGAGCAGCCTTGATTTGGGCGACGGAAACGGGGGACTCCTTGTGGCCCCAGCTGGAGCGCACGTAGGTAATGATGGAAGCAATCTGGGCGTCGGTGAGAGCAGCTCCCTGGGGAGGCATGACGAGATTGTATTCCTTGCCTGCCGCAGTAATGGGACCCTGGAGGCCGTGCAGGACGGTCTGGATCATGCGATTGGCGTCGCCCTTGACCCACTCGCTGCCGGCCAAAGGTGGAAACTGGCCTTGGTTGATGCCCTTTCCGTCGGGCGCATGACAGGCGCTGCAATACTGGGTGTAGTTGGCTTTTCCATCCTCCGCGAGGAGGGGAACGATGGCGAGCAGGCTGAGTGCGAGAATGTGCTTCATGGGTAGGGGGAACAATACGCCGGAATTTTTTTTGTCTGACAAGAAATTCACTCAATCAAGGTGGGATCAAGAGTTGCGGGTGGAAAATGCGAGGAAATCAGCATCACCACCGGAAATTGGGACTGGTGAAACATGTCGGGGCGCGTTACCGTAAACCCGACGCGAGGCTGCAATACCACGCAATTGCCTTGCCAAAACGAACAATCCTATGAATCTCCGAATTCCTTTTCACCGGGTCAACTGGGTGAATTCCTCGTTTCTTTTTGTCATTACTCTCCTCGGCGTCGTTGGTGCTCCGATTTTTCTGATCAAATACGATCTGAACTGGATCCTCTGGAGCCTGTTCGCTTTCTACATGATCGCGACTGGCCTGAGCATCACCCTTGGGTATCACCGCCTTTTCTCACATCTTTCCTTCAAGGCCACTTGGCCGGTGCGTCTTTTCACTCTGGTCTTCGGAGCCTGCGCTTTCGAAAACTCCGTCCTTCACTGGGCGTCCGACCATCGTCGTCACCACAAGCACACCGACCACGATGAAGATCCTTACGACATCACCAAAGGCTTCTTCTGGGCCCATATCGGCTGGATTCTCTTCAAGCTCGACGCTCCGCAGCCCATGGACAACGTCAAGGACCTCCGCCGCGACGCCCTCGTTCGTTTCCAGGATCGCTTCTACGTCTGGATCGCGGTGCTGGCAGGTTTGGTCTTCCCGGCCGTGATCGGCTACTTTGCCCTCGGCGGTTGGGTGGGGGCCCTTGGTGCCTTCCTCGTTGTGGGAGCCCTTCGCGTGGTTCTCGTCCAACAGTGCACCTTCTTCATCAACTCCCTTTGCCACTGCATCGGTGACCAGCCTTACTCGACCCGCTGCAGCGCCCGTGACAGCTGGATCATGGCCCTCGTCACCTATGGTGAGGGGTATCACAACTATCACCACGAATTCCAGCACGACTACCGTAACGGTGTGAAGGCCTGGAACTTCGACCCCACCAAGTGGACCATCATGCTTCTGCACAAGCTGGGACTGGTCAGTGATCTTCGTCGCGTGCCCACCAGCAAGATTGTGGCTGCGGAAATGAAAGAGGCCCAGCGCAAGGCCGAAGCCAAGCTGGCCGAGCTGGCCGAGCAGGAAGGATCCATGTGTGAGCACGCTCTTGCCAAGGTTCACGCTCTCCTGGACCAGCTGAAGGAGAACTTGAACGAATTTGAAGGCTCGCTCTCGAAGCAAGTCGAAGCCTCTAAGGCGACCCTCAAGCGTTGGCGCCGTGAGACCCGGGCGCTGGTCAGTGGCTTGGGCGAGCTTCGCCTCCAGCCCTCCTAAGCGGGGTTTCTCCCATGCAAGAAGAACGCGATTTCGGACCCCAGCCTCTTGAAGATCTTCTTCAACGCTGGGGTTTCAGCCATCATGATCTGGTCGAGGTTTCCCCCGAGCAGTTGACTCACAAGCAAGTCCAGCGGGCCTGCACGGGGCGGAAGCTGACGCTCAAGATGAAGCAGAAGCTGGCCCGGACCCTGAACTTCGCGGTTTGGGGGAGGCTGACTAACGAAGAGCGCGAGGAATACTTCGAGTATTTCCCCAAGCACCTCTTTTCATACGACAAAGGGTGGGATGAGGCCTTCGAGGACCCCAACGCATCGCTTTATGAAAAACTAGTCGGGCGGAAAGTTCGTCGCGATTTTTTGGCGGAGCTGGGCAAGCTTGATTAGCGGTCAACCGGGCAGGAGGTTCCCCTTGATGGAGGAACGAGCCAAAGGCTTTGTCGATGTCGGGTTCTTTACCCGGGATAGGAAGCCGGCCGATCGATGAGATCTGAGTAAAGCAGGGCATGGTCTTGGACTCCAGGTCTTCGTGTTGATGCTCTTTGGACTTGAGAGGCCAAGGTCGTTGCCTTACAGCAATCCCCGCCGATGTTAGAACGTTTATTTAGATATTCCTACGGCTTGACTGTTGTTTTTTATGGCAGCGCATTGCAGGCCCACGATCAGGAAGCCCAGCTTCCCTTTGATCGACCACATGCGCACGAAGAACTGGAGGTTCATGCTCATCTGGGATGGGAGAGCCGTTACTTTTCGGAAGGGCGCGATGCGCTGGATGGCGATTCTTTGATCGCCGGAAGTTTTGAATTGGGGTGGAAGCATTTGGCTGCCGGAGTCTGGTACGGAACGTCACCGGATCAGGAATATGATGAGTTGCAGCTGACTCTGGCTCTGACCCAGACCTTCGGGGACTTTGAGGTTTACGGAGGTTATACCCACCTACGGACCCCGTTTGATGGAGCGTATGACGATGAAATCGGAGCCGGGATTTCCTGGTCGGGATTGCCCATGGATTGGGAATTGGCCGCTGACATTTATTATTCTTTCGATGCCGATGGCTACTTCGCGGAACTCGGTGCTTCCCGCGAGTTTGAAATCACCGAAGAACTGTCACTCGGTTTTTCCGGCGTGTTCGGGATGAATCAGGGATACGTTTCTGATGGTCACGACGGAGCCAATCACTTCGCGCTGGGGATCGGGTTGGAGTATGCCTTGAACGAATGTCTTTCCCTGGCGGCCCATGCTTCCTACAGCTGGGCTCTGGATCGTGACCGTGATCTGCCGGGAGACGAGCTCCTCACCGACTTCTTCCATGGGGGAGTCGGATTGGAGTGGTCTTTCTAAGGAGTAGTGATCCCGGTTCTCAATCTGAAGAAGAGTTCGGGGAAGGAGCTGTTGAATCCGGGACTTGTTTCGTAGACCAGGATTGCGGTGCCATCGCCCTGTTCGCTGACACTCATGATTGTGCCGATATCGGTGGCAGGATCCCAGGAGGTCAGGTTCGTGGAATACTCCAAGAGATTGTCCAAGCTCGGTGAATTTTGCAGTGTCACCGTGACGCGAACGGAATCGGTCAGAGGGGCAAGGACGACGGGATTTGAAAAGACGGGGTTGTCGAACCCGGGATTTCCGGTGGGGAGGGAACTGGCCATCCACGAGGAAGGGTCGTCGGGATCGGGTGAAGTCGAGGGATCGACCAGCACCAGGCTGAAGCCCTGCCCGTCGGCCGAAGTCGGCCAAGGGGCTTCGTCATCGTAGGTGAATTCCAGAATGGAACTGTTGGTAGCATCTTCCAGCTTGATGCGATCGCTTCCGTTGTTGAGGCGGGAGCCGTTCTGGAAGGTTCCGGCGATGCGAAGGCCGGGGCCGTAGAGGGATTCGAAAACCACTTGATCGAGGACGATAAGAATCCGTTCTCCCGGAGCAAGCATGGTGCCTGCGGCGAAGGTGAAGTCGATACCGGCGGTGAATTGAACTCCGGTGAGGTCGAGGGTCACCGAGTCACTGATGTTCATCAGTTCGATAAACTCGGCGCTGCCGTTGGGGGCAGCCGGATGATACATGATCTCGCTGATGACGAGATAGAGCTGGGCATCGCTGGGATTGTTCGGAGTGATGAAGGTGTCCACCGTGAATCCGGTTTCGTCCTTCAGGATCAGGGTCTCGCTGAAGTTGGAGAGGTGTCCGGAGTAGGGAGAAGCGGTGAGGTGTTCCTCGTTGGCTTTGGGTGACGTCGAGCGTGCGAGGAAGTCCTTGCTGTTGGGGGTGACATAGAGATCGCCATTGCGCTCGATGATGGTGCCGGCCCGGAAGGTGAAGTCCACGCCACCTTCGAGAGTCCAGCCGGAGATATCGATTTCGGTGTTCTCCGAATTAGAGATACGGATGAATTCCTGGTCCTGATTGCCGCTGGTAGGGTTGGCTTCGACTTCCGCGATGGCAATGCCGGGCGAGGAGGGTTGGCTGCCGGGAATGAGGGAAGGATAGTTGTTGAAGAGGACGCTGCGACGGCTGTTGAGGTAGCTGTTCACCGAGTTGATGTTGCTGCTGAGCGGGGGCGACGCCGGAGCAATAATGTCGGAGGCTAGTTGTTCGAGAATGCGCAGATTCGATGGAGTGGAAGAGGGTTGGAGGACCTCATCCATGAGGGTGCGGAGTCGGCGCAGGTAGATACGTTGGGTCACCGGTTCCTCGAAGAGGACGTCGTAAAGGATGTTCCACTGGTTGGCGTTCTGTTTTTTGTGCTCTTCATCGCCAAAGAAAGGATGGGGAAGGAAGGTGCCTCCGTCACCACGAACACCAAAGGTGAAGTCCTTGTCCCAGGGAAGCATGCGCCAGCGTTCGTCGCCCCGGGCATCGAAATACATGTAGAAGTTTTTGCGAAGGTCGTCGGCGTCTTGAATGATGGACCGGGCGGCGAGGTAGTTGGTGATTTGGGGAAGGTCGAGATTGTCAATGACCCACTGGCGGCGTTCGTCGGAAGTCGGGAGGTTGAGTCCGGCGACGAGGTCGACCACGGAATCGATGTTGGTTTCATCGCCGGTCTTCTTCTCAATTCCGGTGATGGTGTCGAAGAAGACGGGATTGAGATTGCTCCGCTGGACGAATTTGTAGAGGTCTCCGTCGCGATCGTATCCATATCGCTCCATGAAGTCTTCGTCGACTTGCTCGATGGCGACGCCGACGCGATCGGATCCTCCGTTGACCCGCATCTGCCAGAGTTCGGTGAGGCAGGATTCATTGCCGGCCAGGCGGTGGGTATCGAAGCCCATCTGCTGGCGGATGTAGGTGCTGTCGGCGCCATTGCCGTTCATGTTGATCTCGCCGATCGAGGACATTTCGTCGTTGGCAAAGAACGAGTCTCCCTTGTTGAAGTCGAACTTCTGGGAGACTGAACCATTGGTGGCGCCGCCGCGTTGGCGGACGAAAATATTGTCGTAGAATCGTCCTTTGAAAAAGACCGAGGCCCGGGCTCCGCTGCGGGTGTGGCTTCCCGAGACGTTTTGGGTGAACCATTGGAAGATCGGCATGTCCGAGGTGACGGAGGGATCGAGAGTGACAGTGCCAAAGTATTCCGCCGATTGGTTGGTGCCGGTTTGGTCGAGGAAAGCCGGAAGACGGGTGGCGTTGCCAGCGGTGTCTCTGGCGTTGATGAACCAGCGGACCATGTCCTCCGGGCCGTATGCAGAAGCAGGGATGGTGGCGGTGTAGAGGAAGTCCCCGGCAACGGCATCGTCTCCGGTCCCGTCATCCTTCATGGGAATGACAGTGGTGGATCCGTACTGGACGCGATAGGAGAGTTCCACGTCGCCAATCGCAACCAGTCGCGGCTGGATGTTGGCGGTGACGACAATATTTTCGCTTTCCGTGGGTTGAAGAGGAACATGGTTGGTGGAGATAATCTCCGGCCCGGGGTTGGAAGAGCCCCCGGTATTGGCTCCACCGGGAGTGGTGGTGTTCAGATAGCCGGCCAGAAGAGGACCGGTGGAGGCAAAGCTGGCGTTCAATTCCGGAACGGCAAGGAAGTCGCTGCTGGATGAGCTGCGGTTCAGCCCATGAATGGCGAGGACGTTCTCGCCATTGACGAGATGAGGGAGAAAGGAGGAAACGTCGACGATGTCGATGTTGTCGCTTTCGTTGGCATTGGTGGTGGCCGTGCTGTTGTAGGTTGGATTGGCGGGAGCGTTGCGCGAGGCAATCTCTTGTCCGTTCAGGTAGACATAGTAGCCGTCGTCGTAGTGCATCCGGAGGGACAAGGTGGCGACGGACGAGGCCTCATCGACGCTGAAGGGAATGCGGATGTAGGCCGACGGATTGCTCTGATACATCGACGTCTGGAGGTCGACATCGATAAGGGTGTCGTAATCAGTTCCGGTATCATACCCGACCCCGGTTCCAAGTTCCGGACTAAGCCAGGAGCCATCAATGATGAACGATGGGAAAGTCCAGGTGAGGCCGAGGGTTCCGTTGGTGGGCAGAAGGACTTCGGCGTTGCTGTCGGCGATGAGGTTGGCGGAACTGCCTCCATCGGCATAAGTGCCGAAGGAAACGTCGCTGAATTGTTGCGGGTAGGTGGGAGCGAACTCACTCTTGATGGTCGTTCCATCGGGCATGATGAGACCGAGGTATTCTCCTCCGGTCGACAGCTTGAAATTGGTGTGGAGGAATCCTCCGGCGTCGACGTAGTCGTCCACGTTTTGGCCGGAAGCGAAGACGATGAGGTAGGCATTCTCGGCGAGAGTGGTTCCCTGGGGGAATTCCCATTGGTTCAGATCATCGCTTCTGTCGGTCAGATACCAGCCACTGAGGTCGGCGCTGCCTGGTCCGGCATTATAGAGTTCGATCCAGTCCGAAGATCTTCCGTCGCCGTCGTCGAGCGAGCTGTTGTTGCCGGCGACAAACTCGTTGATTCGTACCCCGGAATTCGGGATGGCGTCACCAACGAGAGCATTAAGATTGATGGTGGTGACGGGATTAAGGGCATCGTTGCTGGTGATGCGAAGCTGGGCTGAAAAGATGCCATCCGCGCCCATGGGGTCGAGTTGGACCGTGACTGAATCATTGCCCAGAGGAGAAATGCTGGTCGGAGACGTGGTGATCGAAAAATTGCCGGCATTGCTGCCTGTGATTTCGAGATTTGTTAAGCTGAGGGATTGTCCTCCACCGAGGTTGAAAATGGTGAACTGACCGGTCTGAATGCCTGAGCCGGAGTCGAAGTTCCCCAAATTGAAAAAGGTGGGGGCCGAGATCCTGGGGTCATGAATGAATCCACTGAGAGCCACTGAGACCGAACCTTGGGAAGGGTCGTTGGTGGTCACATTCATTGACGCGCTGATCGCACCGGTCAGGCCAGTGGGATTGAAGGAGATTTGGATGGTGCCGCTACCGCCGGGGGCGATGGAGGCGGGGAAAGAGAGCAGCGTGAAGGCGGACTGATTGGTGCCGCTGAAGGTGGGAGAGGAAAGAGTGAGAGTCTGGGTGGCGCCCAGGTTGGCGACCGGGATATCGATGGTCTGAACCGAACCGTCGAGATCGAGATTGAGGGAAGACTCGATTTGCAGGAGGGGGTCGATCGGGGGAACAGAATCTTCGAAGGCGATCTCTCCCAAGCCAACGCGATCACCGCCAGGGGTGCCCCCTTGAAGCCCGCGCCAGTTGTCCGTGAAGGTGACTTCGACAAATCGGGCCGTCACTGTTTGGCTGAAGGAATGAGAGTCCCGGGTGTCGGCGCTGAAGCCGGCGTCGAAAGAGGGTTGGTAAGTGATGGAAGAACCGAAGGACCCTGTTCCTTCGGCACTGGTGGCGAAGCGGAGGGTGAAATCGCGTCCTCCGTTGGTGTTGGAGTTGGCGTAGCCCCAAGTACTGATTTCCGAGAGAGAGCGGTCGGCCCCGAGGTCGATGACCAGGACCGGATCGGGAACTCCATTGGAGAAATAGTCTCCGCTGCCCCCATTGGGAGCATTGGTAACCCAGGTGTGGGTGGATCCTCCGCCGAAGCTTCCGTGGGGTTCCGAAGCCGAGAAGCCGGACCCGGGGCCTTGAATCAGATTGTTGACCTGATAGAGGTCCGTTCCCGAGGTCGAGCTGGTAATCGACGAGATCGGGTGGAAGTCCGCAGCGTGAGAGATCGAGGCGAGCGCAAAGAAGCCGAGGCCGACCCGGAGGCCGGCTGAGGATGTTTTGGTCATAGGTGTTGGTATTCCGGATTATCGCTGGATGATCCGATAGAGGGCGACCTTGGCGTCGGTGGGGGTGTTGGTGTCGGTGATGACCGAAGTGGCATCGGGACTTCCTACAACCGTGTCGGGAAGGAGTTCCCAAATCAAACCGTCGTCGGATTGTTCCACGGATCTTTCCAGCTCGTATGTGATTCCGGGGGAGGAGTGGAAGGTAATGGCGAAATCGCCATTTTCAAGGCGATTGGTGTCCACGATCTTCAAGAACAAATCGGGTCCGCCGGGGAAGAAGGGGAAGGCCACTTCGCCGAGACCGACGCGGTCTCCGCCGGGGGTGCCCCCTTGAAGAGCGCGCCAGTTGTCGGTGATGGTCATTTCAACATAGCGTGCGGTGACGACTTGATCGAAGGCATGGGCATCGCGGGCCAGAGTGTCGAAGGCAGCTTCGAAGGAAGGTGAGTAGGTGATGGAGGTGCCAAAGTTCTCATCGCCAAGGCCGGGTTCGCCTCCTTCGGCTTCGGTGGCAAAGCGAAGGGTGAAGTCCTTGGCCCCGTTGGTGTTTCCGGTGGAGTATCCCCAAGTGTTGATTTCCCCGATGCCGACATTGGCTCCGAGGTCGAAGATGATCACGGGGGCGGCCTGACCATTGTCGTAGTAGTCACCGGCCCCACCATTGGGGGCGTCGGTGACCCAGGTCGAGGACGCCGGTGTTCCGGGTCCGATGCTGTTGTGGGGCCAGGCCTCTTCGAAGCCGATTCCGATTCCCGGAGTCAGGTTTTCGAGTGGATAGAAATCATTGGTATTGGCCGAAGTCGTGGCAATGGGGTGGAAGGTGAGGGGAAGTCCGCCACTCAGAACGACGTTGGTGGTGGGCTCGGCGACGTCGTCAGACTCAATGGCCATGGTGGCATCGATGGCTCCGCCCGAGAGAAGAGAGGTGTCGGCCTCGAAGGTGATGTCACCCGATCCGCCGGGAGCGATGACACCGGGCAGAGATTGCAGGCTGAAGGCTGCCATGTTGGTTCCGGTGAAGGACACACCAGAGATCGTCAGGTCCTGACCGCCGTTGTTGGTGATCGGGAGGGTGAACGTCTGCACGGTTTCTTCGAGCAGGGCGATCTCGAAGGGAGACGGGGCCACCAGATCCGGTCCCAAGGCGGGAAGAGTGCCGGTGAGGTTGACTTGAGCGGATGGCTGGTCGGGGTCGTTGGACTGGATGGTGGCGATGGCTGAAATGGGACCACCAAGACCGGCCGGGTCGAACTGGATCTGAAGAGGACCGTTGGAAAATGGGGTGATGGACGCCGGCAGTGGTGTGACGGTGCTGAAGGCCGCGGCATTGGGGCCGGTGAAGGTTACCGACGAGACTTCAAGGTCTTGATCTCCGGTGTTCAGGGCCGGAAGATCATGGGTGGTAGGAGTGACCGCGCTGAGGGTGAGATCGAGATCGGTGATAGGATTCAGGTCCGGATTGCCGACAGCGCTGGGTTGGGCGGATGAGAATTCTCCAATGCCAAGGCGATCACCTCCGACAACGATGTCAAAGTAGTTGGTGATGGCCTTGATCTCGACATAACGGGCGGTGACGCCTCCCCCGAATCCGAAACTCTGGCGGATTGTCTGGTCGTTGAGGGCGGTGAAGCTGGGGTTGAGAGTAATGGAGGTGCCAAAGGCTTCGTCTCCCAAACCGGGGTCGCCTCCTTCGGCATCGGTCGCGAAGCGGACTTCGAATTCCCGAAGTCCGTTTCCGTTCGTGTCGGCATACCCCCAATAGCTCAACTCGAAGAGAGTGGTATCAGCGCCGAAGTCGAGAATGATGATTTCATCGCCCGGATTGGAGACAATGTAGTCGGAAGGAAATCCTCCGGGAGCATCAGTGTACCAGGTTCCTCCCAGGCGATTGTGAGGAGGGTTGAGATCAAAGCCGACGCCGGGGCCCTCGATGATGTTGGTGAGCGGGTTTCCTCCGGGATTCCCTTCGATCATATTGGGCGTTTCAAGGTCAGTGACCGGATGAAAAGTGAGGGCGCTGGCCAGGGAGGTTGAGCCGGCGATCAAGAGAGGGGCGAACTGTGGTTTCATGAGTTTTGAAGAGTGGTTGGAGGTTTGCAGGGACAAAAAAGGGCGTGGAGAGTTCCACACCCCTGAATGAGAAGTTTTCGTTGGGGCTAGCGCTTGCGGCGGGCCAAACCGACAATCCCGACGAGGGCGAGGAGCGCGCTCGAAGGCTCGGGAATGGGTTGGGCAAAGGCCACTTCACCCATCCCGACCCGGTCGCCTCCCGGAGGAGCGATGCCGAAAAGGTTGTCGGTGGGGATCAGCTCCACGTAGCGGGCGTTCACCTCAGGGAAGGAAAAGCTCTGTCGAGGTGTTACCGGCTGGGTGATTCCGCTGATCGAAAAAGGTGTTCCAGAAAAGGTGGTGGTATCGGAGAATCGCAAGTCGGCGGAGATGAGTCCGTTTCCGTTGGTGTCGGCGTATCCCCAGATGCTGATTTCATTCAAGGTGACACTCGAGCCGAGATCGAAAACGAGGCGTGGGCTGGGAGTGGGGGTGGGTCCGAAATAGTCGCCAACTCCACCATTGGGAGCATTGGTGACCCAAGTCTGGTTGCCGGTCCGGTCGTGAGGCTCGGCAGCGTCAAATCCGACGCCAGGTCCTTCGATCAGCCGGTCAGCCGGGAAAAAATCAGTGGCAGAGGTGTCCGAAGTAACTCCGATAATCGGATAAAAGGTTGCTCCGAGAGAGATGCCGCTACCCAAGGCAAAGACGAAGAGAGAAGTCGATTTAAACATTTCGTAGACTAAAATACCAAATCGATTTGGTATGCGCAAACTAAATTTCGCCTTGGAAGATCATGAGTGAGATTCTCTTGGAAGAGAGTCCGCTAGAATCGCAGGGAGAGGCCTGTTTCGACGTAGAAACCGGAATCCACTTCCTCATCAAGAAGCAGATTGCTGTCGAGATCCTCGACTGCGATATCACGGAGGAAAGAGTAACCCGCTGAGGCAAAGGCCCATCCGTAGGGGCCGACGCGGCGGTCCGTGCGAAGTCCGATCCGGAAACTGCGGTAATTGATGTCGCGGTCAGGTCCAAACTCGTCGGCCTGGACGTTCCAGGTGGGGGAGTCGTATTCTCCGGTCAGACCGATCGACCAGTCATCGCTGATATCGTAGTTGATTTTGAAGAATGGTCCGAGGAAATAGACCTGCACTCGGTCGGTCGGCTTCCAGATGAAGTTCAGCCCTGGAATGGCGTAGGATTCATCGAATCCGTTGAAGTAGTAGACGCCGCCGAAGAGGGCAAAGTCGTCGCTCCATTCATAGCCCGCTCCCACTACGGCGGAGATTGAGAAATTATCGCTGCTATCCAAATCTCCGGAGAATCCGGGCATGATCATGCCGCCAGCCAGCCAGCGGTCGGCGGGTTGCCAGGCGGCGACGACAGGCAAACGAAATTGGTGGAGCGAGCCATCGGGGATCAGGCCAGGGGCATCGGATTGAAAATCATTCCAGCGATACATGAAGGCCGGGACGACAAATCCTTCGCCAACCCTGATGGAGGCGAGTGGCGTGACCAGAGAGAGCTCATTTCCGGTGAGATCCCCCGGGAGAGTGTCGAAATCGGACGAGAAATAATGGGTGTAACTGAGCTGCCCGAGGGGAAAGGTGGAGACTGAGTCCTTTGAAGAGGTGAAAAAATCGAAGTCGGGCTTTTCGAACCATTTGGCCAGACCGGACGGGGAGGCGGGGGAATCCGGCACTAGGATATTGGAATCTTTTTGGGCAAGAAGGCTGGCATTCCCGAGCAGGGAAAGAGAGATCGCGGTGGTGAAAAGCTTCATAAATAGGGAATTGCTGAGATGATCCGGTAGAATTTGCCAGAGTCTACCCTTAAAATCACAGAGACCTAAAAATCTAGCAGGTTGCGCTTTCAAGAAATTCGGGAATAATCTCCACGTTCGGTTCTCTCACTGGAACCAAGGAATCATGAAAGGATTACTTATAGGATCAGGAGTCGTAGCGGCGTACTTTGCCCTGCAAATTTGGATTCTGCCCTCAATGGGGGTGCAGACATGAATGAGCAAGGGAATGTCCTCCGGGGGAGGATGAGGTAAAGCCGGTTCTTCGCTTCCGGTCGGAAGCGACAATCAAAAAGATTCCGAGGAAAAGGACGACAACGAATAGCTTGTCCTGACTCATGTGCACGCTCACCTGGCATCGTGACCAAGGGAGGGGCCTCGAAGTGTTTTTCAATCGGGACGAGAAGAAGTCACGTCCGATCGCCGCGGTTCCCGCGGAGTTCCGGGAACATGGGATCAATTTCCTAAGTCCCAGAGATCCTGCCGGGGGAGGGACCTGGATGTTGGTCAATGAGCGTGGCTGGGTGGTTTGTCTGCTGAACAAGTGGGAACTGGAAGGGAGACTCGAGGGGAAAACGAAGCAAAGCCGAGGTCGTTTGGTTTGGTCGCTGGGCGGAGTTGGGAGTTTTGCCGAGATCGAGGCCGCGTTGGTGGAGCTTGAGAATTATCCGGCATTCCGTTTGGTCGTCTATTCACCCGAAAGCGAGCAATGCTGGGACTGGGACGGGCGGGAGCTCGTTCGTGATGTTCCCACCATGCCCATGACTTCGTCTTCTTATCGTTTCGAAGAAGTCAGGGCGCATCGGGAAGGGGTATTTGGGAAGGGGGCGCGAGGTGAGGAGTATCACGCTTCCCCCGGAAGCGAGCCCAGCGCCTACACGGTGCGAATGTGTCGGGGCGACGCTCAGACCTGGAGCCGTTCCCATGTTGTGGTGGGGCAGCGAATCACGTGGGACTATCTTGCCGAGCAGCCTGATCTTATCGGTCTGCCAGAAAGAACCAGGATTGAATTGTGTCGGAGATGAAGTCGAGGAAGAGACGGCTGTGGTGGGCAAAGTGGCAACGATTGCGAAGGTGTGAATTTTGGCCGGTGTGGGCGGTCTACCCGCCGGTCTTGGTGTCGTGGGTTTATCATGCTCTTCGACTGCGTGGAGCGACCCTGTGGGCGGGATGTAATCCCGGGATGAAAGGGAGTGGTCTTGCGATGGAGAACAAGGGAGGGATTCTGGACTCCTTTGAGGGAGGGAATGGACGGGTTCGGATTGCGGAGTACCTGAGAGTAGGTGTTGATGAGGAAGATCGCTTGAGGAAGATCCGGGAGTGGAGTTCGGAGTCCATTGGGCGAAGTTTCCCGGGGCCGAGGAAGGGATGATCACCTCGGTCTGCGGCAAGCATGCCCAGCATATAACGGGCGATGGGGTTCGGACTCTGAAGGAGTTGATCATCGATGATGACCGGGCGGTGTTGATGGCCGGATTTTATTTCAAGAAGTTTGCCGGGCAACTTTCGGAGATTCCCGGAGAAGGGGAGCGAGTCGCGGTGGCTCCAATTGGAACCCACTCGCGGGGCGCGGTGTTTACTGATGAACGATCTTCGATGACCGGGGACCTGCGAGAGGCATTCGATGAATTGGGTGCTCGCTTCCCGGGATTCAATTTTGGTCGCTACGATGTGAAGATTCCTTCGATCGATGACTTCAAAGCGGGTCGAGGCATTGTCGTGTTGGAGCTGAATGGGGTGATGGGCGAACCTGCTCATATTTATCAACCGGGCTACTCTTGGTGGCAGGGAATGAAGGATCTCTGCGGGCACTTCAAGCTTGCGGCGGAGATTGGGGCAGCATGGCGGTCGCAAGGAACAAAACCACCCGAAGCGGGAGATTTGATTGATCTCATTCGTCAGCATTGCGAAAAAGAGTACCTTGAAGTCGATGGAGAAAGAGGGAAGTCCTGAACAGTTTGCCGACGTGCGCAGGCATGTCGGCTTTCTCGAGCGGCGGGAGGGACTGGCAGATTTGTTAGAAAGACTTCTGGGGTATCCTGCTGTCCGAGATGCGTTTGTGAATGGGGATGGCGAAGAAGATCTGTTTGATGCGGTTGCCCGGAGGTTGGGTCTCACCGTCGAAGTGAGCGGAGACGAGACGGTGATTCCACGAACGGGGCCGGTGGTGTATGTGGCCAATCATGGTCATGGTGGGGCGGATGCGTTGGCCTTGATGGGAATGATGTGCCGGCATCGGGACGATGTCCGGGTCTTGGCAAACCGGGAGGTGATGCATCTCAGGGGCGTAGGACCTTATGTCTTTCCGGTGGCGGTCATGACCGAAAGCAGTGCCAATGAGAATACCGGGAGTTTGCGTGGAATGCTGAAACATCTTCGTCAGGGTGGATGCCTCGGGGTATTTCCTGCGGGGAGAGTGGCGTACTGGCAGGGCGACCGGATGGCAGATCCGCCCTGGAACAATCATGTCGTCAAATTATTGCAGCGCCTGGAGGCCACCATCGTGCCGGTTTGGTTTCATGGGAATCCTCCGGCGGCCATCAATTTACTCTCGAAGCTGTCTCCTTTTTTGAGGACCGCCCTGATTCCGACTGGTTTGGCATGGATGCGGGGACGGACGGTGTCGGCACGGATCGGAGAACCCTTTCCAAGCGGTGATCTTCGCGCACAAGGGGAGGAAGGCGTGGACTGGCTTCGGGCCCGGCTGCAATCTCTTCAAGAAAAAGGGAATTAGGTCGAGCCTTTGTGCCTCTTAGGGGAAACTGAGATATTGATGCAGCATCTGATTTCCGCGAATATTCGATTTCTTGATCAGGCCGAACGCCTTCTTCATCAGCTGGGGAATTCCCTCTACGCCACGCCGGTCGAGAGCTTTTATGGATCCACCGTTGGACAGCATCTCCGGCACTGTTTGGATCACTACCATTCCTTTTTGAGAGGACGGGAGGATGCCCGGGTCGACTATGATTTCCGTGAACGTTCTCCAGACTTGGAAGCTTCAGTCGACGAAGCGGTCCGCGTGATCGACGAAGTCCGTGAGCAACTGCAGGAGCTGGTCGAGACCGAATACCCGGTGGGTGTGCTGGTGAAGCTGGATTGCGGAGGAGAAGATGAAGGCTTTCAGCCATCGACAGCGGGACGGGAATTACAGTTCTTGCTCAGCCATACCGTGCATCACTTCGCGATGATCGTAGGGATTTGCAAGTGTCTTGAGGTCTCCCTTGAAGAGGGCTTCGGAGTGGCTCCGTCGACCTTGCGGCATCACAAGGAAGTATCCATCGATTGAGTCGATAGCGTCACATCTTCTTTCAATGACCATCAACGCGGTTTGGTCAGTATGATTCGAGTTGAATCAAAAAATCTAACAACGTGATGACTGATCTAAAACCAATCGCCGCTCCTCTTCCCCAAAACATCCTTCGGAAAGACATTTCGCGCCTTTCGGCGTCCGGGCCGCTGGCCAAGCAGGGACCCTTCGATGTCTACCTTGCGGCAGCCGATGCCATTCCCAATATTCTGTTAGAGATTGGCAGGCTCAGGGAAGTGACCTTTCGAGCCGTAGGGGAAGGAAGTGGAAAGGAGCGCGACCTCGACCGGTTTGATATCCACTATTACCACTTGTTCCTCTGGGATCGGGAGCGGGAGCAAATTGCGGGAGCCTACCGCATGGGGAGAACTGATCTGATCTTGTCCGAGTTTGGCTATGAAGGTCTCTACATGTCGTCTCTTTGTGAAATCGACAAACCCTTGTTGGACCATTTGAATCCGGCCCTGGAACTCGGGCGCTCCTGGGTGTTGCCGGACTACCAGAGGTCCCTGCATTCGCTTTTGGGTCTCTGGAAAGGAATCGGAAGTTTTGTGGCCCGGTATCCACGCTATCACAAACTATTTGGAGCCGTGAGTATCAGCGATGATTACACTCCGATTTCACAGAACGTCATTGTGCGATTTTTGCGGCGGACCAAAACCAACCGGAATTGGCAGGAGGCGTTGAGGGCCTTGCTGCCCTTCCAGGAACGTCCCGAGGATTTGAGCGCGGGACTTCAGAGTATCGAGGAGGTTTCGGCCAAGGTGGCGATGATTGAACCGGACGGAAAGGGGATTCCGGTCTTGTTGCGCCAGTATTTCAAAATGAACGCCACCTTGCTGGAATTTGCCTACGATCCGAATTTCCAGCATTGCCTCGATGCCATGGTCCTTGTGGACCTGAAGACAGCCCCGTCTTTTCTGATGAAGAAGTATATGGGCAAAGAAGGCCACGCCCGGTTTGTCGCGAGCGTGGCCTGAAGATCGGGGTGACGGTGATCAAAGTGAGCCGGCGCCCGCGCTGGCTCCGCCGATCATGAGGTAGGCGAAGCGGGCCGCGATAAAGGTCAGAACCATGCCGCCAATGACAATCAAGGCAATGGAGCGGACGCGTTCGTTTTCGTCAGACCGCTGGAAGATTGAGATGATGCTGAGGCCAAACAGGGCGGCGCCAAGCTGGCTCAGAAGACTCCAGATCACGGCCCCATTGGGAACAGCGGCGAGGGCGGCTTGAGCCTGGTGTTGTTGCTCGGGGAGTTCTTCGCGAAGCTCCTTGATCTCCTCCTTGTTCTTATCGTCATCGTCGCTCTCGCTGGCTTCAATCTCGAGTTCTCTGATTTCAGATTGCAGGGCGGCGACATCGCCAAGGGCATCGACAGCCCGGGCCTGCTTGAAGGTGATCATGGTCGAGCAGATCGCGAGGATGAGGAAGCCTGCGACCATGAGGCTGGATTTGGGTAATTGGTTCAAAATCATAATACCTGTCAGGGTGTGTTATGATTTGCCCCGGGTCAAGACAGGAGGACGACGCCGGCTCTCCGATGCTTGGCGATCCAACCCGGACTATTGGCTTTTCGTCAGGGACGGAAAAGCGTTCGAGAGGAAATCGAAGGCGCGTTTGGCGTCCGACTTGATTCCTTCGATCTCGCGAATCACCGGTTCTTCGACCGATCCTTTGGTCAGGGAGATGGCTGGCTGCTCGGCAGCTGGAGAAGTAGGAAGCTCCACCAAGGCGGGAGTTGTGCCCGTCGGGGCCGGGGTTTGAGGGGAACGGGGGAGCGCAAGAACAATGGCAACCGCAGCGAGGCTGATTCCACCAATCCAGCGGGCAAGATGGCTTTCTTCCTCCGTGAACGGTTCGCGGGCCATGGCCTGAATTCGGGTTTCAAATCCGGGACGTGGTTTTTCGACGGCGATTTTTTCGCGCAGAAGGGATTCAAGTGAGTCTCTGTTCATAGCGTGAGGTTGATGGGCTGGCTCGGGAGCCAGGAGTCGGAGGTTTGAGAAAGTTGTTTGCCCAGATTTTTGCGGGCCCGATGGAGGATGACCTTGAGGTGGGGGGTGGTTTTGCGGAGGACGCGTGCCACCTCCTTCACGGGGAGGTCTTCCTGATAGTGCAGCCAGAGCGCCATGAATTCATTCCGTTTCAACTTGGCTTTCGCGATATCCCAGAGCGCGACGGCATCGTGCTTGGTTTCGGATTGAGTGGTGGGGTGGTCGTGTTCCAGCAATTCGCTGGTCGGCTTGGATTTCCGCCACTGGGCAATAGCCTGCCGTCGGGCGATGGTGAACAGCCAGGGACGAAGTTCCCGGCCGATCTTGAAGGTGTGGAGCTTGCGAAGAGCCGTGAGGAAGGTTTCTTGGGTGAGATCTTCGGCATCTTCCCTCCGGCCGGTCATTTTGAAGAGGAACCCGTAGATGGACTCGTGATGCCGGTGGATGATTTCATCGCCAGCCGCCGCCCCGTCCTCACCGCCGTTGAGAACGGCGAGGACGAGGTCGGAGTCTGGTTTTCTGGGGGACGGCATTTACTGCACGTTACTTCATTTGGGAGAGCAAGGCCAGTGCCTTTGAGACCGAGAGGCTCATCGACATGTCCATGGTGTCTCCCTCGACGGAACCCTGATGTTGGATTCCGAGATTGTTGATATTGTCGTCGGCAAGGCTGCCAATGGCGACAAGCCCGGCCATTGCATCCTTGAGGTGGGAGGCCGTGGCTTCATCATTGGCCTTCAGGATCATGCGGGCATTGAGGCGTTCCCCCTTTTCGGAGAGGGCGAACTGGATGGTTTTGGCCTTGCGGACGATCCGTGACCCCTCGTCTTCGGGAAGGTCGATATTCTGGATATTGGCAAAACCCATCAGGAACGGCTGGTCACTGGCAGCTTCGGGAGCCTTGTCGAGGCCGGGCTTTTTGCCGGCAAGGACATCAAGGGTGTATTGTACGAAGTCTTTTTGTTCGCTGATGACGACGGTTTTGGCGCCGTGGAAGGCGGCATGCTGGGTTTTTCCGTTGTCCTGCCATTGGTGAATGGTGGTCTCACCGTGTGCTGATTGGAAATACTCTTCGGCGTGGGAAATGACCGTTTCGAGGTGCTCCCGGTTCATGTTTCCCCGAAAGACAATGGCGGCCCGGTCCATCTTTCCGTCTCCGAAGAGGGTGACATCGCTGAGGTCCTTCATTGGATTGAAGCCCAGAAATTCCGTGGCTTCGGCAATCTTCTCGCCATGATCTCTTTCGATGGCGCCCATCAAGATGGTTCCGCTGTCGGTCTTGCGCATGGCATCCATGTCCCCGTGGACGAACCACTGGGCTTTCGCCGGGACCTCCTTTGGATTCAAAGGAGCAGCGCACAGCAGGGGAGCCAGTAAGAGACTACAGACGAGGGTCTTTTTCATATCTGCAGGGGATTAGGCCCAGCAGATGAAAAAGGTTACAGGAAGAGCCCAAAACATTACTCGGGTTTGGGGAAATTCCCCGGAGTAACCTTGAATTGGCGAAAAGCGATCGGCCCGTGGTCGCCCTGGATGAAAATGTGGTCCTTGGCGGCCCATCCGGAGCGTTGGGCGGCCCGGGTGTGCCCGTTGAGAGGAACGTTCTTCTGGACGGTCTTCCCGTTGAGCTCGACGGAGAGGAAAACGGGCTTTTCGAGGAGTTTGCCGTCGGCATCGAGCCGGGGAGCCCGGAACTTGATGACCAGCTTCTGCCATTCTCCGGCTGGTTTGGCCGCATTTTCGGTCGGATCGACTCCTTCGAATCCCTTGGGATTCCGTTTGTTGTCCCATCGCTGGTAGATTCCGCCCATGTCCCCGAATCCGGCCTTCTCCTTGCCGTGGCTGTCGAGGATCTGAACTTCATAACGTCCCATCAGGTAGATCCCGGAATTGGACCCCTCGGGAATCATGAACTCGGTTTCGACCGTGCAGTCGCCGTATTGGTTTACGGTTTGGAGGTATCCGGCCTTTTTTGGGGTAGTGGCGTTGGTGAAGAAAAAGGGTTTTCCCGAGGCCTGGGTGACAATGTCTTTTCCTTTGGCATCGGCCACCGTGCTGGTGGTCCAGCCTTTCTGGGGCTTGAAGATTTTCTCCCAGGCTTCGAGTGCAGGGCAGAGCTGGGTCAGGGCGAGGAGGAGGACGAGTGGTTTCATGCGATGATGTCTTTGACGACTTTGGCCGGGTTGACCCCGGTGAGTTTTTGGTCGAGCCCCTGAAAGGGGAAGGTGAGCCTGTTGTGGTCGATGCCGAGTTGGTGGAGAATGGTGGCATTGAAGTCGCGGACGCGGACTTCGTTTTCAAGGACGTTGTAGGAATAGTCGTCGGTTTTGCCATAAGTGAAGCCACCCTTGACGCCGCCACCGGCCATCCAGGTCGAGAAGCACTTGGGGTGGTGATCGCGTCCGTATTGGTCGCGCTCGAGTTTTCCCTGGCAATAAGTCGTCCGTCCGAATTCTCCGGCGAAGACGATGAGGGTGTCATCGAGCATGCCACGTTGTTTGAGATCCTTGATGAGTCCGGCGCAGGCCTGGTCCACGTCGTAAGCTTGTCCGCGAACCTTTTTTGGGAGTCCGACGTGGTGATCCCATCCGCGGTGGAAAAGCTGGATGAAGCGCACGCCCCGTTCGGCCATGCGACGGGCTAGGAGGCAGTTGCGGGCAAAGGAGCCGGACTTCTTCACCTCGGGTCCGTAAAGCTTCTCGTTTTGTCCCTCGTTTTCCTGGGTGAGGTTGGTGAGCTCGGGCACCGATGCCTGCATCCGGAAGGCCATCTCCTGTTGGGCGATGGTGGTGCGGATTTCCGGGTCGCCTACTTCGGCCATGTGCTGCTCGTTCAGGTTGGTGACCAGGTCGAGCATCTGCTGGCGGGTTTTGCGGGAGACGTTTTTGGGGTTGGAAAGGAAGAGGACGGGGTCGCCGGAGGGTTGGAAGGGGACGCCCTGGTGTTTCGAAGGGAGAAAGCCTGATCCCCAGAGGCGGGAATAGAGACCCTGAACGTTTTGACGGTCGCCGGACCAGAAGGCTGAGTTCAGAACGATGAAGTCGGGAAGGTTTTGATTCATCCGGCCCAGTCCGTAGGAGAGCCAGGCCCCCATGGACGCTTTCCCCGGAATTTCGGTGCCGGTGCAGAAGAGGGTTTTGCCGGGATCGTGGTTGATGGCCGTGGTCGACGTGGAATTGATGAGGGTCATTTCATCGGCCACTGTTCCGAGATGAGGAAAGACCTCCGAGAGCCACATCCCTCCTTGTCCGTGTTGATTGAACTTGAACATCGAGGGCGCCACCAGCTTGGCCTTGCCCCGGGTCATGGCGGTCACGCGCTGGCCTTTGTGGATTGATTCGGGAAGTTCTTCTTTGAACCGTTTATGAAGGTCGGGCTTGTAGTCGAAGGTATCGAGTTGCGAGGGAGCACCAGCCATGAAGAGGAAGATGACGCGCTTGGCGGCGGCGTGAGGGAGATGATAACCGTGAGTGCCTCCTCCAGCCGCTTGAGCGGTGAGGTTCCCCAGGACTGTGGCTCCCAGGCCCATGCCGGTGGTGTTGAGGAATTGACGCCGGGTTTGTGGATCGAACATGACTTTAAGAAGTTGAGAGTTGCGAGCTGGAGAGAACTTATTCGCGGTTTTTGAAGGAGTCCTGATTGAGAAGGGTGTGGACGATCATGGTCCAGGCGAGGAGGTCGTCCTGACCTTCCTTGAAGGTGGCCAGCCCGGATTTAAGCAGCTTGAGACGAGTGTCGTCAGGTTTTTGTGCGGTGATCGTTTCGTGAAGGCGGATGAGCTTTTCATCTTCACTTCCTTCTTCCTCGAGAACCTGCTGAGCCTTGTGGGCCGCGGCTTTGAAATACTCGGGCTCGTTCATCAGGAGAAGAGCCTGCAGGGGAGTGTTGGTGCGTTCACGTCGGGCAATGCAGGCATCGCGCGAGGGGGCATCGAAGATCGTCATTTGCGGCGGTGCCAGTCCTCGTTTCCAGAAGGTATAAATGCTGCGACGTTTGGTGTCGGCACCAGTGGCGGGTTCAAACTTGTTGGGGAAGGAGCTGGGCAGAGCCACCATCTTCCAGAGGCCATCGGGCTGGGGCGTCTTGACGCTGCGTCCTCCCATCGAGTGATCCAGAAGATCAGTCACGGAGAGGAGTTGATCCCGGATGACTTCGGAGTCGAGACGGGTGCGGGAGCCTCGGGCAAGAAGGCGATTTTCGGGATCGGTCTCAAAGTCGACCGAAGTCCCTGACGACGACTGCTTGTAGGTCTCGGTGAGGACGAGGGATTTCATGAAGTCCTTCACGTCCCAGCCTGACTCGACGAATTGCCTGGTGAGATGATCGAGGAGCTTGGGGTGGCTGGGCCACATTCCTTGGGCGCCGAAGTCTTCGGAGGTCTTCACAATCCCCGTTCCAAAGAGTTGCTGCCAGAAGCGGTTCACCGCAACCCGGGCGGTGAGTGGGTTTTCTTGGGCGATCAACCAATTCGCGAGGTCCATTCGTGATGGAACCTCTCCGGCGGTCTTGAGTGGCGGGAGGAAGGCGGGGGTGTTCCGGGTGACCACTTCGCCTATCTGATCGTAGTTGCCCCTGACGCGAATGTGAGTCGGCTTCACGTCCTTGCGCTCGCGCATGACCATCGCTCCGCGGACATTGCGCAGGTAGGCGGCCTTTTGCTTCTGAATCTCTCCGGGCTTCTTCTCGGCTTCCTTGAGTTTTGCGGTGACTTGCTCCTTGGTCATGCCTTCAAACTCGGGGTGCCCAGCCGGCACCACCGGGAAGCCGAGAATCTCTTTGATGGTCTTGATGCGATCCTGGGCTTGCTTGGTCCGTGCGTCGAACTCGGCGAGCTTGGCTTTCTGGTCGTCGGTGGGGAGGTCGATGTAGGGTTTTTGAAGTCCGCGGTAGAAGTCTGGCGTTCCTCGTCCTCCGGTTTCGGGCGTGCCGTCAAAGTTGTTGAAGAAGGCATACATCTGGAAGAAGTCCTTCTGTGTGATGGGATCGTATTTGTGATCGTGACAAACGGCGCAACCCATCGTCAGCCCCATGAAGGTCGTGCCCACGGCCGAGACCCGGTCGACAACATTCTTGAAGTGTGATTCTTCCGGAAGAGCGGTGCCGACATCGATGATGAGGTGCAGGCGATTGAAGCCGGAGGCAATGAGTTGGTCTTGCGTGGGGTCTTCGTAGAGGTCGCCGGCGATCTGGTATTTAGTGAACTCGTGATAGGGGAGGTTCTCGTTGAAGGCCTTGATGACCCAATCGCGATAAGGCGAGTGGTCGCGGAAGTGATCGTGGTGGTTCCCGTTGGTGTCGGCGACGCGAACGAGATCGAGCCAGTATTTGGCCATGTGCTCTCCGTAGGCCGGGCTGGCGATGAGCCGGTCGACCAGTTTTTCGTAAGCTTCGGGTGAGGTGTCGGAAAGGAATTGATTGATCTCGTCGAGGGTGGGGGGAAGTCCGGTGAGATCGAGAGAGAGGCGTCGAATGAGAGTTCGCTTGTTGGCCTCTTCTTTGGGCGATTTGCCAGCCTCTTCCATCTTGGCGAGGGTGAACTTGTCGATGTCGGTTTTGGCCCAGGAGCTGTCCTTGACTGCCGGGGGAGTCTGTTCCTTAGCGGGAACAAAAGCCCAGAAGGCTTCGTATTTTCCGCCTTCTTCGATCCACTTCTTGATCAGTTCTTTCTCCTCTTCCGTCAGGGGCTTCGAATGGCCGTCTTCCGGCGGCATTGGGTCGGCCTTGTCGGTGATGCGGACCCAGGCTTCCGAATCGTCCAGAGACCCCGGCTTGATGGCCTGAAAGCCATCCTTGTTGACGGCATAGGCTCCTTCGGGAGTATCGAGGCGCAGACCGGCCTTGCGGTTGGGTTTCCCTTTGTCGTCGACCCCGTCGTCGGGACCATGGCAGGCGATGCATTTGGCGGAAAGGATGGGGCGGATGTCCTGATTGAAGGAGAGTTTTGCTTTGGTTGATGAGACCGGGAGAAGAAAGGCGAGGAGCAGCCGACGAACCATAAAGGGAGTAAAATCGGAGAGCGGGATTTTTCAAGTCGGAGTGTGATCTTGGGCTGCAATCATTCGGTGGTCACGCGGAGGCGGGCGAAGACACGGGTATTGTCTTGGACGGAAGGGAGGAAGCGCCAGGTGTCGGTGAGGGGTCCTTCAGGCGAGCCTGTTGAGGAAACGAGGGAGGCCTGGTCATCGGACCAGTTGACGAGATCGGTGGAGAATTCGACGAGGTAGGTGAGCCCGCTGATGCCAGTGGGGCGATCAAAAGTGAGGGTGAGGATGTTGTTGTTAGTGGCGATGGTGGGGAGGATGGAAGGGTCGGGAGAATTGGGATCTCCATTGAGAGCGAACTCGAGAAGGTTGCTGACCCCATCGCCATCATCATCGTCTCCGGGGAGGCCGGTGAGACTATTCGTGGTGGCCCAGGACTGGTAGGTGAGACCGTTGTCTTCCTGGCCGGGAGTTCCTCCAGGAGTTGGGCTGGTTTGCCAGTTTTGGGGGAGGTTGTGATCGGGGAGGGTCGTGGGTTGGGCAAGAACGAGGGAGGAGCCCAGGCCGTCGGGGTTCAGAGGCCATGGGAGTTGGTCATCATAGATGAAGTCGAGAATTGCGGTGCCGGCACCGAGCGAGAGTTTTATTTGTTCGCCTCCGTTGGAGAGGTTGTCATTGCCGTAAGAGCCGACGACAGGGAGGCCGGGGCCATAACGGGCTTCGAAAGCGTCGAGATTTTTGACGATGAGGAGGAATTCTCCGGGGTTGATTTGGGTTCCGGCGGGGAAGTCGAAGTCGATGCCTTTGGTGAAGCGGACGTCGGTGAGGTCGATGGTTTGAGTGCCGACGTTTTGGATTTCGATGAATTCGAAGTCATCGTTTTCCGAACTGGTGTTTAACTCCGATCCTGTGGGAGCGGGGGGATTGTACATGATCTCGGAAATGACGAGGGCGTTTTGATAGATGGAAACATCGGGAGTTGCGGCGATGAATTGGAGGGGAAGGGACCAATGGCTCCAGCGGCCGGCAGTATCGCGGTGGCGAACGCGAGCGCGGTAGGTTCGGCCTGGTCTGGCCGAGACGAGAGGAAAGGTGTAGGAGGAACTAAATGCGGTGAGTTCGCCGGATTCGACCGGGTCTTCGATCTCGAATTTGTAGGGTTCGTTTGAGACGTAGCCGGGGGTGTCAGGGTTTGACACTTCGGAGAGGCGCCATTCCATGGCATCGAATGCTGAGCCGGACGGGCTGGTGAATGAGGTGGACGAGAAAGTGAGGGAGGTCCCGGTTTGTGAGATGATGGGTGTGTCGGGGATGTTGGCGCGGTTGGTGAGGAGGTTGGTCGTCATCCAGCTGCCGCGGCTGTTGTAGTAGTTTTTGGTCAACTGGATCATGCCGTCGAAGTCTCCGGTGGCAGAGATGTCGTAGTAGCGGTCGGGGTGGTTGATGCGGGGATTGTTGTCCCAGAGGCGGCGGTCGGCGCTGACGAGGGAAGGTGAGCCGGGGGTCCAGACGTCTTTGACGATCTCGTTGATGACGCGGTCTCCTTCGTCATTGTTGTAGAGAAGATCCATGAGTTCGCGGACGCGGTTTTGGTAGTCGGTGTTGAAGGCGGTGTTTTGGGCGACCTTGGTTTTGAAGTCGTGATTGCCGGAACCGAACATGTTGTTGGCCCAGGTGAGGTCGAGGTCCCATGGGTGGACTTCGAATTTACTGGTGAGGGGGTTGTGATAGTAGAAGTAGTTTTTTCCACCGGCGATGTCGTAGTGATGGATGCCTTCGACGATGGTGCGGTAGCTGAAGTATTTTTCGAGGTCTAGGTTGTCGCGCCACCATTGGGCGGTGGGAGTGGTGTTACGGTAGCCGCTGATGAAGGAGGTGACGTCGGAGCGGTTGCTGACCTGAGTGGGGCCCTGGTTGTTGGAGGAGCCGCTATGGCCTTCGATTTTGTAGAGGTTGCCGTCGGGAAGACCGTGTTCGTCTAGGAATTGGCCGTCCAATTGTTCGATGGTGAGGTAGAGGCCGTAGTAGTCGCTGTTGTATTGGTTGGTGCCGGTGGCGTTCGCTTCGTCGATGACGTAGAACTGGGTGTAGTGGGTATGGCAGGATTCTACGCCGGCGAGTTCGAAGAGCTTGAAGCCGGTGGCTTCGAAGAGTCCTTGTTCGCCGCGGTGGTTGAAGTTGACCTGTTGGACGATGGAGGAGAAGTTGATTTTGTCCCAGCGGGTGTTGTATTTCTTTCCGTATTCGTCGCGAGCTTGGAATCGGTGGCCACGATGGAAGTCGAATTTCCAGAAGTTTTTGCCGTATTGGAATCGGTGAACGCCGCCACGGGGGCGGTATTGGATGTGATCGTAGACGCGGCCGTCGTAGACCATGGTTCCGGGCCAGAGGTATTCGGATCCGCTGTAGCCGCCGAATTGGGAATCGGTGGTCCATTGGGAAGTGGTGAGGAGGAAGTAAGTGGGAATGCTCGACATCAGGGAGCCGGGAAAAGTGACGGAAGAGTCACCGGGGCGAATGACGCCGGACCAATCGGGGGTGCCATCGTAAACGAAGTAGGCGAAGTTGGGTTGGGGGTCGTCGAGGTAAGGGGCGACGATGGTGTTTCCGGGGGTGTCACTGGCGGTGATACGGTAGCGAATGAGGCGTCGATTCGTCTGAAGGCTGGCGGGAAGAATGGCGGTGTAGATGTTGTCATTGGCGAAGGCGTCGCCGCTGGATCCATCGTCGAGCATGGTGAGGGAGGTCCAGTTGGCAGGGTCCTCGTAGCGGGGGTTGGGATTGGGGCTGCCGTTGTTGTTGAATTTGAGGTAGCGGCAGAAGTAGTCGCCTGGTTCCACGATTTGGTATTGGAGAGTGACGGTGTCAATGGCGTCTGGATCGGTGATCTTGGCAGTGACAGTGACGCTTTGGCCGGAAGTTGGGGAAACGGGTTGGTGGTCGACTTGACGGATTTGAGGAGGGGAGGCGGCGGAGTATGAGGAATTCCGTTGTCCTGGGGATGGTTGATAAGAATCGATGGAGCCGCTGGGATCGGAGATGATTTCGGCATCGAGAGAGAAGTCGCTGCTGTTGATGTTGGAGTTCATGCCGCGGATCGCGATGACGTTTGTTCCTTCGACGAGATAGGCAGGTCCGCTGAGGGTGATTTCGGTCCAGTCGGCTTCGTGGTTGTTGGCGAAGTTTGAGGGAGCGGGGAAGGGAATGGCGCCGGCGTCGACGGAGAAGCGTCCGGCTTCGACGCCGTTGAGGTAAATGACGGCGCCGTCGTCATGGTAGCATCTAAGGTTGATGGTGGCGGGGACTTCCCCTGGGGCGATGTTGAATTCCTTTCGGGTGAAAAGACTGAGGTAGTTAGATTGCATGTTGTTGATCACGGTGATGTCGTCTCCGTCTCCGAACCCGATGGGGAGGGTGGCATCGAGCCATTCGCCATCGTCTGAATCGAGGTATCCGAGGTCCCACCATTCATTTCCGTTGTTGTCGTTTGAGGGGTAGGTGAGTCCATTGCGGTATCGCCATCCGGGCTGTCCGGCAGCGACCAGAGTGACGGGGTCATCACCGCCACCGGCTCCGCCTTGATTGGCAGGGAATCCGGAAGCACGCCAGCTGCCTCCGAGGTCGTTGTCGAGGAGTGGGTGGATGAGTTCGATGGATGGGCTGGCGAGAGGAGAGCCGATCTCGTCGCCTACGGTTGGCCATGGGAAGCCGAGGGAATAGGAGACTTCATCGACAGTGAGGCCCGAGGGATCTGAGAGAGTGATGGTTTCGCCTGAGTTCCGGAGAGTGGTTCCGTTGGCGAAGGGTCCGAGGGGAGAGGGTATTCCGAACTTGGCAGAGGCGGTGGCGGGGTCTTCGGCGACGACGAGATATTCTCCGGCGGCGAGAGTGGTGCCAGCGGGGAAGGTGAAATCGATCCCATCGGTGAAGGAGAAGCCGGAGAGGTTGATGGGGGAGTCGCTGGGATTGTGGAGTTCGATGAATTCGGCTCGCTGGGTTTTGTCGTCTTCATCGAAGTGAATCTCGTTGATGACGACAGAAGGAGTGACAAAAACCGGGGTGGTGAAGTTAAGAGAGGAGGAAGCCCAGGTGGAGCCAGCGGCATTTTGAGCTCGGGCGGTGAAGTAGTAGGTCGTGGTCGGATTGAGGTTGGTGATTTGTTGGGCGAAGGGTCCATCTTCCGAGCCAAGGGAGGTGGAGAAATCCCAGCCTGCTGGGTTTTGTAATCCGTCTGTGGTTCCGTAGAAGAGAGTGACATCAGGAAGGTCTCCACCGGTGTTGGTGACTTCTCCGTTGAGGGTGGCGAAATTTCCTTGAATGGAAGTGGCGGGGGAAATGGTGAGAGCGGGCAACGAGAGGGTTAAGGTTTGGAAGGAGAGGGAGGAAGTGGCCCAGGTGATTCCGGCGGAGTTTGAAGCGGCGGCGCGGTAGAAGTAAGTAGTGCCGGAGGCGAGGCCGGTGAGATTGCCAGAGGCAGGGCCGGATTGGATGCCGAGGTTGACTTGAGAGTCCCAGTTGGCGGGATTGGTTTGGCCGTCGTTGTCACCGTAGTAGAGAATGAGGGTGGTGGGCGCTCCGCCGGAGTCGGAGACATCGGCGGCGATGGTGGCGGAGTTCGCGAGGAGGTTGGAGGCGGCAAGGTTGGAGACGGAGGGTGGGATGGCTGGAGTGGTGAAGGAGGAAGAGTCGGGAGCCCAGTCATCGCCTGCGCTATTGCTGGCGAAGGCCCGGAAGTGGTAGGTGGTGCCTGGTTGGAGGGCGCTGAGGGAGGCGGAGAAGGCTCCCGGGGAAGTACGAGATCCGCTAGAGGTGGAGAAGTTCCATGAGGCGGCATCAGATCCGCCATCGGTTGCTCCCCAGTAGAAAGTGAGGGAGGAGGAATCGTTTCCGTCGCCATTGTCGACGAGGTTTCCGTTGAGAGTGGCTGAGGTTGGAGTGACTGATGAGGCGGGGCTTGTTTCGACTTCAGGAAGTCCGACGACGGGGGTGGTCTCGACGATTTGGATGGCGGTGATGGCTCCGCGGTCGGCGGATCCGGCGCTGCCATCGGGGGTGAGTTGAAGACTGAGGGTGGTGTTGGAGAGGCCTTCGATGCGGAGGTAGTTTCCGGAGGCGGCGGGGTTAGTGGCGGCACTTTCGATTTGTCGGGTCCAAGTGATGGGAGAGGTGATGGAGGGGTCGTTTTCGTGGGCGAGGAAATCGGGGAAGGCGGAATTGGTTTCGGTAATGAGGACGTCTTCGGTGGCGCGGTCGTGGTTGAGGTAAATGTAGAGATCGTAGGTGGCGTAGGGGATGGAGGTGATTTGGATGGAGTCGGGTGAGCCGTTGTTGTTGGCGCTGACCCAGCCATTCATGAGGGTGCCGTTGGCGTCGGCGGGAGTGCCGCCGGCACTCCATTGTTCGTCCATGGCCCAAGTGATGTCGGTGGTTTGTGTGGTGCCGGTGGCATCGGAAAGATTGGACAGAGTGCCGGCATTTCCAGAAGCGTTGTTCCAGTTTGTCTGTAATACGACGCCGGCGGAATCTGAGCTATTGAGGCTGCCATTGGTGCGTCCGCTTCCAAAATTGATGCCGATGGAGGTGGCGAGGAGTTGGGGAGTGAGAAGGGCCAGGAGGGCGAGAGAGTGGAAGATGGCTCTCATTGAGTTGTTGTGAGTGTGCGTTGGAGGCGGCGTTGCCAGAGAGAGGGTCCGTTGTTGAGTGGGCAGATGAGATCTTTGAGAGAATCGCCGTCGAGGTCGATGAGGTGGAGATTTCTTGGGTCTCCGGGCAGGAGGATTCCACTGTCCCGAGGATGAACTTCGATGAAGGTGCCATCACCTTGATTGGAAAGCAAGAGGCCAAGGCCGCCGGAGTAGGGTCCGGTTTCGAATTGGGGGTTGTAGAAATTTTGGGAGAGGAGGATATCGGGGAGGGCGTCTCCGGTGACGTCCTCGAGAACGATTCCTTGGACGGGAGCGAGTTGGGTGAGTGGTGGAAGAGGTTTGAAGGTGAAGCGACCGGATCCGTCGTTGATGAGGCAGCCGCTTTCGAGGGTGGTGCAGTCGAAGCGGGAGGCTTCTTTGAGGGAATAAATCTCGGTGAGTTCGGCGAGAGCGAAAGAGTGGTAAGTTTTAAATTTGTTGGCGAGGGCGGGCATGGCGGCGGTGGAACAGCTTTTTCCGCGGACGGGAAAGAGGGTGTCGTTTTCGTATTCTGCTTCCACGAGGCGGTTGATTCCGTTGCCTTGGAAATCTCCGTAATAGAGGAGGGCGGGTTTTTTGGGGGAGGCGTGGTATTTGGTGTTGAGACCAAAGTTTCCGAGGACGAAGTCGAGGTCGCCATCGTTATCGAGGTCGGCGGTGGAGGTGCGTGTCCACCAGCCGGTGAGGTTATTTAATCCGGAGTCGGCAGTGGCTTCGGAAAAGCGGCCGTTTTTGTTGAGGAAGAGGCGGGGGGAGGACCATTCGCTGACGGTGAGGAGGTCGGGAAGTTGGTCGCCATTGACATCGGCCCAGACGGCGTCGGTGACCATTGTGGGGGTTGAGAGGTCGGGGATGATTTCTGGATGGACGTCGTGGTAGCTTCCGTCCTTGAATTTGAGCAAACGGCTTGGAGTTGAGAGAGGATAGGAGCCGGGGACAACGCGGCTGCCGATGAAGATTTCGAGAGTGCCATCGTCATCGAGATCGATGGGCCGGACGACCGAGCCAACGTCGTGGAGGCGCGGCAGGATATCGAGGCGGGAGAAGTTGCCTTTTCCGTCGTTAAGGTAGAGGCGATCGAAGAGGGAGTTTTCATCGGGATTATGTTCGTAGCTTCCACTGGCGACGTAGAGGTCGAGGTCGCCATCCTGGTCGTGATCGAAGAAGGCGGCGGCGGCATCCTCGCAATCGCGGTCCTTTTCGAAAGCGGGGAGGGGAAGGAGGGTGAGTTTCCCGTGGTCATTGCGGAAGAGTTTGCCGGGAGACCCTCCGGAGCCTCCAAGAAAGTGGTCGGGGTCGCCGTCGCCATCGATATCTCCCCATGCGCTGGCGGGTCCAAGTTGGGAGAGTTTGTGAGGGAGGAGGGGTTGTTTGGCGAAGTCATCGAATAGGGCTTCGAGGTGGGAGACTCCTTCGAGCAGTTGGACTTTGGCAAAGAGTGGATCCGGGTGAGGCTCAGGGGAATGATGCGAGCTTGTTTTGCTGATACGATAGCGGAAACCGGGTTTGAGGGACGTGATTTTTTGGGAGGATCCGTCGGGCCAGGACACGTGGGCTTCTGATTCGACTGAGGTGGCGAAGATCAGGGAAGGGGTGGAAGTGGTGAAGTATCCGCCGGCGGAGCGGACGGAGAGGGTTTGGGTTTTTTGATGAGACGAGAGTTCGATGCGAGTGCCTTCGATGACGGGAGCGTCGAGTTCCAGGACGAGTCGCGGTGAGGTGCTGTTGTTGCGGAAGAGGGAAACGGAGGAGTCGACATTGGTGACGACGAGATCGGGGTCGCCATCGCCATCGAGGTCGCCGCATGCCATTCCGTGGGCGACGCTGTTTTCATCGAGGCCCCAGGATTTTGAGTGGTCCTTGAATTTGAGATTGCCGAGGTTGCGGAAAGCGAGGTTGGTTTCGGGGCGGGGAGGGGTGTCTTTCCAGAGGTCCCATTTGTTTTGTCCGATGAGGCGTTCGGGAGTGGCACCGGGGAGGTCCGAGTGGTTGAAAGAGCGGCAGGCACCGTTAGTGACGAAGAGGTCCGGAGAGCCGTCGAGATCGAGATCCTGAAATTTGACAGCCCAGGTCCAATCGCTTTTCCCGAGTCCGGCGAGTTGTGCAGCTTCCTGAAAACGGCCGGTGCCGGTGTTGAGGAAGAGATGATTTCTCATTAACTGGAGCGGGACGATTCCTTGCAGGAGGTCCTGGCTGGCGCCCATTTGTCCCATGCCTACTTTTTGTTTGTAGTGGGTGGTGAAGGCCATGTCTGCGCAGAAGAGGTCATCGAGCCCATCATTGTTGAGGTCGGCGGCGTCGGCTCCCATGGAGAACCAGGCGCAAGTGGGAAAGGCTCCGGTCGCGATGTCCTGGAAGGTGCCATCGCGGCGATTGAGGTATAGGCGGTCAGGGTCGCTGAAGTCGTTGCCGACGTGAAGGTCTGGCCAGCCGTCGTTGTTGAAGTCGAACCAAGTGGCGCTGAGGCCGAAGCCGGATTGGGGGAGGCCAGCGGACTGAGTGACGTCGGTGAAGGTGAGGTGTGGGTCACCGGGTTTGGTGTCGTTGCGGAGGAGAAGGTCAGGGCGTCCGCAGTCATCGAGAACGGTTTGACCGTTGGACTTGGAGCGAATGCGGTAGTATTTGGCGAAGTTATCTTTCACGCGGTACTTGCCGTCGGCATTTCTTTCGACGGGAGGAGTGGGAGGTCGGCCTCCTTTTCGAAAGAATTGGTTGGTGACGAAGAAGAGGTCGAGATCTCCGTCACGGTCGTAGTCGGAGAAGGTGGGCATCATGTAGGGTTCACTCCGGGTCAGGCCACAGTTTGCGGCCTGATCGGTGAAGATGCCCATGCCATTGTTGAGGAAGAGGTGGGGTGGGGAGTCGTAGTTGGCAACGATGAGATCGAGGTCACCGTCTTGGTCGAGATCGACGGCTGCTGAGCCCGAGGCCCAGGCATCGCCTCCGGCGATGCCGGACTTGTCGGAGACGTCTTCGAATTCCAGGGAGTTCCCTTTTTGAAGGAAGAGAGCATTTGGGCCGGCGCCGCCGGTGAAGAAGAGGTCTTGGTGGCTGTCTCCATTGAAGTCACCCATGGTGACGGAGCTGCCGGCGAATCCGGAGAAATAGAGTCGGGCGAGAGGATGTGAGGGGTTGAGGTGATTGGTGAAGTTCAGCTTGGACGCGGAGGGAGCGATCTTTTCGAAGAGGGGGACTTTTTCTTTGGTTTCCGGGGAGGGGGAGAGGGCGGTGGCATTGATCTCGATCTGAGGCTGGGGTTCTTTTGTTTCTTTTGGGGAATCGGGCTGACAAGAAGACATCATGACCGGGAGTCCGGTCATGATGCTGCATTGAGTGAATCGAAGAGTGAGCTTCTTTTTCATCAGTTGGTGAGTTCGCGGATGCGATAGAAGCGTTTCTTCATGGTGGTGAAATCGATTCCGAACTCGGTGTAGGAGGAAACGTCTCCGGTGGCGGTGAAGTCATCGATTTCATCGGCCTCGGTGAGTTCGAGATGAGAGGCGGCGTCGATGGCGTAGTCTCTTCCATTGACGGAGTTCCAGGTGATGGTGACGGATCCTGCCTCGAGATTTGGGGTGATGCTGGTGATTTCGAGGCCGGCGGCGGCACCGCGGTTGATGATTTGGATACCGTTGATGGAGCCGCGGTCGGCGGATCCTGCTTCACCGGCAGATCCGAAGAGGAGGTTGAGGTTGGGGTTGGTGAGATTGGGGATGACGAAGAAGTTTCCGCTTTGGGAGGGATCGCCTTCGGCGGAGGCCGCTTGATGGGCGAAGGTGATTTCGGCGAGGATGTCGCTGTCGTTTTCGTGTGCGAGGAAGGGGGCGAAGGCATTGTTGGCCTCCGAGACGAGGACATCTTCGGTGGCACGGTCGTGGTTGACGTAGAAGACGAGGTCGTAGTTGCCGTAGGGGATGTTGGAGATATCGATGCTGTTGGTGGCGCCGGCACCGTTTGCCGAGAGCCAGCCGTTGAGGAGGGTGCCGTTGGCATCGAGGCCGGGTCCGCCGATGCTCCATTCCTCGTCCATTGCCCAGGTGACGGTGGTTCCGCTGTTGGCACCGGTTTCGTCATTCAGGACCTGGTCGGTTCCGATGGTGGAGACGAGGTTGTTCCAGTTGGTTTGGAGTGCGACGCCTGCGAGGTCGGTGGGAGCGAGGGATGAGCTATCGCGACCGGCTCCGAGATTGAGGCCGATGGAGCCGGCGTTGGCGGCATTGTCGTTGGCGTTGAGGGGATTGCGGTTGTTGGCGACTTCCCAGCCATCGGAGAAGATGTCGCCATCGGTGTCGGGGGAGAAGGGGTCGGTTCCGGTGTCGTTGGCATCGACGAAGGTTCCGGTGTTGGTTTCGACGCCGTCGTTGAGGTTGTCGCCGTCGGTGTCGGGGTTGAGGGGATCGGTTCCGGTCTCATTGGGGCCGACGTAGGTACCGGTATTTGATTCGGCACCATCGAGGAGGGTGTCGTCGTCCGAGTCATTGTCGTTGGCGAAGGTTCCGAGGGTTTGTTCGTTGGCGTTGGTGGAGTCATCGGAATCGGGGTCTCCATCGGGGCCGTTGTTGGGGTTGGTGGAGCCGTCGTCGAAGGGGCTGAGGTCGTTGGCGATTTCCCAGGAGTCGATGAGGGTGTCGTTGTCGGTGTCGGCCTTGTTGGGGTCGGTGCCGGTCATGTTTTCATCGACGAAGCTTCCGCCATTGTCCTCGACGCCGTCGGACAGGTTGTCGTCGTCGGAGTCTGGGTTGAGGGGGTCGGTTCCGGTGTCATCTTGGTCGACGTAGTTGCCGGTGTTGGTTTCGACGCCATCGAGAAGAGTGTCATTGTCAGAGTCTTCATCGTTGGGGAAGGTGCGGTTGGATTGTTCTTCCAAGTTGGTTGAGCCATCGTTGTCGGGATCGCCATTGGCGCCGTTATCGGGGTTGCCTGGGACGCCGTTGTTGTTTGGGTTCAGGCCGTTGTCGTTGGGGTCGAGTCCGAAGTTGGATTCCCAGGCGTCCTCGAGTCCGTCGCCATCGGCATCGCCGACGAGAACTTCGATGATCTGGATTCCGGTGATGGCTCCGCGGTCGGTGCTGCCGCCTTCGCCTGCGGGGGAGAGGACGAGCTCGAGGTCGGATTGGCTAAGGCCGGCGAATTTGACGTAGTTACCGGTTTGGGAAGCATCGCCTGCGGCGGTGAGGGGTTGTTCCTGGAAAGTGACGGGAGCGAGAATGTCGGTGTCATTTTCGTGAAGGAGGAAGGGTGGGAAGGCGTCGCTGGATTCGCTGATGAGGACGTCTTCGGTGGCCCGATCGTGGTTGGAGTAGACGTAGAGATCGTAGAGGGTGAAGGGAATCCCGGTAATGGCGACAGTGGCGGGAGGATCGGCGGTGTTGTTGGCGGAGATCCATCCGTTGAGAAGAGTGCCGTTGGGGTCGGCGGCGGGGCCGCCGATGCTCCATTGTTCGTCGGTGCTCCAGGTGACGGAGGCGCTGGTGGCGGTTCCGGTAGAATCGTTGAGGGTGAGGGGGCCACCGCTGGCGTCTGGGGCATTGTTCCAGTTGGTCTGTGGGATCACGCCGGCGGAGTCAGCCGGGGTGAGGGAGGAATTGTCCCGTCCCGATCCGAAGTTAATGCCGATGGGTTCGGCAACTGAAGAGGATATGGTGGCCCAAGAGATGATCAGGAGGGCGAAGTGGCGTGTGTGTTTCATGGTGTGGTTGGGGTTGGACGTAGAGAGAAAAAAGGCCGTAGATTGGAAGATCCACGGCCTGAAGTTAGATGGATTCCGGTGTAGAAATGTTTATCGACGACGGCGGGACACTCCGATGAGACCGGCGAGGGCGAGGAGAAGTGAGCTGGAAGGCTCAGGGATGACCTCGACGATCTGGATTCCGGTGATGGCTCCTCGGTCGACAGATCCTTCGCCACCAGCAGGGGCGAGGATGAGATCGAGGTTGGTGGCGGTTAGCCCTGAGAAGAGGGCGTAGTTTCCGGCCTGGGATGCATCTCCATCTGCAGTGGCGGTTTGTTGGACCCAAGAGACTGCAGAAAGGATATCGGTGTCATTTTCGTGGATTCGGAAGGTTCCGAATGGTCCGGTAAGGTCAACGTCTTCGGTGGCCCGGTCGTGGTTGGTGTAGACGTAAAGATCGTATGTTGCATATGGGATGCTAGCGATAGAAACAGTGGCATCGGGTGCATTGCTGTTGTTGGCGGAGATCCACCCGTTGAGAAGGGTTCCATTAGGGTCGGCAGCAGGGCCTCCGATGCTCCATTGTTCGTCGGTCGCCCAAGTGAGGCTGGCTCCAGAGGCCGCACCTTCATCACCATTCAGCACAGCGAGGTTTCCTGATGCGCCTGGGGCATTGTTCCAGTTGGCTTGGGGGACGACACCGGCGGAGTCTCCAGCGGCGAGGGCTGAGTTGTTCCGTCCGGAGCCAAAGTTAATGCCGATCGAAGCGGCGTTGACCAGCGGGCTTGCGAGGGCAAGGAGAATGAGGCTGGAGGTGCACTTTTTATTCATAAGCAAAATCGATGAGTTGCGTCTTTGAGGGACAATCTTATTTTGACAGGTCGAGGGCAAGGAAAAAGTGGTGTCGCTTGCTATGGATGTCTCGATTTTTCGACATTCCTGAATTTGATCAATGGAATAGGGCTTTTTCAGGAAATGAGGTCGTGAACGACATGTCCGTGCACATCGGTGAGGCGGAAGTCGCGTCCGGCGTGGTGGTAGGTGAGGCGCTCGTGATCGAAGCCCAAGAGATGGAGAATGGTGGCCTGAAGGTCGTGGACGTGAACCTTTCCTTGAGTGATGTGGAAGCCGAAGTCGTCGGTTTCACCGTAGGTGCCGGGCTTGGTGCCGCCGCCGGTCATGAGGGTGGTGAAGGCTTGCGGGTGGTGATCGCGTCCCGCTTTGCGACCCAAGGATGGATTGGTTTCGACCATGGGAGTGCGGCCGAATTCGCCACCCCAGACGACGAGGGTTTCGTCGAGGAGGCCGTGGCGTTTGAGATCTTGAATGAGCGCGGAGGAGGCTTGCGCGGTAGCGGCGCAGTTACGCTCGGTCGAGCCTTTGACGTTGGAATGGGCGTCCCATCCGGCGTGGTAGATATTGATGAAGCGGACGCCGCGCTGGACCATGCGTCGGGCGAGGAGGCAGGCACGCGCAAAGGAATGTTTGCCGCGCTCGCACCCGTAGAGATTGATCGTTTCATCCGACTCGGATTTCAGGTCCATCAGTTCAGGTGCGGACGTTTGAAGGCGGGCCGCCATTTCGTAGGACGCCATGCGGGTAGCAATTTCCTGGTCGCGGATGGTTTCGAGTCGCTGGGCGTTGAGTTGATTGACGAGATTGAAGGTGTCGCTTTGAAGTTCGGGCGAGATTCCTTCGGGCGTCGAGACATTGAGGATGGGATCCTTGCCTTTGCGGAACTGAACGCCGGTGTAGGTGGTGGGGAGGAAGCCGGACGACCAGAGAGCCGAGCCACCCGAGAGTCCGGCTCCGGTGGACATCACAATGAAGGCGGGGAGGTTGTCGCTTTCGGTGCCGAGCCCGTAGAGCGTCCAAGAACCAAGCGAGGGGCGTCCGGGTTGCGAGAAGCCGGAGTTGAGGAAGAGCTGGGCCGGGGCGTGGTTGAATTGGTCGGTGGTGCAGGATTTGACGATGCAGAGGTCGTCGGCGACGGCCCCGAGGGGGGCGAGGGGAGAGCCGAGGGTGGCGCGGCTGTCGCCATATTGATTGAACTCGAACTGTGGTCCGAGAACGGCGGCGTCGGGTTGGATGAAGGCGTATCGTTGATCGCCGATGATGGACTTGGGGAGAGGGGAGCCTTCCAGTTTGGAGAGGTGGGGTTTGGGGTCGAAGAGTTCAAGTTGGGATGGGGCGCCGGCCATGAAGAGGTGGATGACGGCTTTCGCTTTGGGCTTGGAGTGAGCCGGGCGTGGTTCGAGGCTGCGCCCGGAAAGGGAGTTGGTGAGAAGGCCGGCGGCGGCAATCTTGCCAAGACCGATCCCGCATTCGCCGAGGAAGTAGCGGCGGGAGAGTGGGTGTTGATCGAACATGGAACTGAAGGATGGGGGTTAGTTCTTGGTGACCGACTCGTCGAGCGAGAGAAGAGCGCGGGCGAGGGCGGACCATGACTGGTGCTTTTGGTGGAAGTCGGAGAGAAGCCGTACTTCGTCTGCAGACGGGGGGCGGGTGAGGAGACGCCGGAAAGCGAGGGTGATCTTTTCTTCGACCGAACCGTCGGCGGCTTCCAGGAACTTGCCGTAGTTGTCGGCAATCTCCATGAACATGGGATCGTTCATGAGAGTGAGGGCTTGCAGAGGCGTATTGGAGCGATCGCGTCGGGCGATGCAGGCTTCGCCCGATCCGGCGTCGAAGGTGGTGAACATTGCGAAGGGCGCGGTGCGTTTCTGGTAAGTGTAAATGGAGCGGCGGAATTTGTCGGCGCCTTGGCTGGGATTCCATTTGGGGCTCCCGTAGGCGACTTCGGAGACGCCACCGGGTTGAGGGGGGCGGACGGGAGCGCCAAACATTTGTTCGTTGAGAAGGCCGGAAGCGGAAAGGGCGGAGTCGCGGATGATTTCGGCTTCGAGTCGCTGGCGGAGGAACTGTTGTGAAGTGCCCGACTCCACTTTCGAGTCTTGTTGGTAGGCTTGTGAGGTCACGATGAGGCGGTGGAGCTTTTTCAGCGACCAACCGTTTTCGATAAAAGTGACCGCGAGATGGTCGAGGAGTTCGGGGTGGGAGGGAAGTTGTCCCTGCATGCCGAAGTCATCCAGGGTGGGCACGATGCCTTCGCCGAAGAAGGCGGCCCAGTGGCGGTTGACGACCACGCGGGCGGTGAGGGGATTTTCCGATGAGACGAGCCAGCGGGCGAGTCCGAGTCGGTTGGAGGGGAGGGGTTTGCCTTCGGGGTAGATGGCATCGGGCAAGCGTGGTTTGACCACCTCCTTGGGCTGGGTGTATTCGCCGCGATGGCGGAGATGAGTCGGTCGGGTATGTCCCGCAGGGCGCTCTTGCATCACGAGGGTTTGCGGGCTTTTGAGCGGCTTCTGAAGGGCGCGGATCTTGTCGGCGTGTGCTTTGACTTCGGGAGCCTGCATGAGGAAATCCTGCAGTGTGCCCTGATGGGCGAGGGCCTTGATGTCGGGAGAAGGAGAAGCGCTGAGTCGGAACTTGCCAAGGGTCGAGGCGAAGTGGCGCCCGAAGTGCATCTTGATCTGGAAGGGGGTGCCGGGGGGGATGGCTTCGGCGAGATTGAAGACGGCGAGTTGACGTTGCCCGATATTGGTCTTGAGGGACCAACCGGTCTGGATATCGCCATCGATGGCGGTGGAGGCGTTGGCATTCCCGGAATACTGTGCGCTGAAGGCGGATTCGGATGAGCCGGAGAAGGTGAGGGGCTTGGTGGTGCTGACTTTGAATTCGGAGAGGAAGAAGTCGCCCTTGCGTCCTTCGTAATAGGTCATGCCGGGACCGTTTTCGGGGAGACGGGGGTCGGGCAGGGCTTCCAGTCGGAGGGAGTGAACGGGCTGGTCGGAAGCGGGGAAGTCGAGAGTGAAGATATCGTGTTTCGAGGTATCCCCCGCGGCGAAGACCACGCCATCCTCTTCGAGGGTTAGATAGGGAATGTTGGCGTCGAGTTTGGAAGGCGTGAGCTTGTTCCAGGGAGCGAGATCCCGTTCCAGGGAGGTGCGCCAGGCTTGGTAGGATTGTTTGAGGTGTTGTTGGGAAGTGAGGTTGGCGGGGGGCGCCTGACCGAGGGAGACCTGAAAGTTTCCGAGGGTGTGTTTGGAGCCGTAGGTTTGGACGAGCTTGATGGTGAAGCGGGTGCCGGACGGATGGTTGAGTTTGGAGCCGAACTGGAAGACGGCGTGTTGTTTCTGGTGGGGAGGAGAACCAGCTTTGTGAATGGCCCACCCGGTATCAGGCTTGCCGTCGATGGCATGAGCGACAGGGAATTTCTCCTGGGCGATCGAAGCTGAGGGACGAACGAGAGGGAGTCGGGTGGTAGTGGCGGAGTTGTCGAGAGGAGTGGCGGTGACTTCGATTTCACTCAGAACGAAGTTGCCGTGCTCGGTGCGGCCGGGTCCTTTCTTGTTGAGAGGGAGGGCGTCAAGGCGGAGCGCGACGAGGTTGGGCTCCTTCGACTCGATGGTGATGGTGTAGGTGTCGCGATCGGGCACGGGGCCGGAAGGAGTGACGAGGAAGTTGTCGAATCGTAAGTCGCTGTGGTCGGCGGTGGCGGCGAGAATGGTCTGGGGTTTGAAGTCAATCTTGCCGGTGGGGGAAGGCCAGTGGCCGGGGAGTCCCTTGAGCAGTTTTGAAAGCTGGGCCTGACGAGTCTGGCGTTGCTTGTCGAGTTCGGGAGAAGGGATTTGGTAATCGGGCTCGAGGGTATTATCGAGATAAGCCATGAGCCCGAAGTAATCGTGGTGGGTGATGGGGTCGTACTTGTGTGTGTGGCACTGGGCGCATCCGGTGGTCAGACCAAGCCAGACAGTCCCGGTGGTGGCGACGCGATCAGCCATGGCGTGGTAGCGGAACTCGAGAGGATCGATGCCACCTTCTTCGTTCAGCATGGTGTTGCGATGAAATCCGGTGGCGATGATTTGCTCGGGCGTGGCATTGGGCAGCATGTCGCCGGCGAGCTGTTCGATCGTGAATTGATCAAAGGGTTTGTCGGCGTTGAGAGAGCGGATCACGTAGTCGCGATAGGGCCAGATCGAGCGGTTACGATCTTTCTCATAACCATTGGTGTCGGCGTAGCGGGCCAGGTCAAGCCAACGCCGGGCCCAGCGTTCGCCATATCGGGGTGAGGCGAGTAGGTTGTCGACGATTTTCAGGAATGCTTCCGAAGAGGGATCGGCTGCGAAGGCATCGGCAACTTCGGGGGCGGGAGGGAGTCCGATGAGATCGAGATGGACGCGGCGGATGAGAGTGTAGGGATCCGTCTTCTCAGCGAGAGGCGTTTTGTAAAGATGATCAATCGGATGGGTGTTGGCCGGAATGGAAGAGCTTTTGGGAAGGACAAAGGCCCAGTGATCTTCGTATTCCGCGCCTTGGTCGATCCACTTTTTGAGGAGATCAATTTCCTCTTGCTCCAGGGTCTTGTTGGCCTCGGGGGGAGGCATGATGTCGTCGGGATCGGTTGAACCGATGCGAGCGATGACTTCCTCCCAATCCTGTTCGTCGGCGACATCAAGGCGAAAGCCGGCCTTCCGGAGCGACTTTCCGTCGTCGTCCCTGGCATCATCCGGTCCGTGGCACTTGTAGCAATTTTGCGACAGAATGGGCCGGATATCGCGCGAGAAGGAAATCTTCCCGGGATCTTTGGCCGCCGAGTTCCCCCCGAAGGCCAGAAGAGTGCCCGCAAGGATGGAAAGGTGGGAAGATGGAGCCGTGAGCCTCATTGCTTGAGGCAGAAATACGGGGGCTTCTTCGTTATTCCTTCAACGGAAGGAGCTCGATGGATTTGAACTGGATGGGAGCGGTTTCGGCCTGGATGGAGATGTAGCCTTTGGTCAAGGGAGTGCCGTCGTTGAGCTGAACGTGATCATATTCACAGACGACCTTGCCTTCCGCGATGTGCTTGAATTTATCGCCGCGGACCTCGATTTCGACCGTGACCCACTGGTCACCATGGAAGGTGGGGCCGCCGGTGTTGATCACGTGCCCTTTGGTGAGCTTCCCTTTCCAATGAAGATGAGTGCCGGGCGTGCAGATGTTGAGGGTTCCCCGATTGCCTTTGCCGAGTCCTCCGAGGAGCTGGACTTCGACGGAGTTGGGGAAGTCCTGGCCTTTGCCGATCGTCTTGGGATCCTGGCAATGGAGCATGAACCCGTTGTTGCGGTTGGCCCAACCGGGGCCGCCTTTGACCTGCTCTCCGATGAAGCGATAAGTCGAGCGGATCTTGTAATGTGAATAGGGAGTCTTGTAGTAAAGGTGTCCGAATTCACCGCTGAATTTTTCCCACTTCGAGTAGTCCACCGTGAGGAGCCCGTCTTTGACCTGGAAGGTGTCCTTGTAGTTGACGCCAAGTTCGGATCCCGAGAATTTGGGAGTCCAGTCCTTGAGGTCCTTGCCATTGAAGAGTTGGATCCAGCCTTCCTCCTTGGCTGCTTCGGGTTTGGCCTTGGCATCCTGGGCGTGCGCGAGGGTGACGGTGGCGAGGAGAGCGAGGCAACGGGCGGTCTTGATCATGGGAAAACCCTAGATTCGACCCTTGATCAATGCAATGGGCAATCGGGAAGGGCTTTGGGGGCCAATTTGCGTCGGACCACCGGGTAGAGAATGATGGAAGCGATGATCAGGGTGGCTCCCGTCCAGAAGCCGGCGTGTAGATGCTGGTGGTCCTTCAGGATCACGGCGGCGAGGAGAATGCCGTAAACCGGTTCCAGGTTGCTGGCGAAATTGATCACGAAGACGGAGAGTCGGTGGAGGAGGGCGACATACTGGGAGTAGGCAACAATGGTGCAGAAGACGGAGAGGAGCCCGAGCCAGAGCCAATCGGAAGAGGTGGGGGCCAGGTGGGTGGACGGAACGACGAGCGCGATGAAGACTCCGGTGAACAGGGCCGCTCCGGTCATTTCATAGGTGGTGATGACAAGGTAGTGGGCCTTCTTGATGTGGAAGGTATTGAGAATGGAGAAGACGGCGGCGAGGAAGGCCGAGAGGAGGGCTATGAGGAGTCCGGTCCCGAATTCGACTTCGCTGCGAAAAATGATGGCGACACCCAGCCCGACGAGGGCTCCGAAGGCGAGGTCGATGGGGCGGAATTTTCGACCGGGTACCATCAGGGGTTCGAGGATTGCGGTCCAGAGCGAGAGGGTGGCGATGCCCACCATGCAGATCGAGACGTTGGCGACTTTGACTGCGAGGAAGAAGGTGATCCAGTGGGCGGCGATCACCAGGCCGGTGAGGAGATAGAGAAGAGCATCCCGGGAGGGGACGAGGAGATTGCGTCGCTGCCACAAGATCATGAGGGCCGCGGCAATTCCGGTGCGGTAGAGAACAACCGCTGGAGCTGAAAGGGTGATAAGGGCCCCGAGAACGGCGGTGCAGCCCCAGAGGATAATGATGATCTGGAGCTTGAGGTGATCGCGGGGCATTCCCAAGTATCAGGGAGCCGGGGTGGTGGGGACAACCCGATAGTACATCGTCGCCGAAGTCGACACCACCTGTTCCGAGATCGGTCCGGTGGTGTCGGCCTCGATCGGAGTGGGATTGACCAAGGTCCATCCGGTCTCCGAGAGAGTGGTGTTTTCCTCGATGTTATAGGCACTTCCGGCAATGCCGGTCCATTCGAGGAGATGGCGGTTGGCGATCGTGGCAGGAGAAATACTGAGCACGATGGACTCGGAAGGAGGGGAGGCCCCGGCTGCGAAGACCCGCAGGTCAAAGCCCATGTCGGAGCTGTTGGTGGTCTGGTTGTGAAGACTTTCGGCAAGATCGACCGGTTGTCCGGCCTGGAGATTGAGACCATCGATGGTGAGATACTGAATGGACTCTTCGGTCGATCCGACTCCCGGGATATTTTGATCAAGGGAAAGCTGGGTCCAATCATTGGTGACGGCGTCACCGGGCATGTTGAGGCTTCCGACAAGATTTCCGTTGATGAAGAAGAACGCGCCGTCGTCAAAAAGGCCCTCGATGGCAATGGACGAAATGTCGGAGGAGGGAGTGAAGGTGGTGCGGTGGTAGCTGGTGTAGCGGGAGCCTGAAGGAGGGGCGTCGGAAGTGCCGGCGGTCCAGAGGTCCTTGGCGGGTGGAAGTTTGAGGGCGTTGACGGTGCCGTATCCGATGGGGGCCGCGACGGGAGCTGAAAAGTCCGGTCCGTCGTAGGCCGCCGGGGTGTGCCAGGTGTTGTAGAAATCGGCATCGCCGGTGGCCGGATCGATGGGGACACTCGAGCCGTCGCGATGGATGAGCGAGCTCCAGTCGGACCGAGCGGGGAGGAGTTCCTGCAGAGGGACGAGATTGTTGCGCGTGGGCTGGAATTTCAGGGTGTAGGTTCCCCGGGTATTTCCTTCACCCGTGATGTAGACGCAGTAGGTCGTGCCAGGAACGGCATCGAGAGTCAGCTTGGCAAACTCACTGAAAGGTTCGCTGGGGCGGAAGGTTTCGGTTTCCGAATTCCTCCCTCTTCGGCTTTCGGCCGGAAATTCCATCGAACTGTAGCGGCTGGCAAGGACCAGGTCGTTGATGGTAGCGCCGGTGTAAACAGCGAGGACGGCATCGACATTTGAGGTTTCCGCCACGATTTCGAGTCGGGTGGGCTCGTCGACGGTCAGAGCATACCAATAGGAGGCCGTGATTTCTTCGGCGTCGAGTGGGCTGGGTTCTCACGGTTCCACGGTGGCGAAATTGGTATCTCCGCTTCGTTCGATATTGGAGCCTTCGAAGAGGATGGCTTCGGCGTCGGCGAAGTTGTCATCCGCGAGAGCAAGGGACGGGGCGGCGAGTGCCGCGATGATGCCTTTGAGCTGCATGGTTTTGAGTGTTTGTGAATTCGAGGTTCAGGGGGGCAGCTTTTGGGAGAGTTTTTAAGCTCAGAGAATAATCAAGTGGGTCCCTGAAGTCAAGTTAGCCGAAGTTCAGCCTCCGGCGGTGGTCCCCATTTTGGCGTAGAGCTCCATGACCTTGGCGCTGGAATCGGTCAGATCGCTGGCAAAAGTCATGGTGCCGGGCTCGAACATGAGGAGGGTGGAGGATCCCCCGAAGGCGAAGTATCCTTTCTCGTCGCCCTTTTTGACCGCTTGCCCGGCCTGATAGGTCTGGTGGATGGAACCCACGCATGTGGCGCCGATTTCCATGCAGATCACGGTTCCGAAATTACCGGTGACCAGCTCGGTGAAGGTCCGTTTGTTCTCCCAGAGATAAGAGATTTTTTGCCGCAGGGCGAGGGGTGAGACTGAGAAGAGCGGCCCATTGATGAGGCGGGTTTCGCCAGGCGTTCCGTCGCAAGGGAAGTGGAAGCGGTGGTAGTCGACCGGGCAGAGTCGCGAGAGGAGAAGCGGGCCATCCTGGTATTTCTCAGCGAGCTCGGGGGAGGCCAACAGGCCGGCGACATCGAATTTCTGACCTTTGACAAAAACCGAGCTGATTTCACTGGCCTTGTTGAAGGCGAGGTGGCGTCCGTCGGCTGGAAGGACAATGGGGGATTCGGCAAGGGGGCGGGTTTCAGGGTTGAGCTTTCGGTAGAAGAAATCGTTGAAGGAAGTGAATTGATCGGGAGACTTTTCGAAATCGGCGGGATCGAGTCCATATTCCTTGAGAAACGGGGCGATTTTTTCGGTGGTTTTGGGGTGGTCCATCCGGTTTCCGTACCATTTTGAGAAAAAAGGGCGCTTCACGAAGCTATGGAGGGCCAGCTTCCCGAGAGGGTTTCCGTAAGCCCAGCGGAGGAATCCTTCTCCGTAGACTTGTTCGGTTTCGATCTGTCCTGATTCGCGGTTAAGATACTGAATGGGTTCCACGGGGCTGAACATGGCGGGAATTCGGGAATTTGAAATTTGAAATTTCGGGGCCGGGGGTTACGTCTTCTTCACCCATGCGACACTTTGTCCTTCTCGCGGCCGCGGCCGTGCTTTTCACAAGCTGCCACGAAAGCGAGCCAACCACCGAGGTGACTGACACCCGTCGATTGACCATTTATGATCAGGAGCGACTGGGGAATATTGTTGATCTCCCCCCGTTGGGTTGGCGGTCCATTCCTCCGACTCGGTTCCGGAGCATCAACTTCGTGGCCGGACCGGACGATTCGGTGGAAATTTTCCTCGGGAATAGTTCCGGCTCGGCCCTGGAAAACGCCAATCGTTGGCTGCGGCAATTCGGACTGACCCCGGTAGCGAACGAAGAAAGTTTCGACACCGTCAATATCCTTGGACGGGACTCTGTGTTGGTCGAAGCGGAAGGAACCTACAATCCGGGGATGGGAGCCCAAGGAGGAGAGAATTACGCGCTCGTGGGAGCGATCCGGGTGTCGTCGGCCGAGCTGATGACGATCAAGATGGTGGGGCCGGCCGAGGCGGTGGCCGAACTGAAAGATGAATTTGTCAAATACTGTGAGACCTTAAGGCAGATCGAAGGGCCGGTCATCAAGAAGGAATCCGAAAAAACCCCAAAAACCAGCGAAACCGAGTGATGAACGATTTGTCGAAAAAGACCTTTGGGCAAAAGGTGTTCCGAGTCCTTTCGGGATTCGAAATCGCCCTTGTCTGCCTCTTGCTTCTCTTCCTGCATACTTTCTTCAGTACGCTGGAGCAGCAATGGATCGGGTTACACAGCACGATCAATAAGTATTTCGATCTTGATTCCTTCTTCGTAATTCCGCGCAATGAAGACGAGAAGGCGATTTTCCTTCCGCTTCCGGGAGCCTATTGGGTGATGGCCGTCCTCACGGTCAATATGACCTTGGGTGGAATCATCCGGATGAAAAAGGGCTGGAGGAATGCCGGCGTGCTGGTGAGTCACTTCGCCATCATCTTCATGTTGATTGCCGGCGCCGTTTCCAGCCTCTCGAAAGTCGAAGGGATGATGTTGGTGACGCAGGGCGAACGCTCCGATTATGCCCAGAAGTATCACAAGCCTTCGATTGAAGTGTTCCAATACGACGAGAAAGGTGAACGGAAACCTCCGTTGATCATCAAGGCGGATAGTCTGAACGAACTGCGTCCGACCGACGTGCTCACCGCGAATTTTTCCGAGGACAAGTTCTCGATGGAGATCACCGGGTTTTTCAAGGCCACGAATCTTTTCAAAGCCTCCAATGAGGAGCAGGGAAAAGAAGATGGTCCGGTGGTCGATGGATTCTTCCTTCGTGAAGCCGTCTGGAACGTCGACAACGAGCTGGCCAACATGGCGGGATGTTATGCCTCGGTGAAGGACGCCGATGGGGAGGAAATTGAGAAGTTGGTTCTGTGGATGGGGAACACCTCTCCGGTTTCCTTCAGCTACAACGGCATCCGTTACGGAGTGGTCTTGACTGCCGAAGTCTGGCCCATGCCCTTTGAAGTGGAGTTGAAAAAATCGACCGGCAAGTATTATCCCGGGACGACGAAAGCCAGTTCCTTTGAAAGCGAAATCACCAAGGTCGCGGGAGGTCAGCGAACGGACTACAAGATCTTCATGAACAACCCGATGAGGCACGGCGGGTATACCTTGTTCCAGTCCCAGTGGAGTGACACCGGGGGGACGCCTTACTCGGGGTTTGCGATTGTCACCAACCCATCCGACCAGTGGCCCAAGTATGCCCTCTACATTGCGACGGTCGGTCTCCTCGGGCACTTCGTTTACATGCTCGTTCGCTTTGCGGGCGGGAAGACCCGTCAGAAAAAATCTTCAGAATCATGAGCCTTAACATGTCAGATTCCACCCGTCGGCTCCGTCTGGGCCTGGTTGTCTTTTTCCTCCTCGGGGAACTGGCGCTCATGGTCTATGCGATCAGGGGCAGTATTGTTCCGACCAAAATCCGGACCGTGGACAACTATTCCAAATGGTCGGAGGAGGTCGTCGAGGCCGCTGCGGAAATTCCAGTCCAGGATGGGGGACGGGTGAAACCTTTCTCGACCTTGGCTCGATTCCAGATGCTCTCCTTCCATGGGTCGTTGAAGATGAAAATCGAGAATGGCAGTGGGAACAAAATCACCATTGGCCCGACCGAGTGGCTGTTGGATTGTCTCTTCCGTCCCGATCTTGCCGACGAACTCCCGGTCTTCCGGGTTGATGATACCGAGGTTCTCAATCAGTTCGGCATGAAGTCCGGAGATCGACGGGACCGCTTGAGTTTCAAGGATTTCTTGCAAGAGGACGACGAGGGGAATCTCGCTCTTGATAACATCATTGAGAAGGCCCGGGAGATCTCGAAGGAATTTCAGGAGGAGGAGGTTCGGAAAGGGCGGATGACTCCCGCTCAGGTTAAGAACGAGAAATACTCCAAGACCGACGAGGAACGAGAGCAGGAGGAAGAAGAGGAACGTGAATCCAAGATTATTGGTGAAGTGGCCCGGAAGTTGGTCGACTACCAATTGCTCACCGGATTTTTGAGCTTTGCCCGGGTTGAATTTACTCCGCCCAACATTCCCGATTCGGTGATGGGGAATGATGGTTTGGATCCCAATCGTTTCAGCACCTGGGTGTCCCGTTTTGACAAACTTCGTCTCATCATGCAGTTGGGCCAGCAGGAAGGACTGAGTGCCCCGCCTGAAGTGATGCAACTCCTTCCGGTGATCGAGCGCGAAGTCAACCGGACCCGTGGAGGCGTCAAGTGGTTGCCTCCACGTGATGAGAAAGACGAGGAGTGGCTGTCGGTGGGTGACCAAATCATTGCCATTCTCGAGACCCCTGATTTCGATTGGGGGAATCTCCGAACCAACATTGCCAAAGTTCAGGAGTTGCGGAAAAACAATTCACCGATTCCCGAGAATTTGAAGCCGATCGCAAGTTGGTCCGATGTCCTCGATGACATGAGGTCTCTCGAAGAGTTGGTGATTGCTTCCAAAAAGCCCAACTCGGAGAGATTCGTCAAAGAGTTGGAGTCATGGAATGAGGAAGTGACCATCCGGGCCAAGGACAGGGGAGAGGGACAAGGGATCCCGGGGGAGACCTCCTATTACGCCAGAAACTACTTCATGAACGCGCTGGTCTATTTCCTCATCGCCTTTGTGATTTCCGCAGCGGGTTGGTTGATCGCCGAGGGTCGCGCGGGAACCTATATCCGGTGGGGAACGATAGCGTTCTATCTCATCGCGCTTCTTTATCTCTCGGTGGGAATCGCTCATCGTTCCTTCCTGATGGGGCGCCCGCCGGTGGGAAATCTCTACGACACCATTCCTTTTATTACCCTCGGTGGAGTTCTTGTTCTGGGAATCGCCGAATGGCTGACCAGGCGGCGTTTGTTGCTTTCCATCGGTTCCGTGCTCGGAGTGGCGGGATTGTTCCTGGCTTTCCGTTACGAGGTCGGTGATGCCGAAGACCACATGGATCCTTTGGTGGCCGTTTTGAAGTCAAACTACTGGCTGGCTACTCACGTGGTGACCATCACCATTGGTTATTCCGGAGGCTTGATGGCCTGTTTGATTTCCGCCGTTTATGCCCACATGCGTTTGGCGGGCTTCTGGGAGGATGACAAAAGTCTGCGTCGATTCCTTACGCGTTCCGTTTATGGAATCACTGGATTCACCTTGCTCTTTTCGCTGGTGGGAACCGTGCTCGGAGGGATCTGGGCGAACGATTCCTGGGGGCGTTTCTGGGGCTGGGATCCGAAGGAAAACGGGGCTCTGTTGATTGTTCTCTGGTGTTTGATTATTCTTCACGCCCGGGTGGCCGGATGGATCAAGGAATGGGGTCTTCACCTTTGCTCCATTTTTGGAGGGGCCATCGTGGGATGGTCCTGGTGGCACGTGAACATGCTTGAGGTTGGTCTGCACAGTTACGGCTTCATCAAAGGCGGGGAAGTGATCTGGATCTTCTATGGCGTCTGTGGAATTGCCTTGTTGATTGGAATCGCCGCTTGGGCGATTGAGAAACACCAGAAGACCCAGCGCAAACTGGATCAGATCGAAAAGAAGTACGACGAGAACAAGGCGCCTGCTGAATAGGGCGTGGGCGGGGAGATGATAAAGACCCCGTTCTTCGTCTCGCCGTGTCTTGATTGATCGTGTAGCGTGCCGCCCATGAGTTTGCTCGGGGTGATCGTCCTTCTACTGGTGGGATACTTGTGTTCCTCGAATCGCAAGGCCATATCCTGGAGAACCGTAGGCGGGGCTTTTGCGATCCAGATCAGTTTGGCCGTCTTTGTTCTGGCGACGCCGAGCGGTCGCTGGGTTCTCCAGTGGATGACGGATCGCGTGCAGGATGTCATCAATGCCGGGTTCAGTGGGATCGGGTTCATGTTTGGAAGGCTGTCTGACGACGGGGGAGGGCCTCTGTTTATTTTTGCTTTCCAGGTTCTCCCGGTGATCATCTTTTTCTCATCCCTGATTGCGGTGCTTTATCACCTGCGGGTGATGCAGTTTGTGATCTGGCTGGTGGGGGGAGCTTTGGAAAGATTGTTGGGAACGAGTCGGGCCGAGTCGTTTTCGGCGGCGGCCAATATCTTTGTGGGGCAAACTGAAGCGCCATTGGTGATTCGTCCCTACCTCCCGAGAATGACGACCTCGGAATTGTTTGCCGTGATGGTGGGAGGGCTTGCCAGCATTGCGGGGTCGGTGATGGTGGGATATTCCCAGATGGGGGCGAGTCTTGAGCATTTGATCGCCGCTTGTTTCATGGCGGCTCCCGGTGGCTTGTTGTTTGCCAAATTGTTGTTGCCGGAAACGGAAACTCCCGAGGCTTCCAAAATCCAGATGGCGGAAGGGGAAGAGGCCCCGGTGAATGTCATCGACGCTGCGGCTCTGGGAGCGTCGAGCGGACTCAAGCTGGCGCTGAACGTGGGAGCGATGCTTCTGGCTTTCGTGGGCCTGATTGCAGTCGTCAACCTTCTGTTAGGTGGCATCGGCGGTTGGTTCGGAGACCCCGATCTCAGTCTGCAGAAAATTCTTGGGTGGGCATTTGGTCCGGTGGCCTGGCTCATTGGAGTCGGTGGAAGTGAAATCCAGCAAGCGGGCAGTTTGATTGGTCAGAAATTGATCCTCAACGAGTTCGTGGCCTTCTCGGAATTCAATGGAATCAAGGAGTCGCTGTCGACCCGGACGCAGGGGATCGTGACCTTCGCCCTGTGTGGGTTCGCCAATTTGTCTTCCATCGCCATTCTGCTCGGTGGCCTTGGAGTGATGGCTCCAAAGCGGCGTCCTGAGATCGCGCGGATGGGCTTGAAGGCAGTGTTGGCCGCCACCCTGGCCAACCTGATGAGTGCGGCTCTGGCCGGGATGTTCCTCTCGTAGAGGGAATCGCGGAAACTCCAGTTCCTAGAGGAGGCCGCGGGCCTTGTAATTGTTGAGGCGGCGCGTGGTTTCAACCAGACCGTCGATCATGAGATCGGTGTAGGATCTGCCACCGGTGGTGTCGACGCCGTGACCAGGATCCAGTTTGCGGAGAGGCTCGAGGGCGTCGTCATCGTGACGGAAGATTTCCACGAAGGCTGAGTGAAGTTTGCCGCTTTTGGCACAGGCTGCGAGAAGGGCGGGGACCCAGCCGTCATCGCTGGTGAGGCAACCGCGTGTGGTGGGGACGGAGCAGTGGAAGGATCCCAATTCTCCGGCGGCGGCCACTTCGGCAATCTCTGCTTCGTTGTCCGCCATGCTGACTCCAGAGTCACCGCAGTGGGCGGCATCGACAAGGATTCGGAAGAAGGTGCCGTCGATCTGGGCATTGAGGCCACTGACGATGGGGCGGATCTTGGCGAGCGAAGTGAAGTTCTGAAATTCCCCGGGGCGAAGGAATTCGATGTTCCAGTGTTCGACACAGGAGTTGGCGAGGTCGGCTTCCTGGTAAGTGCGAAGGTGCAGCTTGATGTTTTGCGCGACCCGGGCCTGGAATTCTTCATCGTCTTTGGGAGGCGCCCCTTCCATCCATGTTTCGATGGAGGTGGAGTTGACTTCCTTGATGCCATTCCGCTTGGCGACGTTGAGATTGACCAGCAGTTGTTCGACGGCGCCATCTTCGTCTTCCGGATTCATGGGGTTGACGCCCCCGACCATCATCACGACCTGGGGTTCGAGTCCGAGTTTACGAACTCCCGAGATCAGTTCATCCGACTCTTCGGGAAGAGTGGTGCCAAAGGCGGAAATCTGGATGGCATCGACCTTGACCGGAGAGCGTTCGCAGATGTCGCGGGCGCCGGCGAGGACCACAAATTCTCCGTCGGCGTTGCGAGGAAGTTTGCCGTTGTCATCGGGAACCAGGGCTTCGAGGAATCCGAGGTGAGTTCCGAGAATGCCGATTTCCACGCCGGAGATGTTTTCGATGGGGTCGATGGTCATGAGAGGGAGTATTCAGAATGAGAGAGTGCTGTGAAGGGCGGAATGAGCGGGCCTACTTCTTTCGATTGGGAAGGCGCTTGCCCTTGATGCGGGCCTGGATGAGGTCGGGGCACGATCCCTGGTTGCGGAGTCGTTCGCAGGCGGCTTCGATACGGAGGCTTTGACGAACCGGTTGGAATCCGAGGCGTCGGGTGACGCAATCGTTGAGGAGATCGAGATGACTGTCTTCGAATTCGACGACCTTGCCGCAATCAACACAGACGAGGTGGTTGTGGGTGGGGCGGTCGTGGAAGTTCGGGTCATAGGTTGTCTGGCCATCACCGAGGTCGATTTCCTGAATGAGATCGGCTTCATCGAGAAGCGAGAGGGTGCGATAGACGGTGGCGCGTGAAGCGCGGGAACCAGCGGAGCGAAGGCGGTCGAAGAGGTCATCGGGCGTGAAGTGCTCGTCGGTGGCAAAGATGATCTCCACGATTTCGTCGCGCTGTGGTGTTTGCCGAAGTCCCTTTTTGCGGATGAAATCATCCAGCCGTGTGCGAATCGCCTCGTCCATTGTTGGAGAGGATAGGGATTTTAAGTTGAATAATGAACTCTGAAAATCGAGGATCGCAGAGTGAGAGTGATTTTTGCGGTTGTGGCGCTTGTTTTGGTTTCGTGTTCCGACTCGGAAACCTTGAAAGTAAGGCAGTTTCACCTTCGGGATACCGAAGTATCCAATGGGAACGAATTTATCCGTGGAGAGATGAACAAGAGGTTGCACGGGGCGGTGACTCTGGAAGAACGGGAAGCGCGGAAAGGGCACTATTACAACATCAGCTGGCAGGGCTTGAGTGGCAGTCAGCCGGTGACGGTGCTGTTCGAGTATCGTCAGGCTGCCACCGGGGCTGAGAACAAGACCCTGAAGCAAGTGATGGCGCCTTCATCCGAAGGGAAGGTGGAATTACGGGTGACGGGTGAGTCGTATCAGAAGGGCGGCCGCGTCCTGGCCTGGCGAATTACCTTGCTCGACGGGAAACAGAGTGTGGCCCAGAAGAAATCGTATCTGTGGGATTAGACGAGAACATCTGGATTTCCCGCTATCAGCTGAAGTCCGAGGAGACGATTAATGCCCGGAGCGAACGGCGGGTTTTCGAAGGGGCGTTGATTCGAAAAGGACCGGGGTTTTCGAGCCTCCATCCGTGGCCGGAACTGGGAGATCCCGATCTGGAGGAGTGCCTTGAGGATTTGAAACACGGGGGAGAGCATCCCTTGGTTCGCAAAGCCTTGATCTGGTTGAAAGCGGATGCTGCCGCCCGGGAAGCCGGGCGCTCCTTGTTTGAGGGGCAAGTTCCGGCGAGAAGCCACGCCACCTTGCCGGTCTTATCGAGGGAGAGGGTTGCCGAGGCGGCGAGGAAAGGGTTCACCCATGTGAAGAGCAAGACAGGACGGCAATTGCCAGATGAGCTGGAGACGATCAGAGCATTGGGAAAAGAGTTCCCGGACTTGAAGTGGCGGATCGATTTCAATGGTTGCGGGACGTATGAGGCCTTGAATGCGATTTTTTCGAAATGGTCTCGGGAGGAATTGAAGAGGGTCGATTTCCTGGAAGACCCGATCCCGGAAAATTTCGAAGAGTGGGTGATCTTGTCGGAAGAGACGGGAATGATGATGGCGGAAGATCGATTTCATGACCCGGTGGGAAGTTCCGCGAGGGTGTCGATTCTCAAACCCGCAGTGGACTTGATTGAAGACGGGCCCGGGAGAAGGGTGGTCACCAGCTACATGGATCACCCGGTGGGACAGTGTTTTGCGGCGTGGGAATCGCTGATTGTTTCACAAGACGAGGTCTTTGGCCTGCAGACGCATGACCTTTTCGAGAAAAACGTCTTTTCCGAGCTTCTCGGAGAAAGCGGTCCGGAATTCATGATTCCAGAGGGAATCGGGATTGGCTTTGATGATTGCCTGGAGGCTCAAGAATGGTGTGTTTTGTAAATACTTTTTAGTTCTCTCTAACATATTTTATGTTGATGATGCTTTTCTTTTGTGCTATGCGCACGGGTGCGTCATGAAAAATAAAACAAGAGCTCAATTGTTCGCTGGGTTTACCCTCAGCTCATTGATCGCTCCTGCTGCCATAGGCTAGGAGCTCTACGATGTCGTTTTCCTAAGCGACACAACGGGAAGTATGGAACAGTGCCCAAGCTTCGAGTAATGCCATTGTCACTTCCTTCCTGACCCGGGGAGATGTGCAGTTTGGTGTCGGTGAATATAAGGACGGCAATTCCGATGCGTTCGGGTTTCGTTACAACCTGACTGGCGAGGGGCCGGTTTTCTCCAATGATCCCGATACTCTGGGAACGGCCATTGGAGCTTGGGGTGCCAGCGGAGGTGGTGACTTCCCGGAAGATGGTCTCCTTGGTCTTCGTGAAGTGGCCTCGACCGCTCCATGGCGGGAAGGATCCAGTCGGATGATCTTCTGGTTCGGTGATGCGACCAGTCTTGATCCCGGAAGTGACGGGACCACCATGGCCCAGACGCTTGCTGCTTTGAACGAAGAATGCGTGCAGGTGATCGCCGTGGATCTCAACCGGCTTGATGATCTCGGTCAGGCGACAGAGGTCGTCAGCACCACTCTCGATTGTGGAGTGCGCGGAGGTTTGATCGAGGATGTGAGTGACCTGAGTGATGCCGAGCTCGAGGACGAGATCGATGATATCCTGTTGCGTCTCTTCGACGAGGTTGTCACCGGTGGTGATGACACATCCACAGCGGTTGCCGCCGGTGCCCGTTTGGTCGGAGTGTCGATGACCCGCACCATGACCCGTGATGTTGGTGGCCGCCTTTCCCGCATGCGTGCCGGAGGCCCCGGTGAGTTGGGTAGCACCCCTGGACCTTCCACTTACACAACCGATGCCAAGAGCGGTCTTCAGACCGAGATTCCCGGGGACATTGTGGTCGCCGATCGTTGGCACGTCTGGGGTGAGATTTACACCTTCAGCGAAGATTTCGATGCTCAACGTGGAGGCACTGGAGCCATTATCGCTCCTGAAATTGATTTCGATATTTTCGGTGGAACCATCGGTATCGACTATCGCGCCAACACCAACTGGACCATCGGTCTGGGGCTTGGTGCGGCCAATGGTGAAGCAGAGTATGCGCGCGGGGGCGACCTCGACGTCGACAGCTTTGCGATTATGCCCTACGTGTCCTACTACCAGCAGGATGCACTCGGTGGCGCTGATTTCTACGCCGACCTGATGTATGGCTATGTTGACTCCGAGTATGAGTATAGCATCGGCGATATCGAAACCGACGGGGAAGCCCATTTGGTGGAGTTGAACGCCGGCTTGAACTATGGTTCCAGTGATTTTGTTCACGGCCCCTTTGTTCAGCTTCGTTCCATCAATGGAGATATCGACAATGGCAGCGACTTTGAATCCTTCGCCACCCAGCTGGGATACCAGGTCTCCAAGGGAATTCCTGTTGGAGGTGGAACGGTGGTTCCGAATCTCGCTCTCGCCTGGGAGCATGAGTTCGAAGAGGACCAAGGTTCCATCGCTGGAATCTCCGTGGGTGAAGTCGACGAAGATCTTTTCGTGGAATCCGCCGGAGTCCAGTATCTCATGTCTTCCGGCGCTCATGTCGGTCTCGGATATCAGGGACGTTTCGGTAGCGAAACCGAAAGCCACTACTTCGGCCTGAACGGCGGATTTAGTTTCTAGAATTTCAATTCCGAATTCTTTTTCTGACAGCTACCCCGTCGGTTCTCCGGCGGGGTGGTTTTTTAGTCTTCTGGTTCATCGTGAGGGGATCAAAACCCCGACGGAATCCCTGGGACTGGCGAGGAGACTGCAGGAGCATGGGGGTGATTCGAGCCACAAAAAAAGGCCGGGCGGAAAGAGTCCGCCCGGCCTGAAGAATTTCGGGAATGGAACTAAAGTTCCTTTCCGTTAATGGCGAGATCGTGGATGGACCAGAAGAGGCTGTGCTTGCCGGTCTGTGTAATACGGACGAACTTGGCTTCAGTGGGATCAAACTTGATCTGAGTGAGCGGTTTGTTGCCTTTGCCTTTGGCAACGGGCTTGCTCCATTTCTTGCCGTCCTTCGATACCTGAACCTCATAGCCCCGGGGGTAGTCACCGGTCGAGCTTTTGGCATCGAGGGTGATGGTGGTTATCTTGGAGAGTTTCGGGAATTCGACCTGCACCCACATGCCGGGCTTCATGGAAGTGCCGGTGGAGTAGCGTGACTTGGGATCACCATCGACGCAGCCATTGAGGTCGCCGGCGTTGTTGCTGGCGCTCAGCTTCCAGGCTTTGCGGTTGGCCAGGACCGGTGGAGCGAGCTCCTCGATTTCCGCCTGAGTCCAGGGCTCCTTGCGTGAAGCATGCTTCTTGCGAAGAGCAGCGACCGTTTTTGGATCGGTAACACCATACTGGTTTCCAAACGAGTTGCGGATGTATGTCGTGATGTCGGCGATCCACTGGTCATCGTTGGTCGCCATGGAGACCATGAGGCCTTCGTATTTCTTGCCATCAATTTCACCGGTCAGACCGTGAAGAAGGGTCCGGATGGCCGAGGCGTCACCGCCGGCGAGGCGTGGGTTGTTGAGGAAGGAAGGAGCGAGGAAGTGTCCTTTCTGTCCTGGCATCGGAGTTCCTTTCCCGTCGGCTCCGTGACAGGAGAAGCAGAGTTGCTGGTAAATGACCTTGCCGTTGTCCATGGCCTTGGCGAAGGCCTTGTCCTGACGTTGGCGCTCGCGTTCGGCGGCGCGAGCGGCGAGGACCGAGCCTTTCATTTTCTTGATGCCTTCCATTGCTTCATTGCCGGAGTGCTTGTCGAGGAGTGAGTCGACGAGAGCCTGAAGGGCGGGTTCGTCGGGGTTGCTGACGCCGACGGAATTGACCGTCTGGAGGGCCATTTCGATATCCTCAGCGGGATGGGACGAAGACGTCAGGGCCTTGATCACGCCGGCATGACCGTCGGCCAGGAAGGGCTCGGCGATGCGGACAGCGTTGGTCCGGATGATCTGCGATTCATCGTTCAGAGCTGCGATCACAATTTTTGGATCCACCTTGCCGATGCCTTCGAGCGTCCAGAGAGCGTGCAGACGACCGAGGTCGTTGCCTTTGGTGAGGATGATTTTCTCCAGATCGGAAACAACCGAGTCGCGGTCTTTGCGGAGAATGATGAGCTTTTGAGCGGTGTCCCGCCACCAACCGTTGGGGTGGTTGAGATAGGGGAGAAGCTCGGCAGTTGATTTGTCGAGGAGACGGGGTTGGACGTCGGGCTTGTAGCTGTCGTGCACGAGTCGATAGATGCGGCCCTTTTGAATGTTCTTGTGGATCTCCCACTTGTCGATCACCCCGCGGAGATAGGATTTGGGACGGGTCCAGTTTCCTTGCTGGATGATGCCGCGGTGCATGTCGATGATCATCATGCCGCCGTCGGGCGAGGTGGTGGCCCAAAGAGGGCGGAAGTTGATATCGCGGGTGCGGATGAATTCGGATTTCGGATAAGCGTTGGTGAGGACGGTTTTGCCATTTTCCCGGGTGACCTTGGCGCGACGAATGAGGCGGCCGACGGGCTCGGGAATGATGAGGTCTCCCTGGAGGTCGGCAGGAAGGCGGTCGCCACGGTAGATTCCTTGGCCGGCACATCCGGTGAAGTTGTTGAGACCTCCGCGGGCATTGACCCGGCGGCGTCCACCCTGCACGTCGGGGACGTCGGCGATGGGGAAGACCTCGCGGAATCCGTTGGCTTCCTGGCCACCGAGGTCGAGTGCCCCATAGGCGATGGGTTGCTGGAAGAAGAAGGCCGGCTTTTCACCTCCGGCTGCGGAGTAGTAGAGGCGGCCGTTGTTGTCGCGACCAATGCCCCATTGTCCGCCGCCTCGAGGGAGCTTTTGGACTTCCAGTTTTCCGTCGGTGAAACGGTAGCGTTTGTTTTCGTAGGTCAGGTAAATCCAGTTATCGAGATTCCAGATCAGGCCGGATGGCTGGTGCTCCATGTTACCGCCGCGGCGTCCGCCTTCGTAGATCTTGATCTTTTCATCAGCGACGCCGTCCTGATCGGTATCGCGATAGGTCCAGAGGTCGAGGGTGTTGGTCACTCCGACCATGATGCGGTCGTCGAGTGGCAGAACCATGCGGGGCAGGAGAAGGTTGTCGATGAAGACAGAGTGCTTGTCGTAAACGCCATCTCCGTCGGTGTCCTCGTGCCGGGAAATGCGGGACTTGGGCTCCTGTTCGCCGGTGGCATCGGCATCCTGCATGTAGGTGAGCATTTCCACGACGTAGAGGGCTCCGTTTCCATCCCAGGCCATCGCGACCGGTTCGTTGATGTGAGGGTCGCTGAGGACAAGTTCGAGGCGGTAGCCATCCTGGAGTTCGATGGATTTTTGGGCTTCTTCAATCGAAAGGAAGCCTTTCTGGTAGATTGTATCACCGGGTTCGGCGAAAGCCGGCAGAGCGGCGAGTAAGGGAATCAGGCGTTTCATGAATGGGTAATGTCGGGGAAAGAACGAGTCGGTAGAAGGGGAAATTTCGTTTTCGAAGTGAAATTGACAGAAAGCCTCCTTAAAACCGGTTGGCGGCCGGAACGCCGGATTCCCGCGATCAGGAAGAACAATGACTCTGGAACTTTCGACCCCGGCCCTGCTCTTTCCTGCGGTGAGCCTGCTCTTTTTGGCTTATACCATTCGTTTTCTGCACCTGGCGGCTCTGGTGAGAAAGCTTCACCAGGATTGGTTGGCCGATCACTAGGATGAGGTGCGCATTCAAATCAGCAACATCAAGAGACGGCTTGAATTGATTCGCTGGATGCAACTATTGGGAGCGATCAGCTTGTTTCTCTGCGTGATCTCGATGTTGGCCATCATGCGCGGGTTTCAGCCCGTGGCCCAATGTTGCTTCTTTGCGGCAGTCGTCCTGATGAGCCTTTCGTTGGCGGCCCTGATGATCGAAATCCTGATTTCAGGCGGAGCGCTCAAGATTCTCCTCAAGAGAATGGAGAGCGAGGACCGTTAGATGTATTCCTGATAGGTGGGTTTGATGACCAACTCGGGGACAACCACGTGTTTGGGTAGTTGGGCGATGCTGACGACCAGAGAAGCGATGTCTTCCGGATGGACCATGCGGGCCTTCTGTTCATCGGGAACTTTGACCGGACGTTCGTCGAGGATGGGGGTGTTGATTTCTCCCGGGAAAATGCTGGTGACGCGGATCCCGCTGTCGGCTTCTTCAGCATTGATGGCCGAGGCGATGGCCGAGACGCCGAATTTCGAGGCCGAATAGCCGAGACCAGCGAGCGGGTAGGCGCGTTTGCCGGCGATCGATGAAATGCTGAAAACCAGGCCATCGGCCCGCTCCCGCATGGTGGGCAGGGCCTCGTGAACCAGATTGAAAAAGCCAGTGCAATTGATGGCCATGAGTTTGTCAAAGTCTTCGTGCGAGAGCTCGGCCACCTTGCGTTTGACGACATTGATTCCCGCTGAATTGACGAGGATGTCGGGCACTCCGAGATCCTCAAAAAGTGAGGACACCTGACCGCGGTCTGAAATGTCACAGGCATAGGTTGAAATCCCGGGGCCAGCGACTTGCTCCAGTTTTTCCTGATTGCGGCCGCAAATGGTGACCTTGCATCCGGCTTCCGCAAATGCTTGGGCGCATCCGAGGCCAACCCCGCTGCCACCGCCGGCGATGATGACGGTTTTTCCTGAAAGTGAGCTCATTTAATCAAAGATAGGGTAAAAGGTGTTAAAGGCGGCTTCTCCGAAGACGCCGGGGTCGTTGAAGCGACGGTGTTGATCGAGGCCGGAGATGGCGGACATTTCTTCGTTGCTGAGAGTGAATTCAAAGAGGTCGATGTTCTCACGAAGATGCTCGCTTGATTGGGTCTTGGGAACGGGAACGGTGCCTCGTTGCATGGCCCACCGGAGGGCGACCTGGGCGGGAGTGCGTTGATGACCTTCGGCGATACTTTTGATGACCGGGTTGACGAGAAGTCGTTCGCTTTCTTCGGCCATTCCGAGGGGAAGGTAGGAATCCGCTCCGAAAGGAGAAAAGGCGGTCACGGCGATCTCCTCCTCGTGGCAGAAGCGGATCAGAGCTTCCTGAGTGAGATAGGGATGAAGTTCAACCTGCAGGACCTCGGGTTTGATTCTGGCGTAGGAAAGAACATCACGAAGCAAGCCCGTGGTAAGATTACAAACTCCGATTTTCTTCACGAGCCCGGCGTCCACGAGTTCTTCCATGGCTTTCCAGGTTTCAGAATAAGGAACCTTGATAGGGCTCATGGCATCGCCTTTTCCGGTCCATCCGGGGGGATACATCTCATCGAAGGGAACGAACTCCAACGCGATGGGGAAGTGGATGAGATAGAGGTCGAGGCTGTTCAATCCGAGATCGGAGAGCGATTTTTCACAAGCGGCCCGCACGTGTTGAGGTTCGTGATAGGTATTCCAGAGCTTGCTGGTCACCCACAGGTCATCGCGGCTGCACAGGCCGGCATCGAGCGCGCTCTTGATTCCCCGGCCGACAAATTGTTCATTTCCATAGTCAGCAGCGCAGTCGAGATGGCGGTATCCGAATTCGATGGCCTGATGCACGATTTCCGGGGTTTTTTCATCCGGAATCTTCCAGGTGCCCAGACCGGGGGAGGGAAAAGCGGTGCCGTCGGAGAAGAGATGCGCAGACATGGGAATCGATCAGGGAAGGATGCTGGCAAAAAAAGTGCCAGAAAGCCACGGCAATCCGGGACATGCTGCGGCTGCTACGTTTCCGTCCTGACCGGGTCCACAAGCCAGAATTCCGTGACTCCTGACGGACGGGAGATAGGCGGGAACCGGAGAAAGGGCAATGATTTTATGAGGCGGATTGTCCGGGGAATCTTGAGCGGGCCGTTTACTCGACCAGCTCGACGTGGAACCTGAAGAATCGCTGGCCGGAACCAAGGTCGGACAAGGGGACCTTCAGAGTTGCTCGAACTCCTTTTGCTCCCTGATAATGAGTATTGATGTCTTGGAATAGGTCGTCGGCAGGTAACCAGGTATTCAAATCGCGTGAGGACTGAATCTCGATCCTCACGTCTTCAGCCCGCAGATCACGGGTGAATGCCAGGACGAGATGGCCGTCTTGAGAATCGATTGTCGGATTCCCTCCATCGGGCAATGCGTAAGAAACAAGATCCGCTTCCGTTTCCCCGGAAAAGGAGGTGGCATCAGAGACTCCCGGATTTCCTCCTGGAAGAAAACTAGGGCGCCAATTCCTGGCCATGCCTGGATCCGGATCTTGAAGAGGTCGCTGGAGGACGAGACTGGGACCCTGGCCATCGGCGTGGACCGGCCACGGGAATTGGTCATCGTAGGCGAATTGCTGGATCAAACCACCAAGGGAATTTCTCAGGGTCAGCTCTTCCCCTTCGTTGCTGAGTCTTGTTCCGCTGGCTGAGTAATCTCCGAGGGCCAGTCGGATTCCCTCTGTGTTGTGTGCCAATGAAAAGGCGACAAGATCCCTGGCAACAATGATTCTCCCGCCTGGAGCGAGTGGGGGCTCGAGGTGGTCAAAAGTGAAATCGATTCCTTCCTCCAAGCCATCGAGATAGCACCCGCCGATGTTGATGCTTTCCGATGAGATGTTCATGAGTTCGAGGAACTCACTGCCATCATCACCGGGTGGATTATACATGATCTCGACAATCCGCAGGGGCACGTCGACGGAGAACACGGCGGAGTTCAGAGCGCTCCATCCTCCTCCCGAAGTAGAGAGATTTCGACTTCGAATGTGTTGGGTTTCCGTGAGGACAAGCGGAGTGGAAATGGCGATGGCGGAAGGCGAGACTGATCCATCGGGTAGGCGAGGATCGCTTCCATCATTGGTCAGATAGGTCACGACATCCCCGGATGACGACCCGAATTCCAGTTGGGCCCCGTTCGGCACTGGTCCTCCGTGTTGTGGATATCCATCGATGTGGAACCGAGGGGCTGTGACAGACGGGTAGAGGTTGACGTTGCGAAATCTCTGAATCGCCAGATCGTGATTGGCCGGCCAGTATGTTTCGGAAAGCCACTCTTGATTGGAGAGCCAGCTGGTCTCCCGTTTGTGGGGAGTTGAGAGACGGGAGTCCCCCCAACGGGCTGATTCGCCAACGATGGCTTGGTCAAGTTCCGTGGCGCGACGCATCCAGCGGGCTTCACTGGTCGAGGGACTTAGAAGTCCGTCATTGAATAGGAGTTCGTGAACGCGATTGGCAAACTGGTTCCGGAAAGAGGCGTTTTGGCGAAGTTGATAGTAGAGCTTGGCGGGGGATTTCCGGAGGTCACTGCGCGAAGATAGATAGGGGACATCTTCTTCGCGTAGCTCGAAGTGAACAGAGCACCAGGTGCGTTCGCGAATCAGCGAGTTGTTCGAAATCTCCTGATCCCAGACATAAAACCGAAACCCTTCTGAATCCGGACCACGGCGGCGGGACGCCCAATAATTGTGGCAGGGCCAGTCTTCGGCTCCCGCGTAAATATGGAGGATCATGTAGTCAATGAAATGATCGAGATCGAGATAGACCGGGTAAGCGGCATTGGGAGAGCCATCCGGATTCCTTCCCAGAAGTCTCATGTAAGCGGCATCAGCGGAGAGATCCGAATCGGCAAGGGCAAACATTTGGTTCCATGCGTTGAAATCTCCGGATTGGAGTTCACCCCGGTCGTGAATGACATCCCAGTCTTCGTCGTCTCCTCCAAAGTGGGAGGAGTTGAAGGAATTGTTGGGACGTTCGACAAGATTGTAGACTCCCCAGTAGAGTCCGTTGAGATAGAGGTGGAGATAGCGACCGCGTGCCGAGTGATGACCCAGATCGATTTGTGAATCCCTCATCCATTGATCTCGCTGGTAGCTCCCGTCCTGGCTGCGCCAGCGCTGAACTCCGAAGTTGTTGCCGCCTTCCCTGACGGGAAAGGAATCCGTTGAGCAGGCCCGAAGAATGAGAACGTCGAATTCATCCGTTTCCTCTCCTTCGAAGAGGGGGAAGGTGAGTTTGGCTTCTCCGAATTCCCGTTTGAAGAGCAACCTCAGGGAGTGTTTCTTGGTCATCCCATGGCTGCGTGATGATGCACCGTGGATGGAGATTCCGCAGTCGATTTGAAAATCAAGGTGATTGTCCGGGTCGATGAACTCGAGAGAAGCCGGTCGTTCCCAGGCCCCGCCTTTCTGGGTGGAATAGGCATAGATTCCGTTGGTAGCCCCGAAGAGTTCGCCGGGCGCTGTGTTGATGGTCATCGATGGGAGGGAAGCCAATGCCTCTTCGAGGGAATAGCCGGGAAGAGTGGAACCGACGACTTCAGGATCAATCTCGTAGTCTGCTGGAGTCGAACCCCATTGCAAGGGGAAGCCCTCGGGAGCTGGCGATTGAGAGGCGACGGCGGAAGGAAAGAGATAAGAATGAGTGTCGATATTGGTGGGGAGGAAACCTGACTTTACCGCAGCGGCCCGAAGAGTCGTGGTCTTCGAAAGAATGATGGGCACGAGATACTCGTGAGCTGACGGATTTGGTGTCCCGTCGGGAGCAATGGGGGCGGATCCATCGATCGTGTAATAAATCGTAGCAGAAGGGGTCGAGGTGGCGATCTCGACACTCATCGGGGTGCCGTAAAGTCCTCGGTCGATGCTGAACTTGGTGTCTCGGACCCGAGGCTTGCCTTCGGGGTCGTTGGGGGTGCCCGGGGTGGGGTTTTCGAAAAAGACGGGAGCAGCAGTGATCGGGTGAATGCCAAAAGAAACATCCGTTTTCCCTCCCTGTGAATCCGGATCGCCGGGGTGGTATGACGACGCAATCGATAAGTCTGGACGATTGAGAGCAAGGAACTCTCCGTCGGCATCGAGTGAGAAGTTGGTATGAAGATTTCCGTTGGTATCGACCTGATTGTCTCCCGAAGCGTAGACCACCAGAAACTCGTTGGAGTTGATGATTGTTGAGTGAGGAAAGGTCCATTTGGTTGGGTTGTTTTCGTCGTCGGTGAGATGCCACCCCGAGAGGTTGATAGGGGTGGAGCTGACGTTCAGGATTTCGATCCAATCGTCGGTCCTCCCGTCAACCTGACCGGGAGCGGGATGGTTCTCATAGGACCCGCTGTTGCTGGCGAGAAATTCATTGATAAAGACCTCGCTCATCTCTGTGGTGGTGAACGAATTGCTTAGGGGAGCCCAAGCCTCGCCTCCGGAGTTTTTTGCAAAGCAACGGAAGAAATAGGTGGTGAGGGGGGACAGTCCCGAAGCGGTCTGGAGAAATGCAGAATCGTGACGGCCCGGTGTCACGGTGTGGTCCCAGGAATCGGGATCAATGCCTCCATCATTCCGGCCAAAGAAGATGGTAATCACCGGGGCTTCGCCACCAGTGTCGGTCACTTCGCCTCCAAGAGTTGCCGCAATGCCGGTGATCTCCCGGGCCGGATGATTGATGACAACGGGCGGGGCGGGAGGTGGAGCGGTCTGAAAAGTTGAAGTTGTATCCGCCCAGTCTTCGCCCGCGGAGTTTTCAGCGAAGGCCCGGAAATAGTAGGTGGTATTCGGGACCAGGTTGGTCAGATTTGAGGAAAAGGGATTTGATCCTCCTTCAACGTCGATGACCTGGTCCCAATTCAATGGGTTTGTTCCGCCGTCGTGATCACCCCAGTAGAGGCGCGGTGTGGAGAGTCCGCTTGCGTTCACGATTTCACCGCCGATGGTCGCCGACGATGCTTGAATGTTCGTGGCCGGGACATTGGTCACCTGCGGGGGAGTAGTAGCTGTTTCGGTGCCATCGAGGATGACTCCCATAAAGCGTCCCCGGGAACCATCGACATCCTGATTGGTATAGCGGTAAGTGATCCGGTCGTATTGAGCGGCATCGGAGAAGGTGAAGTCGGTAATCCATCCGAAGTTTGTTGAAGGTCCGTTGTTGGTTTGGGTATCGGTCGCGGTGAGGTCTGGTTGTCCCGGACCCGTCATGGTCAGGGTGAGGGTCCACTGGTTGATATAGGTTCCATGGGGAATGTAGATCGAGCCCGACTCCAGAGTGGAGATATCAATGGTTCCATAAATATTCGCCGTGCGGGCAAAGGTATTGAAGGAGGTTGGATGGTTCGGGGGGGACGTGTAGGATTCTCCCGGATCATTCGTGGTCCAGAGATCGGACCAGCTTTCGCCGACGTTTCCCGTGTTTTCGGGAGGGGAAGTGGCCATCCAAATCATTCCGGCGCCTCCGTCGGCATAGCTGGTGAGCGCACTCGATTGGCTGGTGAAGAAACGAAAGTCGGTCACCGTTCCGTCGCCGAAAGCCCCCGAGACCACGGGAGACTCGTCATCGGCCTCGAACCCGGATTTGCCCGGGAACACCGAGATATTGAAATCCGCCAGATTGGTGGAGACCAGCACCCGCGATCCCAGCCTGAGCTCGGCAGCCGACAAGGACCCGGGCCCCAGGATGAAGGCCAGTATGGCGAAGCCGGAAAAGATGGATCTTGGCATGGGGAGGGCCGGTGTTCGTTGACCTGTTGGTTTCCTGAGATGCTTCTTCAAATCAGGACGGCCTGAAAGGATAGGAAACGTCTCCAGCCAATCAACGAGAATCTAATCTTGCCGGCCGGCCAACTAGCGTAGAACCGTCAGCAGAATGAAAAGCAAGAGGCAGGCCAGAAAGATTACTCCAAACTTGCCGAAGCCGGTGATCGAAGTGTCACGGTTGGTGAGCTCGGCGGGAACGGGCTTGGAAGAAGGAAGGAGTTTGACACTCGGTGGGAGGGATCCTTCCCGGTTCCGGCGGAGTCGCTCTTTCTTTGCTCTGACATAGTCGCGAACATAGTTGCCGGGGCTAGCGGGCGAGGGCTTCTTTCCAACTCTTGTCAGTCCGGTTTTCATGCCGGGAAGTTACCTTTCCCCAATCGCCTTCAGCCATTGGAATGGAGCGTGCCGATTGTAATCGATGCGTGGCAAGGCAAGGTTTGAGTCGTTCCGGACAAACCGATGGGGCCGCTTGTCCGGATCAAGATCGGCATCCGGAACGAGAGGTCATTTGGCCGCATCCCAGTGGACGTCCATCTGTTCGAGAGTGGCTTCTTCGAGTGTGAGGTTCTCGTCTTTGAGACCTTGCTCGATGGCGGCAAAGCGATGGAGAAATTTTTCGTTCGTTCCTTCGAGGGCGACTTCGGGATCGACCCCCAGTTTGCGAGCCAGATTGGTGACGATGAACAGGAGGTCGCCGATCTCAGCCTGAAGGTCGGGAGAGGCAGCGTCGCCCTCACGGTGCTTGGCGAGCTCCTCCTTCACTTCGCTGAATTCCTCCTCGATCTTGTCCACGATCCCGCGGGCGTCGGGCCAGTCGAATCCAACTTTGCTGGCTTTCTTCTGAAGCTTGGCCGAGCGAAGAAGGGCGGGTAGTCCTTTTCCCACCCCGTGGAGGTAGGGTTTTTCCCCGTCTCCTTTTTCGGCGCGCTTGATGTCTTCCCATTGGGTGAGAACACCTTCGGTGCTCCCGACGTTTGAATCGCCGTAAACGTGCGGGTGTCGACGGACCAACTTGTCGCAGATGCCGCGGGCGATCTCATCGAGGTCGAACCGCTCATCTTCCTGAGCCAGCTCAGCGTGGAAAACAACCTGCAGGAGAAGGTCGCCGAGTTCTTCCTTGAGGTTGTCCTGATCGCCCGACTTGATGGCTGCCACCGTTTCGTAGGTTTCCTCAATGAGGTTGGAGACCAGTGACTCGTGGGTTTGTTCGGCGTCCCACGGGCACCCGCCGGGAGCACGGAGGCGATGCATGATGGCGCGGAGGCGTGCGATCTGCCGGCTGGGCTCCGGGCAGGAGATCATTTCTTCGTCGGTCATTTCTCTTTGCGGGCTTTGTCGAGGGTTTCGCGTTCTTTGGCGGTCAGCGACTGAATGCCGTGCTCGCTGATTTTGTCGAGGATGCGATCGACTTCCTTGCTCAATTCGATGGGAGGCTGACGGCTCTCACGGACAATCGTAGCATCCCGGGCCTTGCGAGGCCGTTTTCCTCCCTGGCCGATTTGTGAAAGCTTGATGATGAGCTCACGGGCTTTGCGGTTCTTCACCATGAGAAGCCCGATGATGGCGCCTCCGAGGTGGCCGGCTGATCCTCCCGCGTTGTCCATCATGAAGATGACTTTGACCGATTCGTAGACAAAGATTCCAAGGGCGAGAGTCTTCATTTTCATCGGGATGACGAAGAACAACAAGACTCTGGCTTCTGGAGCGACATAGTAGAAGGCAGCCAGAATACCAAAGATCCCGGCGGACGCGCCAATCATGCCTTGTTCGGCGGTGTATGATTCGAAGAGACCGGGAGTGAAGAACAACAAGGTATAGAAGAGGGCGCCGGCGATTCCGCAGAGAAGGTAGAAGATCAGGAAGCAGCGATTGGTCATCCATCGTTCGATGTGAGGACCAAAAAAGAAGAGAACGATGCTGTTGAAGAGCAAATGAAAGAAATCAGCGTGGAGAAACTGGAAGGTCAGGAACCGCCAGACTTGCCCGCTGTAGATGGCCAGATCGATACTGAAATATCCCCACAAATCGCGGAAGAAGAGGGGAGGTCCTCCCTGTAAGAGGGGCTCCAAAACAAAGATCAGGGCATTGAGGATCAGGAGCCACTTGGTCACCGGGGCTCCGTCGAAAGGTCCGGGCATTCCGGGCGGGCGGCCGGGCCGCCTCTGGTAGCCGGATTGCATGTAGTCTCTATCTACGTATCCCACGCAGAAGAAGTAGCAGTGATTGGGCCGACAGGAAAATGAAACTTTCTCTTCCGGCCAATCCGGTTTGTATTCGGGGGAGATGACCTTGGCCGATTTGGGATGGAACGAGTTCTTCGACGATGCTTTCCGCGAGGTGGCCAAGAAGAACTGGGTGCCTGGTCGTCTGATCCGGGAGACCAAGATCAACTTTTCAGCTCTCCTCGATGGAGGGGAGGAAGTGGATTGCGTGGTAGGGGGCAAGGTTTGGCATGATGCCACCTGCGATGCCGAATTGCCGGCCGTGGGGGATTGGGTGGCGATCGAATTGGGCCAGAGTGATGAGGATGAGCACATCATTCGGGCCCGCTTGCCGAGGAAGACCTGCTTTTCGAGGAAAGCTCCGGGCAAGAGCAGCGAGGAGCAAGTGATGGCTTCAAATGTCGATATCGTGGTCGTGGTGACCGATGCGGGATCGGATTTCAATCTGCGTCGCATGGAGCGCTACTTTACCATCGTCGCCCGGAGCGGGGCTCAAGCCGTCGTTCTGGTTAACAAGTCGGATTTGTTTGAAGCGGAGATCAACGAGGAAGCGCGCAGGGAGATTCAAGAGTTGTCGCCTGAAGCCGAGGTTTACGTCACCAGTGCCACGAAGAAGGAGGGACTGGAAGTCTTGAGGTCGTATTTGAAGCCGGGAGTGACCCTGACGATGGTGGGATCGAGTGGGGTGGGGAAATCGACTTTGGTGAATCAGCTCCTCGGCGAAGAATGGTTGTGGACGGGAGAGGTCAATGAGGTGACCGGGAAAGGTCGTCACACCACCGTGGCCCGGGAGCTGGTGGTGCTGGAAGAGGGAGGCATGCTGGTGGATAATCCCGGGATTCGCGAGGTTCAGATGTGGACCGACGAGGAAACGCTGCGCGATAGTTTTGCGGATGTGGAGGAGCTGACCCTCAAGTGCAAATTCCGTGACTGCAAACACCAGGGGGACAAAGGATGTGCCATCGAGGCGGCGGTCAAGGCCGGCAATCTCGATCCGGCCCGCTATGATGGTTTTTTACGCCTCGACGAGGAGATCGAGGAACTCAATCGCCGTCGTAAGAAGCGGCAGATGATTGTGGAGCGCTGGAACAAGCGCAACAAGAGAGTGAAGGCGAGGAATCGCGAAGACCGGATCGATCTGGCCAAAGAGGAGAGGGGCGAGCTTTAGGATCTTCCCGGAAACAGGGCACGAAAAAACCCGCGCCTCGGTGAGAAGCGCGGGTTTGAGAAAAGATTTCGTGTCAAACTTACGGGGCGAGGACCTTCATCGTCGGAATTGTTCCGATGTGAGGCTCTCCGGTTCCACCTTGGGCGGTGGCACGTTTGAGGACGGCCTTGGAGACGACATCGCAGCAACCAGGAGAAGGATTGTAGCAACGGTTTTCACAGCCGACGCGCACGATCTTGGACTGGGTGCGACATCCACCGAGGGTGCCGCAGCAGGACGTCAGAAAGGAGACGATGAGGCCGAGGAACAGAAGTGGGATCAATTATTTCATGAATGATGAATTGCGGTGTTTTTAAGCTTTCGCAGGGAAACCAGGAACCACGATACCTTGTCGAGGGTGGATTTTGTAAATTTTACTTAGTTTTCAGGTTTTTCTGCCACAACTAACAGACTATCCCGGAAAGCAGGGAGATTCCGGAGGGGGTAAATCAGGATTTTGGCGAAATTGACGGCCTTGTTTCCGTGCTTGTACCAGTCTTTCAGGGGGAAGTAGCCGCTTTCGTTAGAGCGGCCCAATTTCGAGTAGAAAGACACTGTTTCCTTCTTCAAGATGGAGAGATTGCTTGAGGAGAAGCAGTCGAGGACCTCATCGAGACGGTATTCCTTCCAGTGCCCGTGACCTTCTTCATCGACTTCGGGTTCGTCCCACGTTTTGAGCTGAAGCAGGTTTTTGTTGAGGGCCCAGCGGTTGGGTGTGGTTAGAATGAGCCGGCCGTCCGGTTTGAGGCATTTTTCGATGCCGGAGAAGAGCTCTTCGAAGGACGCCGGATTGAGGTGTTCGAAGACCTCGGTGAAGAGGATGGAGTCGAAGTAGTTTTCGGGGAAGGGAAGGCCGGGGTGGTCGTTGAGGTTGTGCTTGATGACCTCGATGCCGGCTTCGGTGATGACTGGAATCCGTTCCGGGTTGAGGTCGATGGCATCTACCTCCCAACCTTCGCGTTTGTAATAAAGCGAGAGGTAGCCGGGCCAACACCCGATATCGAGAATGCGCGGACTCTCGTCGGTCGAATCCGGAACCTTCCGCACCTCCCGGGCTGAGAGGCGGAAGCGGAGCTCATGATGACGAAGATAGTGGTCCTCCTTGACCAGATCCTTTTTGACCTGATCAAAAGTGGCTTCGTTCATGAGTCTCCGGTTGATAGGGGGATGAGCCGGGATCAGGCGATGGTCAGAACCTGGTCGACAACGCGCTTGGCGTTGGGCAGTTGATCGGGCTCGACGGCAGGCGAGTAGATCGCAGGGGCATCGATGGTGCAAACCCGCTTGATGGGTGCGTCGAGGTAGTCGAAAGCGTATTCCTGAATCAGGGTTGCGATTTGAGCCGAGACCCCGCAGAAGGGCTTGGACTCATCGACGAGGACGGCACGGTTGGTTTTTTTGACCGACTCGATGATGGCGTCCTGATCGAGCGGACGAATGGAGCGGAGGTCGACGACTTCGGCATCGATATTGTGTTCGGAACTCAGGATTTCAGCAGCCTCAAGGCAGCGAAGAACACTGGCCCCGTGGGCGATCAGGGAAATGTCGGAACCTTCGCGTTTGATGTCGGCCTTCCCGAGAGGGATGGTGTGATCGCCTTCGGAGGGATCAGGAACGTGGCCCTTGTTTCCGTAGAGAGTGGTGTTTTCCATGACGTAGACGGGATCGTTGTCACGGATGGCGGTTTTCATTAGACCTTTGGCGTCGGCCGGAGTGGCGGGTGAACAAACCTTGAGGCCGGGGAAGGCGGCAAAGAGGCCTTCGGGAGTGTGCGAGTGGGTCGCGCCCACATTGGTTCCCCCATTGGCAGGTCCACGCATCACGATGGGAACGTTGATCAGTCCACCGGACATGTAGCGGCAGCAGGCGGCATTGTTGACGAGCTGGTCGAAGGCCACCGAGTGAAAGGACCAGAACATCAGCTCCATGACGGGGCGAATGCCGAGCATCGAGGCCCCGATGCCCATGCCGATGAATCCGGCTTCGGAAATGGGAGTGTCGACGACGCGTTTGTCGCCCCACTTGTCCCAAAGTCCGCGGGTCACCTTGTAAGCACCATTGTATTGGGCGACTTCCTCACCCATCAAAACCACATTTTCGTCGCGAGCCAGTTCTTCGTCGAAGGCTTCGTTGAGGGCGTCGCGGTATTCGATTTCTCTCATGTCTTAAATTCGTAAAAGTTGAAGAGTGAAAGGGGATTAGTCGTTGAAGAAGTGGCGTCCGATCTGTGAGGCTTCGGTGTTGTTGTCAGTTTCCCAGTAGACGTCGTCGGTGATGTCTTCGACGGTCGGGTTGGGAGATTCCTCGGCGAATTTAACGGAGGCGGCCGCTTCCTGTTTGGCTTCCTTGCCGATTTCCTTGGCGGCATCTTCGGTGAGGACCCCTTCCGTGATCAGGCGCTGGCGCCAGAGGTTGATGGGGTCGTGGTTCTTCTTGTAGTCCTCGATCTCTTCCGGCGAGCGGTAGACCTTGTGGTTGGCGTCGGCCACCGAGTGTCCGTAGTAGCGGTAGGTATTGATCTCGAGAACAGTGGGCTTGGACTCCTTGCGGGCGCGCTCCATGGCGATGTTGACCTTGGCGCGGACCTCGTAGAAATCCTCGCCGTTCACCACGTCCCACTCCATGTCGTAAGCGTCGGCACGCTGGGCCAGACAGTCCTTGTAGGCACTGGAACGCTTTTGCGAGGTGCCCATCGAGTAACCATTGTTCTCGATGATGTAGACGACCGGGATTTCAAAGAGCGCCGCGATGTTGAGTGATTCGTGGAAGGCTCCCTGATTGACCGCTCCGTCGCCTAGGAAACAAAGGGCTGCTCCTTCAAGACCCTTGTATTTGAGGCCGTATCCGAGTCCAAGACCGAGAGGCGTTTGCCCGGCGACGATTCCGTGGCCGCCCCAGAAGTTTTTGTCGGGAGCAAAGAAGTGCATCGATCCACCCTTGCCCTTCGAGCAGCCGGTGGCTTTTCCAAAAAGTTCGGCCATGCACTCGTTCATGGTCATCCCGACGGCAAGAGCGTGGGCATGACAACGGTAAGCGGTGATCATGTGGTCGTTGTCACCCATCAGGGAGGCACAGCCGACGGCGATGGATTCCTGACCAATGTAGAGGTGAAGGAAGCCTCCCATGCGGCCACCCTTGGCGTATTGCTGGAGGGAAGCCTGTTCGAACCGGCGGATGCGCTCCATCTGGCGGTAATGTTCCACCTTGCTTTCGGCGGTCATGCTTTTGTTGATGGGGGAGCTCGCGAAGTCGAGGGGTGAAAGATTGGGGCTGCTGATGGTCTCCATATCGAAAGTTGTTCGGGGAGCGACATAGCGGTCCCGCCGAGTTGCCGCAAGACTAATGCAAAACGACAGGATTTCCCTCTTGAGACAAGAATCCGGGTCTGAGACGCTGGAATTCTGATGAAATCTTGTGCTTTTTCCCTCTTATTTCTCTTTCCAGGGGCCTTATCCGGTGCCGAATTTGAAAAACCGGTTCAACTCAAGGCCGGGGGCGAGGTGGTCAAGGTGGAATCGCCGGGCTATGCCTCGCCCGGACTGGGCGATGTGAACGGGGATGGCAAGAAGGACCTTATTGTGGGGCAATTCCGGAATGGTAAAGTCACCGTGTTTCCCGGGTTGGGAGAGGGAAAATTCGGGAAGGGGGAATTCCTGAAGGTCGAGGGGAAGGCCGTTGAGGTTCCGGGAGTCTGGTGATGCACCTCTTCGACGCCACAGGTTGTGGATCTCAATGGTGACGGAATTGTCGATATTCTTTCCGGATCATACAGCGGGGACGACCTCCCTGAGATGGCCGGCCTCTTTCAAGTCCTATACGGGAAGAAGGACGGGACGTTTTCGGGGCCAACTCCTCTCAAGGGAACGAATGGCAAATTTTTGATCATTACGCCGAAGGTTGATGGAAAACGAGGGGATGCCGATGTGGCGCGGATCTGGACCCGTCCCACCGCTGTTGACTACGACGCCGACGGAGATCTTGATCTCGTGGTCGGAAATTTCGAGGGGACCTACTATCTGTTTCGCGGGGAAGGTGGCGGCAAGTTTTTGCCAAAGAGCGAGAAGCTCATGATTGAGGACAAGCCCTTGAACACCGGGCATCACAGTGACCCCTTCTTTGTCGACTGGGATGGTGACGGTGATCTCGACATGCTGGCAGGAGATTACAACGGCGGGGTGACCCTTGTTGAAAATACCGCCGGACCGGGAAAGGAGATGAACCTTTGCAAGATCAGCGAACTGGTTCCTCCCTCCGGGGGGGGGAGGGAACGATGGGAGGGTGAGGATGCCAAACCATCGGATTCCAGCCGGGTGGCGGTTGAAGATCTCAACGGAGATGGAAAGCTGGATCTTTTGGTCGGCGACCGGGTGATTTTGAAAGCCCTGAATGAGGGTGAAACGCAGGAGTCGACGGAGAAAAAGTTAAAAGAGTGGGAAGTAAAGTCCGCCCAACTATCAAAGAAAATGAGCAAGGCCAAAAATGACGGGGAGATGGCTGAATTGAGGAAGAAGTTTCAAGCTCAGTGGGAGGCCCGTGAAAAGATTATGAAAGAAGAAATGACGGGGTTCGTATGGATTTACTATCAGAAGTAAACCTCCTGAATTGTGTGTTTGTGTGACCGCGCCTTCGTTTCGACGTAGGCGCGGTTTTGCGTTCTGAATCCTTCGATATTTTGGAGCTGATTTACTTGACCAGCGACGCCGGGAAAGTGATCTGCATGAGCAGGGTCAGGAAGAAGTTGGCGACCAGAATCGCGAGGGAAGAATAGACCATGGCGTCGGTGGTTCCTCGTCCTACACCAACCGCTCCGTTGGTGGCTTTCAGTCCTTGATGACAGGAGATGACCACGATGAGCAGTCCGAAGGCGAGTCCCTTGACGGTGGCGATGGTGACATCTGTTAGGTCGACATACATGAGCATGTTGTCGATCCAATACGCTCCCTCTACCTGGAAGACGAAGACTCCCACGATGTAGGAGGCCAGGATGCCGAGAGCGGCCGATTCCGCGATGAGGAGGGGGACGGAAATGGTCATGGCGAGAATCCGCGGTGTGACGAGATAGTCAATGGGATGAACGGCCATCGACCGGAGGGCGTCAATTTGCTCGGTCACCTTCATCGTGCCGATTTCCGCTGCCATCGCCGATCCGACCCGTCCGGCGAGCATCAGTCCGGTGATGGTGGGGCCGAGTTCCCGGAGCATGGCCACTGAGACCAGACCACCGGTGGCGGTTTCCAGACCGAAGAGTTTGAATTGGAACAAGGTCTGGGCCGATAGAACGGCTCCGGTGAACGCTCCGGTGACACAGACCACAATTTGGGAACGGGCCCCGATCTCCGCGATCTGTTCCCAGATTTGTTTGATGCGTCGTTGTCCCCGGGTCAGAGAGACGAGGATTTCCCGCACCAAAAGCCCGAGTTGGCCAAGGTAGGCCAGAAACGCCAGGGCGGCCCGGCCGATGGTTTGGAAGAACGACACTCCGGGAGGATAGGGCGGCATTTCGAGGAGAGAAGCCGCAATTCCCGTCGCCTCGAATTCGAAAAGAGACAGAATCGGAGCCGAGGGCCGCTCGCGAAGAGGGCTCGCAAGGGGCCCGAACTCGTCATGCGAAAAAAATTCTTAATTTATCCCAAGAATTCCCCCCTTGAGATGTCTTCTCCCATGGAAAGAATGTCCAGCCGTGTCTCCAGGAAGCCCAAAACCCATTGCCCGGTCATCGATTATGCGACTGCCCGGTAAGAAATCCGCCCCGGCTCAAACCCGGACGCTCGAAGAGGTTTTCTCCGATGAGGAGAGTCCCTTGCTTCGGTATGCCTTTGGATTGCTGGGGAGGCGGGAGTTGGCCGAGGAGGTCGTGCAGGATGCCTTTCTGAAACTCCACCAACACTGGCATGAGGTTGAGAACCCCCGCGCCTGGCTGTTCCGCTGTGTGCGAAATCTCGCCCTCAATGTCCTCCGCAAGAATCAACGGGAAACCTTAGATGAAACGGCGGGCGAAAATGAATCCTCCCGAGAGAGACCCGATCAAGAACTCGGGAAAATCGAAGCGGTGGGGATGATCCAGATGCTGGTGTCCGAAATGAACGAACGGGACCAGACGATGGTTCAAATGAAATACTTCCAGAATCTCAAATACCAGGAGATCGCCGAGCGACTCGAAATGTCGGTCGGAAACGTCGGATACCGACTTCACCACCTTTTAAAAGACCTCGGCGAGCGACTGCGCAAGTCTGGGATCAGCCATTCCTAACTCCAGCTCTTCAAGACCATGAACGAAGATCTTACCACTTTCATTGAGCCCGAACTTGAAGCCCGCATCGTGGCTCTCGTCCTTGGGGAAGCATCCGCTTTCGAGCAGGAGGAATTGCAACGCGTCATTGCCCAGCGACCGGAGCTCCAGCTCTTCAAAGCCCGCCTGGAAGAACTCCACGGCATGGTGGGCGAGGCGATCAAGCCGCCCGACGAAGGAGAATGGAAGCTTTCCGGGGAACGGCGGGAGAAGATTCTAGCCAAGATCCAGGAACCCAGCCCGGTGACAGAACCTGCCCCCGGGCGCCGGGTGTCCAAGGTTCCTCGCCGACTAGTCTACTACGGGTCTGCCGCGTGCTTCATTGCCATTGTTGGAGGACTGTCCACACCGGCCCTTTTGAAGGAGAAAAAGGAACAACGCGCTCCGATGATGCTGGCCTACTCGACGGTGGAATCGGATGAGCAGTGGTCTGGAGCCGAGGCCGATTTTGATCTCAGGCCCCAGAAAAAATCGCCGCCCGACTATGCGAATATGGCCGCCAATGCGGATATCGAAGCTTCCGCACTCCTCGGGGGGATCGAAAGCTCCTACTACGATGAAGGGCAATTGGAGCAGACTGTGGCTCGTGAGTCCCGCACCCGCTTTGCGTCCGAGTTGAAGCGTAAGAGTAAATCAAACGGAGATCTGATCGCCGCAAATTCCGTTCCTGCTCCTGCCGGAGGCGGTGACGATGGTTTTAGGTACACCGGAAAGAAGGACGGAAAAGGGGAAGTGAATACCCGTGATGGAGGAGTCGCCAGTAACCTCTATGCGATGCGTAGAACCGCGGAGAAGGAGCGTGAACTTGAATCGTTGACCGAGGTGACTGACGAGAAGGCGGCAGACAAGACTCCTGCAGTGGCGGCCGAGCCATCGTCTGCCACCGCGATGACCCGGCCTGCGGTGGTGGCAGCGAAGCCAACACCTGCTCCCGCTCCGCCGGTGGCGCCTTCTGCGCCCGTGCCGAACTTTAAAATGGTGCCCGAGTTTGATGACCGGGTGGCAATGGGGCCAAAGGAAGAGGCTCCGGTCATGGAGACCGAGTCAGCCGTTCTCGAGAGCAAGGTGATCGAGCTGGCTGAGACGACTCTGGATGATGATTTCGATATTGCCGAACCGGAACCCGCTCCGGATCCCGGGAATGGGCGAGCTGAAGGCAAGGGGGCAGTGGGTCTTGAAAGGTTGGCCAAAAGAGAGAAGGCCGCTTCTCCCGCAAAAGCCGAAAGACCACCTGCGGCCTTGGCCAGTTTGGATGCAGTGATCCCGGACGAGAACGGATTGTCCAATGGCCAGGCGAAACGCGGAGGTCAGGAATGGGGACGTCGGTCGGAACGCGACTTTACCGGATCAGTGGCCGGAGGAGGCATTGATGGAGGAATTGTTCCCAACAGTGACTTTGTGGATCCTCCGAAAGTCGGGGACCTTCCTGAAGTTCAGGAGCAAATTGTGTCCGGGATTGTCACTGCTGGATTGAGAAGTGGCAATGAAGCCGTCAATCGCTATTCGGTTGATGCCATTCTGAACGATTCGGCCAGTATCCCAAGCGTGCCGGGCCAATCCAAGAGCGAGAGCTGGGGTGCCAAGCTCCAGTCAGGTGGTGAGAGGGATGCCGCCAAGCTTGGAAAGGAGTTGTCGCTTGCCGAAGTCGAGCTTTCGAATGGCCTCCCTAAGAAGCCCGGCAGCCGGCAGCCAGTGGAGAAGAATCAGAACTCTGTTGCTGATGCACGTTGGGAATTCGAAGGGCAGGAAGTGGAGGAAAGCCGGAAGCTGACCGAGAGCAATAAGAAGGCTCCGCGAGGGGCGACGAATCCAGCGCAGCCGTTTCCAGAAAGTAAGCCGACACCTGACCTCAAGGTGGCTGAGTTGGCTGATATGCCAGACGATCGATTCGGACCTTCCGATGATCCCTTCGGAGGTGGAGGGGGAGACTTCGGGGATGGTGACGACTTCGGGAGTGCCGATCCGTTCGGGGCTCCGGCTGCCGATGACAGCGGGGTTGATGGACTGGTTCAGCAGGAGCGGTTGAGGCGCCAACAGTCGGTGGTGGAAGCTGATGCTCTGTTGGCGAAGGGACGTCAGGCCTATGCCGAAGGGGACTTTGAAACAGCGACCGCTGCTTACCGGAATTCCTTGGATAAGCTTCCTCAGGGAACGGTCACGGAGGAACGGCGGAAGGTGGTCAATGATCATCTCAAGGACAGCTCGCTGGCCCTTTCTCAAAACTATCGCCGGACCGGTCGCTATAACGAGGCACGCCAGCTTCTCACCGAAGTTCAAAAAAACAATCCGGGTGACGAGTCGGCAGCCCAAGGATTGGAGTATCTCGATGACCCCATCAGGACGAGTCCTTCCCTGAGCTACGAATTTACCAAGGATGTCGATAAGGTCCGTCGTGGACTGTATACCGGTGAGGGTTATCACGACCTGGGGCTTTACGAGAAGGCAGAAGCCGAATTCAAAAAAGTTCTCAAGGTTGATCCCTATAATCAGACCGCCCGCCAGTGGTTTACTCGAAATGCCGAAGCCAGGGAAGAACTGGGGCAGGCTGGCGAAGATGCCACCAGAGCCGAGCTTTTGGCCAAGGTTGATGAAGCCTGGGAGTTGTCGGTGCCCGCTGCTAAAGAAGGAGAGGATGGGGCATCGAAGGTGCGTGAGATGCGGTTTGCCTTGCCTCTTGGCTTTGAGGATACCCTCGCCTCATCCTTCGATGACAGCGGTGAGGATGTCGATTCCTTCGGAGGCACACCGGATGATGACTTCGGGATCGATCCGAATGTTGGAGTCGAAGAGCTTCTCAAATACAGCGGGATCACTTTCATGGAAGGGGCCAAGGCCACTCTGGATCCGGCAACAAATACCCTGGTAGTGAGAAATACCGCGGAGAATCTTCAGCTCGTGGATCAGTTGGTGACTATGGTTTCCAAGCAGAAAGAGCGAGACGACCGCGAGAAGGCCGCTCAGTTGAAGAAGATCGAAGCCTTCGAAACTCCGGTGGCGACCAAGTCCGACTCCACCTTCTCGCTCAATGTCAGCGATGTCTCCTTCAAGTTGGCCAAGTCCTCGCTGCAGAAGGGGCAGTGGCCCGACGCTTCCAAAGTCCGTCCCGAGGAGTTTGTCAATGCCTTGAGCTACAGCGATGCCGCTCCCACCCAGGCTGAGAAAGTGGCCTGTGTCATCGAGCAGGGAAGTCATCCCTTCATGCAGCAGCGGAACCTGATGCGGGTTTCGATGAGCACGGCCGCCCTTGGGCGTAATGCCTCGACGCCGCTCCGCCTCACCGTGTTGCTCGATCAGAGTGGCTCGATGGAACGGGCCGATCGGGCCGAGAGTGTGCGCCGGGCCTTTGCTCTCCTTTCGAGTCAGCTCAATGCCAACGACGAGATCACCTTGGTCGGGTTCGCCCGCACGCCGCGCCTTCTCGCCGAACGTGTCAAAGGTCATCAGAGCGCCAAGTTGGCCGAGATTGTATCCAATCCGCTGACCGAAGGCGGCACCAACCTGGAAGCCGCTTTGTCCTCGGGTCTGCAATTGGCCCGCCAGCAATTCGTCGAGGGAGCGCAGAACCGGATCATTCTTCTTACCGACGGAGCTGCCAATCTGGGCGATGCTCTTCCGGAGAATCTGGCCAAGCAGGTTTCGCAGATGCGTGATGCCGGGATTGCCTTCGATGCCTGCGGCGTGGGAGCCGACGGACTGAACGACGACATTCTCACTTCGCTGACCAAGCAGGGAGACGGGCGTTACTACTTTCTTGATCGTCCCGAGGATGCCGACGACGGCTTTGCCCGACAGATTGCCGGGGCCCTTCGGCCGGCCGCCAAGAACGTCAAGGTGCAGGTCATCTTTAATCCCGAGCGGGTCTCCAAGTTCAAGCTCTACGGCTTTGAGAAGCACAAGTTGAAGAAGGAGGATTTCCGCAATGATTCCGTTGATGCCGCCGAGATGGCTGCTGAGGAGAGCGGGGTGGCTCTCTACCATTTTGAGCCCATGCCCGAAGGGCGTGGTGATATCGGAACGGTCTCCGTCCGCTTCCTCGATACCACGACCAATCAGATGGTCGAACGCACCTGGACCATTCCATACGATGCCGATTCAGCCTCCTTCTCCGAGGCCAGTCCGACTCTCCGGTTGGCAGGAGTGGCCGGGTTGTTTGCCGAGAAGTTGAAAGGAAGCCCGGTCGGTGAGCGAGTGGAATTGAAGCGTCTCCGTCAGGAAATTCAGACCCTCAAGCCCACTTTCCAGAATCAACCTCGTTTCCAGGAACTCCAGACCATGCTCCAACAAGCGGGACAGTAAGTCCGCTTTTACCAACCCTTTACCAATCGTCATTTTCCGACGCTCTAACATCTCATCCTTCCTCTCTCACTTTATGAAAATCCATCGCCTTGCTCCGCTCTTCTTCGGATCGCTTCTCGTCGCCCAGGAACCCGCGCCCGAACCGGCCCCTGACGATACTCCACCCGCCAAACCCGCTGAAACTGCCGAGGTGGTCTCGGAAAAAGTGGACCATCGTATCACTATCGAGGCACCGGCCCCCAAACCCAAGGCACCCTTGTTCTATACCACCGAGGTGACGTCGACTTCGAAGATTGGAAAAGGAAAGGTCACCGAGTCAGCCCAGGTCACGGTCAACGTGGTACAGGGTGATGCGGGTAAGCTCGCGCTCGAAGTGGCTGGTCGTGCTCCCATTCTCAAAGTCGACGGAAAGCAAGTCAAAGGGTGGTCGGTTCGTCGGGAAGGGGCGAAACGTTTTGTCGATCTCATTCCGGTGGATCCCAAGGCCCGTCAGCTGCAGGCCACGATCGTGTTGGAGCGAGACCAGATCCAGCTGCCTTCAGAGGAAGTCATAACGACATTTGGCCCAGCGACTGCGTCGGGTTTTTCGGCAACCTATACCATCCAAAGCGGTGACGGGGTGGCCCATCAGTTGATCAAGGCCGATGGAGTTCAGACCTTGAAGAGCGAAGATGGCATCAATCGTCTCACCTCGAACAAGAGCGCCAATGTGGTGGCGCGTCTCATGAGGGCGGCGTCACAACCTTTGCCGGTGGAATTCAGAAATGTCCGTTTGGTGGGCGAGGTCGATCCCAAGGGAGGATCTGCGGAATTCCGCTTGATCGGAACGGCTCATGTTTCCAGCAGCAAGCCGATCTCCATGACCGTTCTTCGCGGGCGGGCTGCGCCGACGGTTCCGTTGGTCACCGATGATTATCGACTCAAGCTCGGCAAGGGAGGGTATGAAATCGAATTCAAGAAGTCGGGCGTGTATCCCATTGATCTCGCCTTCGTGACTCCCCTGGTCAGCCAGGGCGAGTGGAAGAATGTAGATTTTGCGGTCGCCAGCGGAGCGGTGGTTCCCGTCGAGTTGACCGGGATCAATGAATCCGCGGTTTTCAATCCGGCTCTTCCCGTGATTCCGGTGAAGGCCAATGCCGGGATGCGGGGATTCCTTCCGGCCAGCGGCGCTTGCAAGTTCGCCTGGCAGCCCGAGCGCAAGACCGGGGACAGCAAGCTCTTCTACACCAGTGAAGCAATGGGGGAGATCTCGGTGGGAGCCGGCTTGCTCAGGCAGATGACAGCCATCACGGTCAAGGCCTTGCAAGGATCTCTGGACTCGTTGACGGTGCAGCTTGAGGGAACGGGAGAGGTTCTCGCGGTGGAAGGTGAAAACGTTCTCAGCTGGAAGGTGACCGAGGAGCAGACTCTGGAGATCGCCTTGAGTCGGCCGGTGACCAAGGAGGCGATGTTCCTGATTCGGGCCCAGTCGGCTCTGGAGGCTCTACCGGTGAAGGCCGAAGCCTTGCGCATGACTCCGGTCGGAGCAGTTCGGCATTCGGGATACTTCCGGATTTACAACAGCGGAGCGGTTCGGATCGAAGTGATGAAGACCACCGGTCTGACCCAATTGTCTCCGGATCAATATCCGGAAGCCGCCAAGCTGCCGGGGAATCTTCGTCAGATCTTCTACTACCGTTTCCCGGCTGCCACTCGCTCGTTCACGATTGCCGCTGAGCGAGTGAAGCCCGAGATCAACGTCTCCCAAACCTTGAGTTATGAGCTGACTGAGACCGATCGGGTTCTGCGAGCGGATATCGAGTTGGACGTCAGGGAAGCTCCCATTCGTGAATGGGAATTGCTGGGGCCGGCTGACTATTCGGTAGTGGCGGTGACCGGAGCAGATGTGTCCGACTATGTCGCGAGCACTCCGGAGAAAGGGACCCGACGGATCAAGGTGATCTTCGGGAAAGAAGTGTCCGGGCGTCGTTTGATCCAGTTGCATCTGGAAAAGAATCAGCCGGCTCAGGCCGGGAACTGGGTTCTGCCATCGTTTTCCTATCCCGGGAGTCAGGTTGTCCGGGGCGAACTTGGCGTTAGTGCCGCGCCGGGATACCGGGTCAGCCCGGGAGCCAACGAAGGGTTGGCTGAAATGCCCTTGATTCACTTTGTCAAAAGAGGTCCCAATTTGCAGCAAGCCTTCCGAATCCGGGGCGAAGCCTGGAAGGCGACCATGACGATCGAAGCCTTGAGCCAGAATGTGCAGGCCGATGTCTTTCATCTCTACTCGCTGAAAGAAGAGGTCGCCTATGTTTCCGTCCTTGTGAATTTCTTCATCACTGGTGCTCCGGTGACCCAGTGGGAGCTGGTGGTGCCCGAGGGAATCGAACATCTCAATGTCGACGGACGTGACGTTCGTGACTCAAGGGTCAATGAAGAAGGTACCGTCGTGGTGCCCTTGAATCGTCCGGTCATGGGAGCTTATCAGCTTTTGGTGACATACGAGCAGAAGGCCCAGAAGGGGCTGTCCTTGGGCGAGTTGACCCCGATGAGCGTTCAGGGTGAACGGGGCTTCGTGCAAGTCGTGAGCCCCGGACAAGTTGAGATCTCGGAAACGGGGGAGGGCAAGAGCCAGAGTTTGATCAAATTGGATCCTCTCGAGCTGCCGGCCGAATATCGTTTGATGTCGCACGCTCCGTCATTGGCGGCCTGGCAGTATAACAGTCGTCCCGAGGAATTGAAGATTGGTATCGAATGGTTCAAGCGCGGTGAGACCGCCAGACAAGTGGTTGAGTTCGCCGACTTCTCAAGTCGGATCGACAAGGATGGAGCGGTGGCTTCGATCTCGACTTTTGATGTCAGGATCAGAAGTGGTCGTAATCTTGATCTCCATGTTCCCAAGGGCCTTTCCCTCGGAGAGGTGACGGTCAATGGAACGTCGGTTCCGGTGCGCGAATCGGGTGACAAGCGATTGGTTCCGCTTCCGGATACCATCGGACCCAACCAACCAGTCAGGGTGGTCATTCGTTCCAGTATTGAAGGTGGCAAGGGCAAGGTCAACGTGGCCGCACCGACGGTCATCGGGACAACCCAGTTGATGACCAGATGGAAAGTGACCTCCGACACGGGGCATGTCTTGAGGCCTGTCAGTTCCGGCGGGTTGGATCTTCTGACGAGTTATTCGAGTGAGAACGGATTTACCTGGATTGAAAAGAAAGCGATGTTGTCCTTCGGTCTTCTGATCGCCGCGTGGATCCTGGGAACTTTCCTGATGAGGATCGATGCCGGAGTTTCCCTGGTCGGAGCTCTGATTGTGCTCTTCGCGGCTGTGGGCGCCTTCTATCTGGGTGGGAAAGGATTTGATCAGGCTGTCGAGCTTCCTGATGCCCTTGAATACAGTGTGCCGGTCACAGCACCGGACCGGATTCTCAGTTTGACGGTCGAGCATCTCGAGAAGGGCAAGGTTTCCTATTCCGAGTTTGGGTTCCTGCTCGTGATTGTGGGCGGAATTCTGGGTTACTTTGCCTGGACCATGGCATCGCGGCGTCGCCTCTTCGGAATGTTGGCAGGGATCGCGATTTCATTCGGTTTGCTTCTGCAAGTCGGTGGAGCGGGAATCTTCTTCACCCTTCTCGGAGTGGCGATCGTAATTCTCTGGTGGCCCGGAGTGTATGGTTCGTTTGACCGCTGGAAGGAGATGTTCAAGAGGGAAAGTCATGAAGACGATGATGAGGAAGAAGATGGTGAGGAGAATGACGAAGAAGAGCCTGCACCTGATCCAAAGTCCGGCCCTGCCGGAAGCGTGACGGCGATGTTGATGGCCGGGGTGCTGGCGCTTTCCGGTGGACAGAATGCCGAGGCTGCCAATCTGGCGTCTGATTCATTGACCGAGACATGGGACGTTCGCGAACGTCGTCTTGAAGCCAAGGCGTCCATTCAAATGACGGCAAAGGAAGGCGAGCGATTTGTGCTTCTTCATTCTCCGGCGACTCTCACCAAATTCACGGGAGAGAACGTCCGCATTATTACCGAGAACGGACACTATATTGCCATCGCCACCGCTGATGGCACTCATCAAGTCGATTTCACCTATCAAGCTCCAGCTGTCAATGTGACCAAGGGGATTTCCGTGTTGAGCGGACCGGCGGCAGTCCGGACCTTGACTGTCAACTATGAGGTGGCGGGGTGGTCCATTGATTCGGCTTCGGCAGTTCGTAAGAAGAACCTCGGGGGCAAGGGAAGTTCGGTCCAGCTGTGGCTGGCTCCTGATCCCAAGACAATCATCGTGATGAGTCCGAAGGCCCGAGATGTCGCGGCTGAAGCGACCCAGTTTTATTCAGAAGTGGATGATCTCTTCATTCCCGGCCCCGGCGTGGTGGATGGCGTTCACCGCGTGCGGATCCGTCCGGCACAGGGCCAGGTGAAACAGTTGGTGCTGACCGTCCCCGAAGGGTTCACCGTCAGTGATGTTGACAGCAAGTTGATTGGTCCATGGCGCTTTGATCCCGAGAAGCGATTGCTGACGGTGGAGCTTGCGCCATTCCAGTCGAAGCCATTCCAGATTTTCATCGAGACCCAGCGGGCCTTGGACGAACTTCCGGCCGAAGTCACGGTATCACCGATGAGAGTGTCCGGGTCGGCCGGCGAGGTCGGGATGGTGGCTCTCGCCTTTGGCAAGGAAGCCCAGCTCGACCGGGACACTCCGGTTGGGTTGTCTCTGGTAAATCTCGCTGACTTTGATCAATCGCTCATTCCCCGGGATAAAGCCAAGAAGCCGACGGCGGCGCTGCAGAAAGTCTATCGCTATTCACAAGGAGAGGCTTCATTGAAATTGAATGTGGCTCCGGTTTCGCCGGAGGTGCGCGTGGCGTCCCAGCATCGTTTGTCCTTCGGAGATGAACGGACCATTCTGGCTTCCGAGTTGACCGCCAACATTACCCGGGCGGGCGTGTTCCGTCTAAGCTTCCCGTTGCCGAAAGGATTCGAAGTCGAGTCCCTCACCGGAGCAGCGCTCAACCACTGGGCGGAAGTTGAGGAAGGCGGGCAGACCATGGTGGTAATGAATCTCAATGGCAAGACCATCGGGCAGCAGACCTTTTCTCTCGTGCTGACCGGAGCTACTCCTGCCATGCCGGTCGCCAAGTGGACGGTTCCCAAAGTGGAGCTTCGCGAGGCGGCCCGCCAGTCGGGGCAGTTGATTGTGGTTCCCGGACGGGGAATCCAGCTTCGAGTTGAACAGCGGAAGGATCTATCCGCACTCGATCCCCGATCAGTCGGGGGGAATCAGCCGGGGGCGCTGGCCTTCCGCTTGTTGCAGAAGTCATGGATGCTGAGCCTGGCGGTCGACCAACTCGACCCTTCCATCGCGGCCAAGGTCTTGACGGATGTGGAGCTGCGGGATGGACGTTCGATGACGCGGGTCGACCTTCGTGTCAAAATTGACAATGCCTCGGTGAAGGATCTTCAGATTCTTCTTCCGGGAATCTCCGAGACCGATGCCCAGACCATCCGGGCGTCCGGTGGAGAGGTCAGGGATATTGTGCAGTCCGAAGGCGATGCCTGGTTGATTCGCTTTAAGCGTCGGGTGATTGGTGACGTTCCGATCCGGATCGAGTATGAGCAGAACAGCGAGTCTGTTCAGGAGCTCGTAGCCATCCAGAGTTGTCTTCTTCCCGAAGCCCGACAGCAGGAATCCTTCCTCGCCTTGCGTCCCGGTGCTCGTCTCGACCTGACGGTGGATTCTGCTCCGGGGTGGTCGTCAACCGATTGGGTGGCTCTTCCCAAATCGCTCTTCCAGCTTGATCGGAGTGGTGCCCCCGATGCCTTCCTGCGCAGCACGCGGGCAGCTGGCGAAGTGAAGGTCAAGTTGAAGCGCCACGCCGTGGTTACGAGCTCCAAGATTCGCGTCAAGAAAGGCCGCTTGCTTACCGTCATTTCTCCATATGGGGAGTTGATGAATCAGGCTGATCTTGAACTTGAGACTCTGCAGCGGGGGTCGATGACCCTGACCCTTCCTCCCGATAGTCGTTTGTTCGGGGTCTTTGTGAACGAGGAGAGTGCTCTCGTCGTGAAGGAGGACGGGGACTCCTACCGTTTCCATGTCACTGGTGATGCGGGTGGGCGCGAAGCCAAACTACGATTCACTTATGCGTCGACCCGTTCGGTGTCCTCGCTCAAAAACCTCGGATTGACCGCCTTCAAGATCGGAGAGCCGCTTGAGAATGTGACCTGGGTCATTTCCGTGCCCGAAGGGTACGCCTTGCGTGATTCCGATGGGGATCTGGACCTTGCAGATGAGGAAGATGGGGGCGTCATGAATCGCGAGAAATACCTCGAGTTGGTGGCTCAGCGAAATGCCTCCAAGCAGAAGGAAGCTCTGGGTCGTCTTGGCAAGGTCAGCGGTTATCTGCAAGCTGGAGAGCAAGGGAAGGCCGCCCAAACCCTGGAGCAGGTCTACAATGGTTCCAATCTCGATGCCGCGAGTAATGAAGATGCCAGGGTTAAGCTGGAGAATCTGGTGACCCAGCAAGCTGTGGTGGGTTTGAATACCCGTCGCCAGCGCCTCTGGCTGGATAACCGTGGCAACAGCGGGATCAATCTCGATGCCACCCAGAATGATCAAATCGAAGATGCCGCGAACGCCAACCCGGTCTTTGCCGGAAACTTGAATTTCGGGAAAGTTGATTTCCAGAATGTCATTCAAGGTAACGATATTGAGGTGAACCGGATGTTGAACACCATCGCAAGCAAGTGGATCCAGCATCAGAGGGTAACCGAAACAGTGAGCCAAATGTTGGATCCGGTCATCTCGCCATCCGGCAAGTCCATGGTCTTTACGCGTGAAATCCAAGTTAGCGGAGACCAAGCCCTCGGGCTCGAGATTGATCTCGAGGAAGAGCAGGCCGGATCTTCGATCGGCGGACAGATCATGGCGGCCTTCCTGGTCGTTTTGGCGATTGTCGGAGCCGGTGCTTTGGTCCGTCGCAAGAGCTAGACTGAAAATACCTTTTCTCTTAAGTGAACTGGCAGGGGAGCGGGTGAAAGCCCGCTCTCCTTTTTTAGTCTTTGGGCAGTGGCCAGGGTTTTGGGGCGGGAAGCGAGAGGAGATGTTCGACCGCCTTCTCAAGCTGTCGGTCTTTTCCGTTCGCCCGATCCTCAGGACGATTGGCAACTTTGAGGTCGGGTTCGAGTTGGGTGTTCTCCAGATAACGTCCCTCGGTGTCGATGGTGGAGACCTGCGGAATCCCGAAGACAAGAGAGGAGTCGATGAGTCGTTCCCACCAGACTGCCGTGCCGGTGCCCGGGACAGGCATGCCGACCAGTTTTCCAATGCCCATGGTTTTGTAGGCATAGGGGAAGAGGTGGGCGTCGGAGTAGTTTCCTTCGCCCATGATGACGGCGGAAGGTTTGGCCCAGCGGAAGATGGGTTCGCCTCCGAGGTTGCCCTGTCCACGCGGGTAGAACTTGAGAAATTGTTCACCGCTGAGGAAAGAGGTGAGGTCCTCGGTGAGCCAGCCACCGCCATTGAAGCGGGTATCTACGATGAGGGCCTTGCGATCGGAGTATTTCCCGAAGGCGCGCGAGTACAATTCGCGGAAAGCTCCGTCATTCATGCCCCGGATGTGAACCCATCCGATTTTCCCTCCGGAGAGTTCGTCGGTGCGTTCCTCCATGCGTTTCATCCAACGTTGATAGAGCAGTTCGCTTTCCTCGCTGAGAGAGAGCGGGCGGATCACGACTTCCAGCCGGTCGTCTTGCTCCGGAAGCTTCAATGTGAGGAGAACCCGTTCGCCTTCGAGTCGATTGAGACGGGCGTAGTAGTTTTCGCCTTCGGCGATTTCCTGGCCGTTGATTTTTTCGATCACAGTTCCGGCCGGGACTTCTTCGTCAATGAGATCGAGGGGGCTGCGCGGAATGACTTCAAGAATTCGAATCCCGGGACCCTGGTAATCGAGATCATCGAGAACACCAAGGGAAGCCGTCTTGTCGGGCATCGGATGTTTGGGCCGATGGAAGGCGCCGGTGTGGGAGGCATCGAGTTCGCCCAACATTTCGCTGAGGAGCTCTGCAAAGTCATCGTTGTTGGTGATGGCGGGAAGCAGCTTGCGATATTCGCCCCCATAGAAGTCCCAGTCCACGCCATGAAAATCCTTGCGATGGAATTTTTCGCGCACTTGTCGCCAAACATGCTCGAACATCTCGGAGCGTTCGGCGGCAAGGTCGAGATTCATGACACCGCTCGATCCATGTTTCTTGGTGTCTCCACTCTTGGTGTTGATCGACGTGATTTTTCCTCCGGCGAGGACAAAGAGAGCATCGCCTTTTTCGTTGATCCGGATGTCAGAGGATGAGCGCCCCGACGATTTGCCCAGCGAAGCGAGGAGTTTGGTTTCCTTCTCGTAAAGTTTGTTCATCCAGACCTGGAATTCACTGCGGTCCTTGAGAAGGTAGAAGAGCTTGGTGCCATCGGGCGAGAGGGCAAAGCCGGATAGGTCGGTGGAGTGAATGGTGAGCCGTTCCTTGCGTTCGATCACGCCTTCGGGGTCCAATTTCGGAGGTCCGTCGAAAAGAGGAGCCGCCTTCTTCTCCTTGGATTCTTTCTTGTCTTCTTCCTCGTCTTTATCCTTTTCCTCCTTCTTGTCGGTTTTGCGATTCTGGAATTCCTTGAGTTCGGCCTCGGTCAGGTTGAAGTATCGGTAGGCCCGTTCGGTCAGGAAGCCGGCGTAGACGTCGAGATCGGTTCCCCAACTCCCGTGAGCCTTTCGGCCGTGGCGATTTGAGATCCAGACGATTCCTTCGCCATTCCATCCCCACGCCGGGGCATAGTCATAATACCCGTTCTGGGTCAGATCGATCACGGGCCCCTGTCCGCTGGCTGGAACGAGAAAGAGGTTTTCGGTCCACCGATCTTCTTGAAGTCGCATTGAGAGGAGGCTTTTGCTGTCGGGGGACCACACAAAATCGATGTCTCCATCGGAATAGGAAAAGCTCCGGGATCCGTCGAGCAGAGTGGTGATCTCGCCGGTGGCAACATCCAGTTTCCGCAATTGAACCCGGTCCTGAAGGAAGGCGACTGACTGTCCATCGGGTGACCAAAGAGGTTGGAAGGTTTCCTCTTCGGTTTTCAGAAGGACCTCTTCGTCGAGAACGGTCGCGTGGTAAAACGTCTTCTCTTCTTCGCGGGCGATGGACGTGGTGTAGAGATTCCAACTGCCCTCCCTTTCCGAGGCATAGACCAACTTCCGTCCCTCGGGGTGAAAGTCAACCGAGCGTTCTTGTTCGGGAGTGTTTGTAATCCGGCGGACTTCATCGAAGTCCACGGAGGTTACAAAAATCTCACCACGCGAAATGAAGGCGATCTCCTTGCCGTCGGGTGAGACAGCCATCTCCTTGATGTCGGTGGCAACCTGAACAGAGCTGACGTTTGTTTTGTCATCGGCTTGAAGGGAGATCTTGAGCTTCTCGGGAGGGGCCTTGATTGAGTTCATCACGTAGAGTTCCCCATGATGACTGAAGGCTAAGCGTCCGTTCTTTGCTCTCGAGAGAAAACGCACCGGGTGTTTTTCAAAGAAAGTGATTTGGATTTGGGAGAGATCACCGACTGTGCTGGCCTGCCAAATGTTGTAGCTTCCGGATTGCTCGGAAAGGTAGAGGAATTTTTGATCGTCAATCCAGACCGGGTTTCGGTCTTCGCCGGGAAAGGAAGTGAGCTTGCGATGTGATTTTTGATCCCGGTCATAAAGCCAGACGTCCCGGGTGACCGAAGACTGATGGTGCTTGCGCCACTCGTCTTCGTAGCCCTTGCGATCGTGATAGAGAAAGCGTTTTCCGTCGGGAGAGAAGCTGACGTTTTCCGCCGGGATTCCGAAGATCCGAGAGACCCGACCGCCTCGGGCGGGGATCTGATAGAGTTCGCCCATCCGACGATTGGGGATGTCGAAAGAGTTCGCAGGGTCCTGCCGGGTGGCGGAGAAGACGATGGATTTGCCATCCGGAGTGAAGGAGGAAGGAAGGTCGTTGCTCGAGTGGAAAGTGACACGGGTGGGCGATCCTCCTCGGGCAGGAATGGTGTAAACGTCGTAGTTGCCATGTCGGTTCGAGGCAAAGGCGATGGTCTTCCCATCGGGTGACCAGACAGGAGAGTAGTCCCGGGCAAGATGCTGGGTCAGCGGGCGGGCTTGTCCTCCTGAGAATGGTACGGTGTAGAGGTCCCCTCCATGGGTGAACACGATCGTGTCGCCGTTCGGGGAAATGGCGGGGTATCGAAACCACGTCGGATCGTCAGCGTGGAGGAGGCCGAGCGATGACAGGAAGAGGAAGAACTTTTTCATGTTGGGTAATCGACGTGAAAATGAGGCGTAAGAAAAGAAGCAATTCGTTCGCTGGCGAAGCAGGTCGATCTTGTTTCCGTCTTGTCCGGGGATGGAAACTTTGATGGGGTAAGTGTTACACCTATGAAAAAATCGAGAACAATGCTGTGTTGGGGCGTCCTTTGTGGAGTGGCTCTGGCGCAAGAGAA
>JBMHCW010000025.1:0-93270 GCA_049889715.1 Akkermansiaceae bacterium | reverse complement strand
TCCAGAGCTGTCTTTAAGAAAGAGATGTCCTGTTCAGCCATTGATAGTTTCGCCTTGGCCTTCACATCCTTCATCATCTTGACGAGGTCGCCCTTCCATTGATTGTCCTCCAGTTTCACAGGCAGGAATCTCTTTCCCTTGATGTAGAGGGAGCCAGCGTTCGGGTTGTCCTGGGTTTGCTTGAAGGTGAGGTCATCTTTGCCTGAAAGAACGAACTCGCGGAATTCCCTGATTCCACGTTCATTTGATTTCCCCATTGTTTCGATCATTTCGATCTCTTGAGGTGTGAAAAAGGCCTTCTTTTCTTCCTTATTTCCATTCTCTGTCTGCGCCCACGAAATGAGAGCGGTAACCGCCGGGTGGGGTTTGCCCGGCGCTTTATCTTCCTGTGCGTGTAGCAAGGGAGTCGAGGTGATCGCGAAGAGCAGGAATAAAAACTTTCTCATGGTTGGCAGCCTAGAGAGATTTTCCGGACTGGCAAGCGGTTCACCACGAAGGTTCAGGGGACGACGACGTTCGTAGGAGATCCCGCAAGGAAGTTTTGCAGGTTGTCTCCGGCAACCTTCATCAAGCGGGTTCGAGCTTCAGTCGGAGCCCAAGCAATGTGAGGGGTGATGAGGCAGTTTTTTGCGCCAAGAAGAGGGTTATCCGCGACCATGGGCTCTTTGGTGATCACGTCGACTGCGGCACCGGAGACTTTCCCGCTGTTGAGCGCATCGGCCAGATCAGCTTCATTGATCAGAGGTCCGCGTGCCGTATTGATGATCATGACACCGTCTTTCATTTTGGCGATGCTCTCGCGATTGATGAGGTTTTCAGTCTGGGGCGTTAGCGGGCAGTGGAGGCTGATTACATCCGATTGTGAAAATAGTTCCTCAAGCGAGGCATATCGGCATGTCTCGGATTCAAGAGAGGGATCTTGAGATCGATTGTGGGCGAGAATCGTGAGCCCGAAGGACTGGGCAATGGCCGCCGTTGCCTGTCCGATGCGTCCGAAGCCGATGATTCCCAGAGTTTTGCCGAACAGTTCGATCAAGGGAGAGTTCCAGAAACAAAAGTCCTTGCTTGATACCCAGTCACCCCGATGCACGGCCTTGCTGTGGGCTCCGATCTGGTGGCAAAGCTCCAAAATAAGAGCGAGGGTGAATTGGGCGACCGCAGGCGTGCCGTAATTGGGAACGTTGGTAACGGTAATGCCCTTTTCGTGTGCCGCCTCAAGATCGACGATATTATATCCCGTCGCCAACACTCCAATGTATTTTACCGAGGGAGCTTGCTCGAGGACTTCTCTTGGAATGAGTGTCTTGTTGGTGAAGATGATCTCGGCATCGCCAATGGCTTCGATCACGGACTGTGGATCCTGATCAGTCCGATCGTGAACGACCAGCTCCCCGTGTTTTTCGATTCCGTCCCAGGAGAGGTCTCCGGGATTGAGAGTGTACCCATCGAGAATGACAATTTTCATGTGGGGAGTTTTGGCCGGATGACACGACAATTGATTACTTCAAGGTCACCAACAGATCACCCGTATCCGCGGGCTTTCCTTCGGCGAGGGAGACGTCGGCGATGGTGCCGTCTTCGGGAGCGCTGACGGTGGTAAGCATCTTCATGGCTTCGAGGACGACCAACTTATCGCCTTCCTTAACTTCGTCGCCGGCTTTGACGGCGACCTCGCTGACCATGCCGGGGAGCGGAGCTGCGACGTGCTTTGCATTCCCAGGGTCGGCCTTGACGTTGGCGACGGCTTCGGTTCCGAGTTCCTTGTCGACGACGACGGCTTCGCGAGGCATGCCGTTGAGCTCGTAGAATAGAGTGCGACGTCCTTCGGAGTCCGCCTCTCCAATTGAGATCAGCTTGATGAAGAGGGTTTTTCCGGGGCCGATGTCGACGTGGATTTCTTCGCCGACTTGCAGTCCGTAGAAGAAGGCAGGTGTCGGAAGGACGGTGAGACGATCGAAGTCGCTGAGGGTCTTGTGGAAATCCGCAAAGACCTGGGGATACATGAGGTGACTGTAGAGGTCATCGTCGGTTGCGGGACGTCCGAGTTGTTCCCTGAGTTGCTCCTTGGTCTCGTCGAGATCGCAAGGCGCGGCGAGTTCGCCGGGACGGACAGTGACGGGAGTCTTGTCACCGAGAACGACTTTTTGAATTTCCTTGGGCCAGCCTCCGTCGGGTTGTCCGAGGCCACCGGCGAGCATGTCGATGACGGACTCGGGGAAGTCGAGGTTAGGCGCATTGCCGTTGAGAAGATCGTCGGCTTTGAGGTTTTGCGTGACCAAAAGCATGGTCATGTCGCCGACCACCTTGGAGGAAGGTGTCACCTTGACGATATCGCCGAAGAGTTGGTTGACGTCGGCGTAGGTGTGCGCGATTTCCTGCCAACGGTGGCCAAGACCCATCGAGTTGGCCTGTTCCTTAAGATTGGTATATTGGCCGCCGGGCATCTCGTGGAGATAAACTTCGGCGGTGCCGCTGCGGGGAGCGGAATAGAAAGGCTCGTAGTGCGTGAGGATTTCCTCCCAGTAATCGGAAAGCTCGTTGGTGGTGTCGGAGTCGAGACCTGGCGCCCGCTCGTTTCCGCTCATCGCTGCATTCACCGAGTTCAAGTTCGGCTGACTGGTTGATCCAGACATGGAGGCGAGAGCCATGTCGGCAATGTCGACGCCGGCGTCGGACGCGGCCATGATGGAGGCAGCGTTAAGGCCGGAAGTGTCGTGGGTGTGGAAATGGATCGGGATCTCGATTTCCTGTTTTAGCGTCGAGACCAACTTGCTGATGGCGGCGGGATGGGCGAGTCCGGCCATGTCCTTGATGCAAAGAATATGCGCTCCCATCTTTTCGAGCTCCTTGGCCTTATCGACGTAGTATTTCAGGGAATACTTGGCGCGATCGGGGTTGGTGATGTCGCCGGTGTAACAAACGGCGGCTTCACAAACGGCCTTGCCGTGTTCGCGGGCCGCTTCCATGGCCACCTTCATGTTGGGAAGGTAGTTGAGTGAGTCGAAGATGCGGAAGATGTCCATCCCGGCATCGGCAGCGTGCTTTACAAAGCCAGCGACAACATTGTCGGGATAGTTCGAGTATCCGACGGCGTTGGAACCGCGGAAGAGCATCTGGAAACAGATATTGGGAATGCGCTCGCGGAGTTCACGGAGACGATCCCAAGGGTCTTCCTTGAGGAAGCGCATCGCGGTGTCGAAGGTTGCTCCGCCCCACATTTCCATCGAGAAGAGATTGGGAATACGATTCGAGTAGGCTTCGGCGATGGCGAGCATGTCGTAGGTCCGCATGCGGGTCGCGATGAGCGACTGGTGCGCGTCACGCATTGTGGTGTCGGTGACGAGGAGGCGCTTTTCGTCTTTGATCCACTGGGCGAAGGCTTCGGGGCCTTGCTCGAGAAGGATGTCGCGCGATCCTTTGAAGTCGACCTTGGGTTGAGCGCTGGGCACTCGTGGTTGCGCGAAGGGTTGAGCGGGCTGCCAGTTTTTAGCACCGGGGTTGCCGTTAACCGTGATGTCGGAAAGGTAATTGAGGAGCTTTGTCGCGCGATCGCGCTTGGGGACGAACTCAAAGAGACTCGGCTGGGAGTCGATAAGTTTGGTGTGGGCATCGCCGGAGCGGAAGGTGGGATCGGCAATGACGTTTTCGAGGAAAGGAATATTGGTCTTCACCCCGCGGATGCGGAATTCACGAAGGGCGCGGTCGGTGCGCTGACAGGCCGTTTCAAAATCGCGTCCCATCGCGGTGAGCTTCACGAGCATCGAGTCGTAGTAAGGCGTGATGACGGCACCGGCGTCGCCGTTTCCGGAGTCGAGACGAATGCCATAACCGGCGGCGGAACGATAGTTGGTGATCCGGCCGTAATCGGGAGCGAAGCCCTTCTCGGGATCTTCGGTGGTGATGCGACACTGAATGGCATAGCCGTTGCAGGGGATTTCGTCCTGCGGAGGAATGCCGATTTCAGGGTCGTGCAGTTTGTGGCCCTGGGCGACGAGGATTTGAGAGCGAACGAGGTCTACACCGGTAACGCATTCGGTCACGGTGTGTTCGACCTGAATGCGCGGGTTCATTTCGATGAAGAACCACTCTTTGGAATCCATGTCATAAAGGAATTCCACGGTGCCGGCGTTGTTGTAGCCGATGTCGCGGGCGAGTCGGGCGGCCGCTTCACAGAATTCGTGACGGAGGTTTCCTTCGAGATCGATGGATGGCGCGATTTCGACCACTTTTTGGTAACGGCGTTGCACCGAGCAATCGCGTTCGTGAAGGTGCACGACGGTGCCGTGTTGATCGCCGAGGACCTGGACTTCGATGTGCTTGGCGCGCTTGATGTAGCGCTCAAGGAAGACGGCGGGATTGCCGAAGGCGTTCTGAGCCTCCTCCTGGGCTTCGGCGAGACGGGCTTGGAGCTCGGATGGTTTCTCAACGATCCGCATCCCGCGCCCGCCACCCCCGAAGGCGGCCTTGATGATGAGCGGAAATCCAACTTCGTGGGCCACCGTGAGAGCCTGGTCAGGATCGGAGATGGCATCGTCGGTTCCGGGGAGAACAGGGACGTTGGCGGCGATGGCCTGGGCCCGGGCGGCAGTCTTGTCGCCCATGGAGCCAAGGAGGTCGGCGGAAGGCCCGATAAAAGTGATTCCTTCGCGGGCGCAAGCGCGGGCGAAGTCGGCATTTTCCGAGAGGAATCCGTATCCGGGGTGGATCAAGGTAACGCCTTTGGATTTGGCGAGAGCCACAATGCCTTCGTAATCGAGATAAGCCCCGACCGGTCCCTTGGACTGATCGAGTTGGTAGGCTTCGTCGGCTTTGAAGCGGTGGCGGGAAAAGCGATCTTCCTCGGCGTAGATGGCGACGGTGCGGAGACCGAGTTCGGTGGCGGCGCGGAAGACGCGGATGGCGATTTCGCCGCGATTTGCTACGAGAAGTTTCTGTGGTGTGGCCATGGATTGGTGCTAAAGAGGGGGGGAATCTAGGAGAGAGTTTCCACTAGGGGAATCAAGAAAAAGCGAAAGTTGCCGGCAATTGCCGGACGAATCAGAAACGGAGCCCAAAGCTCAGTTGTCCGCTCCAGGTGTCCTCGGATCCAACCACCAGATCGGCGGCAATTGAGGCGGAATCGGAGGGGCGGTAAATTAGGGAGACTCGCCCGGTATGAACATCATATCCACTACCATCGGGAGTGTTGAATTCCGCCAAGCCGGACTCTTGTCTCGATGAGATTTCGCCGCCTTCGTGGAAGAGCACTGGATTCAATGAGACAGCGAGGTCAAGATTCGGGCAGAGGTGGAGACCGATCTCCAGGTTGGCGACAGTTGTCGAAAGGGTTTCGGAATGGTATTCGAGATCGAGGCTTGAGGCCCCTGATTCCGTCGAGTGGCCCCGGAAAACGAAGCGGTGTTTGAGCTCAATTTCCCAATACCCCTTGAGTCCTCCAACATTCAGGGCTGGATCGCGGAGGGCCCCGTGAATAGAAACCGTTGATGCCATTTGATCGCTTTCAGAAGAGAAACTGCCGGGGTCGTAGTCTCGAGTGAGATCTCCCCAGAGATAGCCGCCTCCCAAGCCGATCTCGTAGGCGAACTCCTTCCATGGGCCCCGATGAATGAGATCAATTCCGATGCCGTAGGATTCGAAGTCGGAGGATCGGCTTTGGCCGTCTGCGTAGATGAATTCGCCTCCCAGGGTAAAATTTTCGTTCAGTCTGTGATCAAGATCGGCCCGGATCCCGCTGGTTTGGCGACGACGGGGTCCGCTTTCGTTTTCTCCGTGAATGGTGGTGACCTGCAGATTGGATTCTCCTGTCTCAAGAATTGGAGCTCCAAATCCGAATCGATCGTCAAAGAATAAGGCGGCATCGGTGACGAGGAAAAGGTCCTGCGCAGCCGAGCCCAGGTTCAAATGATGAGAAATATAGTTGGCGATCTGCCGATGCATCGCGGTGGTGGGATGGATGTCATCGTAAAAAAGGTATTCATCCTGAATTTCGGGGGGGGAGAGGCGAGGGGATGTCCTCATCGGCCATCGGGGCTGCCGGATCGGTGACGTTGGAGAATCCGTAGGCCGAGGGGTTTCTGGCGATATCATTGAAGAGAGCGAAGGAATCGACCCATAGGGTGTCGCCGGGTGACGGCTGACTTCTCAGTTGATCGAGGAGGCGTGAATTGAATGACTCGGATACTTCTTCTCCGATGACTTCCAAGCCGGAAGCCCGGGGAGCCAGACCGAGATTCAGAAGCGAAATCACGGTGACTTTTTGAAAACCCTTTTCCCTGACCGTTCGAGCCGACTCGGCGATACTGGAAACGGCGTTGTCGATCGCCGCTTCGATTTCGCCCTCGCCCCGTAGGATCTCAGAATCGAAGAGATCGATGAAGTCGTTTCCGCCGCCCCAGATGAAGGCCCGATCTCGACGAGTCGGCTGAAAGGCGGGAAGGAAGAAATCGAGGGTCGTGCCAGCCTGAATGCCAAGAATTGCTTCGGATGTGGCCGCGCCGACCGAAAGGTCCAACGAAGTCGTGATGGAGGCTGGAGCGGTCTCAGGGGGAACGGGAAGAACTCCAGTGATCCGAGCTAATCCGGGGTCGAGATAAGCCGGCCAGGTCAGCCCATTGGTCAGACTGGCGCCCGGGTAGGCCTCTCCGAGTCCGCCGATGATGTCCGAAAGATTGCCGGTATCGGAAAGAGAATCGCCCAAAAACAGGTTGCGAGGGGAAGTGGCGCCTTCGAAGACCCTCACGGTTGCCGCTGGGCCGGTAGATCCGACGGGTTCCACTTCGTTCTCAAAGCCCAATGAGTTCTCTATCAGGAGAGGGATGAGAAGGATCCAGCGGATCATCGTGGTCCAAGTAAGGAGCATGTAATTCCGGGGAACGAGCTTTTAATCCCAAGTCTCTCGACCAGTGCTTGAATAATCGGCTTCGGTCTGTCATTCCCCGCACGCGATGTCTGAGTTGCCCAAAGCTTACGAGCCCACGGAAGTCGAGAAGTCCTGGTATCAGGCCTGGCTCGACGCGAAGTGTTTTGAAGCGGATCCCTCCTCCGAGAAGCCGCCGTATTCCATCGTTATTCCTCCTCCGAACGTTACGGGTATTCTACATTTGGGGCACGTTCTCAACAATACCATTCAGGATATTTTGGCTCGTCGGGCACGGCAGAAGGGGTTTGAGGTTCTTTGGCTTCCGGGAACAGATCATGCAGGCATCGCGACCCAGACCAAGGTGGAGCGCCAACTCCGTGAGACCGAAGGCAAGACCCGCCGGGATATCGGGCGTGAGGCTTTCCTGAAAAAAGTCTGGGACTGGAAAGAGGAACACGGGGGGATCATCATCAAACAGCTCAAGCGTCTGGGATGCTCGTGCGACTGGAGTCGCGAACGCTTCACCATGGATGAGGACTACACTCATTGGGTGTCGAAAGTCTTCGCGGACCTTTTCAACGAAGGACTGATCTATCGAGGTAAGCGGATGGTGAACTGGTGTCCGGTTTCGCTAACCGCGCTGTCCGACGAAGAGGTCATTCCCAAGAAGCAGAATTCCAAGCTCTTCTACATGAAATATGAGCTGGTCGATGAGCCGGGCAAGTTTCTCGAGGTGGCCACGACGCGACCTGAAACCCTCATGGGCGACGTCGCGGTGGCTGTGAATCCCAAGGATGAACGTTATGGAAAGTATATCGGGCAGTTGGTGAAACGACCATTCCCGGAAGCTGAGATTCCGGTGGTGGCTGATGACCATGTTGATCCGGAGTTTGGAACCGGGGCACTCAAGATCACTCCGGCTCATGATAAAGCCGACTTTGAAATCGGGCTCAGGAACGACCTTGAAATTATCGACGTCTTCCATTCCGATGCCACTGTCAACTGCCCGGAGGTTCCGGAGTTGGACGGACTCGATCGCTTCGTAGCCCGGAAGAAGGCCGTTGAGATGCTCGAAGAAAAGGGGCTCTTGATCAAAGTCGAGGAGCACGAGAATAATGTGGGCTTCTCCGAGCGCGCCGATGTTCCCATCGAGCCGCGGATCTCGATGCAGTGGTTCCTCAAATATCCCGCCACTGAAGAAACCGCCAAGGCAGTGGGAGAGGGGGACATTGATTATCGCCCCGCCCGATGGGCCAAGACTCATGCGAACTGGATGGATGGCATTCAGGATTGGTGCGTTTCACGGCAACTTTGGTGGGGGCATCGCATTCCGGTGTGGTATCGCAAGGAGAAGGTGGAGGCTTTGAAGGAGGCGGAATCCTTGACTCTCGAAAATCTTGAGGCGGGCGATCTTCACGTCAGTGCAACTCCTCCTGCAGACCCTGAAAACTGGATTCAGGACGAGGATGTCCTCGACACTTGGTTCAGCTCCTGGCTGTGGCCATTCGCGACCATGCAAAATGCCGGCGAAGACTCGGATTTGGTGAAGAAATTTTATCCCACCACGGATCTCGTCACAGGGCCGGACATTATTTTCTTCTGGGTGGCCCGGATGATCATGGCGGGCTTCCGCTTCAAGGGAGAGCTGCCGTTCAAAAACGTCTTTTTCACCTCGATTATTCGCGACATCAAAGGGCGAAAGATGAGCAAGTCGCTTGGAAATTCTCCGGACCCCATCGATTTGATGGAGAAGTATGGCGCGGATGGACTTCGTTTCGGATTGATGAGGACCGCTCCGGTGGGAGCTGATCTCCGCTTTGATGAAGCCTTGGTCGAGGAGGGAAGAAACTTCGCAAACAAGATCTACAATGCCTGCCGGTTCCGGCGCATGGCTGGGAATGAATCGAGGATCGACTTCTGGGCTGCCGGGAGTTCTACGCTCAAGCCTTACCACTTCGACATCCTCGCCAAGTGCGATCAGCTCGCTGTGGATTTGGACAAGGCCTACGCCGATTACCGGTTTAATGAAGTCGGTTCGTTGCTCTACGAATTTCTTTGGAGTGAATTCTGCGACAAGTTCCTCGAAGCGGTAAAAGGCGACCTTCGTGAGGATGCCAGCGAAGCCGAGCGCGAGACGACCTTGGGTGTCTTCGACGTGGTGATGGCCCGCTATTTACACCTGCTGCACCCCTACATGCCTCATCTTACCGAGGAGCTGAGTCTGCGGATGGGATACCTTGAAGAAGGTAATTTCCTGATGGAGAAGGAATTGGCTTCCGAACCTCTGCTGGCCGGAGTCGATCTGTCCGTTGTCTCTGCCGGACAGGGGCAGGCCGATGCCATCTACGAAACCGCTGGAAAACTGAGGAATCTCAAAGCGGAATATCGCCTCGCGGCCCGGAAAGACGTTCGTTTCATCGTGATGAATGGCCCTGATTGGTTAGATGAAGAGTGTTCAACTCTGGCCCTCCTTGTGGGTGCCGAATCGGTCGTTCGCAAATCGGACTATTCAGCCGAACAGGGCACGCCGGCTTCCCTGACTGCGGTTGGGGAGATCTTCATGCCCTTGGAGGGATTCATCGATGTCGACGCGGAAAAAGCCCGATTGGGCAAGGAAATCGAGAAAATCGAAGTCGAAGTTCGAAAATGCCAGGGGAAACTTTCGAATGAAAAGTTTGTTCAGAATGCCAAACCAGAGGTGGTAGTCCTTGAGCGGGAGAGGCTTGCGGATTGGGAAGGTAAGTTGGCCCAGTTGGTCGAAATGCGGGCGAATCTTGGATAGAAGTTCTCCATTGTTTTCGAAGCGTCGAGAGATACAATCTGCCAATCGATGATGACTCAAGGGGGTGAATTTGACCAGATATCGGGCTTGGAGGAGGTCGGTGTCGAGTTTCTGGCTGCTGCTGGTATCGAAGACCTCAAGTCGTTGGCTCATAGCCATGCGTCGTCTCTTCATGAAGAGATGCTGGCGGCGAATGCCATTTTAAAGATCGATGACAATGTGCCATCGGAGTCGTCCATCGAGGGGTGGATTGCGGGTGCCCGGGATCTTCTGGAAGATCTTCAACAGGACGCTGTGGTCAAGCTTGCCGTCGCTGATGAGCCAGTCGTTGAAGAACAAAAGGCTCAGTTGAGGGTGCTCGATGCCATCCCTGTTGCTCCGGCCATTCTGGTCGAGCAAAAGGTTGCGGTTGGAGATGTCCCGGTGATGGAGGAATTCGTTGAAGTGGATGCTCCCGTGCAAATCGAAGAGGATGTCGCAAAGGGACATGTCGAAATCCGCGAAGTGGCCCCGCAAGATCTCACCAGTAGATTCTCCGGGGCGAATGACGATAATGAGAGAGCGGAGGTCGAACCCCTGCAGAAGAATCCCCTCGATGATATCCGCAAGGCTCCTAGTCCGGCCCTGAATGAGGGGAAGAAACCGCACTCGAGGAGTTACATCAGGGGAGTGCTTCACCCCCAGCCTTTTCGAGTGCGAATGGGCGCGTTGATTACCCTATTTCTCCTTTTATTGCTCCCATCAACGTTCGTAGCCGGAGGGCTCATGCTGGCGAAAGTAGAAAACTGGGTATGGTATTCCATTATCCCCGGTTTGACGGTGGTGTTTGGGTTACTCTACCTGATGTGTGCGCGAGGAATGCGTTGTCGCATTTGTGGACAACCGCTTTTTGCTTCGAAGCGCTGTCACCGGCACGTCAAGGCACACCATTTACCCTTGATCGGCTATATTTTCCCGACGTGTATTCGCATCCTCATTTTCAGTTGGTTCCGCTGCGCTTACTGCGGGACTTCGGTGAGGATCAAAGAATAGCTATTCCCGGTCTTGGGAATCCATGATGATCGTGACCGGTCCATCATTGTTGAGAGCGACTTCCATCATCGCTCCAAAGACTCCCTGTTCAACCTTGCTTTTCAGTATCTGGGAAAGCTTGTCGCAAAAACTCTCATAGAGGGGGATGGCCGTTTCGGGTCTGGCCGCCTTGATGAAACTGGGCCGATTCCCTTTCTTCGTCGAGGCATGAAGGGTAAATTGACTCACGACGAGAGCTTCGCCGGCCATGTCGATCAAGGAACGGTTCATCTTTCCATCATCGTCCTCGAAAATCCTCATTTTGGAGATTTTAGAGGTCAGCCAATCAGCATCCTCATCGGTGTCGGCATCTTCGATTCCAAGAAGGATGAGAACTCCTTTGCCGATCGAGGAGATGATTTCTCCTTCGACGGCGACAGAGGCTTGGCTGACCCGTTGAATGACCACACGCATGACCGAAGTGTCCCGATCAAAGGGTTTGTTTCAAGCGATCTTGCCAACGATTGTAGACAAACCCCAGGCCAAGAAGTCCGGCTCCCAGGGTCATGAAGCTGAGTATGCGTGGCAGTGGGTCCAGCTTCACAAGATCAATGAGCATCAGGTGGCCCAGGCTGAAGGCGAGCATCCCAAGAGCGACAAAGCGGAAGCATCTGCTTCGGGTGGTGAGTCCAATCAACAAGATGATCGTGCCCGCGACGGCCCAGATGGCCGCGGGATTGGCTTGTCCAAGATCAAGGGTAAGCTGATACCAAAAGAGGAGAAGAGAGGCGATGCAGACTCCGAGATGCCTGTCGACTCCTCTCGAAACACTGACCCATAGGTGGAAGGCGAGAGGGGGAAGAATCACAAGATAGGTGTCCAGTGAGTTCATGGTGGAGAAGGAACCAATGAGGGCAACGGCATAGAAGAGGGTCGACAGTGCCAGAGTGACCCAGCGTCCAAAGTGGTCGGCCAGCAGGTAGACTCCCAAGCCCACAATACTGAGGGCGATCAACGGATGGTCGAGCGTTCTGAAGAGGGCTCCACCAAGCAAGAGGGTCGAAAGGATAAAGAGGATCGGAATGAGCGTCGTCCGAAGGGGAATCTCTTTTGTTCGGTCAAGGAACAGCAAATGGAGAGCGCTCAGCCCGAAGGCTGTGAAAAGGGAAACGCCACTCCACTGAAGAAAGAAGGGAAGAGCGAAGTAGGCAGAGAACGGAATCACCGAATGAAGCCATGATCTTGTCTTGAGACTCAGGAGGGACCCGGTGACTGGAAGGGCAATCAACAGGATCAATTTAGCGAGAGCGGGCAACGAAGAGTGCTCCAAGGTGGACAGGAAGAAGGCGGTGGTTCCAATCAGAGCAACTGCAGAGCTCAACCAGAAGGCGATATTATGAGGCTGGTCGCTCGAGCGGGACTGGTGAATCCAGTGAATCGTTGATATGGCAGCAATCGTGAAGGTTGCTCCCAGAAGCAGCGAGGGATCCTGACATTCGAAGAACAAAGAAAGGGAAGCGGGGAAAGCGAGAGCCAGATAGGTCCAAAGGGCATCGAATGCTCTCGATCGGATTTTGGTGACGCCGAGAAGGATGCTGGCAACCAGGGATAGCCCAAGCAGAACGAGGCTGATATGGCCTGTCGTCTGACCTTCGAGGACACCCCCAACCAGAAATGCCGCTGACACCAGGGAAGCTGCGATCGCTGGAGGGTGGAGTATGAACGATGACTCCTCCGGGTGATCATTCCAACGATCAAGAATTCCCAGTGCAAGCCAACCAATGACGCCGAACATCCAGAGCCAAACAGGGGTTTCCGCAGGGTGGAGGCCGATGATTGGAATGAGGGAAAGAGCCGCGACCAACCAGGACGCTCCTCGGGTATATGGACTCGGATAGCGATGATGAACAGTCATCAGGACGAGGCTTTCAATCAACAGGGTGAAGACCAGATGATAACCTGAAAGTTTGAGGGAGATGCCGAGTGTTACCAGGCCGACGCCCTTTGCCAGGTGGAGAAGCACGGAACGTCGGGGGAATCGTTCGTCAGCGAAGAGCCCTAATAGGATCAAGGAAGTGCCCAAGAGAAGCGCCAAGAGCCATTGTTGATCGATGAACGTTTGGTTTTGCAGATCGATTGAAAACAAGAGGAAGAAGGCAGCATGATTCAGAGTGGTGAGCCATCCATGCGTCATCTCGTTGAGATCGCGGGTTGCGAAAAGAGAAGCCGCGACGAAGAGAAGCCAATAGGCTGGAAGAAACCAAATGCTGACTTCCGTGCCGTATCCGGTGGCGATCTGCCACCAAAAAAAGGAGGCGTAGCTCCCGAACAAAACGAGGAAGCCAAGATTGCTCCAACGGTAGCGCATCATCACGGCGATCCCAAAAACGGAGAGAAGAAGGGCGGACAGGCAGGCCATCCAACCAATCGGATTGACAGAGATGCTGTAGAAGGCGAGCCCGAGGCTCGTTGCCATCATTACTCTGGATTCACGATGTATGGAGACTGCTGAGATCAGTCCCGCGCTGGCCGTGAGGAGGATGGAGGCGAACAAGGGGCTTTCAATAACCTTGAGGTTTTCCACATTGTGAGCTGCGAAGCTGCAGTAGTAGATGGCAGCCAAACCTCCGGCCGCGACAATCCTTCCATAGCTCTTCAGGGACTCTTTCCATTGTTCACAGAACAAACCTGCAACGGTCAGAGCTCCAGAAAAGAGATAGAGCATGGCCAGGCGCAAGCCCGGTCCGAGGTCCCGGATAAAGTTGTCATAGGTATACCGGCTCAGAAAAACGAGACCAGTGGTGAGAAGGATGATCCCCAAACGAACGAACCAGACGCGTCCTAATTGGAGCTCCAGATTGGGTCTGGCGACTGGTTTGGGAGGGGTGGGGCCTTGATCTGCCTCTGTCGGTCCTGCTTTTTGTGGAGGGGACGGCGTGCTCTTGGCAGTCTTCTGAGGAGTGGGGAGCGGAGGAGGAATTGTCTTCGACGATACTTTCCGGATGACGTCAGAGGATTTTTCCTGATTCGATTCGGTCGAAAGGGATAGGCGTTTGATGTCCGCGAGCTCTGTTCGAAGATCGGAAGCCTTTCGGTCGATTTCTCCCAGGATATCCTCGGCGAGTTTAAGGCGTCTGGCAATCGGGTCCATGGCCGATTCTGGCACCAGCCATCGACTTTCTCCTAATCGATAGATTTAACTTAATTATCGAACAGATCGATAAAATCAGTCCTCGAGCAGCTGCCTGATGTGAGGTGTATATAACTCGGGTTCGAGGAGGAAGGAGTCGTGACCTTTCGCTGAATGCACTGTGATGTGCATCGTGTCCACTTCGACATTCTCAAGATGCCTGACCAGTTCGGCCTGTTCTTCGGGGTAGAAACAGAAATCGGAATCGATGGAGAAGACGAGGAAACGGTGTCCCGCCTCCTTGCATCGCTGCAAAAGATCGGCGGGAGACTCGGCGTCTCCTTCGCGGACGGCATCGAATCGAGACCACATGTCGATGATGCGAAGGTAGGTATTCGCATCGAATCGTTCGGTAAACTTCTTTCCTTGATGCAGCATGTAGCTCTGGAACGTATCGCGAACCTGGAACCACGAGAGCATTTCCTCTTCATGAACGAGATCCCGCCGAGCCCGGCGTTCGAAGGTGTCGAGGTGCACGAAGGTTTTGTGGGAGATCATGCGGGCCAGAGCGAGTCCGATCCGGGGGTATTCGCTTTCGTAATAATCTCCTCCCTTGAAGAAGCGGTCGTTTTCGATCGCGAGAATCTGTTCAAACAAGATCAAGCGATTGAGAACGGTGGTTTTGAAGCCGCTGGCTATGGGCACGACATTGCGGACCCGCTCCGGGTATCGCGTGGCAAATGTCAGGGTCAGGAGTCCTCCGACCGAGGGCCCGATGACGGAGTGGAGTTGGTCGATGCCGAAGTGGTCGATGAGTGATACCTGGGTTTCGACCAGATCCGCCACGGTGAGGTGTGGGAAGGTTGAGCCAAATGGCTTGCCCGTTCCGGGGTCGATGCTTGAGGGACCGGAGGAACCGTAGCAGCCGCCGAGGTAGTTTGAGCAGATGACAAAAAAGCGGTTGGTGTCGATGGCCTTGCCGGGGCCCACCATGTCGCTCCACCAGCCTTGATGAAGTTCGTCGGTCCAATAAGGGCTTCCTTCCGGAGCTTCGGGATGTTCTCCCGAGACATGGTGGGTTCCGGAGAGGGCATGGAAGAGGAGGATGGCATTGGATTTCTCCTCGTTGAGAGTGCCCCAAGTGGCGTAGGCGAGACGAGCACCGGGGACCTGTCCTCCTTCACGGAGTGTCAGGTCGCCCAGTTCAAGAAGATGGGAGGTGGTATTGGCCACGGGCGGATGGTGGGTGTGAATCGACAATTTTAAAAGATGAGATTTGAATTTCCGGCTCCTCCGGCCTTAGGTCCCGCCATGATCGCTTTCAAGGAATGGGACGTTGTCTGTCAGGCGCTGGAGGAAGGACGCCAGTCTTTGATTTTGAGAAAGGGCGGAATCCACGAGGGCCGGGAGGGGTTTTCCTTCGCTCATGAAGAGTTCGTTCTCTTTCCAACCCGATTTCACGCCCAAGGCGAATACGTCAAGGTTCCCGATGTCGTAGCCAAGCCGGAATGGGAGATTGGTGAGGAGGTTGTCATTACCAGCAAGGTCAAGGTGACCAAGGCGGTCACGCTGACCGATTGGGACGATGTTGCAGCTCTCGCCGACCAACACATTTGGACCGAAGAAACGATCAAGGATCGCTTTTTCTGGGAAGGCAAGGGAATGGCTTTAGGAAGCATCCACGTGGCCTATGTCGAGGTCGAGAAACTCGACGAGCCCCTCGTTTTTCCTTACTCCAAGAAATACGGAGGCTGTCGCAGTTGGGTCGAGTTGGACCTCGAAGGCTGATCAGTCGTCGACGTTGTAGCCGGCCTCTTCGAGAGCGAGCGTGGCGGCGCCGATAATTCCAGCTTCATTTCCGAAGCGGGCGGGCAGGACCTGAAGATCGTCCTTGAATGGGCCGCTCAATTGGTCGCGGAGATACTTGTTCAGAGGATCGAAGAGAAGAGGGCCGGCCTTGGCGACACCGCCTCCCACGATGATGGCCTCGGGGTTCAGCAGCCAGCAGCAGTTCATCAGGGCGGAAGCCAGGATCTGCGCGATCTTATCCCAAATGGCAATGGCCACTTCGTCGCCAGCGGTGGCAGCGATGGCGAGCTCGGCTGGTTCGCACTGAGCGTCGGATACTTCCTTTCCAGCGTCAGCGTAAAACTGTCGGGCCATATCGCCAATCTCCTGATTCCCGATGTAATCTTCGAGAGCTCCGCGGTTTCCGTAGGCACCTTCGCGACCTTGATAATCGATGGAGGTTTGCCCCAATTCCCCGGCAGCATAATTGGAACCACGGACCATCCGGCCGTCGACAATGATTCCTCCGCCGACTCCGGTCCCCAGCGTCAGGGCCACGAGGTGATTGATGCCGCGCCCCGATCCACGCTTCCACTCGGCGTAGGCCATGCAGTTGGCGTCGTTTTCGACCGTCACCGGAAGGGCACAGAGGCCACCGAGCTGCCTTTTGAGATGGATGTTGACCCAGCCTTTTACGTTGGTGAGGCGATGGACCATCCCGGTTGGAAAATCGACGAATCCGGGCATTCCCACACCAATTGCGCTGATTTTGGGATGCTTGGCCCGGAGATCGGAAATGGTACGGAAAATCTCCTCAATGAGCGGGGTGGCTTCTTCAAAATTCTGGGTGTCGATGCGGGGCGCTTCATCGACAATGTTGCTGCGGTAGAGAACTCCGGTTTTCACCGAAGTGCCGCCGAAATCAATTCCAATGGCTAAGGGAACGTCGCTCATGAATGACAAGACGTTAAGGGAGAATGGGATTTGAGGCCACGCTTGTTTTCTAAAAATTCTGGTTGATCCGTCCGATGGCCTGGATTCCCCGCAATGTAAGGTCGGGATCGAGAACCTCGATTGCTTCGAGCCCGGAGCTGATGAGAGAGGCGTCTCCGCCGGTTGCGATGATGGTGGGATCTCCTTCGAGTTCCGCGGACACGGCGGTCAGAATCTCCCGGACCAGCCCACGATAACCAATGACCGCGCCCGTCAGCATGGCGCCCTTGGTTGATTGGCCGATGGCGGTTTTGGGCTCCTTGAGCTTGATGGCGGGCAGGAGGGCGGTTTTCCGATGGAGGTAGTCCCGAAGGGCTGCCGTTCCGGGGGCAATCACTCCGCCGATGTATGCTCCCTCCTTGGAAATCACATCAAAGGTCACGGCCGTTCCGAAATCGATGACAATGGCGGGGCCTTTGTATTCAAGAAACGCCGCCGCCGAGTTTGCGAGCCGATCGGCACCAACCTGCTCCGGCTTTGGATACTCGATCGAAATAGGCATGTTGGAATCGGATGTGATCCGGTGCAGAGGCTTCTTCTCGAAAAAGGATTCAATGGTCTCGGCGGCCTCCGGGACGACTGAGCACAAGGTGACGGAATCGTATTTGATTCCATCCAATTCCTTGGAGAGGCGATCCCTCGTGATTTCCGAAGTGGGGATGATGGCACGCCACTCGAAGAGAGAGGTTTCGTCGTGGAGCGCGAATTTCGTACGGGTGTTGGAGTTATCGATGAGGAGGTTCACGGGGGAGATCTTCTACGCACGCTCGAGGATTTCGACCTCGTAGCCATCGGGGTCGGTAATAAAAGCCATCTTTCGCTCTCCGGAAGAGAATTTTTCCTTCCAGCCATCGGGCCAGATTTCGATCCCCTCGTTTTCGAGATCGCTGCAATAGTCGATGATATCGGGGACGCCCACGCAGGTGTGCATGAGATCTTCGGGAACAGCCACTTCATAGTCCGGGGAGTAGGTCAGCTCCAGAAAATGATCGTTTCCGGGTAAGTGCATGAAAGCCAGCTGGTTGCCCTGGGGAGAGGTCTTTTGTTCTCCGAGCTCGAAGCCGACCTTTTGGTAGAAGGCGATGGAAGATTCCGGGTTGGAGACGCGAATCCTAGTATGGAGGAATTGGATCATGGGAGGATTCTGAGGGGAACTTGCCGGTGTGTGAAGTGTGGAGTTGCGGCGGAGTGCCTGCCGGAGTAGAGATCTCTCGTCTTGAAATCGTTTAGCTGGACTCTCGCGCTCAGGTATTTGAACCCTCTGCGGACTTTTGTTTCCATCATCACCCTGCTCTCGCTGGTCGGGGTGGCCTTCGGCGTCATGGTTCTGATTGTCGTCCTGTCGGTGCACAATGGGTTCGAGAGAAATCTCAAGGATACCTTGCTGGGATTCTCGCCTCACGTGACGGTGATGCGTTCCGATGGAGGTCCGGTCGAAAATTGGGAGGAGATGGAAGAAACTCTGGGGGAAGTAGGATCTTGCACGAGTGCTTACGCCTTTATTGAGGGGTTCGCTCTGCTGGATTCCAAGGACTGGCAGCGTCCGGTGAATTTCCGGGCTATTCATTCCGGCAATGAAGATCAAATCGACGCCCTGACCGATCTCCTCGATCTTGAAAATCATCCCAAGGGTCGTGCCGACATGGGCTTGGAGCAAAATGCGGTCATTTCCAAACAGCTGGCGGACCGTTTGGGATTGAGTGTCGGTGACGAAATCCGCCTGCTGGCTGCCAGCAATCTAGAAGCAGTTCTCGAGGTGACCAATGTTCCTGAGGAGAGAGCCACTGATCTTTATCCTAAGGTTTTTGAGGAAGTCGAGAAGATGGTCACCGAAGGGTTTGTCTCGGAGGCTGGTGTGGAATATCTCCCGACAGTTCAATCGAAGCGGGCCTACGAGTTGTTGAATGGTTTGGTTCCGCTCGAAGGAGAAGCTCAACCGATGCGGAAGTATGAGAAAGATCTCGTGATCGATCTGCTCGTTGTTTTGGAGAAACCAGATCTCCGGAAGGACGGAAGGGATCAGTTTGAGTCCGGGACGAAGGAGAGCCTGCAAGGCACCCTGGCTGAATTGCGTGAGTTTGACCTCAAGGAAATCGACAACCAAGCCTATAAGAGCATCGAGGAATTCGTAACTCCCAAAACCTTTGTGGTTTGGGGAGTTTACGCCGACAATTTACGCTCACAGGGGCCGGCTATGTTCATCCCCCTGGAGATCGGGATGGAGCTTAAGGATCTGGATTTTGAAGCAGAGGCCATGGGGGTGTTGACCGAGGATCCCTATGAAGCCGAGCAAGCGGCACAGTTGCTCCAGAAAGAGCTGGGAGGCGATTGGTATGTTCAGAGTTGGATGCGCACCTTCTCCCAGCAATTCGAACTGGTGAAAACCGAGAAGGTCATGATGAGTTTTGCCCTTTCATTCATCACCCTCCTCTCAGCCTTTAGTATCATGGCGGTGATGTATACCGTCACGGTTCAAAAGCGGCAGGAGATTGGTGTCATGAAAGCCTTGGGCGCCCGACCCTCCCAGATTGTCAGGGTCTTTCTTTACCAGGGAATCATCGTAGGAGTGGGAGGCGCGTTGCTGGGTCTGGGGCTTGGTTTGTTGGCCATTCGGTATCGTGAGGGGATCGTCGGGTTGTTACGGGGAATTGGGATCGACGCCTTTCCCAAGGAATTTCACGGGATGAGCAGTGTGCCTGCGCGGGTCGTGCCCGAGCAATTGGTCTTCATTTGCATCGTTGCCATTATCCTCTGTGTTCTCGCGGCTCTGGTTCCGGCCCTCATGGCGGCTTTCCGTGATCCTGCCAAATCCCTTCGAAATCTCTAGCGCGATGCAGTTTTGGTTTATTGTCGATGGGGAGAAGCAGGGTCCCTTTGAGGACTACGAACTTCGCTCAATGATCCGCGAGGGGCGGATTGAGGCGGACACCAAGGTCTGGTTTCAGGATGCCAAGGGGTGGATGAAAGCCTCCGAAGTGCGTCTTCTGAAGGGCGAGTTCGAGGTGGAGGAACCCGAGCCTGAGAAGGATGAGGAAGTAGTTCCTCCGCCTCCCTTTTTGATGTGGCGACGGCTGGGCGCCCGCTGGTTCGACAATCTCGTCTACCAAACCATCCTCGTCACATTTTTCCGGATCGGGGGTATTCCTATTTTTCCCGATCTCGATCAACCACCATCGGGTTGGACCATCATCGCTTTACTTCTTCCTGTCATCATCATGGAGGCTGCCTTGATTAGCTCGATCGGACTCACACCTGGCAAGTGGTTGCTCAATCTTAGAGTGACCAATCACAAGGGAGGTCTGCTGACGACGGGGCAGGCCATGATGAGATCCATGCGGGTCTGGGTTCTCGGAATGGGAATGAGGGAGCCCATCATTCTCATATTCGGACACCTCTTCAATTTTTGGATCGTCAAGAAGAGAGGAGCGCCACTCTGGGATCTGACCACCGGGTTCAGGGTTTCTGGAAAGGAGCTCACACCCCAGCGCGTGACCTTGTTCTGGGTGATGTTTTTTCTGCTCTTCGTCGCGTTCTCCATGATCGTCTATCCTGAAGCGCAGCAGTTTTCGGAGGCCTGGCAGGAGAAGCACGGCAAGTGATTCTTGCGCCGGAAGCAGGGGTGGTTCACACTCGGGCGTGCCCGGTACTGTATTTTTTGATCTCGAGACACAACGAAGCTTCGGTGACGTCGGAGGTTCGGCCCACAAGGACAAAATGGGGATGTCGGTCGGAGTGACTTATTCGACCGAAACCGGACAGTATCACATCTACGGTGAGGATCAGGTCGAGGAGTTGATCGACCAGTTGGTAAAGGCTGATCTGGTGGTGGGATACAACCATGTCCAATTCGACTACCCGGTGCTTCAGGGTTACACGATCTACGACCTTCCGTCACAGACCGTCAATTGCGACATGATGCTGGATCTGGAGGAGTTGTTAGGTCATCGCTTGAAGCTTGATGCGGTGGCCAAGGCTTCGCTCAACAGCGGTGGCAAAACCGCTGACGGTCTCGATGCCCTCAAATGGTGGCAACTTTACAAGAAGACCGGTGTCCTCAACCACTTGATGAATATTGCCGAGTATTGCTGCTACGACGTCAAGGTCACCAAGGAGGTTTACGAATACGGAATGGAGCACGGAACCGTGAAATACGCCGATCGGTCGGGGAATATTCAGGAGGTGGAAGCTCCCTGGAAGAGTTAGCTCAAGCTCCCGATGGCCGGGCAATGGCTCTTTTGAAGTCTTCCGGTCCCTTTCGCTTGCCGGAGGCGAATGGTGCTGCCATGGTGGAAACATGCAATCGTATCTCAGCTTCATTCCATTCCGGATGCTGAAAGCTCTCCTCGGGCCTTCGATCCGGGCGCGCGAGGAAGGCCCTCCTCCATGCTTACGACTTTCGGTTTGTTCCGGAGGGAAGAGCATTTTTGAGAAGGGCGTGGATCTTTCCGGTTTCGGAACGATTCTGCCAAAGCCAGTTTTGATCACTTGTGTTGCGCGTGGTGAGAGTGTGATGCCCGGCCCTGATGCCGGACCGGGCCGCTTCTCCGGGTCTTCGTTGTCTTGAGTCAGAAGGAGAAAGAGGTGAGGTGGGTCATCCGGGAGGCGCCGGATGGTTGGAAGGATTTGGTTCCCTCCGGACTTCCGAAGATTCTCGGGCGTTTGTTGGCGCAACGGGAAATCGGGCGTGAGGAGGTGGAATGGTTTCTGCGGCCGAAGCTGGCCGGATTGTCCGACCCGTTCGAGATCCCGGAAATCGATCTAGCGGTGGCTCGGATCTTCGAGGCCGTCGATGGCAATCAGAAGGTCTGCATATACGGAGACTACGATGTCGATGGCGTCAGTTCGATCGCCATTCTCCGTTCGACTCTCGAGGCCTACGGCGTCAGTCCAATGTCCTTTATTCCAAGGAGGAGCACGGAGGGCTATGGCTTGAGTGAAGGAGGATTGGCCCGATGTCTGGATGAATGTGCCGGAATCGATCTACTCATTACCGTGGATTGCGGGACGGTCTCCAACGAGGCAATCCGGATGTTGTCTTCCAAGGGGATCGATACAGTGGTGGTTGATCATCACGAAATGGGTCCCGATGGTCGCCCTGATTGCGTGGCTTTGGTCAACCCCAAGGCATCGAATGACCCTCGACAGTATCTCTGTGCAGCCGGGGTGGTTTTTAAATTGGCGCATGCACTTCTCAAGACCCGGAAGCTCGACAATTTTGATCTCAAATCAGTCCTGGACCTGGTAGCGGTCGCCACAATTTCCGACATCGTTCCTTTGGTTGATGAGAATCGGCTATTGGTCCGCCATGGGTTGAGGAGGCTTGAAGATTCAAAGCGTCCGGGGTTGCGGGCTCTCTTAAAGCAGACCGGAGTCGAGGGGCGTTTGAGTAGCGCGGATATTGGGTTTCGAATTGGCCCTCGATTGAATGCCGCCGGTCGAATGGATGTGCCGGAACAGGCTCTGGCAATTTTGACAACGGATTGTTTCCGGGAAGCCGAGTCTTTGGCGGACGAACTCGAGTGCTTCAACCGAAACCGACAGGGTTTGGAGCAGGCCATCTTTGCCGAGGCCATGCAGATGCTGAAGGAGGCAGAAGATTTACCCGTGATTGTAGTCGGTTCCCGAAGTTGGCACGCGGGCGTGGTGGGGATTGTCGCCTCGCGCCTCATGCGGATGTATCACAAGCCGTCATTCGTCATTTCAATCGACGAGAACGGGATTGGGAAAGGCAGCGGGAGAAGTGTTTCCGGGATCTCGTTGGTTGATGCCATCGGGAGATGTCGGGACCAACTGATCGCCGGGGGAGGGCATCACATGGCGGCAGGCCTGAGCATTCACGAAGACGAAATCGACGGTTTTCGTGAGCGCTTTGCCGGGTTTGTCAACGAGATGACCGAAGGCGAGGACTTGGCTCCGACCGTTCATGTCGACGCCGAGGTCTCACTGGGGGAACTCTCTCTCGATTTCCTCTCGAGTTACGAGCTGCTGCAACCGTTTGGAAGCTCGAATCCCCAGCCAATTTTCATGGCACGGGGGATCTGGCTGACCGAGCCTCCCCGCCGTTTGAAAAACAATCACCTCAGGCTTTTCTTGCGCCAGGGTTACGATGAACGGGATGCCATTTTCTTCGGAGGAGCAAACAACCCGTTGCCGGATCCTCCTTGGGACGTTGCCTTTACCGTGGATCGCAATGTCTTTCGGGGAAGGGTCAATGTGCAGATCAGTATCCAGAATGTCAGGGCATCCAGAGAGGAGTCGTGATGAAGATTTCAGACCCGTTGTCCCAGCTTTCCGGAATCAAGGGAAAGGAATTGGAGGCGCTGGCGATGGCCGGGATCGAGAAGTGCGGCGGGTTGCTCGATTGGCTTCCCAAGCGATACGAAGATCGCAGGCGTTTTGATGCTTTTCCCGCTCAGGCCGGAGGAGAACCACTTTGTTTGCGGGGCTTGGTGGTGGACTCGGCCCGGAAGGGGTTTGGCGGGAGATCTTTTTACGAGGCCGTCGTTGAAGATCAAGGAGGGGGAGGGTTGTCCCGAGTGACATGTCGTTGGTTCAATATGCCCTTTTTGCAGAAGATCATCGCGACTGGGCAGGAAATTGTTCTTTTCGGCCGTCCGAAGGAAAGCGGAGGGCGTGTCGTGATCGATCATCCTGAATTCGAAGTGGTCGGAAACGAGGGCGGAGGTATTCATCTCGAGAGAATTGTCCCGATCTACAAAAACATCAGCGGCATTCCCCAGCGCCGGCTCCGTGAGCTGGTTCATTTGTGTTTGGGGCAACTTGATGAAGCAGGTGCAGTCCCGTTATTCGACGTCGATCCAAGCTATCCGCGTGCGGAGGCGTATCGGGAAGTTCATTTTCCTGAAGAGCTTGAGCAGGGAGAAGTGGCGCGTCGATACTTCGCGAAGGAGGAAATTTTTCTACAACAGCTCAGAGTGGTCTGGCGCAAAGCCAAGCAACAAAACATAAAGGGGCGCATCCTTGGGCATAAAACCGCTTTGTTGAGAGAATTTTATGAGTCCCTTCCATTTGATTTGACCGGGGCGCAGAAAAGGAGCGTGAAGGAGATTATTTCCGACATGCGGGAATCACGCCCGATGAACAGGCTTCTCCAAGGGGACGTCGGCAGCGGAAAAACCTTTGTCGCGATGTGTGCCATGCTCATGGCCGTTGATTCGGATTGTCAGGCGGCCCTGATGGCTCCCACTCAGATCCTGGCCGAACAGCATTATCTGACCTTCGAGAAATGGCTGTCTCCGCTGGGCGTCAAGGTCGGCCTCGCAACCTCGGATCGAAAAGAAGATCTTAACGATGCCGCAATCATCATTGGAACCCATGCTCTGCTATTCGATCAGGTTGATTTTGCGGATCTGGGGCTGGTGGTGATTGATGAGCAACACAAGTTCGGGGTTGCTCAACGGGGAGCTTTGATCAATCGGGGGATCATGCCCGATGTTCTCGTGATGACGGCAACGCCGATTCCGAGGACCCTGACTCTGACGATCTATGGCGACCTCGACGTCTCGGTTCTTGATGAACTTCCGTCCGGTCGGGGGAAGATTATTTCAGGAGTTCGAATCAAGCCCAAGGTCTCTGAAATGGCTGCTTTTCTCAAAAGAGAACTCGAGGAAGGAAGGCAGGTTTACCTGGTGTATCCTCTTGTCGAAACGAGCACCTCGGTCAAGGCCTCGTCTGTCAGCGAGGAGTTTCCCAAATGGCAGAAACGCTTGAAGCATTTCGAAGTCGAACTCCTTCATGGAAAGTTGTCGCCGGAGGAGAAGGAATCGGTGATGGATCGCTTTCGGAGCGGGAAATCTGATGTGCTGGTTTCGACGACCGTCATCGAGGTTGGCGTTGATGTGCCGAATGCCAACGTCATGGTCATCTTCAATGCCGAGCGATTTGGCTTGGCGCAGCTTCATCAAATGCGGGGGCGTATTGGAAGGGGGAAGCATAAGAGTTACTGTGTTCTGGTGACCGACGGAAAGTCTCCTGAAGGCATTGAAAAACTCAATATTCTGGCGGGAACGCTTGATGGGTTCAAGATTGCCGAGGAAGATCTTAGGATTCGGGGGCCGGGCGAGGTGTTGGGAACGAGCCAGAGTGGAGCCGGAGCGACCCGATTTTTGGAATTTCTCGCGGACACCTCGTTGATCCGGGAGTGCCGGGCAATGGCTGAAGGATTACTCGAAGAGGATCCCGGGCTTGTCCGACATGAGGAGCTCAGGAAAACAGTTGATGAGATTGACGAAATTGCTCTCAGCTAACAGATCGCCGGACTTGTTGATTGACCACCGCTCCTTGTTTGGGATTCACTAGCCGGTTCAATCGCTCTCTAACTTCCTTGAAGAAGCATGTCAGTTCAGCCCGTATCCTTCATTCGTCATCTTTTCGTCCGCTCAGTCAGGTTCAATCTTATCGTGGTTTTTGCTCTTGCACTGGGTTCATGTGGCGAGAAAGAGAATGGAGAACCTCCTTCGAAGTCCGAGGAAGCGAAGGCTAGCGCTAAAGAACCGGAAGTGAGGATTCCGTTTTTTCTCGCTGAGGAGAAATTTGACTATCCGGAAGGTAACTTGATTGGGAAACGGCCGATCAAGGGTTTTGAAAATGCTTGGTCAGGCAAGGGGACCGCGACAGTGAAGGATGGTGCGGTCGATGTTGCCGGCGGGACCCGCCTGTCCATGAAACTTGACGTTTCGGACATCGGCCCTTTCCGTGAATTTATTGATGACGAGGGGTTTATCGGAAAGGACGGGGCCACTCTTTATCTGAGTCTCTACCAACAGCTCATGCAAGCCAACGCCAACCAGGTTAATCTCTTCGAGGTGGCTCGAGGGAGTGGAAATATCCATGAATCCACCCAGTTCAACACCGGTAACGATACGCGACCCGAGCCGGTTGGACCTTTTGGTTTGAGGGTAAAACGCGACGCCACGCTTGCTATCCCAGCGCCTGAGGAAATCAAGCCGTCGTGAGAATCTGATCGTCGTAAAAGTGCAGTTTGGATCAGGAAACAGCGACGAGATTTTCTATTACTACAACCCGCTGCCCGGGGATGAAGATAAGCCAGAGGATTCCATTTTGACCGATGATCCTTCCTTCGACCGGATTGGGCTTGCCTGCTTCATGGGCGGGGCGCAACGGATCCGGCACATCGTGATCACCGACAACTTCATCGATGCGGCCACCGAGCGACTTGGTGATTAGCGATTGGGCCTACTTTTGAAAATAAAGACTCCTTTTTTATTTCCGATTCCCAGGTCGGTCCTTCCATCACCATTAAGATCGGCGACTGCAAATTGGGTTCCCACCCCTGAATTGGAATCCAGCAATCGAGGAACGAACTCGATGCCTTCCTTTCCCTGGACCGCTTCATAGATGTAGAGAACGGCCGGGCCATCAGCCCCGGGATCCCGACCATTGTGAGCCCAGTAGCGTTTTCCAGTGGCGAAGTCAGTGAGACCATCACCATTGAAGTCGCCCGCCGCCAGTGCATGAGCTTGGGAGAAGGAGACATCGCCCACGCCTGGCTTTTGATCTTCCGGAACCAAGACATGTTTTTTAAACGTGACAATGCCATCCTTCAAGGAAGTCTCAAACCACCCCAATCCCCAAGAGTGAGCGGCCAGACTTGTCACCACGTCGTTGTCGCCATCACCATCAACATCAAAGACGAGCATTTGGGCGCCTCCTTTTTGGGAAAATTGAAAGGGGTGAAATGTCCATTCACTGCCCGCGAATGGATTTTCGGGAGCTTCATACCAACCTTCTTTTTCGAGAATATCGACTCGTCCATCGCCGTTGAGGTCGCCGAACCCCAACCCGTGGTAATAGGGGGATTTGGTTCGCGAGGCCGAGATCGGATGGAATTTCCAGGGAGCTTCCGGAGAGCCGGGGACAGGGGTGAAAATTCCGAACCGGCCTCCTTGCATCGCAACAAGCTCAAGCTTCCCGTCGCCATTGATATCAGTCATTTCAGGAGATTCATTCCCGATCCCTTTGGCCACCCGATGCATGGGCCAGCGTTCTGATTTTTCCTCCGGCTGGAGATAGAGATCGAGATGAAAGACGCCATCGTGGGCCACTTGGAAAATATCCGAGCGACCGTCACTGTTCGCATCGAAGACCCAACTTTGAAATGAATTGTGCGCGTAGCCCTTGGCTGGAACAGCTTCTCCCGCGCGATAGCGATGAGACTTTTTGAAGTCGGGACCTTCGTGCCAAAGAGGTCCGGCGAGGAGATCAATATTTCCATCTCCATTGACGTCCCCAAAGGAAGACCCCTCAGTGTAAACTCCTTCACTAAGAACCTGACGAATATGGGATGGGGCCGGTTCCGGTTTGTCACTGGCCGCGATGACCAAAGCCACCGTGGTGAGAGGAATGAGGAGAGTGATCGGCTTCATGCTGGGCGGGTGTTTAAGGTTTGACGACTTCCACGCTGACGGGTTTCGGGCGATAGGCGGAGTTTGTGGCGAGGGTGAACCGGTCCGGAGCACCGCCTCCTTTTACCTTGATGGAAGCGGGACCACTTTCGGGAAGTGTGATTTCCTTCTCGCCATCGAAAAGATGCATGAGCTGGGTGTCGTTGATCTTGAGGATGATCTCTCCCTGGTGAGACTCATCCAGTCCGAATCTCGCGACTGCCCACCGATTCCGTCCGCGACCCACGACCGCTGGAAGCTCGCTCGGGAGAATCTCACCATTCACGCGGCTGACTGCGGGAGTCCACTGGTAGCCGTCGAATCGCTCGGCGAAAATTTTGGGGCCGTAATGACCGATTTCGTCCCGGGTTCGCTCGTGCGGTTTGAGTGCCTGCCATTCACGGATGAACGGACGAGGAGACGTTTTATAGGGGCCTTCCTTGCCAAGTTCGGAAAGGAAGCGCACCAAGTCCACAAACTCATCTTCCCTCAAGCTGGCGGTCAGCCCTGGGGGCATCATGGATACCGGGCTGATGGTGGTGTTGGCGATATCCGCCTTCGGGATCTGGATCAACTTTCCGGTGTAGTCGCGCAATATCACTTCCGAGTCTCCTTCGTTGACCAAGCCCCCGGTATGAGCATCACCGTTTTTCAGGGTAATCAGAGTCGTATGATAGCCTTCCTTGATCTTGTCGTTGGGATTCAAGAGCGAGGTGACCAGATAGTCGACAGGAGCGCTTGCGCCGATGCTGACCAGATCAGGACCAATGGGGGAGCCGACGCCGCCGATGGCATGGCACGCGACACACTGCATCGTTTCCCGACGATACACCGATTCGCCGCGGGCAGGATTACCTTCTTTTTGAATCCGCTCGACCATCTTGGCCATTTCTTCGCCGGAAAGGGATTGGGCCATGGGTTTGAGATCCCCGGCTTTTTGAAGAGCTGCGATGAGATCCTTTGGAGGGTTGCCTGAAGTGCCGGCTCGTTGAAGCCCCTTGCTGGCCACCTTGGTTGGGAGCTTCTTTCCTTCAAGGGCCTTTGCCAGGGTGGTGGAGGCCTTGGGGTTTCTGAGGAAGAGACCGAAGAGATTCAATTGATCATTTCCATCGTCGGAGGCGAGGAGATCGACGGCAGATTTCGCTGCGGAAGCAGGGTCGATGGCGGCCAGTTCCCGAACAGCCAGAGCGCGAATGCGATCCGGAGAGTCAGTGGCAATTAACTTCTCAAAATAAGCGACCGCTTCCTTTCCTCCGGAGAGTCGTATCCCAAGAGCGGCCGCGGTTCGGATCGAGTCCGGCGATTTGGGATTCTCGAAAATCCGAGCCAAAAGGATTCTTCCTTCGGGAACTTTCCAGAGCCCGGTCAGCTTCGCCGCCTTGGCGAACAGAGCGGGCTGTTTGGGATCGAGCTTGCTGATAACCACCTTAAGATCACCGGTTGGCTTAATCTTGCGTAATTCGGAGGCCCGGATCAGGGCATCGAGGATTGGATCTTGCAGCTTGGGGTCGGTGTAGGTCAGGTCGAGGAGTTTACGAAGTTCATCAGCCGACCCAATCTTGGAGATGGTCTCAATGGCCGAGACCTTTTGATCGGCGGACAAGGTCTTGCTGGTCACGGCCTGGAAGATTGGATCCAACTTCAAGGGTTTCTCAAGAGCGGCAATGGCGAACAGGGCGCGCTCCATCTTTCCTCCGAAATTTTCGCGACCGTTTTGGAACGCTGACACCCAATGATGCTCATGTTCCCGAACAATGGACCAGAGGGCAAAGTCGAGAGTTTCATCCATGGGGTGATCGAGAATTTCGAGAGCAGTCGGCACTGATTTCGGACCGGGGTTCTGGGCAAGACAACTGACCGCCCAGAGACGGACCTGGGCATTTTCGTCGTGAACTGCCTTGGCGATCCATTGATCTGAATTCCTTACCTCGCCGGCACGGTGGTAGAGGACCCGAAGGGCCGCGGCGCGATAGCGACCATCACTTGATTCAAGTAGTTGCTTGATCAGATCGGGATCCGTGGTGTTGAGGGCCTGCATGGTCCAGAGGGCTTCCAGGCGGGCCTCGTCGTTGGTTTGTTCTTTTGCCCATTTTCGGAGGGCTGAAAGAACCAAGTCGCCACCCCGATCGCGCAAGGTATTTCTGGCGGCCTCCCGAACGAAGCGCTCGGGCGACACCAGTAAGTCGAGCAGGGTCTCAACGCTGGAATTTTTGAAGTCAGGTGAATTGACCAGAGCCTGATCCTTGAAAGTCACTCTCCAAATTCGCCCCCGAGTCTGGTCCCGACGCTTGTCTCGGAAATCAACTTCACCGTGTTGGATGATCGGGTTGTACCAGTCGGCAATGTAGACCGCACCATCGGGTCCCATCTTCACATCGATGGGGCGAAAGGCCCGGTGGCTCGAAGAGAGGAAGTCGTCGATGCGGGTCGACGTGTAGGAGCTTCCGTTGGGAGAAAGACGATAGGCATTGATGCGATGTCCTCGGAAATCGGGGGCCACCATGACTCCGCGCAAAGATTCGGGAACGTGAGACCCGGATAGAATCTCAAGGCCGCAGAGTTTAGGCTGCCCTGGATTCAGCCCCTTCATGATCCTTTTTGCCCCGGGAGAGGTCACGAAGACCGAACGAGGGAAGATGTAGTTGATGCCTTGTCCGCCCGCGCCATCGGTCGCGAAGGTTTGACCAAAGTCATCGAAGACAAAGCCCCAAGGGTTGACGAGTCCCTTCGAGAGAATTTCGGCCTGATGCGTCTCAGGTCGGAAATGCCAGATTCCTCCTCCCATGAGCCGTCTCACTCCGTGAGGAGTTTCGAGATGACTGTGAATGTAAATTGACTGAAGGAAGTAGAGCATCCCGTCCGGTCCTTTTTCGAAAGTGTGCACGAGATGATGGGTGTCTTCGGTGCCGAATCCGGAAAGGACCACGCGACGTTCATCCGCCACGTCGTCACCATCGGTATCCTTGAGGAAAATGATCTCGGTGGAATTGGCAACGTAGGCCCCTCCATCGGCCGGCATGACGGCCGTGGGAATATGGAGATCATCGGCGAAGACGGTCCGCTTGTCGGCTTTTCCGTCGCCGTTGGTGTCCTCGAGAATGAGGACGCGGTCGTTCTCTTCGGCGCCGGGCACGATGTGGGGATACATTCCACTGGAGACCAGCCAGAGCCGTCCTTCGGTGTCCCAGTTCATTTGCACCGGTTTGGCGATCATGGGATCGGACGCGAAGAGATTAATCTCCATACCTTCCGGTAGATTGAACAGGGCCTCCTGCTTGTTGACATCGGGGTTGGGGATGTCACGCAGTCCCTTCTGGGCCTGAAGCGAAAGGAGGGAAGCCCCGAGGATGATGGTGGTTCGAGTCATCTTTACTTGATGTTGTTGGCGGTTTTACGGAGGGCTTCGATTTCTTTCTCGGCCTTGAGAATCAAGGGATCGAATTGAGCCAATTCCTTGGCGTTCTGGCCCTGCTCGTGTTTACGAAAAAGACGGAGGTAAGTTTCGTTTGCCGGTCTCCACTGAAAAAAGAAGAGCTTGTTCTTGGCGATGATGGCCTCGCGGAGTTTGCCGACCTCTTCACTCTCGAGTTGAACAATGGAAGGCGGTGTCATGCCGAGGGCTTTGACCATAAGTCGGGACAGGATTTGATAACCTTGTCCGGTGTAGTGGATACCGTTGTCGGTGAGTCCGGTGGCACCCGGTCCCATTTCTCCGAAGAGATCGGCAAAGCCATTCTTCCTTTTTGAGGCAAGGTCGCGGATGGCGTCGCGAAAGATCGACAAATTCTTGTTGTGGCTGGTCATGTCAGGCATGGGCGCGCCAAGAGACTCGGCCGGAGGAGGGGAGATTAGCACGATGTGACGCGGAGAGGCTGAGGTCTGGATCATCTCTAACAATCGACTGTAACCCTCCACGAAAGTAGTGACTCCCTCCGGGCCATCAAAGGCGGCCACCGCGCCGTAGCAAACCAGGACGACGTTGGGTTTGAATTCGGTCAGATTCTCTTTGAGGCGGTCAAAGCCTTCCTGGGGAGGTCCAAAATAACTGCGGGCGTGGCCATAGACCGAATCGCCGCTCCAACCGAGATTGCGAAAACGCAGGCCTGACTTCCCGGCGGTCAAGGTGAGGGTGGTTTCAAGGTGTCCGTATTTTTGGGCCCGCTCGATGACGGTGTTTCCGAGAAGGACGACACGATCGTTGTTTTGGAATTCGAGGGAATGACCCGGCAGACTCAAGAAAAGTGAGATGATTGGGATCCAGTGTTTCATCATGAGGATTGTTGATGTTCGGTGAGATTAAATGGAGTGGCAAGAAACCTTTCCTGCAGAAGGGGGATTCATGACGCAGGGTTTGGAGAAGCAGCGTGGCTGAAACAGCGGAGCTACTTGTATTCGGCGGGCATTTTGGGCACGACTCCGAGCTTCTCGTAGTTGAAGCCGCTCTCAAGTGGCTTGTAGGGGCCGACATAGTCGACACTCCTGTCGGGGGTGATCTGATCTTCCATCTTCATCCCCCAATAAGCGGCATTGATGACGAGGCGTCGCAGCCCTGCGCTTTCGAGGTCCTTGGCGCTGCCCATCGTGGAGTGAAACACGCGGGCTTTCTTTCCCTTGCTGGTTTCCCAATGTTTGAACCAGGCCACCGGCAGAGGGATTTTATTGGTGTTGGGGCCATCGGTCGGCTGTCTGCCGGTCAAAGGTTGTCCCATGACCAAAGCGGTGCATCCCTCGGGAAGTCCGGTTCCTTCTTTGTAGGTGCGGTAAACGTCGGAAGGCCCCCAGATGTCTTTGACGCCTGTGGCGATCGGGTGGTTTTTTTGCTCTTCAATAATTGTCCCTCTCGTTGAATCGGCTTTCCAGCGACCATGATGGCCCCGGAATGCACCCCCGAGGATATCATCACCAAAGCGGACATTCTTGCCCTTGATCTTATAAGGGATGGCGCCCCGGAATCCATGATTGGCTGTTCGCAGGGCAATCATGGGCTTGCCGGAATCGAGGTAGCCCACGATCGTTTCCTTCTGGTCCTGTGGAAGCGTCAGAAGTCGATGGAAAAAGATGACAAGGTCGGCTGACTGCAGATGTTCGAGTCCGGGGATGTTGTGTGTTTTGAAGGCGTCCTCCTCACCTTTCTTGGGGTAGACGGGCATCGTGGGGTCGACTTCGCCCTTTTCGTTGACGGCAAAGAGGACGGTGCAATCGAATCCATGATGTTTGCTCAGGATCTTGGCCATCATCGGCATGGCCTGTTCGCTCCGGTATTCCTGATCGGCGGCGATGAGAATGATGTGTTTTCCTTTTCCCGGACCGTCCCCACCCGGATACACCAACCATTTTGGGCTTTCGGGGACGGGATGGCCGAGGGCAGTCATCAGTCCGATGACTGAGAAGAAAATCGGGAGAAGAATGGGAAGTTTCATTGATAAGCTGGAATAAACTGCACAACTGGGCAAAATGGCGCCATCTTTCAATTCGTGGCTCGGATCGGATTCTTAAACGAAAATCCTTTCTGGCTTCGCCTCATTTTGAAGAAAGCAACGACGCAATGAAACGAGCGACCATTTTTTCCGCCATGGGGATTCTTGGGCTGACCGCCCTTGGGTTTCATTTTTCAAAGGACGGAGAGGAGTCGGGGGAGATCAAGCAAGCCCGGCAGGCCTTCAATTCGATCTCCGAACGAAAGAAGGAACGAGAAGTCCGATCCTTGTCGACCCGGGAACTGGTCGATCGTTTCCACAAGCAGCTGCCGATGGTTGGAATGCCTCGTTTGACCAAGGAGGTGGAAGAATCCATGGACATCTATCGGCAGTTGGGTGCGATCGAAGGGGAGGATGCCGTCGATCGAATCTTTCAGCGCTACGGTAACTCGCCGGCAAGTTTTCTTCCCATGACGTTCGCGATGGCTGGCTGGATGGAAAAGGACATGGAGGCTGCCATGTCGGCTTTTCGCGGTTTCCTGAATCGGCCGACCGGATTCGCAGTCGGACATGCGCCGTTTAACAAAATGCTCTTCAAGTGGAAGGGGGTGGAATTCCACTCCGGCCTGGTCTGAGGAGGAATGTTCGGACCGCAGGTTGCGGTTAAGCTGATGGTCAAGAAGGCTGCTGAGATTGATTCGACTCAATCACTGGATTTGATCAAAGGGTTGTCACTGTCAGGATGGGAGCTGACGAGCGCCTTGAGCGGTTATGTCAGTTCGGCGGGCAGGGGCGGAAATTGGCGAAAGGTGATTGAGGACCTCTCGGGTTTTGAGCAAAGACGAGATTCTCGGGGCAATCCGGTCGATCTTTCACGAGACACCCGGACCATGATTGCGGGCCAATGGGTTGTTGAAGATTTTGAGAAGGGAATGCAATGGTTCACCAAGGAGACCGAACGCGATTACAGCAACCCCAAGGATGTCTCTGAAGTCAGTTCAGTTCTCGCCCGACTTCCGGAGGAGGAGCGACACCGCGCCGTGGAGTGGTTGCAAAATGAGAAGGGGCAGCCGAACTGGGACGACAGTTTGATTCTGAAGTATGGCGCATCTTTGGTGAGGGAAACGCCGGATGCCAATGCAAACCAATTGGTTGGCATGATGTCCCGCGAGAATGATCGCTACGAATTGGTGAAATACTTCATCGGCAGCGATGATCCTCATCAAAGGAATACCCTTCCTCATTCTCCGGAAGATTTAAACCGGCTCATCGAGAGCGCCAACCTCTCCTCGGTCAATGCCTCTCGCTTGAAGGAGGTCGTATTAGGCGGTTATTGGCACGGACGATAGAGATTGAAAACTCGAATGTCGGGATTGGGTTTTGAGACGAATCGGATAGGGTCGGCGAGATGCCCGATCTGGAATTCGAAAAGGAGCATGCCTCTCTTGGAGAGGTTGTAGGAATTGATGAAGCCGGACGTGGTCCTTTGGCGGGGCCGGTATCGGTGGGGGCGGCGATTGTTCCTCCGAATTTCAGTCATCCCTTGATCGATGATTCCAAGAAGTTGACCGAGAAGAAACGGGAGGCGCTTTACGATGAGCTCTGCGAGCGGGAGGATCTTAGATGGGCCGTTTGCCTCATCGAAGCTGAGGAGGTTGATGAATTGAATGTGCTTAGGGCCACCCATGTCGGGATGGCCCGCGCGGTCGAAAAGCTGGGGGTGGATCCCGGCATGTGTCTCATCGATGGGCTCAAGGTGCCGGGTTTTCCCCATCCTCATGTCGGCATTGTCAAAGGAGATTCGAAGAGTCTTTCCATTGCGACCGCCAGTATTTTTGCCAAAGTCACGCGTGATCGGGTGATGCGGGAGGCCGCGATCCGTTTTCCTGAATATGGATTCGAAAGGCACAAAGGCTACGGAACCAAGGCCCACCTGGAAGCACTTCGGGAGCATGGGCCTTGTCCGCTCCACCGTCGCTCGTTTGCGCCCGTTGCTCAACTCGCCCTGCCGCTTGGAGGGGATGAGTCCTCATGAGATCGGGGCCCTCGGCGAAAAAATCGCGGCCCTCCACCTCCAGCGTCTGGGGTGGAAGGTTCTGTATCGGAATTTCCAGGCGCCCAAGGGTGGGGAGGTTGATCTGGTCATGCGAGGTGGGACGGAATTCGATCTTCTCGTCTTCGTTGAAGTAAAAACCCGGACCCGACGGGATTTCGGCCGTCCTCTCCGGGCCGTGAACGCCGAAAAGAAGGAGCTGATTATGCGTGGAGGGAACGAATGGCTGAGGTTGCTCGGGAAGGATTCCGGAGGTGCCGGGGAAGGCGACCGGAGGCGGTCGATTTCGTGGCGATACGACGTTGTGGAGATCGTTCTCGAAGAGGGAAAGGCGCCGGACGTGAATCTGGTCGAAAATGCCTTTTAGGGCGGTGTTCCCGGCCGAAATACGCGTGAACCGCCAGATTGAATCGGGAAACCCGCGATTTGGCCCAAAAAAGGCCGAAAAATGCTAAAGTTTCCTTAAATCTACCGACAACTTTTCGTTCGCGCCGCGTTTTCATCGGTGTAAGTTCTTTCTAACGAAGTTATGAAAATTCAAAAGACACAGAATCATCGTCCGCTTCCCCCTCTCGCTCGTGGTTTCAGCCTGTTTGAAATGGTGATCGTGATGGGAATCATCGGCCTCATTCTCGGGGGCGCGATTTTCAGCATGGGGAAGATCAGTGAGTCTGCCAAAATCAGCACATGCGACCAAAGCATGGGTAGTTTGGCGACCAACCTGGAGAACTACAAAAACATCGGGGGGCAGTATCCCTCGCAATCCCAAGGCCTTGAAGCTTTGATTACCAAGCCTACCTCGGCACCACGCCCCCGGCGTTGGACCCAGACCTTGGACAGCGACAAGTCGCTCTATGACCCTTGGGGCACCAAATACGAGTATCACTTTCCCGGAAAACAGGACAAGACTCGTCCCGAGATCGTGTCGGCCGGCCCCGATATGCAATTCGGCACCGACGACGACCAGAGCAGTCAAGACGAGAAGTAATCCTTCCAGGGGCGCTTGTTGAACAGGCGCCCGTGTTTTTTTTGCTGGCATTGAAATTCAGTCCGATCGCCAGAAAGCTATTATCATTTGATCCATGCGAATCATGACCCCTCTTCAACTCAGCCACCGACAACGGGGGTTCAGTTTGATTGAGGTGGTGGTGGTGATTGCGATCATTGGCATCATGTTCGGAACGGCGATCATGATGGTCTCTTCGCCCCAACAGGAGGCAAAGATCAGGGAGGCTCATAGCGAGATCGAGGATCTTGCGAGACAGGCCCGTGAAATGTCGGTGAGCTACCAACAACCGTTCGTGGTGGAGCTCAGGGAGGGGGAAGTTCACATGATGCCGCTGGCCCGCCCTCAGGAGCGAATTGTTGAGGATCTCTCCGAAGCAACCGAAGATCAGAAGGCTGGCTTGAAGAAGCTCGAATCCATGTCCTGGCCCAGAGTGGTCACCCTGGATCCCGAATACGAACTCTGGGTGTTGAGATGGGGGCAGCAGTTTTACCAGCTTGTCGAAGAGGACACCGTCGAGCGCTGGATTCATACTCCCAATAGCCCGTGTGAGCCTCTTTCGATCAAGCTGGTCTCGAGGGACGGAAGTAGCCTCCTCAGTCGAACCTATCATCCGCTGACCGCAATGGCCGAGGATGAGGAACTTGAAATCCGCCGACCGGAATGAAGCGCGTTGTGACATCGAAGACTGCGCCGGGCTTCATGCTGATGGAGGTCATCCTGGCCTTGATGATTTTTGCGGTGATTGCCACGGCCTACACCAAGGCCATGAGCAGTGTTTGGAACAACTCGTCCTATGTGAAGGACGAGCTTGTCATTGCCCAGATTCTGGATAGCGAACTGACCAAGACTCTTTACTATCCCCAACTCCAGGAAGGATCGACCGAGATCTACATCCCCGAGCGGGACATGAACGTGGAAACCCAGATCATTGAGATGCAGATCGAAAATGATGAGGGGCGGATCCTTCCCCAGATGTGGGAGGTCATCGTAATTGGTCGCTATGTGCAGGACGGCGTCAACCAAGAGAAAATCGTCCGGGGATGGCGTTACCTTCCCCTTTATCGTCCGTAATGAAGTCGCATCCTCCAGAGTCTTTCCGGCGTGGCTTCACTCTTCTCGAGGTTGTCCTCGCCTTGCTCATTGCGACGGCGGTGATGACGTCCATTTTCGTGATTGCCCGCGGATCGATGCAAACAACCACGGTGATGGTGGATTACCAGAACGAGGCCATTGCCAACGATGCCTTTTTCTCGATGTTGACGAAGCATTTCGAGAGTCTGCCCGGAAATGCCGTGATGGATTTGCGGGCCACCAACAGCGCCGAACCCTACACCTCCGAGCTGACTTTTCAAAACGTTCCCGTCTCTTTCAACTGGGGAGGAATGCCAATCGCGGCCGAAGCAACGCGGATCATCACCGTGCCCACGATCAACAAGGGATTGGACATCGTTCTCGAATACTACGACCAGCAGATTCTCGATGACGAAGAGGAGGGCACCTTGGCCGAGCGGGGTATCGAGCCGATTGCTGAAATCACCTTGCTCCGGGATGTTCGACTGTTTGAATGGTATGTCCTCGATGGCCGGAACTACCGCCAATACGAAGATGGCGAGACGCAATGGCCTCACGAGTGGGATCAGGCGACCCGCCGTCCGACCTTTGTGCAGCTGAAAGTCATCTTTGGAGTCGATGATGCCCCGGTGAGCCGGATGTTCTGGATCCCAACCAAGACCAATCCAAGGACGGTGATGACCCAGATGCAGAATCAGGCTCGCTCAAATCGATCTACTCCGGGCGGAAATCCCGGTGAAGGTGGAAACGGACCGGTTGCAGTGCCACCGTCAGTCCGCCCACCCACGGGAACTCCTGGAGGCTCGCCGGGGGGAACACCCTCCAGACCGTCCGGGAGCAGTTCATCATCAGTTTCAGGTTCAGCACCTGCAGGAACGAGGGGAGGTAGCCGATGAAAAGGGCGTTTGTCCGGAGTGATCTCCGAAAGGGAGCCACCATGATCGCGGTTTTCTGGATCATGGCGGTGATGGGGTTGGCGCTGGTCGCTTCCCTGAGAATCGCCCGTTACCAGTCGAGTGTGGCCGGTTCCCAGATGAATGGCATGGAGGCCCGTCAGATGGCTGAAATGGGCGTCGCCATTGCTGCGAACTCCCAGGTGCAGAAGTGGGATTTCCTGCTCCAGCAGAATTTTGACAATGACACCGGCTTCAGGGCCAAGATTCTTTCAGAGGCTGGTCGTTTCAATATCAACTACATCGTCATGACCGACGACAAGCCCTTGCTCAGGCTGATTTTTGCTGAGTGGGGGATCGACTTCGATGTCAGCTCTGAGATTGCCGACGCTTTGGTCGATTGGGTTGATTCCGATTACGATGTCCAGCTGAACGGGGCTGAATTTGAGTATTACCAAGGTTTGGGATACGGGGAAACCCGGCCCTTTAATCGACCCTTTTATGACCTCGATGAAGTTCGCTTGGTCCGGGGAATGGACTTGATCGAAGCGGCCAATCCCCGATGGCGCGACTGGTTTACGGTTTGGAGTTCCGGGGGACTCGACCCCACGGAAGCCCCTGCGGAGTTCATTGCGATTGCCGCTGAAGGGAATATCGAGGACGCCCTGCAGGTCGTGCAGATTGTCGATGGAGCCGACGGAATTCGTCATACCGAAGACGATCAACCGATCGGGGCCGAGGAAGTCATGACCATCATGGGGATGACTCCCGACGAGCAGGGGCAATTTGCCTTCCGCTTCACGAGGGGCAATGAAATCACCGAAAGGATTGAAAGCATTGGCTATGCCGGGTCGGTTCGGCGTAAGATCGTTCTCGTCATCCGGAACCGGACAAGCGGACGACCGACCATTTTAGATCGAAAAGAAGAAACCATTCAATGAGCGCTAAAAAAGGAGATCTCACCTTATTACTTCCCGGAGCCGATGGTTGGGAGATTTGGACTGGAACTGAGACGGAGGGCTTTCAACTTCATTCGGCCACCGAAGAGAAATTGGCTTTGGATGTCTCGGGATATCCCTCGGGTCCGGTCAACATGGCTCTGCCGGTCCGTCAGGTTTCCGCCTTGCCATTCAAAGCTCAGACCACCGATCTTTCGCTTCTGGGAGATTTGGCCGCGATGCATCTGGAGCAAAGCGGGGCCCGTCCCGCGATCGATGGAGGTCAACTCACCGATCACTTTGTCTTCGGAACTACCGAGAGTGAATCTCTCCTCACGGCCATCGTGCTAAGTCCCTTGCAGGAAGGCCAACTTCCCAAGCGCAGCCCGGCCGCCTTCGATATTTCAGCTCGTTGTCTCCCGCTGCCCGCCGGCGATGTTGCCATTTGGAGGGAGATCGACCGCTGGGTGTTTGCCATCGGCCGTCCAGGGCAGGCTCTTTATTTTCAGTGCCTCTCAGGGGAGCGTCTTGATGATCGATCCGGAAATGATATCCGCCTCGCGCTGACCCAGCTCCAGATTCAGGGATTGCTTGAAGAGTTCCCCGGCCGGGCCGTCATTTGGACGCATAACTCGGTCACGGATGCCCGTGCAGAGGAAATCGAGAGCTTCTCCCGCGGAATCGGCATCGAGGTGGTCGAGGAGCCCAAGCCGGCGCCGGTTTGGCCGACGCCGCCCAGCAAGCTGCTTCCCGCCGATGTTCGAGCCGAGAGAATGGCTCAAAAGAACAAGCGGAACCGAAATATCGCCATTGCCGCCGGTGTGGTCGCTTATTTGGGAGTCGTCGGATACTTCTTCTACAATCTTCGCGAAGTTCAAAAGGAGGCGACCATTGCCAAGAACAATTTGGCCGCGCTGGGGACTGACGCCGAAGAACTCTTGGTCCACGAGGAAAAATGGGAGGATCTCCGACCTGTTGTCGAGGACGACTACTATCCGCTGGAAATGTTCCTCAGAACCTATCGGGCCCTCCCGAATACGAAGGATCAGCGGTTCATCCGGGTGAAAACGGCCTCATTTACCAATCAATTCAAGGAAGTGGACGGCTCGTTGGTGGTTGAACGCAAAATTGTCGTCGAAGGAAATGCCGAAGATACCACCAATATCCCTAAGTTTGCCCAGAATCTGAGGGCGATGGAGGGCTGGACCTGGAACACTCCGCCAGAAAGTAGAGACACAAGAAGCGGTCTTTGGACTTTTAAGTATGAAGGGGACGCCACCCAGTAGAACGCCAAACTGAATTCAAGATGACTGATCGAGAGAAAAATCTGCTGATTGTGTTGGGTGTCGCCTTCTTTGTGATCGCGAATCTCATTGCTTTCAACATGTTCTACACCCCGAAGGTCACGGAAGCCAAGAGGGCCAAGGCGGATGCCGAGAGCAACTTGAGGCAACAACAGAGCATTTTGGCCCGGGAAGACGAATTGGCCCCGGCCATCCGGTGGCTGGCTGCCACCGGCAATGTGGTGACAACACCGCAATTGGCTCAGTCCCAGCTTCGTTCCTACCTCCGCAAACAAGCCGACGCCCGGGGCCTCGAGACCCGGAATGAGCAGATTCTTGGCTACATCGAAGGCTACAACTACGACCGGGTCCGAGTGCAATACAAGTGCACCGGCATGGAAGACCGGATCATTCAATGGCTCTTGACCATCCACCAACCGCGCCAGCGTCAAGTGGTTACGAAACTCGAGATTAAACCTCAGAACAATGACCTGACCCGTGTGGAAATCACGGTCGAGGTCGAGAAATGGATCATTACTTCAGACGAAAACGCCGACCCAGTTCCTTGAAATGAAAACGATTTTAACCACCCTCATTTCCACGATAGCGCTCTCCTCAGTTCTTGCTGATGTTCCGGAGAACTATCCACCGTCACGTTACATCGACCTCTATCGGAATTCGGCCATTACTGATGAGCCCGAGCCCGAAATCATCGAGAAAGAGGATCCCAAGCTCGACGAATGGACCCTTGTGGGACTTCGCAAGTATCATGGGAATTATGAAGTCACGATCCTGAACACCAAGGACCGGACGAATCGGCTGGTAATCCCAAGCACCAAGGCGACGGAAGAAGGATTCGCCATCAAGGAGGTCAATTACAAGAGAGCGCTCCAGAGTGAGGTGACCTTGCAGAAGGGAAGCGCCACCGGAGTCGTCTCGTTCGATCCGAAATATCTGGTTCTCAAAGCTGTGGCAGCCCCGGCCGGGAACAAGACGAGCCAGGCCTCGTCTTCGACGAAGCGCACGAACACAAACACCAAAGGAGGGGCGCCACCGGTTCCGGGAGCCAAGCCTCCCGTCCCTGGAAGCAAGCCGTCCACCTCGTCCAAATCCACCACCGGAAAGGTGCCCGTTCCAAAAACCAGTGGATCGACGACCTCCTCGTCCTCTTCGACCAAATCGTCCGGAAGGACCCGCTATGTGCCGCGACCAAAGAAGTAACTCATTCCACCGATCTTTTCTTCCGCTCCTAATTTTCCCATCGCATGAAACGACCATTAAACCTCTTCATCTGCCTGACTTTGGGTGCCATGGCCCAGGAACCGCCTCCTCCGGGGACGACCCCCGAGGGCGCCGGTAACCCGCCGGTTCCGGCTCCGGTTCCGACCATTAATCCCGTCCCAGTCGCGCCCGCTGGAAATCCAGTCGCGCCCGACGGACCACCGGATCCCAATGCCATCGCCTACCCAAAAGGCCCCGGTATCGAGGAGCCCAATATGAGCGGTCTTCGGGCTGCCCAACTCTATGAGGAACACACCGGCAAGCGCGTGATTATGAGCGCCCAGGTGTCACAGGCTGAAGTATTCTTTGTGCAACGCGGTCCGTTGACAAACAAGATGGTCGTCGACCTGCTCACCAAATCGCTTCTTGGGGACGGATTGGCCTTCATTCCCGATCCCCTCGATCCTAATATTGTCCGCCTCGCCCCATCCGGACCGATTAACGGAACCAGCGCGATCCCCAAGGATTATGTGAACGACGAGTTCGAGCTCCCCGCCAATGATCAATTGGTGACCTATCGAATGGAGTTCAAGTATCTGAAACCAGAGGACGCCTTGAAGGTTTTCCAGACTGCACTGGGGCAGTTGAGTGCCTCCGGAAACATTACCGCGGTCCCCAATGCCTCATCGCTGATGATTACCGAGAACTCCAATCTCATTCGTCAGATGATCAAGATTCAGAAAGATATCGATCTTCCGACCCCAATCGCCGAGCGATGGGTTGATGTCACCTATGGTGATGTTGATGAAATCGCCGAGCGAATGAATGAGATTTACAACGAGCAATCTTCGTCACGCAACAACTCAACAAGGACTTCCAGGACGAATGCTCCTCCGGCACCAGGTGCCGCTCCGGGAGCGTCGACGGCAGGCGAAGAAGTGCCGATCAAGATCATCGGAGTCCGTCGGACCAGCCGGATTCTCCTGGTTGGTCGTCCGACTGACCTCGTTGCCGCCGAAGCCATGGTGAAGAGTTTCGATATTCCCAGCAGCGGCAAGAATCGCATGACTTTCCGTCTGCGTTATCTTCGCGTGAATGATTTCCTCCCAATCGCTGAGGATGCCATCACGGTGATCCTGGGTGACAGCAATGCCGGAAATGCCCAGGGCAATTCGGTCAGCCGGAACAGCCTCGCCAACCGGACGTCCTCCAACCGGACGAGTTCTAACAACTCTTCGAATGGACGGACCACCGGACAAGCTGGCGGAGGAGCCGGAGGGAACCGGGCCAGCATTCAGGAACAGGACATTCCGACCGAACCGGTTTCGACGCGAGTTGGAAATACTCTTCTGGTGGGTGACAACGTCGCCAACACCATCATCGTGAACGGTCCTCCGCACCACATTGAATTGGTGCGTGATCTGATTGCTGATCTCGACAATGAATCGCAGCAGGTTGCCCTTTCGGCCGTGGTCGGGAGTTACTCGATTGGCGATGGCTTGAACTTCGGAGTTGATCTGGCTCAGGTTCTTGATGCCACCGATAGCGGCTTCCAGCTTGGTGGACGAAGCTCGTTCGGAAGTGGGGCTCCGATTCTTCCGGAAGGAACCCTGACCGATCTCGGTCAGTTGTTGACGGCTCAGGGACTCGCTGGACGCGGAGTCTCGCTTTACGGGCTGGTGAACGATGACTTCGGTTTCTTCGTGAATGCGCTCGAAAACACCAACAAGTTCAAGACTCTTGAACGCACCGTGTTGACAACCCGTAACAACCGCGTGGCTCAGCTTTCCTCGGGTCAGCGAATTGCCATTCCCTCCAGCACCTTTGTTGGAAACACCACCGGCGGGCAGAACACCAACGTGGAATATCGTGATGTGACTTTGGAACTGTTGATCCAGCCTCTGATCAACGACGACAACAAGGTGACTCTTGAGATTTCCCTCGTGAGAGACTCGGTCGGAAACGACCGGGACGTAGGTGAACTGATCGTGCCCGACATTAACACCCAGCAGCTGAGTACTTCGATCACTCTTGAAGACGGTTCGGTGGTGGTCCTCGGTGGGGTGATTACCGAAACCGAGCGTGACGGAAAACGTGGGGTGCCTTATCTCAGCCGGATTCCCGGTATCGGACGACTCTTCGGGTCGACAGAAATCGAGGGTGAGCGTGCCGAGCTGGTCATCATGATTCAGCCCCGCATCATCAAGTCCCGCGAGGAAATGGACAGCTTCCGCTATGATTACGAGCGCTCGACAAACTTCAGTCGCGAAGTCACCGAGAGTTTCCCGCCACGCGGCGTGCTTCCTGAAGACGGCACCATGCCCCAGTATCAGGAAGACCCCAAGGGAGGCGTTGTGAAGACTTCGTCCAATCCGCAAGCCGCCCAAGGAAACTCGGTGGTCGACCGGAAAAAGACCTCAAAGCTGAAAGGTCGCTCAGGGCGCCCGGGATCCCGTTAGGCAGGAGTAGCCAGCCATCTCTCCAAAGAGGAATCTCAATTGAGGTTCCTCTTTTTTTGGGTCTCCACCTGCCGACTGCGATATCGCTCAAGTCCCAAAATGAAAAGAGCCAACGCGAACAGCTGGTATCCCGAAATGGGGCCAATCACCTTGGGAGTATCTCGAAGAAACTCATGCCCGAATCGGAAAAGCCCATAGGAGATCAAATGGAGATGGAAGAGCTGGTCCTGGAGTCGATCGCGGAGGTGGCATGTTAGAAAAATAATCCAAATCAGAAGGTTAAAGGAAATTTCCACGTAAATTGCGGGCCAGTGAAATCCGTCGTTCAGAACGACTCCCTGACAGCAACAGTGGTGCAGACAACCCAGGCGTCCGATGATGATTCCCAGCGGAACGATGAGGGCAAAGCGGTCTCCGGTCGGGTTTCGGTAGCCGACCAGTTTCTTGCCCATTTCCACACCGAGATAGCCTCCCAAAAGGGCACCGGTAATCGACTTTTCATAGATCCAGTGGACCCACCAATCGGACCCCGTGTGAAGCCAAGCCTCTGAGATGAGGTAGGAAATTTTTGCCCCCAGAAAGGCGCCAGCCAAAGCGCCGAGATAAACCGGGACCAGTCTGGGTTCGTTGCGGCCGGCTCTCGTCCAATAGAGGAAGCTTAGAAGCAAGGCGACGAAAGCAAGAAGCCCGTATGGCGAAGAAGTCCGGGATTCGAGGCTTTCGAGGAAGAGATCTTTCATCTCAGCAATCAGGGAAGCCGGAGTAATAACGGCAAAAGGAATCGAGACTGCCATCCGGTCTGATGACGTGAGTGCAACAGCGATCGATTCGATCCTGATCCCAGGTCCAGGCATCCATGAAGGGTTTGATGAACAGGCGGAAGGTGTCCCGTTCGGTCATCTCGAATTGATGAAGGAGCGCTCCCAATTCCGTGTTCTCACAACCACAAGTTTCCAGGTCCGACAACTTGTAGGCTACTTTGTCCTTCAAAAACCCCGAACGCGGGAAAAGTCGATGAATTCCGAAATACTGTGTGTGCCGGTCGGAGTTCGCAGGAGATACCCGATGGTGGCGCAATTTGGATTGCCACAGGGAAGAGGGGTGAAGTCATCGAAGCGAAGCTTTCCGCTGCTGGCCTCGACACAAGACAGGATAATGTCGGCCTTATTCAAATGTTCGTCAGGTTGAGTCGAGGCGGGGATTCGTCCGTTCAAGAACATCGGCTGGAAGGAAACTCCACGGCAGCAATCGTGATCCAATCCGAACTCGATGATTGACCAGAGTTTGCCGAGATTGTCTGGAGTGACGGTTGTCGCGAGGGTCACCGGAATCCTTTCGGCATCACAGCCCGCCATGACGGTTTTCTTCAGGTCATGGAGATCAGCTCCCCGGAGTTCCTTCTGCCCGGCTTCCTGGAGTTCGTCGAATTGCAGATAGAGCTGAAAATTCCCCTCGCGTGCCGGCTCTCCGACTTCGGATAGAAACTTTTCGTCGCGAGCCAAACGAACCCCATTGGTGTTGACGAGGAGGTAGTCGATTCGATCTTCGCGGCGAATCCAATCGATGAGTTCAAAGAACTCCGGATGCAAGGTGGGCTCACCTCCGGAGAGCTGGAGAATCTCAATTTTTCCTTTGCGCTCAAGCACAGCGGTGATTCGCAGTTTGAGCTCGCTGAGCGGATGGGCCTGGACTTGATCGCCGGTTCCAACCGGGGACGCGGCAAAGCAAGTGGGGCAGGAGAGGTTGCAGGAGTCGACGATTTCAATCAGGGTCAGGCAGGTCGAGAGGGATTCCATGGTGTCCTCCGGCGAAGGGTAGGCGTTCTGCCCCAGGCTTCCGGCAGCTTCGCCGGTGCTGGCCGAGCAAGCACAGCCCTCGCCACAGCGATTGGCGTTGCTTCCTTTGGCCAACCAGTAGAACCGGGCATCCGAAGCCAGGCACGCGGTGGACTTCCCGTGGTCAGGGCAGTGACGTGTCAGGTAGACTTTTTCCGGGACTCCGGTGCTCTTCCAGACTTCGGCCGGAACGAGTTGGAAACAAACCGGACACCGGGAGGTTGTCTCCTTCAGGACGGTCCGGAATGACTGGAGGAGATTCATGGGTCACAGGCTGCCGGCCACGGTGATGAACAGGGAGCACCCCAAAAAGAAGGTGAGCACGGTGATGAAGCATGCGGCCAACACGGTCAGGATGAAGATGCCAATTCCGCTCAGCGTCCGGTTGACAGAGTCCTGGGTGAAGTAAACGGCTGAAAAGACTGAAACTCCAATGATGGCAATGACGCCCAACCAGAATCCCATGACAATGAAGGCTCCGTCCCAACCGCCGGCAAGGAGCTCAAGCCCCGGGAGTCCCAGCGTGATGATGGTGGGCGATAAGAAGATCAGCGCCAGGCAACCGCTGCTGATTCGGTATCGAAATTTGACCTGCTCCCCGGGTGATTCACTCCGGGGAGGTTAATAGGGGGCGATTGGCTTGGTCACGAAGCGCCCCTTAGCTCTCTTTCTCGTGTTTGATGAAGGAGAGGGTTCCCACGATGAAGAGGACGACGAGGAAGCCTATGCCGATCATCCCGGCTGGTACGCCATTGATTTCCTTTCCAGAGATCGCCCACCAGGTTCCCACTGTAGCAACCGTCGTGGCGAAGATCATCAGGGCATTCCAGATGATTCTTGAAGTTCCTTCGGGGCGGTTTTCTCCCAACACTTTCTTGGAGTTCATCAAGAGAAGGAAGGTGAAGTAAGCAATGGGGATCAATGATCCTCCAATGACCGATGTTGGGATTGCCAGAGCGGCCTTGCTTTGCCCGCTCCAGAAGAAGGGGAAGAGACACCCCGAGAGGCCGGAGATTCCACATCCGAGGAAATAGGCCTTTTGTGATCCGAGCGATTTTGAGAACAGCTCCTGAAAGGCAAGTCCGTTGATCAGCATCAGGATGATGATGGTCGAGACCGCCATACCTAGGACCCCGATTCCAAAGATCTTCTGTCCGACGACTTCTCCGGTAAAGGGCTTGAGCGTGACCGCAAGAGCTCCGGCATCGCGGGAGTGAACCATGGCGGCGAGCTTGAAGTCAGATTTGGTGAGGCCTGGTGCATTTGCAACGGTGTCATTCCAGATCTTCTTTTGCTCGGGGGTTTCATTCGGAAGGTCCTTCACCAAGGGAGCGACGCTCTCCATTTTGGCAAGTGTCGGGTAGGTGTCTTCAGCATTCACATCCTTGGCTTTCCCATGAAATGATGAAGCCGAAGCGAGGACGACACATGCGGTGGCGAGGAAAAAGGGAATGAAGAGGCCGATCGAAAGGTCGGTGATGGAGAGTCCCCGATGCTTGCGCCCCCACTTTTTCTTCAGAAGAGTGTAGGGGAGAAGGAATGTCATGTTGATTCCGACAGCGGTTCCGAAAGCGGCAAAGATCTTAGCTTTCTGGGTTTGAGTAATGTAGTTCTCCCAGAAGTCCTTGTCTGACGAGGCGGCAATGTCCGCAGCGAAGGTTGGCGAGCTCGAGGTTAGCAGGGAGAAGTCGGGCACAAAGCCACCGAAGACCGCACCGAAGTTCAAGCCGCCTTTGGCGAAGAGGCTGATGACAACGGCGAAGAAGGAAAGAACGATCAAGCCAACCATGGCCTTGATGATCTTATCGAAGAGTTTTGCTCCGCCGCCACCGGCTTGGTAAAGATAGTTGACGTAGAGACCGATCGAGAAGAGCACGATGATGATGGGCCATTGGTAGCCATCCGTCCCGAACAAGTTCTGCTGGATGGCCGCAGTGCCGAGAGAGAATTGAGGCATGGTCCAAACGATGTTGGCCATGATGGTGGCGACGAGCCAAGACCACCCCAGAAGCGGGTGGAGGTTCCGGTTGATGAGTTGCAGGGGACGCTGTTCCGTGGAGAGGGTCACATAGGCAATGGCGCTGAGCATGATGATTCCGCAGATCATGGCCAGAGGTTGAACCCACAGGAGGTCGTAACCCGAGACGACCCCGAGGTAGAGGGCGCCGGCGAGCGACCCGCCACCCAGAGTAATCGCGCCTTGCAGCCATCCCGGGCCTGAGATTTTGGCGTATCCGGCGAATTTTCCGAGGGCTCCCTTGTCTTTGACGGACTCGATGACTTCGAGCTCCCGTTGATACTGGTCCTGATTACTCATGTGAGGTGAATTGTTAGGATTCCTACGGGGGACGGAAAGCAAAAATGTCGCAAGTTGGGCACTCCGGATTTGCCGGACGGCCCGGACGATGGCAGCCTCCCGGCGTTGTCAGAAGTTGAGTCAGCACCCACCATGGCCCGTGATCTGCAGGTTCTCACGAAACTGCGCCTGAATACCTTCGTCCTCATCACCACCCTATTTGGCTTTTATTTGGCGGCCAAAGGACTGGGAGGGATGTCCGGGAAGTGGTTGCTTCTTCTAAATACCTTGATCGGAACAGCTGCCGCTGCCTTCGGGTCGGCTGCCTTCAACCAGTTGATGGAGATCGAGGACGACGCCCGCATGAAACGGACCGCCGACCGCCCCTTGCCCTCGCGGCGGATGGGGGTAATCAAGGCCTTCGCGATTGGGTGGGGATTGGCGGCCTTTGGGGTGATTCACCTCAAGGTGATGGTCAATACCGAGGCCTCGATCATGGCCGGGGTCACGATCGCCATCTACGTGTTTGTTTACACTCCGCTTAAGAAACTTCACTCAGTCAATACCCTCGTGGGAGCCATTCCGGGGGCGATTCCTCCTCTGATCGGTTGGGTGGGAGCCGGAGCGGAGTGGAATGCGGTCGGTGGGTGGTTTCTCTTCGCCCTGCTCTTTTTTTGGCAACTACCTCATTTTGTCGCGATCAGCTGGCTCTGTCGGGACGAATACGAAGAAGCGGGATACCAGATGTGGTCCAACGGGGATCAGTCCGGAGCCAAGACCGCCCGCTTGTTCAATGGCTTTTCGCTCTGCCTGATTGCCTTGGTTTTCTGGGGGGCGGGAGAGGGGCTTTTTCATTGGTCTGTCGCAGCTGCCCATGGCGCGCTTGTTCTCTTCCTGATGATGCCGATGCTGAAGTTCGGAGCCTCTGGCGAGAGGGGGCCGATGAGAAAGGCCTTTTTCGGGACCTTGCTCTACCTGCCGGTGGTGTTGCTTGGTCTTGCCTTTGCGTGGAGCTGAGCTAGTTTCCGCGGTCTGTGGATGTCAGCAAACTAGAACCTGCGGAGCGTGACCCGAAAAAGTTGCGATCAACAGCCTTCAAGATCGTGATTTTCATGATCGCGAGTGGCTTGTTCCTGCAGTTTGCCTACAACCGTTACCAGCAACGGACGGCCAACAGCGATCGCCCCAGCCTTGAGACGAAGATTACCGAGACCGAAGTGGAATTGCTGACGTCCGATGGTGTTCAGCGGAATTTTCAAGATCTGAAAGGCCAGGTCACCATTGCGCTGACTCTCTCCAAAGAAGTCCAGGAGGAGTCCGCTCCTTCACTCGATGCCTTGCAAGAGGTGATGAAACACTTTGCCGACGCTCCGGTGAAACCGACCATTCTGGTATTTGTTCTGGATGGATCCAATACCGAACCCGGGGAAATTTCCGGCGTTTTGTCCGAATATGGTAAAGAGCCCGAAGTCCTGCGGGTGGTGGCAAACGACAGCTCCAAACAATCGATCCGGGCGTTCACCAAGACACGGTTGCGCTTCAATCAGATGCCGGAAGAACGAGAAGGAGGTGGCTTCAATTACGATACCAAGCTCGTCCTGATTGATCAGCATCTTCACGTACGGGGAGTTCCCGGCTCGAACGAGGGGTGGAATTTTTCCGCCGTGGCAAAGATGGAAGAGGATTACGAAAAAGCCAAGGAGGAGTATCCTGACGAGGAGCTTGTTCCGCCTTTGATGACCACTCCGAAACTGAAAGAGATTTTGATCAAATCGATTCAATACCTTTACGACAACCCCGACGAGAAAGCGCAACGATGACCGATTCAGCAAAAATCAAGATGATCTATGGAGGAGTGGCCCTGATTTCGGCTTTCATCCTCGGGATGTCCTGGTTCCTGACTACCTTGAAAATGGAACAGAGGGCCAATCGGCCTCCCATGGTTGATCAGGGCAAGGAAGAGGCGGGGGACTTGAATGTTCTCGATCAGGAGATCGATCTGGAGCGCCAGGACGGAACGCCGTTCAAACTTTCCGAACTTAACGACAAGGTTTGGCTGGCCGTGCAGTTCTATGTGACCTGTCCGATGTGCGCCGAGCGCAATGCCGCAAAGCTGGTGAAGATCTACCGCGAGTTTCAGGACGATCCCGATTTTCGCGTGGTCTGCCTTTCGGTCGATCCTGAAGAGGATACCGAAGAGAAACTTCAGGAAGTGCGCGACCTTCTGGAGGTTGACTCGTCAAATTGGTTTTTTGTGAAGGCCGAGCGTGAGGAACTCTGGGACTATATGCGCAAGGAGATGCTCTTTGCGGATATCAGGGAGCGGACGGTTCCGGCTGAGATTGCCGCCAAAGGACGCTGGGCCCACGATCTTGGTATTCAGGTCTATCGTGGTAATGTCCTCGTCGATCACTGGCGCGACGGAGGAAATCTCGATTCTCTCCGCGACGAGATCAAGGAGGCACTCGCACAACTCAACCAATAAGAAATGTCTGATTCATCGTTTAGCGGTCCGATCCTGGAAAGTCGGGCGCGGATTCTCAATAAAGTGGTCTGGCTGGTCACTGTTCTGGTTCTGGCCCTCGTTGTCATGATGAGGTCCCCCTACAAGATTCCCGTGTCCTACGAAGTGGAGCAGGTGATTGCTCATCTCCCAAGAGTCGTTGCCGGGATCAATACTCTGGTGGCGGCCTGCCTTCTTGCAGGACTCTGGAGCATTATCCGGAAGAACCGGAAAGCTCATCAGCGCTGGATGACTTCCGCCCTGGTTCTCTCGGGAATTTTCCTCCTTTGTTATGTCGCGTATCACTTCACCACCCACGAGACCCTCTATGGTGATATCGATGCCGATCGCAAACTGAGCGAGGATGAACTCGAACGGGTGGGAGGAAGTCGGACTGCCTACCGTGTCATCCTTTTCAGCCACATCATTGCCGCAGCCGTAAGCTTTCCCTTTATCCTGAAGACTTTTGTTCACGCCTGGACGAAGGACTTTGAAAGACATCGTCGCCTGGCCCGGAAGGTTTTTGTGGTTTGGCTCTACGTCGCCATTACCGGGCCGGTTTGCTACTGGATGTTGAAAGATTACTATCAGTAGAAAAAATAAAGCCGGAGTGAGCCAACCCCTCCGGCTTTATTGAATGAAATTCGATCGCTTTAGTCGGACATCCGGCCGCAGCATTGTTTGAACTTCTTTCCTGATCCACAGGAGCAAGGTTCATTTCGTCCCACTTTGGCGATGGGTCGGCGTTTGGGGAGATTCAGCTTCAGTTTGCTTTCATCGCTTCCTCCAGCTTCCTTTCCGGGAACGACACTGGATGACCCGGAGACCGCCATGTTGGCCTGACTCATGGATTCTTCGGTGCCGCCCGAGGTTTGCTGTGGAACATCGCCCAGCACCGACTCAACGGGAGGTTGAACGGTGGTGAAGCGGAAGAGGTTGTGAACGCTTCCATCATCAATGGTGTCCATCAGGTCCGTGAAGAGCTTATAGGCCTCCATCTTGTATTCCACGAGAGGGTCTTTTTGTCCCTGGGCGCGGAGTGAAACTCCTTCGCGAAGCGCATCCATGGCATAGAGGTGCTCCTGCCATTTTTGGTCGATGGAGTTGAGCATGATATGCCGCTCCAGCGAGTCGAGATGCTCGGGGTTTTCCATACCAACCTTGCGGGCGTAGGCTTCGTGAACACCCTTCAAGAGGAACTCGATGTTTCCTTCCTCATCACGAGTCTCGAATTTGGCTTCATCGAGAGAAAGATGAACCGGGAAGCTCTTGTTTACCCAGTTGAGGAGCTCTACGAAATCCGGCTGACCTTCGTCGCGCTCGTTCATGTAGTGATTGACCTTGGCCCCGACGACGCGGTCCAAGACCTCCATGATGAGCTCGCGGGGATCCTCGGATTTGAGGACCTGGTTACGGTATCCGTAAACCACTTCGCGCTGACGGTTCATGACGTCATCGAAATCGAGAACATACTTCCGGCGGCGGTAATGCAGCTGCTCGACCCGCTTCTGTGCGGTTTCGACCGAGCGGTTGAGCCATTTGTGCTCGAGGGCTTCGCCGTCTTCCATGCCGAACCGCTCCATCATGTTGGTCATGCGATCGGCAGCGGCAAAGTTCCGCATGAGATCATCCTCGAAGGAAAGGAAGAACTGGGATTCCCCGGGGTCGCCCTGACGGGAACAACGTCCGCGCAGCTGTCGGTCGATCCGCCGTGATTGGTGACGCTCGGTTCCAATCACGAAAAGGCCACCGGCGTCGGAGACCCCTTCGCCAAGTTTAATATCCGTTCCCCGTCCCGCCATGTTGGTGGAAACGGTGACGGCTCCGAGCTGTCCGGCATTCTTGACGATCTCGGCTTCCTGCAGGTGATACTTGGCGTTCAACACCGAGTGTTTGATTTTTGCGCGCTGGAGCATGCGACCGAGAGTCTCGGAGGCTTCGACAGAGGCCGTTCCGACAAGAACGGGTTGTCCTTTTTCCTGACACTCTTGAATGCGTGCCACTACGGAATTGAACTTCTCGCGGCGGGTCTTGAAGACCTGGTCGTTGTGATCCTTCCGCTGGTTGGGCCGGTGAGTCGGGATCGGGAGGACATCAAGATTGTAAATATCGTGGAATTCCGCCGCTTCGGTTTCCGCCGTTCCGGTCATGCCACCCAATTTCTCATAAAGGCGGAAGTAGTTCTGAATGGTGATGGTGGCGTAGGTCTGCGTTTCGCGTTCAACCTCGACGTTTTCCTTGGCTTCAACAGCTTGGTGGAGTCCGTCGGACCAACGCCGGCCCGGCATTTCCCGCCCGGTGTTTTCGTCCACAATGACGACCTTGCCCTCTTTGACGACATACTCGTTATCCTTCTCGTAAAGGCAGTAGGCTTTGAGAAGCTGGGAAATGGCGTGCACCCGCGTTCCCTGGGAATCCATTTTGGTCTGAATCTCTTCCTTCTTGGCGAGGCGCTCGTCATCAGTAAGGTCGGCTTGGGCATCGACGTCTGCGAAGGCTTCGGCCAGATCCGGAATGGTGAAGGCTTCGGGCTCATCGGGTGAGAGGAACTCCCGACCCATTTCCATGAGGTCGGCATCATGGCCTTTTTCATCAATGGTGAAATAGAGCTCTTCTTTGATGGCAAAGAGTTCCTTCTTCTGGGTGTCCTGATAGAAGGAAAGTTCGGTCTTTTCGATGAGACGCCGGGTATCCGGATCCTCCATGAAGCGCATGAACTGACGGTTTCGGGGTTGACCGAGTTTGATTTTGAAAAGCGCCCGGCCGGCCACCTCTTCATCGCCCTCATCCAGGGCCTTCTTGGCTTCGGTGGCCAACTCGTTGCAAAGGTGGTTTTGTTTCTTAACAAGCTGCTCGATCAGTCCGCGATAGCTTTTGTATTCGGCGGTATTGGAAACAACGGCAGGACCGGAAATAATGAGAGGTGTCCGGGCTTCGTCGATGAGAATCGAATCGACCTCGTCAACGATGGCGAAGTAGTGAGTGCGCTGCACCTGGTCCTCGGTCGATCCGGCCATTCCGTTGTCGCGGAGGTAGTCGAAACCGAATTCGGCATTCGTGCCATAGGTGATGTCGCAGGTGTATTGCTCGCGACGCAGAAAGGGAGGTTGCTGGTTTTGAATCACCCCGACGGTCAGGCCAAGGAACTTGAAAACGGCACCCATCCATTCGGCGTCCCGTCGGGCAAGGTAGTCGTTGACGGTGACGACGTGGACCCCAAGACCGGTCAGGGCATTCAGGAAGACCGGAAGGGTTCCCACAAGGGTCTTGCCTTCACCGGTCTGCATTTCGGAAATCATTCCCCGGTGAAGGGCGATTCCTCCGATAAGCTGGACGTCGAAATGCACCATTTCCCACGGCACCATGTTGTCGACGACTTCAACTTCGGTCCCGCAAAGGCGGCGGGCAGCATTCTTAACGACGGCGTAGGCTTCGGGGAGGATTTGATCGAGATACTTGTCCCGGAGAGCCGGAAAATCGTCTTCGATATCAGCAAAGGCTCCTTTAGCGGCATTGATCTCCTCCAGATTCGAGATGCCGGAAGGGAGGGAAGGGAAATCGGAGCGGAGAGCTTCGAAGCGATCATTGATCGAAGCAGAGATTTGCGCGACGGCGTCGGCTTCAAAAAGCTCCAACTGGCGCTTGGTCGGGACATCCAGAGGGAGGAAGCGGTGCAGATATCCCTGCCACTCCTTGACCTTTTCGAGCAGTTGCTCATGGGACAGCTGTTGGTATTGGGTCTCAAGCTCGTTGATTTTAGCCACCAATGGCTGCATCCGCTTGAGTTCGCGCTGGTTCTTGGAACCAACGATTTTCTGGAGAGTCCACTTAATCATGAAATTTTCGGGCGTTCTTGTCGCCCGGGAGCGGATGAATACACGGGGATTGCGCGGGACGCAAGGGGGGATGGAGTCCAGAAGGGCGGAAATTTAAGGATTCCGGACAAATCGTGACCCTTGGTCGACCGGGGATTCTGCTAGAGAGTCATTTCAGGGCATGAAAGAACTCGATGACGCGATTTTTGCAGTGGAGCCATTCATCGATTCGAATGGGATAGAGCGGCACGCCCGTTCGTTGCAAGATGAGGGCCTTGGAGAGCTCGACAGAGAGCCCCTCTTCACCCGAAGTGCCAATCAGGTCGATGGCTATCATCTTTCCATCGCGGACAAGCACAAGGTCGGTCGGGACTCCCGAAAGAGACTGTTTCGGGACTGTTTTCCAACCAAGCGCACCAAGAGCCGGAGCCAGGTCGGAAAGGGTCGTGGTGAATGCGCCTTGATCCCGATGAAACTGCGTTTCTTGTTCGAGAAACCGGCGCACGAGGGAATTCAAGGGCAGGGAGGTTGGGTCGACGGAATGCAGCACGTCGAGGCGGTCACGGGCACGGGTGATGGCCACATTGAAGACATCCGGCCGTTCCAAGAAGCGACGCGCGCCCAATGGGCTCTGCTCGTCGATGGCAAATGAGAGAATCATATGGTCGCGTTCATCTCCCTGGAAGGAATGGCTGGTCCCCGCGGTGAGCTGTTGTTTAAGGATGAAGTGACGCAGAATGTGCCTCGGAAAGGAATTTTGGAGTCGATCGAGGAACACCTCAACTTGGGCTCTGAAGGGGGAAATGAATCCGATCGAGACATCTGCGCCTTCCAGTTGGCGGCATATCCGAATGGCTTCGTCGATTTCACCCTCGTTGACTCCGTCATGAGATCGCTGTCCATTCACCCGAATCAGATTCAAGGGCGGTTGGTCGATCCGTTTCTTCAAGACCACCTCGCTTTCCCTCATCAGGAGAAGAGCACGATCATAGAACTGGGCATTGCTGAACTGAATGAGTGAAGGTTTGGAGCGGAAATGCTCGTTGAGGAAAGTGAAGGATTGGGAGCCGATGACCTGATCCAAGGCCCGGTTGATCAAGGAGACTTCGCGGAAGTTGAATTGTTCCAGGGTTTCCGGTGAGAGCTTGTGCTTTTCCCCAAGTATTTTGAGACGGCTTTTGGGAAGAAACGAGAGGTGTCTCAACTGTTTTGGGTCGCCCGCAATGAGGGCACGTTTAGCGCGATGAAGAACGGGCAGGGCGGAGGCCAGATCACACTGGGTTGCTTCGTCGATGATGGCGACATCGAAGAGTCCGGGTTTGAAGGGGAGCACCCGATGAAGGTCGTCCGTGGTGGTGATCCATACCGGAAAGATTTGAAACAGGAGAGTGGGGTCGAGTTTGTGAAGAGCCTCTTCCTGTCGTGAAGCGTAAATGGTCTTCAAGGCATCCCGATAGCCCACCAGGGTCTTCCTGATGCGCAGGTTGTTGAGTGCCTTGCGGAATCGATCAAAGTGTAAAAAGCGGTTGTGCGCTTTCGCCTCGATCAACCTTTGTTGATGCAATCGGTAGAAGAGCGCCAATGCTTCGGCGAGGACCGGTTTATTTTTCAGTTTTTTGAGGTGAAACCATTTCCGGAGTTTGGTCCACCACGCATCGGGTGGGTTCCGGAACCACTCACCGGTTTCGAGAGCGGTCTCGATCTCTTTGCGAATGCGAACCTCGGTATGATAGAGCCGATCGATGACCGAGTTGAGATGCCGATCAGGCTTGGGCTTTGCGGCTTCCTCGCCTCCGTAAAGGACGGCTTCTATTTTCGATTTAAGGGCGCGAAGGTGGCTTTTCCTGCCTGCGCGGATCATCATTTTGGAGTTCGGCATGAGTTCCCTGAGCTTTGCCTCAAGCACATCAGCGGCCTCATTGGTTCGACATGCGATGAGAACCGAGCGGCCGCACAAGATTTGTTCGGCGGCGGAGGCCACGAGTGAGAATGATTTACCCGTGCCCGGAGGCCCTTGGCAAACACTGAGGGAGTGGTGATTTACCGATTCGATGAGATCGAGTTGAGGTTTTGACAGAAGAGCCGGAATACATTGGGGATTGCCGGCTCCGGAGGAATCACTAAGCGCAGAAGCCTCGTCGCCGAGGAACACACGCAGAGGTGCCGAAAAGTGTTTCGGGTCGGTTTTCGACAAGGTCTCGATTTCTTGAAGAAGTCCAGCGACATTCTTTGATCTCCGGGAGAGGATGACCGCAGAGGCCGGGAGGATCTTGAAATTGCTTAAGGATGCCGATTCACGAACTTCACCTGAAGAATGCAAGCGAGGAAACGAGGAGAGCTCGGAGAGGTCGAGATCGGGAAGGTGGACTTTGATCTCCTTGGCCAGAATCTCCGGAGTGACCGGGCTCAGTGTGCCATCCGGGAGATCATCCAGAAGAGAATTGGTGAACTCAACCGGAAGCTCAAAAAGACTGGCGACAGCTGGATTGAGCCGGACTTCGGCTAACTCCAATCGGAGGGAATCGTGATCGATGACCAGGGGGTAGAGAAGCAATGGTGCGCAGACTTTCTTTCCTTTGGCTGTTCCAGTGATCGGGAGAGTTGCATAGAGCAATTCACAATCACGCCCCCTGAGTTTGACCGCATTCATCAACGACGCCTCGATCTCAGAGGGAAGATCGAGCGAGGCGAATTCATGGGTTGTTGCCTTTTCCTCTCCCTTGATGAAGCGAATCCTCAGGACCTTTGTCGCGAAGAGGTTTGGGATGCCCGATCCGGCTCTTTCGTGGCGGAGGCAGTCGGTAAGGAATGCAGTGATTTGATTGAAGTCGGCCACGGCAGATGTCTTGGATGGTCACTGAGTTATCCGGCAGGGAGGATATGACGGAAAAGATCTTTCAGAGGAAAGGTGAATGTGGAATGAGAATCATCGGGGAGATGAATCCGAGGGTGTCATTGCATTATCTGTCTGACAAATTTAATCAGCGGTGGAATTGTCTCAGTTAAGCATTGCGCCGGGGGTCGCGGCGGTTAGCGTGCCCGCGGTTTCGCATGAATATCCACGAATATCAGGCAAAGGAGCTGTTCGATCGCTTTGATGTCCCCAGTCCACGGGGGCAGATGGCCGAGACAGCTGAAGCGGCAAAAGCCATCGCAGAAGAAATTGGTGCCGACCTTTTGGTCGTCAAAGCCCAGGTCCACGCCGGTGGACGGGGAAAGGGCACCTTCAAGAATGGCTTCCAGGGCGGAGTCCACTTGACCAAGGACCCTGCTGAGATCGGTGAGATTGCCGGGAAGATGCTCGGTCAGACCCTCGTGACGAAGCAGACGGGCGATGAAGGTCGTCTCGTTCGCAAGGTGATGGTGGCTGATGCCGTGGAAATCGAACACGAATACTACCTCTCGCTCCTGATGGATCGCGACACCAGCCGTCCGGTGATTGTGGCCTCGACCGAGGGTGGAATGGACATCGAAGAAGTGGCTGAAAACCGTCCTGAGAAGATCATCAAGCAACTGATTCATCCCCTGGCCGGACTCCAACCCTACGAGGTCCGGAAGCTGACAGCCGCTCTTGGATTCAAAGGTGGTGCCGCCAAGGAATTCGGCAAGCTGGTCAAGAATCTCTATAAGCTCTTCGTTTCGCTGGATTGCGACATGGTGGAGATCAACCCTCTCGTGGAAACCAAGGATGGTCAGGTGCTCGCACTCGATGCCAAGTTCGGCTTTGATGACAACGCCCTCTATCGTCATCCCGAGGTTCTCGCTTACCGGGACACCGAGGAAGAAGATCCCCGCGAGGTCGCCGCTTCTGAATTTGATCTCAGCTACATCGGCCTCGATGGAAACATTGCTTGTCTGGTGAACGGTGCCGGGCTGGCCATGGCAACGATGGATGCCATCAAGTTCGCCGGAGGTGATCCTGCCAACTTCCTCGATGTCGGAGGCGGAGCAACAAAAGAGCAGGTCATCGGAGCCTTCAACATCATCCAGTCGGATCCCAAGGTTGAAGCCATCCTGATCAATATTTTCGGAGGAATCATGGACTGTAACGTCATTGCCGAAGGGGTGGTGGCCGCGGTGCAGGAAACCGGGTTGGAACTGCCATTGGTGGTTCGCCTTGAAGGAAATAATGTGGCTGCCGGCCGCGAAACCCTCGCAGCCTCTGGGCTCGCCATCACGGGCGCTGAAGATCTCGCTGACGCCGCCAAGAAAGCCGTTGCCTCTGTTTAACTCTTACCACTTTTAGAAAATGTCTATTCTCGTCAATGAAGACACCAAAGTTCTGGTGCAAGGAATCACCGGAGGATTCGGCGGACGTCACGCCGGTTTGAGTCTCGATTACGGCACCAATCTGGTGGCCGGAGTCACCCCTGGAAAAGGTGGTCAGACCTTCGATCACGGAGAGCATCACGTTCCCGTTTACGATACCGTTTCCGAAGCGGTCAAGGAGACCGGCGCCACAACCTCCGCGATCTTCGTGCCACCGCCGTTTGCCGCCGACGCCATTCTTGAAGCTGTCGACGCCGGAGTCGATCTGGTGGTTGCGATCACGGAAGGAATTCCAGTGATGGATATGATGCGGGTGAAGGAATACATGCGTGGCTCCAAGACCCGGCTCATCGGACCAAACTGCCCCGGTATTGTCACGCCTGGCACCGGTCCCGATTCAACAGGCGGATGCCGGATTGGTATTGCTCCCGGATACATTCACAAGAAGGGGAACGTCGGGATCTTGTCACGGTCAGGGACCCTGACCTACGAAGCCGTTTGGCAAGTCACTTCTCTCGGATACGGGCAGAGCACCTGCGTTGGAATTGGTGGCGATCCAATCAATGGAACCTCGCACCTCGACATCATCAAACTCTTTAACGAGGATCCTGAAACCGAAGCCATCATCATGATTGGTGAGATTGGTGGGTCAGCCGAGGAAGAGGCCGCGGCCTGGATCAAGGAGCACTGTGACAAGCCGGTGGCCGGATTTATCGCCGGAGCCACCGCGCCTCCAGGACGCCGTATGGGGCATGCCGGAGCCATCGTCTCTGGTGGACAGGGAACAGCTGAAGCCAAGAAGGCAGCGATGGCCGATGCTGGCATTGTTGTCGCCGAGACTCCTTCTGGGATGGGGGAAGCCCTCCTGCAGGCCTGGGGAAAGTAAAACCACCCTATTTCATTTCTGGAAGCGCACAACCCTGAGGGGGTTGTGCGTTTTTCTTGCCCTATTCCCAAAGTGGGATTTGGAAATCGTCGTCCGATGAGGTCTCTCGGAGAGGGGCCGAGATGAGGTCGAGATCAAGAATTAACTCCGGGGAGGCCTGCTCTTCACCGTCGAGAATCGAGCGTAGATGTTCCCGCCAAATCTGTGAGTCGCCTCCTTGCCGTCGCACCAACTCTTCGGACCACTGACTGATTACCCCACTGGGTTGGGATCGTTTCCGGATCTTGGTCAGCCATGATTGATAAGCGTTCATTGATGTTGGAAAGGTCGGGGGATAAGGGAAGTCAAGGCATGGGGCAAGTGGATTGGGCCAACGAAGGCTGCAGGCGCGAAAATGGCGCATATTGCGTCATTCCATCCCGCAAAAAGCAGAAGGGTGTCAAGTTGATGCGAGTCGGCTCTTGCCAGAGCATCCAAAAGTGGCTGCATTACCGGCATGCGCTACGAAGCGATCGATCCTGAGTTTTTTGTACGGAACCGTGCCAAACTGGTGGCCAAGATGAAGCCTAACAGTTTGTTGGTGATTCATGCGAATGACATTATGCCTACAAATGCTGACGGGATTCTGCCATGGCGGCAGAATAACGATCTCTTCTACCTCACCGGAGTCGACCAGGAGGAGAGTGTCGTCGTTTTGAATCCGGATGCTACTGTTGAATCAGAAAGAGAGATTCTCTTTGTGCGGGAAACGTCCGAACATATCGCGGTTTGGGAGGGGGAGAAGTTGACGAAGGAGCAGGCGACCAAGGTTTCCGGCATTAAGAATGTGCAATGGGTGGATCAGTTTGAGAACTTCCTCCACCGATTGGCTCCGGCCGCGTCGAATCTCTATCTTCATACCAATGAGCACATTCGGGGCAGCGACATTGTGGAAACCCGGAACCGGCGATTCATCGACCAGATGAAAGACCGATACCCGCTCCACAACCTCGAAAGAGCAGCCGTCCTTCTCCAGGAGCTCAGGATCATCAAGGATCCCGAAGAAATCAAATTCCTGCAAAAGGCCATCGATATTACCGAGGCGGGTTTTCGTCGTGTTCTCAAGTTCCTGAAGCCTGGAGTGGGTGAATGGGAGGTGGAAGCGGAATATCTTCATGAATTCGTCAGGAACAAATCTCGTGGCTTTGCCTATATTCCCATCGTTGGGTCCGGGAAGAATGCCTGTGTTCTTCACTACGTCGATAACCATGACGTCTGCGAAGATGGCGACATGCTTCTCATGGATGTGGCGGCCGAGTATGCCAATTGGAATGCCGATATGACGCGTACGATTCCGGTGAATGGAAAGTTTACCCCTCGTCAGCGGGATGTTTACAATGCCGTGCTCAGGGTGCTTCGTGGCGCCAATGAGATTCTTCGACCCGGCATCATGATGCAGGACTATCAGAAGCAGGTCATTGCGATCATGGAGGAAGAGTTGATCGGACTGGGATTGATCGATGCCGATGAGGCCGCCAATCAGGATGACAGCAAGCCTTTGGTGAAGCGGTATTTCATGCATGGAACCTCTCATCATCTCGGACTTGATGTGCATGACGTCTACCCGCCAAACACGCCGGTCCAAGTTGGCATGGTCTTCACCATCGAACCTGGAATCTACATCCGCGAGGAGAATCTGGGCATCCGGCTTGAAGATGATGTGATCATCGGCGAAGACGAGAACATCAACATGTTCAAGAACATCCCCATCGAAGCGGATGAGATCGAGGCCTTGATGGCCGGATCAGAATAGAAGATTGATCTATTCCACAAGAAGGAGGCGAAGATCGTCTTCGAGTCGGGTGATCGCTTCTTCGTCCGTCAGTTTGCCGCCGTCGGGTGTGCTCACATAGATCGAATCGAGAGCCGCTCCTTTCTCCGTGCAGATTCGCGAGTGAATGGTGACCAGTCCGTGATCGTTGACGGTCCTCAGGACATCATGCAGCAAGCCAATTCTATCGAGGGCTTGGAGCTCGATGACGGTGTAATGCGGGTCGATTTCGTTGGTGATCCAGGCGCGAACAGGAAATTGCACCACCTGCTCCACCTCAGGGTTGAGGAAGTTGACCTTCTTTTTGAGATATTTGGCCGGGTCATATTCATCCTGCTCGAAGATGGCATAGAGGCTTTTGACGACCTCTTTCTGCCGAGCGCGGTCACCGAAGGCCTTGAGCTTGTCGGTGCAAACCCGGAATAGATCGAGAATGATTCCGTCCGGGCGCGTGTAGACATCAGCTGAAAGTATGTTCAACTGATGGGAGGCCAATGCGCTGCATATCTTTTCAAGCAAGCGTTCCCGGTCGTGGGTGGCAATGATCAGCTCGGTGTAACCAAATTTGGGACGTTCAATCCATTGCACGGCGCATTCGAAGGGGGTGTCCGGACGCCGTTTCTTGCGGTCAATATACTGCCAGAGGGCAATGATGTGTTTCCCGATACTGCGCTTACTCCGATAGCGAAAATAGCGCCTAGGCATCAGCTTGGTATGCTCCTCGAAGAGTTCGTGATACTTTTCATTGAGCCCTGATTTCACCTCGGCAAGAATCTCTTCATACTCAGCCTTGAGTTCATCTTTCCCGGCCGCAGCTTCGCCGAGCAGATGTCGGCGGGTATGGCGATAGAGTTGGAGAATCAACGACTCTTTCCAGGGCGACCAGGCTTCCTCATTGGTGCCATTGGAATCTGCGTAGGTGAAGAGGAGCAAGGCATCCAGCCGATGACGATCCTGCATAATCCCGGCAAACTCTTCGATCACCTCCGGATCATCGATATTCATCTTGGTGGCGAAGCGCCATAAGGTCAGGTGATGATCGACAAGAAACATGATGAGCGAGCGCCGGCCTCCCGTGATCCTGAGGCGGCGGCACATTCTTTCGGCAAGGATCGCAGAGCCATCAATGTGTTCCCGAACATTTTCGGCACGACCAGTGTCATGTAGAATCAGCGCAACGTAGAGGGCGTAGGGATCCGGATGCTTCAAGAAGAGATCGCGGTAAATGGCCCGGTTGGGAGCCTCTTCATCCATCAGGGCATCCAATTGATCAATGCACCTCAGGGTGTGCTCGTCCGCGGTATAGCGGTGAAAAAATTCATGTTGCACGAGGCAATCGAGGGCGCCGAATTCCGGCAGATACCGCCCAAGAACTCCACAACGATGCATCTGTCTCAAGGTGACGGCAACCCGGCCCTTTTGTTCCAAGATCTCCCGAAACGCTTCCCGGCTGTCGACCCGCTGGCGGAAGGCATGATCAATAAGATGCCAGTGTTGCTTGATCAGCTTCCTCAAGGAGGGGGAGGGCCTGACCTCATGTTGCTGGCAGTATGAAAACAGACGAATCAAACGATTGGGGTCCTCTTCGAAGATCGTCTTTCTCTTGGGGAAGAGACGTCCGTTCCGGATGGTGTAATCATCGAGAGTCTTCGGCTTCTTTTTGATCAGCCCGAAGGTCAGCTTCGCTCGCAGACCATCGTCCCTGTTGTGTTCCAGTTCGAAGATCTCAAAGATCGATTGAGTGTGGTTGTGGACATTGCGGACGTGGGTGTAGTAGTCCCGCATGAAGGCCTCGATCCTTCGGAGGATGGACCGATTGGGATAGCCGAATTCATTGGCCAAGACCCCTTGATAGCGAAGAGTGAGGATGTCGTTCCCCTTGTCGTGGTAGTGGAGGGCATTCCGCACCCGATGTAGAAAGGCGAAAGCATCCTTGAGTTCGCGTCGCGCCAATTTGGTGAGTATTTTTTTTGCGACCAATTCAGTCATCGAACGCGTGCCGGCTTCGGCATCAATGATCCAGTCGAGATTATGGTAGTCCCTCAGAGTTCCCGGGCTCTCCTTGATGTTCGGTTCCTGCAAGAAGACCGTATGCGACCATTTGGCGTGCCGGGTCCGGATATCGAGGCTCCGTTCTTCGAAGAAAATCTGCCGATCCTTGACAATGCATTCCTTCCTGAAACGAGCCTTGAAGGTATTGAAGAGAGCTTCATCTCCGACAAGGAATCGGGAGTCGAGCAAAGTGGTCCGGCATTGAGGCTCCCTTTTGGCCTCGATAATGCATTCAGCGATCGTGCGGGTTGAAGGGAGGAATTTAAATCCCAAGTCCCAAAGGATGAACTGAATTCCTTCAATGACAGCATGGATTTCCTTGGAAACCTTGTTCGCTGAGACCGTCACTAAAAAGAGAAGATCGATATCGGAACCGGGATTCATATATCCCCGACCGTATCCTCCGTTCGCAACCAAAGTCAGGGGGACCGGGGGGGCGTCGGGATCGATCAGAGCTTCGAAGAGGCCGATGACCAGTTCATCGATCATCGCAGACCGGGCCTGGGCATGTTCATGCCCGCGTTCACCCGCCAGATGGCGTTGGTGGAGCTTTTCGTTGGCCTCAGCAACGCGGAGTTTCAGAAAAGACAACCGCTCTCGAGGGGAGAGCTCCCGGAGGTGCGAGGGTTTCAGATCCAACATGACGGGAAAGACAGGTGGATGATTCTCAAGGTGGAGAACTGATCACCAGCGGGCAGCTGTCGAAACATTGCGTCTTCCCCGACGGGCGTAGTAGGCCTTCCCTTCGGTTGTCGTGTCGAGTGAACCACGGATGATGTCGACCTCGGCCCCCACGTCGACCCGCTTGTAAAGATCAATGACGTCGCGCGACTTCATGCGGATGCAACCGTAGGAAACGGGGCGTCCGATTTTTCGCTCCTCGGGTGTGCCATGAATATAGACGCATCGGGAAAAGGTGTTCCGGTTGTGGGACTCGCGCCCACTTAGCCAAAGGATGCGGGTGACAATGGGGTCTCTTCCCGGAGCGTTGGGCTTGATGATTTCACTGGTCCTTCTTCGGCTCTTGAAGACCGCGCCGGATGGAGCGCCTTTGCCAATCTTCTTGGCGACGACATGCTCTCCAAGAGGCGTCCGGTTGCTACCCCGGCGACTGCCGAGACCGAACTTGGACGTCGAAACGGGATAAGCCTTCACGGGCTGACCATTCTTCACCAGCAGGAGCTTCTGGTCATGAACGCTGATCAGCATGGCGTTATCGTGGTCGACTGTGGGTCCGCAGCTGACTGCGAAAAATGGCAAGCATGCGAGGATTGCTAGGGCAATCGACCTAAGAATAGGCATTTCGTTCGGTAAGGTGTGTTAGTCCTTCTTTGCGGAAGAGGGTGCCAGCAGCTGGAGGAAGCTGGACATCTGTCCCAATGAATTGAGGGAAGTATAAAAGAAGCCCACGGGGAAAGGAAGCAGCAAGATGGCCGAGGGGTAATTTTGAGCCAAGGCGGCATCGACAACGACGAAGAGGAAGAAGAAACCGAAGAGGAGCTCGACGATCGGAGTGAGACTCTTGAGGGCCTTGTAGCGGCTCTTTTTGATTTCCATCTTTTTCTTTCCTTCGATCCCATACTTCGGAGTGCGGACAAATCCGCTCTCATGTCCCACAATGGCTTCGAGAACAGCCTTGGCGTTGTTCACGGCCATTCCAATTCCCAGTGCAAGAAGAAGGGGTAGGTAGCAGATCTCCTTGAGCCAGGTCTTCGGGTTGATGGCAATTTGGGCCACCGTGTAGAAGACAACGACTGAAATCGAAGCGAAGAAGAAGATCGGGAAGTCGATCAGCCAGCGTCCCATGCTGCCAAGATCGGGAGCCCACTGGTTCTTGGGGTAGATCAGGAAACAGAGGGCAATCAGCAGGAGGTAGGCGAAATTGGCTGTGAGGTGGGCAGTTGCCTCAAGCTTGATTGCGAGGGGGAACTTACTCTTCCAAATCGATGGAAGACACTTCTTGCAGCATTGGATTGACCCTTTGGTCCAACGATGCTGCTGGTTCTTGAATCCAGCCATATCCACTGGCAGTTCGGCCGGAGTTTCCACCTCTTTGAGGAAGATGAATTTCCACCCTTTAAGCTGAGCGCGGTAGCTGAGATCCATGTCCTCGGTCAAGGTGTCGTGCTCCCATCCGCCAGCGTCTTCGATGGCAGACTTACGCCAGATACCGCCGGTGCCATTAAAGGTGAAGAAACGGCCGGAGCGATTGCGTGCGGTCTGCTCGAGTTCGAGGTGGCCATCAAGGAAAAGGGCCTGCACCCGGGTGAGGGCGTTGTAGTTCCGGTTCAAGTGACCCCAGCGAGTCTGGACCAAGGCGATCTTGTCGTTGGTGAAATGATGGATGGTCTCTTGAAGAAGATCGGGATTGGGAACGAAGTCGGCGTCGAGAATCAGAATAAACTCACCTTTGGCCACCTTCATGCCGTTCTCGAGAGCTCCAGCTTTAAAGCCGGTGCGATCAGTGCGGTGAAGGCACTCGGCATCGAAACCCTTGGCTCGGAGACGCTCCGCGCCGGCCATCGAGATCTCGACGGTTTCATCGGTCGAGTCGTCGAGAATCTGAATCTGCAACTTTTCCTGTGGATAATCCAGCGCGGCGACCGAATCGAGAAGTCGGTCGACCACGTGCATTTCGTTAAAAACGGGCAACTGGACGGTCACCATTGGAAGTTCTTCGCTGGTGTATTTGCGCTGTGGCTCCGGGCGTTTGCGACCATGTTTAAAGTAAAGGTAAAGGGTCGACCAACGGTAGCAGCCGTATCCGGCCAGTCCGAGAAGGACGGTAATGTAGGAAAAGTACCAGGCCCAGGAGGTGAATTCTTGCGGCATAATCTTGTAAATGGAAATTTGGCGGGGGAACGACGAAATGCGCCCCTAGAGCCCAATTTGCCCCGAAAAATGCACCCCGACCTGGCGGGATTGCCAAGAATTGGCGAAAATGTCAAGAATGGTGTCCTGTAAAAGATAAGGAAACCTTAAATAAATCCTCTAAATCACACTGAATTCTCGACAATCGCCACGCTCGGGATTTGGCTTCGCGGCGTGCAAATAGAAACTGCAGGCAAGACTCGTTCGACATGGGGGGAGGGGCCAATTTGGTGGCTGGGGAAATTGGTTTATGTCGATATCGAATCCCATCGAGTCATTTCATTCGATCCGAAGAGCGGTGAAGAGGTGAGCTGGCCGGTTGGAGAACGTGTTGGGACCGTTGTTCCGCGAGCGAGTGGAGGATTTGTTATTGCCGGAGATCATGGGTTTTCCTTTCTGGACGAAGCCAGTGGGGAGTTGACTCCCATTGGCGATCCCGAACCCGACAAGTCGAACAACCGCTTCAATGATGGGAAATGCGCCCCCGACGGTCACTTTTTCGCCGGCACCATCAGTCTGGTCAAAGAAATTGGCGATGCTGATCTTTATCGCCTCTCACCTGATTTGGCAATCAGCAAGGCCTACGGACCAGTGACTAATTCCAACGGTATCGTCTGGTCAGCCGATGGGGAGACCTGCTTTTACATCGACACACCGACCAAATCCATTTTGGCCTTTGATTACGAGAGTGGACTCCTGAGTAATCCCAGAGAGGTTGTCTCCACAGCCACTCTCGAGGCCTCGCCCGACGGGATGGCAATCGATGAACATGGGCATCTTTGGGTGGCATTCTGTCACGGAGCCTGTGTGGTTTGTTATGATCCAACGACTGGGGCGGAAGTGCGAAGAGTGGATCTCCCTTGTCTAGAAACGACCGCTTGCGCTTTTGGAGGAGAGGAGTTGGACGAACTCTACGTGACGACCGGGGTGCATAAGACCGAAGTTGAGGAATTGGCGGGGCGTCTTCTTGTGATCAAAGGCTTGGGAGTGAAAGGCGTTCCGGCCCACCCTTTCCAAGGCTGATTCGGGGGCAACTGATCTCACAACCTTCTTTTCAGAAGGGAAGAGGCGTGCTATTTATTTAAGGTTACTTAAATAACGACGCCCTCTAAATATGGCGCAATCAGGTGGATCAACCCACTATATATAGTGGTTTAACTTCCCGGACCTTGTTTCTTGGGCTCGTCGTCTTTAAGTTCATCCATCACCGGGGAGGGATTCTCCTTACAACCTTCTAGCTCCTGACTTCACCCAAATGTATCTCAAATCACTTCAAATCCACGGCTTCAAGTCCTTTGCCGACAAGACCTTGTTCGAATTCGCGGAGGGTGTGACCGGCATTGTCGGTCCGAATGGCTGTGGCAAATCCAACGTTGTGGACGCCATCAGGTGGGTTTTGGGAGAAACATCGGCCAAGGCGCTCCGTGGAGGGGAAATGGCGGATGTCATTTTCAACGGGGCCGAAAAGCGGAAGAAGCTCGGGATGGCCGAAGTTACGTTGACGATGGCGGATTGCGAGAAGGCCCTGAAGACCGACTTCAACGAAGTGTCGATCACAAGGAGGGTCTTCGCGGATGGAAAATCCGAGTATCTGATCAATAACACCCGCTGCCGCCTCCGCGATATCGGCGACCTCTTCATGGACACCGGGATCGGCCGCTCCTCCTACTCCATCATGGAGCAGGGTAAGATCGACATGCTTTTGTCGGCCAAGCCTGAAGATCGTCGCCAAGTCTTTGAAGAAGCTGCGGGTATCACCAAATCCAAAAGGGAGAAGCGGGATGCCCTTCGCAAGTTGGAGTATACCGAAGGAAACTTGTTACGGGTCTCTGATGTTCTTGCCGAGCAGGAACGCCGGATGAATTCCTTGAAGCGGCAAGTGGCCAAGGCTCGGCGCTATCAGGCTCTGGCAAAAGATGTAACCATCCTCGATACCCACTTGAATCACCGGACCTATGAACGGTTGAGTGGCGAACGTGCCGAGCTTCTGACATCGCTGTCCTCCTTGTTCAAACAGCGCGATGTTTTCGAAGTCGAGCTACCGCAACACGAAGCTGCTGTCGTGAAAGCCCGCGACAAAGCGCAGGCACTCGATACAGAGTTGTCCGCTCTTCGTCAGACTCTCTCGGAACGAAAGAGTGCGATTGCCGCTGCCGAGAACCGGATTGCTTTCAATAATGAACGGAAGGCCGAACTGACCGAGCGCCTCTCGCAGAACGAGAAAGACATCAGCGCCACCGAGTCAAACCTAGCCGAACAGCAGGAGACTCTCCAACAGAGCCAGGCAGCCTTGCAGGATCTCGAAAAGAGGATTGCCGAGAAAGAAAAACAGGCGAAGGAGCGGCAGGAGGCGTCGGCGTCCTTGATCCGGGGACGCCAGGAACTCGAAAACAAATTGAGAAGTGCTCGGGCTGAAGCCAACTCGACTCAGCAGATCATCGCGTCGTCGCAAGCCAAGATCGAAAGTGCTCTCAGTCAGATGGAAGGCAACAGGGAGCGGATGAAGAAGCTCGAGGAGGAGTCGGAGCGCTTGCAATCCGAACAGGAAAAAGCCGTCGCCGAACGCAACCAACTGGTCACCCAACTCGAGGAACATCAAAAGCAACTTCCGGGTCTTGAGGAGGCTCGTGAAAAAATCCAGCGGGAGTTCGAAGAGGTCAGGGGAGGTTTGGACATTGCCCGAAAGGCCGCCTCCGAGGCTCACCGCGAACTTTCCCGCAGCAGCTCTCGACTGGATGTGCTCAAGCAACTTGTCGACAGTGGAGAGGGCCTGGAAAAAGGGACCCAGGCTGTACTCAAGGGATTGAATGACCCCGATCTCATCAAGCCGGGAATCAAAGGGTTGCTCGGTGCCGAACTCAAGGCTCCGGACGAATATGCCGTAGCCATCGAATCGGCTCTCTCGCAATATCTGCAGGCCATCATTGTTCGTGACGAAGAATTGGCGGACACGGTCATCGAACGGCTTGTCGATGGCAAAAAAGGAGCGGCGGCCGTCTTACCGGAAAGCTTCTTGCCGGCATCCAAGGGAACCCAGATCGAGACCCTGCCTGAAGGAGCGGCGGCCTGGGCGCTCGATGTCGTTACGGTTGACTCACGTTTTACCGGACTGATGGAAAAGCTACTTAGTCAGGTCCTCATTGTTCCGGATCGAAAAGTAGCACTTAAGCTTAAGAGTGGATATCCTGACCTGACCTTTGTTACTCAAGCCGGTGAGATTCTCACCACCGAGGGAATTCTTCGAGGAGGATCGAGCGGAGGGAAAGATAACTCGGTTCTCAAGCGCAGGAATGAAATCGAGGCTCTGGAGATTGAAGTTGCCGAATTGGCGAACACCGAAAAGAAGGCCCAGCAGTCCATCCTTAATGCCGAGGCAAGAACCAAGGAGCTTCGCGAGGAGCTCGAGCAAGCCAAGGATCGGCTGCAACGCCACCGGGTTGAAGAGTCCACCCTCAATGGTCAACTCAAGCTCGCCAATCGCGAGGCCGATGCGGCGCAATCAAAAGTAGGCAACAATACCTGGGAGCGGGAGGAGTTGGCGAAGCGGGAAGAGACCGCGACAGATAGTCGCTCGTCTTTGGAAAGTGAACTCAAAGGAGCGCGTGAGCGCTTGGAGGCCCTTGAAGATGATTCCCGAAACCTGCAAGGGCAGCTTGAGGAATCTCAAAAGAGAGAGAAGGAATCACAGGAGCAACTGAACGAAGCCCGCACCGCTCTGGCTGTCGAGAGGCAGGCTCGTGATTCCGCGGCCCGAGAACAGGATCCGATGAGTCGAAGGATTCGCGAACTGGCTGAGCTTAATGCGCGTCGCAAAAGCGAGATTGCGAATGGCAGCGAACGAATCAAGCAAGGAGAGAGCGAAAACGTGGAGCTCAAGACCCAGATCGATGAGCATGCGGCTGAAGTCGAGAAACTCGCCGGCGAACTCGGGCAGGCCGATGATCAACGCAAGATCCTGGCAGAGGGTATTGAATCGGCCGAAGCCGCTTTCTCTGATTCCCGAAACCGTCAGAGCAAAGTCCTCAATCAGATCAACAAGGAGGAGGTCACCGTGACCAAGCTCGATCTTCGACTTGAGAATCTTGTCGACTCGACGATGGAGCGCCATCAGGTCGATCTCAATCACTTCCGCCCTGATACCCATGCCTTGATTTCCTGCATCAACGATCGCAAGGAAGCCGAGAAACGGGGGCGTCGGAAATACAACGTTACCGCATCGGTGGATGGAGAGGAAGTGACCAAGGATGAAATGAGTGTCGAAGAGTCGGCCGCTCCTGCCGAGTCTGCCGCCGAAGAGTCAGTCAAAGAATTGCTCGAAGGAGATGGTCCCGACTGGGAATTCGTGGAAGCGGTGGTTGCCGATCTCAAGAGACGACTCGATTCCATGGGGCCGGTAAATCTCGACGCCATCGAGGAATTTGATGAGTTGGAGGATCGTTATAACTTCACCAAGAATCAGCACGACGATCTGGTGACTTCCAAGGCCAAATTGCTTGAGATTATCGAGCGGATCAATACAGAGTCCGAGAGACTCTTTGCCGAGACCTTTGCTCAGGTGAGCAAAAATTTCCGCAGCATGTTCAAGAGGCTCTTCGGAGATAAGGCCAAGGCTGATCTCATTCTGCAGGATGAAGCCGATCCTCTTGAATGCGGGATCGAAGTGATCGCCAAGCCTCCGGGCAAGAAACTCCAATCCATCACCTTGATGTCAGGTGGGGAGCGTTCGATGACCGCAGTGGCCTTGCTCTTCTCGATCTATATGGTCAAGCCGAGTCCGTTCTGTGTTCTCGACGAACTTGATGCGCCGCTGGATGAGTCAAACATCGGGCGCTTCCTCAAGGTTCTCGATGCCTTCATTGATCAAAGCCAGTTCATCATTGTCACGCACTCCAAGCGGACGATGGAGCGGGCCGACGTCATCTACGGGGTCACCATGGAGGAATTCGGAGTCTCCAAGCCGGTTGGAATGCGTCTCACTTCGGAGTCCGGCAAGAAGTCGGACAAAGCGAAGACCGCAGCGCAGAAAGCAGCCCTCAAGTTGGATTCTTGATCGAAGATCAAAAGCCTCGGACTTACCTCCATTGATTCACTGAGAGGTCAAAAAAACAGGGACCATGATAAAATGGCCCCTGTTTTTGTTTTGAGTGGTTGTCTAACAAGGTGGGATTATGGAAGCTCCCGAAGCGTGTAGTAAGCTTCCAAGGTTTTCCAAGCCGGAGCTTCGAAGAGTCCGTCAGTATTCAGCCTGAGGTGGTGAATTCGATCCAGCGACTTATCCTTGGAGAAATCCTTTACCTCGATCTCCACCATGTTGCGAGCCTGGTTGATTTTGGCCGAACCGATGGTCTCCTTGCGTTTGTCATGTTCGGGAGAACCATACTTGCCGGTATTCGCGTAGAACCATGACTCCATGGAAAGAGCGCCGAGGAGTTTCTCGTCCGTTACCCCTTTCCCAAGTGGGGTCGTGAAGTGAATCGCGAAGCCCTTGCTGGTCGGTGTGACGTGATGAATATCAGCGGGGATGGTTTTCCCATCATAAACGACCCGCTGGAGACTGTCCTGTCGCCCTCCGCGTGCACCCCAACCACGACCAGTCTGACCGATCAGGAGAGAACCATCCGGGAGGAAGCAGGGACGCATGGCTCCGGCATGAAGTCCTCGCGCGAAGGGAATCACACAGCCTTGATCAGTGCCACGAAGCTTCTCGGTGTGAACCCGAAGCATGGTGGATAGCGTTTGGTCTCCGATGAACATCTGTCCGCCGAAAGGACCGAACTTGCCACCGGTCGTTTCCCAGGCAGGGTGACCCGGCGAGTTGGCCAGCTTCCCGTGGGGTAGCCAGACTGCACCCTTGCGGATTTTGTAATCCCAGTTCTTGAATTTCAACTCTGGGGAGTCGGGCTTCATTTTGCCGGGCAATGTCACCAACCCCGATAGGTGGCCGTAGAATTTCCCTTTCTCGAGAGGCACTACTTTGGATGATCCCACATATTCTCCTTGGTTTTCCGCATACCAAACCCGGCCATCGGGATCGACGCCGATTCCAGCGGGGGACCTCAGCCCGTTGGCAAAGGGTTCAAACTTCCCATCAGGAGTCACCCGACAGGCCCATCCGCGATAGCCGCCCATCGATCCCATGAACGGACCACCGGCTCTCCACGAGGTTCTTTCATTGCCACCGTGCGAAAGATTCAGGGCGAAGTAGTAGTTGCCGTCCTGATCGCGGGCGGGACCGTGGGCGTATTCATGGTAGTTGCCGTGGAAGCCATAGTCGTCGCACAGAGTGTCAAACTTGTCGGCCCGGCCATCGCCATCGGTGTCGGTTAGGCGGGTCAGTTCGGGCTTTTGCATGATGACAATGGAGTCGCCCTTATCGTCTTCGATGACCACCCCGAGGGCCTCGTAAGTTCCTTCGGCAAAAAGAGACCACTTGTTGTCGCGGATCCGCCAGACTCCGGCAGTTCTCGTGGTTACCACGATCGTGCCGTTCTTGGCCACTGCGATTCCGATGGGCTCGAAGAGTTGGTTGCGGCCGTAGAGATCCTTTGGAGCCACCCAGGTCTCAATGGAATAACCGGCGGGCAGTTCAAGCGGGCGGTTCCCGGCTTGGGATGGTTGCTGGACGACGGGCTGAGGCGTCCAGTTTTCGGAGACCGCCAGACCGGGGCGGGCAATCAAGCCGGTGGGGAGCTGGGCTGAGATGACATAGTCAGGACCTTTAGTCGGATCGAGAGTGACAACCTTGCCTTCGAAGGAGCCCCCCTTGACCTTGACTTCGGAAAGCTTGTCGAGATCGACATAAAACTTCTGGGGCGCCTTGAGCTGACCGGAAATCGCAATGTTGATTTGCTGGTCACCTGTCGATTCGATTCGTTGGTTGAGTTGATTTTTACCAACCCGGAAGCGGAAGGAAGGCTGGCCGTCCTTGGAGAGGCTGTGACCGAGGAATTCGGCGTCCACCGAGGCACTGAGAGCAGGGAAATCCCGGTCTTCCCAAAGCCATTTCTCAATAGCTTTGTGATCGAGCACATCCGGCTCCTTGAATTCAAAGTCCACCGGCTCTCCAGAAAGAGTAAGCGGCTGCATGAGTCCCTTACTATCGACGATTCCTTTGTTGATGAAGCCACGGGCCGATCCGGGCTTACCCCGACCTTTCCTCTCTTGTGAAAGGTTGAGGAATCCTCCGGTCCAGATATTTCGGAGGGAGAGGGTTCTTGGATCAAAGGTATAGTTCATGCCGTTTGGCAGGCCGACATGGTAGGCGCGGCCGCTCGATCCCCGAAGAGGAGCCCGGAAGACCCGCGGACGATCGGTGACCGGTACTTCGTTGGCGATCTCCAGCAGGGACTTCACCTTGGCAGCCTTGGGTTTGTCGACCATCACTTGGGCGGGCCCCGCTTGGTCCTCGGGATTCAAGGTCCGGAGATAATGCCAGAGATTGTCGAGGTCATGATCGGTGATGATTTCCTTGGGATACATCGGCATGGCCGGCGGATAGGCGGCTCCCTTGGTGGGGCCGGACTCGGCGACCGCCAACTCATCCCACGACTGACGGACCGAGCGATTGAAATACTCACGATCGGCCTTGGCCTTGGAGAACTCTGTTTTCCCCTTTGGTTGGACCTCGCGTTCGCGGGCATACTTGGTGAACAAGCCGTAGAGAGTGGGGCCGGTCTTAATGGAATCATCCTTTGGCGAGGAGGTGTGGCATTCCATGCATCCCATGGTATCGAACGTCTTTTTCCCTTCGGCCACGGCATCGATTTTCTCCTGGGCCAAAAGAGCTGGAGAAATCACGGAAAGAAGTATGAAGCGTTTCATTGCCTTCTAAGTAATCGCCTGATGTCGGGACGTCGAGTTTAGAAGAGGAACGATCCGCCTTTCTCTCGGGAAACCTGCCCAATCAGTATCAGGTTCCCGTGAAGGGGAATCTCGGATTTTGACACCGGCGTCGAGAAAAGGCATTCTCGCCCGCGTATGTCCGTCCCCCAAAACACCATTGCGCTGGTCTATGACTATGATCAGACCCTCAGTCCTAGCTATATGCAGGACGATGTGTTGTTCCCGCGATTCGGCATCGATCCCGAACAGTTCTGGAAGAAGTGCAACCTTCTGGTCAAAGAGCGGGACTGGGACGGAGAGTTGGCTTACATGAAATGCCTCCTCGATTACCTGGGAATGGACAACGTCAGTAACGCTGATCTCACCGAATTAGGAAAAGGCTTGAGCTACTACCCGGGTGTCGAGGATGTCTTCGGGGAGATCGAGGAGTTCTGTCTGCGCCCCGAGCACGAGACGGCCGGCATCAAGATCGAGCACTACATTGTTTCCTCCGGGCTTAAGGCCTTGCTCGACGGGTGCAGTCTTTCCAAGAAAGTAAAGTCCATCTTCGGCTGTGAATTCGGAGAAGATGAGCTTGGCCGAATCAGCTTTCCGAAACGCACCATTTCCCACACCACCAAGACCCAGTATCTCTTCCGGATCAATAAGGGGATGCTGGACCCTCATGACGACGTGAATGACCATATGCCCAATGATGCGCGGCCCATTCCATTTCAAAACATGGTCTATGTGGGAGACGGTCCGACCGATGTCCCTTGCTTCACGGTGATGCGGAAAAACGGAGGGCACGCCATTGCGGTCTATAATCCCAAGGATCAAACCGGGCGGAGTTTCCGGAAGTGCTTCCAACTCTGCACGCACGCCGAACGGGTCAAGCATATCGCTCCGGCTGATTATCGGAAGGGGAGTCATCTGCGATTGCTTCTCGAGGAGATGGTGAAGGAAGTCGCCGACCGCATTCTCCAGGAGCGTCTGGAGGAAGGGCAAAAGGGGAAAGTGGCAGCTCCGGGCTTTTAGTTTTTGAAGATGAGTGAGACGAATAAGGAGCAATTCCATTTCATTGGAGTGTGCGGTACCGCGATGGGGTCGGTGGCGGCCGGAATGATCGAGCAAGGATTCAAGGTGACCGGGTCGGACCAAGCGGTTTACCCGCCGATGTCGACCTTCCTGGCCTCGAAGGGACTGGAAATCATGGAAGGGTATCGGGCTGAAAACATCCCCGATGAAGCCACGACAGTGGTGATTGGCAACGCGATCAGTCGCGGAAATGATGAGGCGGAGGAGGTTCTCGACCGGAGGCTGCGTTATTTGTCTCTTCCCGAAGTCTTGAAGGAGTATTTCCTGAGAGGGCGTCGGAATTATGTCGTCAGCGGGACGCACGGCAAAACAACGACAAGTTCCATGCTGGCCTGGATTTTTGAGTCAGCCGGGAAGACTCCGAGTTTCATGATTGGAGGGATCCCCTCCAACCTCGGCCAGGGGGCCCGGTTCACTGACGGGGAGTTTGTCGTAATGGAGGGAGATGAATACGACACGGCCTTTTTTGACAAACGATCGAAGTTTCTTCATTACCTTCCCGAGTTGGTTGTAATGAACAACATCGAGTTTGATCACGCGGATATTTACAACAATCTGGACGAAATCATTCTGACTTTCTCGCGTCTTCTCAAGATCGTCCCTCGAAACGGCCTGGCCCTCATCAATGGAGACGATGAGAATTGCCGACGGGCGGTGGAGGAAAGTCAGAGTCCGTGCCGAACCGAAAGTGTTGGCTTCGGGGATGAGTGCGATCACATGATCACCGGGGTGGAGTATCTTCCGGGAATCAGTCGATTTGTCATCGATGATGAGTCTTACGCACTTCCCATGGTCGGGGAGTTCAATGTGAGAAATGCCGCGATGGCGGTCTGCTCGGCGAGGTTTGCCGGACTGACTCCTGAAGAAATCAGATCCGGGCTGTCCACTTTTGAGGGGATTGCCCGAAGGCAGCAGGAGCGAGGAACAGTGAATGGGGTAACCGTGGTTGATGATTTTGCACATCACCCGACAGCCATCGGCCTCGCCATCGACGGCTTGCGGCAAAAGTATCCCGATCGCAGGCTCTGGGTGTTGTTCGAACCCCGCTCGAACACCACCCGGCGCAACATCTTCCAGGACGATTTGTCCATCGCGCTGAAGAAGGCCGATCTGGTTGTGATTCCTGCCGTTCCCGATCCGGAGAAAGTGGCTGAGGATGATCGTTTGGATCCTGAGAAGCTGGTTCGGGACATCGAGACTGGCGGAACCAAAGCGTGGTATTTGGGAGCAGTTGACGAAATTGTCACTCATGTTGCCGGACTTACAGAAAGCGGCGATGTCGTTGCGGTCCTGAGTAATGGGGGATTTGGCGGGATTCATCAAAAGCTGCTCGATCACTTGGGAGCGTGACTTTGTCGGTTGCCTCGGAATGTGGCACTCGCTAAAATCCCAGATGATGATTAAAGAATAAATGTCTTGGGTCGGCGGGGTTGATCTCGTTGGAATGACTGAGGGTGCCGAACAACCGAATTACATCATCCACGTTGCTTCGTGGGTTACCACTCCACTTGGCAGTGGCCCGGCCGGAATGATTCTCATCCAACCCGATCCCTCCGGTCCTCCTGAACTGATGGGATTCATTTCTTCGAACCCTGAAACGGGTGTCTACTTCGGCCCCAAAATTTTCGCCGGAACTCCTTTTGAAAATGCCCCTGTTCTTGAGGCCGATATTTCTGTCGACTCGACCCTGGATTCAGTCACCTCACGCATCAAGATCGGCGATCAGGAAATTGTCTGTGTGCTCTCAAAGCTCGGGGAGCTTGAAAAGATAGAGCGTGAACCTGGAGCGATGACACCATTTTCCCAGCAGGGGCTCGAAGCCCCAGCCGGGGAAGCCAAGCTTACCATTAACGGGAAGGAGGTCCCGACCACGGTGCCTCCGATTGGAATCACCGGAGGCCCGGGAGCGGTTTCAACACCCGCCGGGATTTATGCCCGTTAGATCTTCTCTCGCGGATCTTCCTAGTTCTGCGTGATCTTGACGCGGAAGTAAGTCTGGATGCGGTCGCTGACCGGTATGGTGCTGCGATAGGTTTCGGTGACCGTTCCGTCTCCCATTGGAATCGAGGTCACGAGAACAATATTATTGGGTGTCCAGCTCGAGAGAGTTTCCGATTGTTCGACTTCAACAGTGGTATTATCGACCGGAACATATCGTCGAATCGTCAGGGTGGGGAAGTCCTTGCTGACACCACCATCGAGGAGGTTGATCGTCCCGACGACCGGAGCCACGTAGTTGCCGGCTCCGTCGTTCAAGACCGCCTCGACGAGATTTGAGATCCCGTTTCCGTTGTCATCATCACCCGGCACTCCCATGAAGGGTTCGGTATCGTTGTCATCAGGATTCCCCAGCAGGTCTTTGCTGATTCTCCACGATGAGGGATCGTCAACCGGAAGGGAGTCAGGCTTAAGCACCAGCGTGTAGCCGTCGCCGTCGGCGGCCTCCGGCCATCCTGAATCATCAACGTAGGTGACGCTGAACAAGACCGTGCCGTTGCCCAATCGAAGCTCCAGAGTGTCTGAGCTGTTGGAGAGCCTCTCGCTGTAGTCACCGAATGCATCAACTCCGGGATAGCGGAATGCGAATCCAGCAAGTTTATAGGCGAGAACAAGATGATCTCCCGGGGCAATCACCGCGTCAGCCGGGGTGGGAAGTGTATTGAAGACAAAGCTTTCCACGCTGCTGGTGAACAAGGTGACATCCGAAAGATCGATGGGGCCGGCGGAGGTATTTCTGATCTCGATGAATTCGAAATCGTCATCATCGGTGAATCCCGCAGCCTCTTCAGCCGGAGTAGGGTCAGAAGGATGGTAGTTGATTTCGCTGATGATGAGGTCACCGACTCCCGGAGTGGTGCCCACGAGGAAATCAGCCGAGGTAAGAGCCGACCAGTTGCCTCCCGACTGAACTCTTGCCTGCACCGTGATCGACTGGGTGATGACCACCGAGCTCCCAAGGATTCCGGAATCCTGAGGGTCGGAGCCGTCCGTCGTGTAGTAAATCGTCCCACCATTGGGTGCGGTAATATTCAGCGTGAAGCCATTGGCCACCTGCCCACCATGTTGGCTGTAGACCGGTGCCCCAAATGAGGGGAAGAGATTCACCGCTTCAAGTTGGGACTGCACGGTATTGTTCCGGTTGTTGACCCAATTTTCGAGCGCGTTGACCGCACTCTGCCAGTTTGAGCGCCGGAAGGGGGTCGAGCGTTTTGAATCCCCCCAACGGGCCGCTTCGGCATCAATGACTTGAGTGACAGTCGCCTCCCGAGCATTAATTCGATCAAGAACGTTGGCATTGGTAAAGGCTCCGTCATTGGCAAACTCGCGATGGGCAATATCCGCAAAGAGAAGGCGATACTCTGCATTGGCCGCCAAATACTGATGGAGGTACTGCGGATTGGATTTTGTGAACGTCTCGTTGATATAGGTATAGGGAAGGGTGCCCACTCGATTGTTTGAGTTCCCGTTGGTCCCAAGACTGTGTTCCATGTCGTGGGCGTAGAAGGACCAACCTTCTTCGTCGCGCTCATGATTCCTAACCCCAAACCAATTGTTGGAGGCTCCGATGAAGGTGGAAAGGGGAGCATCGAAGGATCCTGCGTAAAACACCGTCAGCATGTAGGTGATAAGGTTCTCCATGTCGACGTGGACAGGGAGAGCCGGATCCCGTAGCCCGTTCTCATCGAGTCCCCGGATAAGATTGTAATTGGGGATGTTGACCCCGCCAACATTAGTGGTGCCATTGATGTTCTGGGCCAGTCCGTAGGCGGTCATCCAGTCGCCGCTGGTACCGTCGATCACTTCGGTATTGTAGCCCTGACTGCTACCGCCCGATTTCACGACATCAAACTCATCATCTCCTCCCGGGAAGTATTGGGCAGCGTAGTCGGCATTGACTCGTTCCTGGGTCATGTAGAGCCCCCAGTAAAGTCCGTTGAGGTAGAGATGATAATAGCGAGAACGGGTATAGGATTGACCCATGTCGCGCTGACTGTCGCGGCCAAACACTTCGCGCAGAAAGGTGTTGCGACTGTCATTTTGGAAGGCCCAGGAATAGTTCTGCGAAGTCCGGAAATCGATGGCTTCAAATTCGTCGTCACCCTCGGATCCGAAGAGCGGGTACTCGAGTCGAGATGATCCATATTCTCTTTTAAAGAGCATCCGAAGAGCGTGCTTGGGATTTCCATTGCTCCGGGAGAAGCCTCCTCGGATTCGAAGTCCTCCGTCCTCCTGGAAGTTTTCGGTCAACCCATCAGGGTCGGAGACACCAGGAGGAAGAATCATTTCGAGAGAAGCTGGACGTTCCCAGGCGACACCGCGATTTCCCGCATTTACGTAAATCCCGGATGGTCCGGTGAGGTTATTCTGGTCCGTTACGATGGAAAGGGAGGGGATGGCATTGAGGGCGTCAATGATCACCTGCCCGGTGACACCTACATTGCCGGGGGCATCCATTTCGTAGTCCAACCACTGTCCACTAGTGGTCGGGGGTGGCCACGTTGGTGGATTTGCGGGCTGATTCACCACGTCAGCCGGAAAGATGTAGGTATGAGTGTCGACATTGGTGGGGACAAAATCAGGCGCGCTGGCCATGGCCCTCAAGGTAGTGGTCGTCGTAATGGAAATGGGACCGGTGTAGACTGTTCCCGTGCTTGGTGTCGGGGTGGTGCCATCGAGAGTATACCGGATTTCCGCTCCGATCGTGGAGCTGGTGATTTCCACCGTCTGGGCCATGGTGTAGATTCCTCGATTGACCGTGAAGTTGGTATCCCGGGTATAATCGCTGTAACTCGTTCCGCTGTTCTCTGCGCCGGGCGAGGGGACTTCGAGATACTTGTAAGTCGAAAGATCCGGAGAGATGACCCCATAGGAAAGCCCGAAGAACTGGCGAGGGTAGTCGTTGAATTCCGAAAGGAGAGTCACATTGGCCCCCTGAATCCGTCTCAGCGCCAGGTATTCTCCAGTCGATCTCAGACTGAAGTTGGTGTGCATGTTGGGCGAGGTCCGATCCTTGCCCGAAGCAAAGACCACAATTCGTCCGCCGGCCGGGATGGTCTGATTGGGAATGGACCACTTATCGGGAACATTAGGATCATCAGTGAGGAAGTAGGTTCCGTCGATGATGGTGGGACTGGAGGTGTAGTTCGTGATCTCAATCCAGTCGCTGTCGTCGCCATCCTCATCGATATTCGAACCATCGTTGACCGCCGAGAACTCGCTGATGATTGGCTCGCCATTGATAAAGACAGCCACCGTGGCCGTTTCGGTGACCGAACCGTTGGCATTGGTGGCAACGAGGGTATAGGTCGTCGAGCTGGCCGGCTGGAAAATCTGGGAGCCCGATGATGCCACCGGAACTCCGTCGAGGGTCAACGAAGTGGTATTCAGCGTCGCCCAGGTCACGGTCACGTTCTGTCCCGGCTCCACCGATTCGGGGGTAGCGGTGAAAGTTTGGACAATTGGCTGATTGGTGATCGTGATATCCAGATCCCTGGTACTCGTTCCAAGAGCATTGGTGACCGTCAAGATGTAGGTCGTGTTCGCTGACGGTCCGGGATTCAGCGTGATGTTGCCCACGCCATTCGTGGTATTTGGAAGAACGTTTCCGACTCCCTGATCGATGGAGATCGTGGTGGCGGTGGGGTCGACGTCCCAACTAAGAGTCAGGTTGTAACCCGCCGGGATGGTCGTGAAGTCAGCGGTAAAATCGTTGATGACGGGGCCGTCCGATCCTGCGACTCCGCTCCCGTCTGCGGCAAGCTGATAGAAGTCCCGTCCGTCGCCGGGGTCCGATGCCACGGCTTCCCAATTGGTGGAGCCGATTTGCACCGTGGATCCATCGGGACAGGTCTGGAGTTTGAAGAGCTCGTTGACCTCCTTGAGGTTGAATTGGTAAGTGAAATCGGTCGCAAGATCATGAATGACTGCTGCTTCAAAGTCGTTGAGAGCAGTATTGAAGATTCCGGTGTCGTCGATATCTCCATTCCATCGCCGATTGTTCGCGTCGACATTCTCACCAATGAACATCTGGCTGGAAGAGGTATCGAGATTAACCGCCCCCAAGCTATTATTGGCGAGGGCGCCGTCGATGTAGATTCGTGTGCCGACTCCGTTCTCGGTCACGGCAAGAACATGATGCCAGGCCATGTCATTGACGTTCGGACCAGCCGTGACATCGGAACGTCCTCCGGCATAGGCGAGGGTATTGCTGCCACTGCTTCGGGCCACCCTCCATTTGCTACCTTCGCCCTGTGAGATCAAACACTGCCAATTGCGGTCAAAGGCGCTGACACGGAACCACGAAGAAATGGAAACCGAGTTGCCGGTTCCGTTGATATCGTTGCTGTTAGGGACGGAAATATAAGTGCTTCCGCTGCTCGAGAATCCCTGACCTAAAAAGCCCGGTTGGAAGTTGGCTGCCGAACCGCCGACCCAGGAACCGTTGTCGGCCGTGTTTCCGGCGGAAGCGGTATCGGTCAAATTGTTTTCGTAGTCCCAATAGGCTGTCAGGAAATCGGCCGTATCGGCCTTCAATGACGCCGCTAGGGCAAGAATGATTGCGAGGGTTTTTTTCATGAGTGTGACTCATGAAATTACCTGCAAAATCACCCCTTAGAAAGGGACATTTTGACGTTTTTGACACTAAAAACGGCTTGGAAGTCAACACTTCCAAGCCGTTTGAGAAATATGAGACGTTTCCGCCTGTTGATCTAGGTTGGACTGCTTCCCCGGGCCATTACGACTTTTCCAGTCCGAATGGTCTCGATGACCTCGAATTGCCCAAGCATGAGGGTGACCGCATCCAGCTTACTGGTCGTGCCGGTAAACATGGCAATCATGGATGTCGGGCTCATATCGACCGTCTTGCCAGCGAAATGCTCAATAACCTGCAGGGCGCCCGAACGTTGCTCCTGGTCGGCCAGAATCTTCACCAAGAGCATTTCCCGGACAACGGAGTTCTCGGCAGTGTGTTCGTAGCAATGGATGACATCGACGAGCTTGTTGACCTGCTTGATGATTTGATCAAAGCCGTCCGGATGGCCGGAGATGTCGATGGTCATCCGGGAAAAGGCACCGGAGCGACCTTCGGAGACCACCAGAGAGTCGATGTTATAGGCACGACGTGAGAACACCTGGCAGATTCGCATCAGAACCCCCGGGCTGTTATTGACCAGAATCGACAGGGTGTTCGACGCCCCGGCGTCGGCAGCCTTCGCCGGCGTGTCAGTGGTGACGATGGTTTTGGACATGAAAGTAAAACGTGTTGGATTGTTGAATCGCGGAAGAATTTCGACCTAGGTGGAGCCGGTGGGTTTGGCCATCTGGTGTTTGGGAGGCTCGGTAATCATATCCTCCAACGCGGCTCCGGCAGGGATCATCGGGAAGACGTTTTCATATTTCACGCACTCGGCATGAATGAGAATTGGGCCGTCATTGTAGGCGAGAGCTTCTTCAATCTTGCGCTTGCAGTCAGCGGGGCGCTTGAAATGAACGCTTGGAATTCCGTAGGCCGAAGCCAGCTTGCAGAAATCGGGATTTCCATTGAGATCCACCCCGGATTCCCGGTTTTCAAAGAACAACTCCTGCCACTGACGAACCATGCCGAGGTAGTGGTTGTTGAGAACCACAATCTTGATGGGGAGTTTGTGAATGGCCGCGGTCGCCAACTCAAAGAGCGTCATCTGGAATCCGCCGTCACCGGCAATCGCGATGACCGTCTTATCGGGATGTGCTAACTGAGCTCCAATGGCTGCGGGGAAACCGAAACCCATGGTGCCGGCTCCTCCCGACGACAACCAGTGATAGGATTCGTCATTCTTGTAAAACTGGGCTGCCCACATCTGGTGCTGACCCACATCAGTCGAGACAATCGCCTTTCCTTCGGTCTGTTCGTAAAGCTCTTCGATGACCTGCTGCATGCGAAGACCTCCCTGTTTTTTGTAGGAAAGGGGATACTTCTTCTTGTAGCCATCCAGGGTCTTGAGCCAGTCGGCCGTCTCGAGGGGCTTGATCAGTTCGTTGAGCTGAATCAAGGCGGCCTTGGCATCACCCACGATCTGCACATCAGGACGAATCATCTTATTCATCTCGGCGGGATCGATATCAATGTGAATGACCTTGGCATCGGCGCAGAACTTATCGGGTTGTCCGATGATTCGGTCATCGAATCTGGATCCAACATTCAGAAGGAGATCACACTCGACCATCGCCTTGTTGGCGTAGGCTGTTCCGTGCATCCCGAGCATCCCCAAAGAGAGAGGGTGGGTCTCCGGGAAGACCCCTTTGCCGAGCAGTGTGGTGGTGACCGGGCAATTGAGAGTTTCAGCAAGATAGAGAAGCTCTTTATCGGCCCGCGAAATCATGGTGCCCTGTCCGGCGAGGATCACCGGACGCTTGGCTGCAGCAATGAGGGCAGCCGCCTCCTCGATTCCCGACGGATCGATATTGAAGGATTCAAGGGGGTCGTATCCCGGAAGATCAATCTCAGGATCCATGCTTGCGGTGAATTCACCGGAGGAGACATCCTTGGGAACGTCGATCAGAACAGGTCCGGGACGACCGGTGGTGGCAATGTGGTGAGCCTCCTTGGCCACCCGAACGAGATCGTTGGTCTCTTTAACAAGATAGTTGTGCTTCACCACAGGAACGGTGATCCCGAAGATGTCCGCTTCCTGGAAGGCATCCTTGCCCAGCATCCACGTCACCTGCTGTCCACAGATCACGAGCATGGGAACTGAATCCATCTGGGCGGTCATGAGACCCGTCACAGTATTACCGGCACCAGGACCCGAAGTCACCAGAACTGCCGCTGGCTTTCCCGTGGCACGTGCGTATCCGTCGGCCATGTGAACAGCCCCTTGCTCGTGGCGCACCAAAATGAACTTCATTTTGGTTTCGACTGTCTCGAGAGCGTCGAAAATGGGGATCGCGGCTCCTCCGGAATATCCGAAGATGTATTCAATCCCAAGATCATCGAGGGTCATGATGAGTGCCTGGGCACCGTCCAGTGTATTCTTGCTCATAAAAATGCGGGTTCGGCGTTTAAATCGTCTAAACTCGAATGAAACTCAAGTCGAAAATCGTCGATGATCGATGAAAACCCACGATATTCAGGGTTATTCACATTAAAAATTGGGATTCTAGCCTAAAAGCCCAACCCCGAAAGTCGAGGGGAGCTGAAATATCGCTACTCTGCCTGATAGTTGGCAGCTCGATCAATACGGAAGGACCATTTCATCGGATCCTCGTATTGTTCCTGCTCTTTCAACCGCCATTGCAGGCTGACCTGGCACACCGGCTGACGCAGTGGACGCATCACTTTCCAGGAAACTATTTTGGTCTCTTCATCGAAAACGGCGGGAACTTTCCCGAATCCGGCCACTCGCATGACGATCGATTCGGGGTCCAGATTCTCGATTTTCGAAAGATTCACCGAAATGGAGGGGAGTCGGTCCGCGATGATTTCGCCCGCGCCTGGAATGGCAGGATGGGGAAGCTCGATGGGAACGACGGGCGCAGCGGAGCTCCCGTTCCGGAATACGAGGGCGGCCTCGAAGGCCCGGTCGTTGTTGCCCAAAACAATGTAACGTGGAAGCGAGTAGGGCGGGGAGTCGCGACGAACTTTGCCCGGCTTGACGGTGAAAAGGTGATCGTAGCCCACCTCATCGGCAATGAGATACATCTCAGGGGTATGGTAGCCGCCGGGGTAAGCGTAAGTCGTGACCTTGGTGCCGAATTTCTCATCGATAAAGGCCTTTGAGTCTCCCATTTCCTTGCGCAGAAACTTCTCATACTTTTCGGGACCAAGCTTCGCGTGCTTTTTGACATCGCTGGGAAAGGGGTGGCTGACCGAATGAGAGCCAATGGTGCAGAGGTCACTCTGGATCATCTCCTTGATCATTCCATAGGACATGGCGCGTCCACCGCGATTGGAGCCAACGTAGTTTTTGTAGAGATAGATGGTGAAGGGCAGCTGCAGCTCCCTCATAATGGGAAAGGCCTCGGTATAGACCGACTTCCAGCCGTCATCCATCGTGATGAGAATCGACTGGGGAGGGAGTTCTCCCTTTCCCTGACGCCAAGCCAGAAACTGGGGAAGGGTGATCACCGGAATCCCGGAGGCCTTGACCGCTTCCATCTGCTTCCGAAACTTGGCCGTCGAGATCAACATCTGCGTCTCAGCCTTCGTCTTGTGAAAGACGTGGTAGCCCAGCACCGCTACCCGGGACCCGTCGTCCTCGAGAACCTCGGCTGCCGGCAGCTTGGGCTTGGCCTCCTGGTCGGTTGGATTTGAAACAGGCTCCTGTGCCCGGATCCCCCCAATCAGGGCTCCGAAGATCAACAGAATTACTGGCAGCTGTTTCACGAGAGGGTGGTTTAGATGACTTAAGCAAAAAGGCAACGCAGGAATGCCTGTTTCAAGGTAGCGGATTTGTGACGAAACACAAAAACACCCCGGCTTTCGACGGGGTGTTTGAAGGGTTTAAAGATCGAAGACCGGCGGACTAGGTGACGTCAGCCTCGAGGTTGTGATCGATCAATTCCTCGCGAAGGTTGGTGCCGCGCTTCTTACTCCAGATGTAAACGAGCGAGGAAGCGACGAAGATCGAGGAGTAGGTTCCCACCAAAACTCCGATCATGATGGCCAACGAGAAGTCCTTCATGGCCTCACCACCGAAGATGAAGAGGACCAAGACCGTCACGAAGGTGGTTCCCGATGTCAGAATGGTCCGGGAGAGAGTCGCGTTGATGGCGGCATTCATGATATCCTTGATGTCACCACGTTTGGAGCGAAGGGATTCGCGAATCCGGTCGAAAATAATGATAGTGTCGTTAATGGAGTAACCGGCGATTGTCAGGATGGCACCCACGTGAATGAGAGACAACTCGGTTCCCAGAAGGACGATGACCCCGATCGTGATCACGACGTCGTGGAAGAGCGCGGCGAAGGCACCGATGGCGAAGGAGAATTCGAATCGCAGGCTAATGTAGCCAAGCACCGCGATCAGTCCGATGCCAAGTGCCCAAACAGAGTTTCTAAAGAACTCACTACCCAGTGACGCTTCGATCGATGAGGGGTCATCGATATCAACTTCGCTGAGGGCCGGGATATTCTCCTTCAATGCCTTCTCAATCGCCTCGGTATCTTCGTTGGCGCATTTGATGGTCAGGAATTTCTTGTCTCCACCAGGTGAGGTTTCAATCTGGGCAGTTGGATTCTTGGTCAAGGTTAGGCCACTCATTGCGGAACGGGCAGCCTCGGCCGTGACATCGGCATCCACGTCGAGTTCGATGTTGTAACGGGAACCACCAACGAAATCGATTCCCTTGGCCTCTTCACCTTTGACCCCGACGAAGACCAGGGAGCCAATGAAGAGGAGAGTCGAGAGCATCAAGGCCGGCTTGCGGAGATCAAGAAAGCCGATGGTTTTCTTTGGCACCAGATCGAGGAAAGAAAGCTTCTTTACCACTCCGGTGTCCTGCCCCCAGAAGAAGAAGACGCGAGTCGCCAAAAGGGCGGCGAACATCGAAGCAAGAATACCGATGGTCAGGGTGATTGCGAATCCCTTCATCTGGTCGGAAGCCCGCCAGAGAAGAATGAGGGCCGTCATCAAACTGGTGATGTTGGCATCGAAGATCGCGCTAAAGGCCTTCTCATACGCCGCCCGAAGAGCAGTGGTCAGGGACTTGCCTCCCGCCATTTCCTCGCGGAGACGTTCGTAAATCAGCACGTTCGCGTCCACCGCGATACCGATGGTCAGAACGATTCCCGCAATACCCGGCAAGGTGAAGGTGGCACCGAACATGGCCATCGCTCCAAAGAGAATGAGCATGTTGACGGTGAGACCGAGCAGGGCAATGATGCCGGCAAAGCGGTAGTAGAGAAGGACGAAGATAAAGGTCAGCCCAAGGCCGATGATCGCCGCATAGATTCCCTGGCTCACGATGGCTTCACCATACTTGGGAGTCACGTTGTTCTCGGAGAGGATGATGAGGGGGTTCTTCATCGGGTTGTTCAGCGCAAAAGTGACACGCTTCACTTCCTCTTTCCCGTCGAGGCCATTGATCACGAATTCCCGACTCAGTTTGGCTTGCACGACGGGAGCGATCAACCCGACACCATCGAGAACGACGGCCATACGATCGCGCCCGATGTTCATTTCTTTCGTCGCGTTGAGAACGCGCTTACCCCCTTCGTCGGTGAGGAGAACGGCAATGGTTCCGAACTGCTGGGTTTCCCTCGCGAGTTTCACCATTTCACCGCCGGCAATATTGACCTTGCTCAAGAGGAGTTTTTCGCGGCCCACTTCCTTGTTTTCGTCGTTGAGAACAGGGAACTCGTAAAGCTTGTAGCGGGGAGGAGCGAATTCGGCTCCGCTCTCGATCTGAGGAACGAGCATGCTGCTCTGGGGGTGGACTTTTTTGAGCTCAAGACGGGCTGTCCGCTCAATGATGTCGCGGATCTCATCCCGACGTTCCTTTCCGACCCCCGGCATCTCGATGATGATCCGGTTGTCTCCCATGGGTTGCATCAGGTTGTCCGAGAGACCACTTCCGGAGAGACGATCGGAAAGGGTGCTGATGGCCTGCTGAATGGCTTCAGGGGTGACAGGAATCGGCCGGTCGTTTTCGTCGGTCGTTTCCTGAATCTCCACGATGAACGAGGAACCACCCACCAGATCGATTCCGCCTTTCAGGTTGGGCTTGAGATCTCCTTTGTAGGCATTCGGGAAGATCGCGATCAGGCAGAGAACGGCGAAAATGCCAACGGCGGCCGAACCGACATTGCGCTTCCGTCGGTCAACTTCCGTCGCCACATACCAAAAGATGAGGGCGACGATGGCGATGCCTGCCAACACGACAAGCTCTGGGTAGTCTTTGAGTTCCATGGATTGATTGAAAAACTAGCGGTTGGGGAGGGTGAAGACGACTAGCCTTCTTTTTTCTCTTCTTCGGCGGGGGCCTCTTCCGGCTTCTTGTCGCCCTTGCCGCCTTTATCGACGGTGGCAATGGCGCTCTTGTTATAGGGAACAAACACCCCTTCGGAGATTTTCAAAGTGACCGTTTCCTTGGAAATGTGGTGCACGATGGCGTGCATGCCGCCGATGGTGATGACCTTGTCGCCTTTTTGCATGGAAGCGATGCGGGCCTCGAGCTCCTGGCGCTGCTTCTTTTGGGGCCGGATGAGGAGGAAATAGAACATCACAATCATCAGGAAGATCATGACGAAGGGATTACCCAGAAGACCGGGGTTTTGAGCCTGATTGGCGAGAATGAGAGAGGTCATTGGTTTGTTAAGGAAAGTCGTTGGCGGCGCCCCGATTGCCGAAGCGCGTGTAAGGAGGAGGTAGAAATCAGGATTACCTTAGGAAAGCAATGCTAAAGAGCGGCATTTCAGCCCTGCTTTGCGGTGTAGCGGGCCACGAAGTCAGCCTGAAACTCCTTGAACCGGTCCTCGGTGATGGCTTGACGGGCATTTTCCATCAATTGGAGGTAAAAATGAAGGTTGTGGAAGGAAAGAACCCGCTGGGCGATGATTTCCCCGGCCCGGAAGCTATGACGCAGGAAAGAACGGGAAAAACGGGCCACATGAGGGTGGGCCTCGTCAGTGAGAGGGCGGGCATCGAACTCGAATTGCTTGTTCTTGATGTGAATGGGGCCGTCGGGGGTGAAGGCCAATCCGTGGCGCGCGCTCCGGGTCGGGTGGACACAATCAAACATGTCGACGCCTTGCCCGATCATCTCGAGAAGCTGAGTCGGCGTCCCCAACCCCATGGCGTAGCGGGGTTTATCCTCAGGCAGAAAGGGCTCGGCATTGCGAATGGCGGCGAACATTTCCTCTTCGGGTTCTCCCACTGAGACTCCACCGATGGCGTATCCATCGAAATCAAGATCCACCAACTCCCGTGCGGAAAGCTCGCGAAGATCCGGATAAACGCTTCCTTGCACGATTCCGAAGTGAAGCTGGCGTCCTTCACCGCTCCGGGGCTTGTTTTGCTCAATCCAGTCCTTGCATCGCTTTCCCCAGCGGGTCGTAAGGCCAGTCGATTCCTCGGCATAGTTGCGCTCGCAGGGGTAGGGAGGGCATTCGTCGAAGAGCATGGCGATGTCGGAACCGAAGATTCCTTGGATTTCCATGCTCTTTTCCGGGCTGAGCATCATTTTGGAGCCATCGAGGTGGCTTCGAAATTCCACGCCGGCTTCGGTGATTTTGCGAATCTTGGAAAGTGACCAAACCTGGAAGCCTCCGGAATCGGTCAGCATCGGGCCATCCCAGGTCGTGAAATTGTGCAATCCTCCAAAGGATCCGATCACCTCCGTGCCGGGCCGAAGCCAGAGATGGTAGGTATTCCCCAGGATAATCTGGGCTTCCATGAGATGGAGGTCGTCCGGGTGGAGGGTCTTGACCGATCCTTGGGTTCCCACCGGCATGAAAATCGGGGTCTCGATCACGCCATGCGGAGTGGTCAGTCGACCGCGGCGGGCCTTGGTGTCGGGATCGTTGTGAAGAAGCTCGAACATGGGAAGCTGGCGGGGTGTTAGCGCAGGACGACCCGATTGAACATTGAATTTCTCCATGGGAGAGCGCGTCTCATTCCTCTATAACGACATCCCGTGAACCAGGATCCTCTCCCACAGCCTTCGAAAATCATCTGCGTCGGGCAAAATTACACCGCCCATGTCCTTGAGTTAGGCAATGGCATTCCCACCGAGCCGGTTCTTTTCCAAAAGGCTCCCAGCAGCTGGGCGGCTCCTTTTGCTCCGTTGCCCTTACCGCCGGGCGCGGAGAAACTCGATTACGAGGTGGAACTGGGAGTGGTGATTGGAAAGCGGATGCAACGCGTGCCCGAAGAAGATGCCCTTGACCATGTCGAGGGCTACCTCGTTCTTTGTGACTATTCCGAGCGCGGTTGGCAAAAGGAAAGAGGAGGGCAGTGGAACAAAGGAAAGAGTCACGATGGCTTCTGCCCGACCGGCCCAAAGATTATCGCCGCAAGTGAGATTGGCGATCCACAGAACCTGCGCATCTGGTCCAGGGTGAATGGCGAGATCCGACAGGACAGCAACACCAGCGACATGATCTTTTCGGTCAAAGAAGTGCTGAGCTACATTTCCCAATTCATGACCTTGCTCCCGGGCGACGTCGTGGCGACAGGAACTCCGGGAGGAGTCGGAGCAGGAATGAAACCACCGCAGTTTTTGAAAGTCGGTGATATCGTCGAGCTGGGGATCGAAGGGATCGGAAAGATTCAGCAAGAGATTGTTCCAACACCGAAAACTTAGGAACGATGGCACAGATTATTTTCACCCTCTTTCTTCTGGTGACATGCTCGACTGCTTTTGCCGAGGAACGCAAGGCGCGTTCCGTTGGAGAGCTGGGAGACCTGCTGGAAGATGCCACTCTTGAGTTATACGAGAAGAAGTTGGGTGGCCGTGAAGCCGAGGCTTTTCGTCGCGAGACGATGAAGGATTGGACATTTGCAGAGGTGAAGTCGGTGATAGACTCACCAGCTCCCTTGTTTGATTTGCTCTATGAGTGGGACGATGCCTTGGTCGCGCATTGGGCATTCCTTGATCACTCGGAGTTAGCCTCAAGATTCCTGAAGAAGAATCCCGAGATGAAGGCCCTGATGATCGAGGCGGGAAAGGGACTGGAAGGGAATGCGGCTGAGAATATTTGCGAGCATTATTGGTATGAGCTCAGGGCCTTGCTCTCAGGCTGGTCCCGAAGAGATGCCAAGGCTGCTTGGAAAGCGATTCAGCCGCCCCATGGAAAGTTGTCCAAACTCGCGCTGCTGGAGGGCTATGGTTATGCCGCTCCGATCAGTATTTTTGAGCATCTCGCAAGGGCCGATCCTGAATACGCGATCTCTGAGCCCCTCAAGCATCCGGATCCCATGTGGCAGGGATCAATGCTTCAGGGGATGGTCCATGGCTTGCCTGATGACACTCATTGGAAGTCGCTCTTCAAGCAAGTGGCCCAACTCAAAAGTGCAGAGCATCGCGATGTCTATTCCCCAATGCGGGGGTCAGTCTTAAGTCGATGGCTGGAAAAGGACCCCATTGCCGCGACCCGCTGGTTCCGTAGCAAGGAAGGGGAAGTTTTCTCGATGTATTTTCGAGAAGTCACGGTGGACGGAGTAGGTGACGATCCTTTCTCGGACGATTACGAAGCGGAAAAGGTGATCAAAGTCAGAGAAGAAGTTTCGTTGGCGAATGCCGCACGTCATTGGTTAACTCGCGATCCCGAAGGAGCCGTCAAGTGGATCAAAAATCAACCCGGTCTTGTTGGAGAAATCGTCAAGGGAGGCACCTGGCTTGATCCTGACGACGTTTCGCGTGCTGATCTGCAGATGCTACTGAGAACTTGCCTGAATCGAAAGGAGCGGGAGGAGCTTCTGGAGAACCTCGTTGGAAAACGAGCTCTACGGCAAATCCTCCCGAGCGAGGAAGGGGATGACCTGGAAAAAGAAATCGATGAGTTAAACCTCGATGAAACCTTCGCGAAGTCTTTGATGAAAAGGCGCCGCGAGGAAGAGGCGGATCCATTTTGGGATTGAGTCCAGTTGTGTTAGAAAAAGTTACGGATATGCTTGGTAGATTACTTTCTAGTGCCGAAAACCGATTGGGGAAGTCCAAGCAAATGTTTTCTTGATGAAAGCAGCAGGAGCAATCGCTGTCATTTCTCTTGCGCTGGTGATGATGTTCACGGGGCGAATGACGGTATCGGAAATTTCCGCTTGGGTTCGTGGAAACGAAAGTGTTGGCGAGATGGAAGCCGCTCCTTCGGATCGTGTGTTGACTCATGGGCGCTTCGTTCTTGAAGGAAAGACTGTGGAGGAATTGCTCGCCCATTTTAATGAACTGGACGAGTTGAGGGATCAGGAAAAGCTGTCCTATGAAGAGTCGCAAGTGCTTCGCCGAAAATATACCGAAGGCATCAGTGAAGAGGTCATTCAGATGCTCTTGGGTGAAGAGGATCTTTCCAGTGCTTGGGGGCTTGCCCTCTCTTATCAGTGGGGGCGGCTCAATCCTGATGAATCGATAGGCTATTTCGTTGAAAGGTATCGGGTTGTGACAACAACCGAGTCAGATCAAGATTGGCTGCCCACTCAATATGCCTCGTGCTTACAAGAGGCGATTGTCGGATGGATTCAGGTTGATCCCAAGTCATCATGGGACGTATTGAAAAATCGAGAGTGGGAACTTGATCATCAAATTCGTGGGGAGGACATGGAAGTCTTACAACTTGCGAATTACGAGATCTTCAAGAACCTCGCTGCTGCCGATCATGAATTTGCTCTCGCCGAGATCAAGGCGACGACAAGACGGAATGACCTGACGTTGATGCTGGCAGGATTTGGGCGGGGTACTCCTGATGAAGTTGATTGACGGGCGATCTCTGGAGAAGTCCTCGCTTTGGTTCCTCCTGATCAGTGGGAAGTTGATCCATTTCAGGATGATCTTGGTCGAGTTTTCAGAGTCGAGATCTTCTCGAGATGGTTGGCTCATAACGCCTCTGAAGCTCTTGATTGGTATTACAGTAAGGAATCAGGCGATGCGGGAGGGTTTGAAAGAAAGCCGGGCAATTTGGAGGGAAGCGCTGATGGGCAAAGAAGTTATTATCCGATCACTGGAGCGATCATGCGCTGGTATGAGCGAGATCCGTCTGAAGCGATCGCATGGCTCGGAGGGGTCATTCAATCAGATTGGGATCCTCGAATGGCAAATGGGAGAGGAGAAATGGTTTCGGACTTTATTTCCAAAGACGATTTTCACCAGTTATCTACTCAGGAGATCAGGTCCCTGATTAAATTGCTACCTGAAGAAAGCGAGCGAGACCGCGTTGTCTTGGAAGCTTTGAGCTCCTTCGGAGATCCGTTTGGCGGGAATGGGCTCTCTCGGCTTGTTCAATCGGAGGATGACGCCACTCAATTGGAAGAAGTGAGGAAACTGGGAGTCAGTGATTCAGTCCTGCAAAAGGTTGAGGAATTCATGAAACAAGGTACCTCCAATGATCCTTTTGCGGACTAGATCGGAACACAGGGCTGGTCCCTTCGACGGAGACCGTGGTGCTATTGCTCTTCCTCCAGCCACTGTTTCATCCCGCCTGCCACGTTGGTGACATCGGTGAAGCCGTTCTGAAGCATCCACTCGCCAGCACGGGCGCTGCGCATGCCGGCGGCGCAGTGGACGTAGTATTTGGCATCTTTGGGGAGATGAGTGGCAGCAGCGGGCCAACCGCTAAGGGGAAGGAGTTGAGATCCTTCGATGTGAGCCATGAAGTATTCATCCTGTTCGCGGACGTCTAACAGAATGCCGTCAAAGCCGTTCTTGAGGATTTCGCGTAGTTCGAGAGTGGTGATTTCGGGGAGTGGAGTCATGTCGCAAGAGGTTTGATAAGAGACAGGTTTGGTAATGGTGGGTTGATCGCCGCAAAGAGGGCAAGCGGGATCTCTTTTGATCTGAATTTCACGGAAGGAAGTGTCGAGAGCGCGGTAGTGAACCAGTCGTCCAAGAGGTGGCTTGCCGATTCCGGCGAGTAACTTGATCGCTTCCATCGCTTGAAGAGATCCAACAACACCCGGGAGCACGCCCAGGACACCGGCTTCGGTTCATGTCGGAACGGCGCCTTCTGGAGGAGGCTCGGGGAGAAGGCATCGGTAACAGGGTCCGCCAAG
>JBMHCW010000024.1:0-12408 GCA_049889715.1 Akkermansiaceae bacterium | reverse complement strand
GGCTCCCGGTGACCATGATCCACCAAATTCCATTCAGTGTTTTTCTGAGATCAGATGGTTTTCTTCCTCTCCCAAAAATGTCAGTTGCTGACTTCCGCCGGGAGTTAAGTTAATTTTTTTAGGCACTCAAACAGTGCGTCTGGCATTGCTACCGCATAACTTACTTTCACCGCGGCAGCATGCCAGACTTCTTTGATTATTCAAGGATTCCAAACAATCCCGGACACTTTTCCATTTTGTCCAAACGGCCTAGATGAACCGTTACCACTGACGACGCATAGCTCCCAGGTTATGTCTACTGCCGGTTGCAGGAAGTCATTTTGGTAGAAGCCAACGGTATAGGCTAGCGCGGAGTCAACGGACCAAGTTGTGTTGGCGGGAACTTCGAAGCTGAAAGTGAGCCTGGAAACTGTGCCGTTGGGGTTAGTGTTTGCTGCTGTTCCCCGGTCGTAGCTGATCAGTGGCTCACTATTTCCTGGGCCGTTATCGTCACTCGTGATTCGAAGCCTGTCGGGGTCATTTATTTCTAAGGAAAAGTTTGGAGAATAGGCAAACGAGGTAGAATCCGTTTCGAAAAAACCACCTCCATTTCCAACAACATCGACTTTGGTCCCAGAGGTGGTCGTAGAGCTGGGAGCAGCAACGTCAAGGACTGCAGTCGCTTCGGAAGTTATCCCGGGGGCAAGAAGAGTTGCCGCTGATGCAGATGGGCAAGCAAGAGAAACGAACGCTAGGGCAGCACAGGGCGCAACGACGCGTGAAAAGATTTCTGCTGCGCGCAGGGGAGGGATGTAGGATTCATTGTGATCTGACTGGCAGGAGGGGTGGAGGGGGACCTGTCGGAAGTGACGCCAGTAAGTCGTCGAGATATCAATTGGTCATTTACAATGTTCAAACAATCTCAAGATTTATCGAGGATCGGCAAAAGCCACTTCTGCTCAGGGCGGCCACTTCGGCTGATTCTTCCTGAAAAGAGTTAGACGAAAACCGGTTCCTTCTTTGTAAGGTCCTCTTTTAAAGGTTTTAGGAGGATGGTTGGCCTTTCCTGATAGTCTCAATGACGATGGAATCATCGTTGGTTGATCACGAGTCAGAACGACGAATGAGTTTCACTCACCGGTCTAATGACTACAACGAATCTATAGGCGATCTTTAGTTTTGCGCGCTTTTTTTGGCGTGAAACTTTTGATGAAATTATTATCATAATAAGTTTCACATTTCAGCAAAACTGGGAGTGGGCGTCATTCGAGATTTTCCAGAATCGCCGCTCCCATCTCCGAAGTGTTGATTTTCGTTTCTCCTTCGGCGCCGGTGAAGAGGTCGCCGGTGCGGAGGCCGGAATCGATGGCTTTCTGGACGGCGGCATCGATGGCGTCGGCGGCTTCGGCTTCTCCAAGGGAGTAGCGGAGCATCATGGAGACGGAAAGGATCTGGGCGATGGGGTTGGCGATGCCCTCGCCGGCAATGTCAGGGGCCGAGCCGCCGGAAGGTTCATACATCCCGAAGTAGAGCCCGTTGTCCTGAACATTCCCGAGGGAAGCTGATGGAAGCATGCCGAGGGATCCGGAGATCATGGCCATTTCGTCGGAAAGGATGTCCCCGAAGAGGTTTTCGGTGACGAGGACGTCGAAGGAATCGGGGCGCTTGACCAGCTGCATGGCGGCGTTGTCGACATAAAGGTGGTCCAGCTCGATGTCTGGGTATTGGGCCGCGACTTCGATGGCGGTTTCGCGCCAGAGGACGGAAGTGGCGAGGACATTGGCCTTATCGACCGAGGTGACGCGCTTGTCGCGTCCGCGGGCCGCGGTGAAGGCGACGTGGAGGATCTTTTCGATTTCCGACTTCTTGTAGACCATGGTGTCGAAAGCGACGGGTTCGCCGTTGCGTTCTTCGCGTCCCTTGGGTTCGCCGAAGTAGATGCCGCCGGTCAGTTCACGGACGCAGAGGACATCGAAGCCATTGGGGATGAGCTCGTTTTTGACGGGAGAGGCGTGGGTCAGCGAAGGGTGGCAGGATCCGGGTCGCAGGTTGGCGAAGAGGCCGAAGTGTTTGCGGAGGGGAAGAAGGGCGCCGCGTTCCGGCTGGATATCGGGCGGGAGGTTTTCCCACTTGGGGCCGCCGACCGATCCGAAGAGGATGGCATCGGCCTTCTCGCTGGCCTCGATCGTTTCGGCGGGAAGGGGAGTTTCGTTGTTGGTGGCATCCAGGGCCGCCCCTCCGACGAGGTGAGTGCTGTGGTTGACCTCGAAGTCGAACTTTTGAGCAGCAGCTTCGAGAACCTTAAGGGCTTCGGCCATGACTTCGGGGCCGATGCCGTCGCCGGGCAGGATGGAGATGGTGTGGGACATGGCGCTGTCTAGTGGGACAGAGCGTGTCTGTTAAGCACTTTTTGGCTTTGCCGCTGGTTTGCGCATGATCCATTCCAAATCGATCTGCTCTCCGACGGGGAACCCGTATTCCCCGAACTTCTCGAATCCGTAGGCTTGGTAGAAGCGGATGGCGCGCTCGTTCTCGCTGAAAACGCTGACATAAATGTCTCCGGCTCCAAGCTCCTCGAATTGTTGGAAGGCCCAGGTCATGAGTTGTTTGCCCAGCCCCTGGCCGAGGAATTCCCGGCGGACATAAATCTGCCAGAGCTCCATGGCGTCGGGTGCCGGGTCGTCGACAGGCACGTGGACCGGACCGATTTTGGCGAAGGCAATCAGATCGCCCTGATGTTCGATAACCTGATGGGAGAGCTTTGGGTCGGCGAGCTCGTCTGCGACGACCGACTCGCTGTAGACTTCGGTGAGGAAGGAATTCAAATCCTCCGGGGTGTAGAGAGTTCCGAAAGTCTCCACGAAAGTGTCGCGCCCCAGCTTTGTGAGAGCCTGGAGGTCATGGCGAGTGGGCGGGCGGAGGTGGAACATGGAAAGAGGACGGCCCCGGAAATTTATTTCGGTTGGGTGGGTTCGAGCTGTTTGATCTCGATGTTGCGAAACCAGACGGGTTGCCCTTCGGCTTGCAGGGCGATGTGTCCGAATTTGAGGGAAAGAGGAGCGCCGGCGGCGAAGAGATCCTTGGTGGGAATGACCGCACCTTTGGGATCGAGTTGGGGCTTCTGGTAACGGAGGACTTCCTTGCCGTTGACCCGGTGGATGATTTCCTCGTCGCCCCGGACTTCCATCTCGATCTTGACCCACTGGTCGGCGGGGTAGTTGGGTGAAGAAGACTGGACGATGTGTTTCGTGACGAGCTTGCCATCGATTTCAATATTCGTGCCCGGAGTGCAGACATTGCCGGTGGGGCGGAGCCCTTTTCCTTCGTCCGCGAGAAACTGGAATTCGATGCTGACGGGAAACCCCTGATCGAGAGTCATGCTCTGGGGAGGTTGGGAGTGGACCATCACTCCGCTGTTGAGGTTCACGTATCCCGGAGCGTCGGCCATCATTTTGCCGGAAAATCTGTATTCCATGCGCAGGATGTAGTGGGAGTAGGAGAGATTGGAGTAAAGGTGGCCGAACTTCTTGTCGAACTTGGGATACTTGTCGTACTCGCATTTGAGAATGCCATCTTCGACGCGGAAGGTGTCGAATGCATTGTCGCCCACGGGGTGTCCGGCGATTTTTGGAGTCCAACCGGAGAGGTCTTTGCCATTGAAAAGGGGGATCCATTCCGAGGCATGAAGGGGAAGGATGAGAAGAGGGAGCAATCGGGCGATCATGAGGGTGATGTTAGGAAGTCCTTCTTGGCTTGGCCAGTGGATAGAATAGGGTGCCGGGCGGAATGCGTTGGCTGTGTCTATATGCGGGACTTATCGAGATGGTAATGGCCGGATCGCCGATTGAGGAATTGGTTGCCGATCCTTCCCTGAAGACCGCCTCGGTGGGAGTGCTGGTGGTGCCGCTCGAAGGAGACGAGGTGGTGGCGGAATGGCAGCCCGACGTGGCCTTGATCCCGGCCTCGACGATGAAGGCCATCACCACGGCGACGGCTTTGCAGAAATTGGGGGAGGATTACATGTTTAAAACCAACTTGTCTTTGGCGGGTGATGATCTGGTGATCAAGGGAGGTGGGGATCCGGTCTTGGGGGCCCAACCCGAGAAGATGTTTTCAGCATGGATGGCGGCGTTGGAGGAAGCCGGGCTGGAGAAGATCGAGGGAGACATCATTGCGGACGCCACGAGGTTTGAAGACCGGACGGTTCCGGATTCCTGGCCGTGGGGAGATGTCGGGAATTATTACGGGGCGGGACCATCTGGGCTCAATTTTCGACTCAATACCTATGCCCTGACTTTTCAGCCGGGAGAGGAAGGTGAGAGGGCGGAGCTGCTTTCGGCAATTCCCGAGCCGCCAGGGGTGGAATTCATCAATGAAATGAGAACAGGTGGACCGGCGAGTGGCGATCAGGGTTATGCCTACGGAGGCCCCGGGGCGGAAAAAGTGTGGTTGCGGGGGACCGTGCCGGCAGGTGGGAATTTCACCATCTATGGAGCCTTGCCCGACCCTCCTCTTTCCTGTGCGGTGGCCTTCAAATCCTATCTGGAAGAGCATGAGTTTGAGGTGATGGGAGAGGCCAGGGTGGACCGGGGGATTCTCGATGAAGCCAAGGAGGTTTTCGTGCAGAAATCGCCGCCATTGAAAGCGATTGCTTCGAAGACCAACCACCGGAGTATCAACCTTTTTGCAGATTCCCTTTTCAAGGCCCTGAGCGTGGCAGGGAGCACGGAGGATTCTGAGAAGATTCTGCGCAAGCATTGGGAAGATCAGGACGTCGATCTCACGGGCTTTGTTCTTCATGACGGGTCGGGATTGTCTCCCCGGAATTCGGTGACAGCCCGCCAGATGGTTTCCATTCTCAAAAAGGCCCGCGGGCATGAGACCGGTGAGGCTTTTTTGCAGACCCTGCCGGTGGCCGGGAAGTCGGGAACCTTGGTGGGATTTGGCAGGGGAACGTCGATCGAGGGAAAAGTGAGGGCGAAATCGGGAGGCCTCACCCGGGTGAAGACCTACGCCGGGTTTCTGACGGCAGAGTCTGGCAAGGAGTATGTGTTCGCGGTGTTCTCCAACAACAGCGTGGAGAACCCCGGAGAGGCCTTGGTCGGGTTTCTGGAGAAATTGGTGAAATCTCTGTGAATTTCGCGGTGGTGGCAGACGTCCTATACTAGAACTTCCCTGTGCTGCCATGAAACACCTGCTACTTTTCCCCTTGGTGGGGACCATTCTCTTCACTTCCTGTTCGGAAAAAAAAGAAGAGACCCAGCTGCCTGATCCTCGCGATTCCCGGATCGAGGAACTCGAGGCTAGGCTGGAAACCATGAAAAAAGAGGCTGCTGATGAGCGCGAGAAATTCAGTCGTCAGGCAGAGGCCAACGAGGCGGTCTTGAATCAGCTTAAGGATACCGTTCTTGCGATGAGGGAGCCCAAGGTGGAGAAGCCCGAAGACGAGAAGGTCACTTCGAAGCCCGCCGTGCGGACGGTGAAGCAAAAGGAGATCGAGCGGGAGGCCCGGGAGAAGGAGATCCGGGAGGGCTTTCTCAAGGAACGGCTTCTGGCGAAGGGAGAAGAGCATGAATTCATCATGACCGAGACCGGAGAGATTTATCGGGACGTCGTGATTACCGAGGTCAGTGATATCGGGATTTCCTTTCGTCATCGTGGAGGAGCCGGCCGGATTGACTTCAAGGATCTCCCGAGGAAATGGCGGGAGCGATTTGGCTATGATCCCGAGTTGTTTTCGTTGGCCCTCAAGCGAGAAGCCCAGATCCAGAACAAGCACGCCATGGCCGCTGCCAAGGAACTGGAGGAGCAGAAAGAGAGGAACGAAAAGTTGGCCAGTCAACTCGCAGAAGCACACCAGGCGGTGGTGGCGGCTTGGGACAGCCAGCCCGAGGTCGTGACCTCTTCCATCATCATTTCCGATGGCGGTTGGGGATACTATCCGCCCCATCCGCTTTACTACGAGGATCACTACTACGACTACTGCCCCACGCCCATCGTGCACTATCCGAGGATCAAACTTCCGATCATTGGGGGTGGTGGACATCATCGACCTTGGGACAGACCGGTCACCTTACCGGTGACACCTGGGACACTGCTTCCCAAGCCCAACCCAGTTCGGCCGGGGCACGACGAATTGGTGTCACGGCCCACCGCGTCGCGCCCGACACTTTCGCGTCCCACCTTGTCACGGCCGACGACCAGCCGCCCCACGGTTGGCCGTCCCACGGCAAGCTCGTCGCGTCCGTCCGTTTCGAGCCCTTCCTCGGTCAGTCGACCAACTGTTTCGCGCCCCTCGACGTCTCGTCCTTCGGCTTCCTCGCGACCATCGGTCTCACGGCCAACGCCCACCAGTCGTCCATCGGTGTCCCGTCCGAGCGTCTCTCGCCCAAGTCCGGTCAGCCGTCCTTCGGTGTCTCGTCCATCGGTCTCGGCTCCGGTGTCCCGTCCATCGGCGCCGGTGGCTCGTCCGGCGGTTCGCACGATCCGATAGCGGAAGGCCTTTGCCCTTTCCCGGTTTCTTTGCTAGGTCTCCGCCATGAGCGAGTTCGCGGTGGAGCTGACCCATCTTTTCGTTTCTCCCGGTCATGACTTTTATGGCCGTCATGGGAAAGGGCGGGAGGATCATGGGGTCGAAGACCGGGACGATTTGGAATTGGTGGCCGGAAGCGGCATCGTGGATGACCGGTTTTTTGACTACAAAGAGGACTACAAGGGGCAGATCACCTTTTTTGATTTTTCGACCTACGAAGCGGTGATGGACAAGTTCGAGCTGCCCGATCTCGAACCTGGAGTCTTTCGCCGGAACGTCGTGGTCAAAGGAGTGTCGCTTCCCGATCTGATCGGGAAACGGTTTCGAATCGGCGATCTCGAATTCACCGGCAGCGAGGAAGCGAAACCATGCTATTGGATGGATCAGGCCTGCGCGCCGGGGACCGAGGAATTTTTGCGAGGTCATGGCGGCCTGCGGTGTCGGATCGTCGAGGGGGGAGTCTTGGGGAAAGGATCACAAACCTTGAAAGTGGTGTAGCGATGGATTCCGAACGAATGAAATACGGAATGTTGGGTGAGGACGACTCGACGACCGAGGAGAAGCTTTCCAAGTTTTGCGGCGAGGTCGGCTGGGAGTATCTGAAGGGACCCTACGAAAACGAGTCCCTCTTTTTTGTGGACCCGGAATTGAAACTCGAGACCGTCGGGCTGGCCATCTCGGAGGATGACAAGGAGAAGGTCAATGGTTGGTTGAAGTCGGGGGATTTGGTCAAGATCGAAGCTCTTCATGTCCAACAATGGGAGGGGACGGATCAGCAGTTCGAAGCTCTGGTGGTTTCGCCCTTTGTGCTGTGCCGGCCGGTTTCTTAAGGTGTCATGCTGACGAAGTCCCAACTCGCTGAATTGCTCGAGGAGCACGGGCAGCCCGCTTATCGGGCGACCCAGATTCTTGATTGGATCTACAAGAAGAGGGCGAAGTCGTGGGATGAAATGAGCAATCTTCCCGCAGCGCTGCGGGAGGCTCTGGCTGCGAAGTATCCCCTGCGACCGCTCTCGCATGTCCTCACCAAGGGGTCGAAGGATACCACGCGGAAGTTCCTGTTGCAGCTGCCCGACGAGCGATACATCGAGACGGTCCTCATCCCGGCCTCGCCGGCCCTTTACGGGGAGAAATCGGATCGCCATACCTTGTGTGTCTCCTCGCAGGTCGGCTGTGCTTACGGGTGCAAATTCTGCGCGTCGGGTCTCGATGGCTTCACCCGGAATCTGACAGCAGCCGAGATTGTTTCCCAAATCATCCTGGCCGAAGAGCTTTCGGGAGAGAAGGTGAACAACCTCGTCTTCATGGGCATGGGAGAGCCGCTGGCGAATTTCAAAAATCTCTGTCAGGCCCTTGAGATGATTACCGCGGACTGGGGACTGGGGATCGGGGCCCGCCGCATCACGGTGTCGACGTCCGGTCTGGTTCCCCAGATCAAGAAACTCTCCGAGCTTCCCCAGCAGATTCGTCTGGCCATTTCCCTGCATGGCCCGAATGACGAGACGAGGGAAAAGATCATGCCGGTAAACAAGAAGTATCCGGTGGCCGAGCTCTTCGAAGCGTTGACGATCTGGAACTCGAGGAAGAACCAGAAGATCACCCTCGAGTATATCCTCATCGATGGCATCAACGCCGGAATTGAGGAGGCCCGTGTGCTGGCTCAGCGGGCCAAATCGATTCGGGCCAAGGTCAATCTGATTCCTTACAATACCGTCGAGGGATTGCCCTGGGTGCGACCTTCAGACCAAGGATGTTTGAACTTCAAGAAGATCCTCACCAATGCCGGGGTGTCGGCGACCCTTCGTCTGGAAAAAGGACATGACATTGATGCCGCCTGCGGACAGCTTCGCTTGAAGAAGGAAAAGGGAACGCTCTAATCTGTTCTCTTCCGCGCTCTCCTTTTTGGGTAAATTGTGTTAGATTCCCCAAATGGCGGAACAAGACCACAAGGTATCCCTCGGATGTGGGACCCTGATTCTGATTGCAATCATCGTGTTGATTTTCGGAAACAAGGGGACCAACGAAGAGGTTGAGAAACGGGTGGAGCGTATCGAGAGCAAGCTCGATGAGATTCAAGAGCAGCTCGACCAACTTCCGAAAAAAGAGAACTAGTCCTCAAGTAATCCGAGTTGTTCGACCCAACGGTGGGTCAGGGGGACATCGGGCAGTTCGATGTGATCGAAGGTCACCGCTTGGCTTCTCGAGAGGTCCTTTTGCAGCACGGTGTTTTCGTCGAGAAGAGCGAGAGGAACGTGGTCGGGATGGGAAGGAACGGCGATCCCCTGCATTTGTGAAGCCTTGAGAGCCTGGTGGATCGAGGTCCCTGCCGGAAGGTCCTCGAGAGCGGCGGCAACCACCTGACATCCCTGCTCGCCGGGAGGAAGAATGGCCTGTCCGGCTGCCACTCCAAGGATCGTTTTGGGTGTTTCCAGATGACCCAAATGATAAGGGCGGTGCAAAAGGTAGTAGGGACCATCTCCGAGACGATAGTCCTTGAGAAACTCCGATTGTGTCCGGGGAAGATCGGCCATTGGTTTGACCACCAGATAGAGACTGCCATCCAAGGGCGGGCAGGTGACGTAGTCGATGTGTGCCTGACCTTCATAGGCATCAAAATCGAAAGCACCGAGGACATCGGAAAGGTTGGCGACTTCCGGGCCCGACATGCCATCTGAAGGGGGGAGGAAGCCGAAGGAGTTGGCGAGGCAGGCCAATTCCATTTGGAGGCGGGTGGAGTTTTCGTCACAGACGGCGCCGGCTTGCATGACTTCAAAACCCATGATGCGGGCCTCCTGGATGAGGGCTGCGAGAGCACCGTGGCGGGTGCCGGCGTCGGAGCTCACCAGCAATCCGTTCTGGTAAGCGGTAGCATGAAGGAGCGGTCCGATGGCAAGATCGATCGCAGGATTGGTTAAAACAAGATGGGTCTGCCCCTTGAGAGCCGCGAGGGCGAGCTCGGCACCCTGACTTGTTGAGTTTGAGGCTTCCACGAGAACATCGACTGCCTGTTCGTGAAGAAGGTCGGGGTTCTGGCCCGACCAGAGAAGATTCAAACCAGGGGTGGCTTCCACTTGGAAGGTGATGCCTTCGGCCAGGCGGGTTTCGCCGAACACTCCAATACGAAGAGGGGGAAGATCAATCACTGGCTGTGTTCAGGGTTGGAGTTCAGGATGGCTGGAGAGGTAAGGGTCGAAGCGCGAAAGAACCCCGGCCGACGTCTCGTGCTGATCGCGCAAGGTTGAGAGTGAAAGTGAGTCATGGCGCTTGGCCAGTCGTTGGCCATGGTCGTCGAGGATGAGTTCATGATGAAGAAAGATTGGTTCGGGAAGGCCGAGAAGGTGCTGGAGGACGCGATGAATGTGGGTGGACGGAAGCAGGTCTTCGCCGCGGGTGACGTGGGTGATTTTTTGGGCGGCGTCGTCGACAACCACAGCCAGATGATAGGAGGTTCCGATGTCCTTTCGGGCGAGTATGACATCGCCTAACAAAAGTGGGTCGACCTCGACTGTTCCGTATCGAAGATCAGTGAAGGTGAGACCTTCGGTAAGTTGGGCAGCCTTTTGGGCATCAAGACGCCAACTTGGAACGCGTGATGTTAGAAATTCGTTTACTTCTTCCTCGGTAAGATTCCGGCAGGTGCCGGGATAGAGCGGGCCTTCCGGACCATGGGGCGCCCTTGTGAGTTGAGCGAGCTCGTGCTTGATTTCCCGGCGGGTGCAGAAACAGGGATAGACCAGACCGAGGGACTTCAGGGAATCGAGGGCCTCTTGATAGACATCGAGGCGGTCAAGTTGCCGGAGAGGCGTGCCGCTCCAATCCAGGCCCAGCCAGCGCAGGTCTTCTTCAATCTGATCGTAGAATTCCGGGCGAACGCGGGTGTGGTCGATATCCTCGAAGCGCAGCAGGAATTCTCCGTTGTTTCCGGCTGCCAGCCTTTTGGCCACCAGAGCCGCGAAGGCATGCCCGAGATGAAGCCGACCGGTCGGGCTGGGGGCGAATCGGGTTCTCACACTCATCGGGACAAAAAATAAATAGCGAAGAAGGTGCGTGTCGTCTAGTGATGAGGTGGTTATGGGAAGAAAGGTGGTCATCGTCGGCGCAGGACCGGGTGGATTGTCTTCGGCGATGATTCTCGCGAACCGGGGCTTCGAGGTCACGGTGGTCGAGAAGGCTGATCGTGTGGGAGGGCGCAACGCCGAACTCAGGGTGGGCAATTATTCCTTCGATACCGGGCCGACTTTCCTCCATCAGAAGTTTACCCTCGATGAGATCTTCGCGGAGGTGGGAAAGAAAAGTTCCGACTACATGGAGTTTGTGAAGCTGGATCCCATGACTCGTTTGACGTGGGACGGAGTGTCGGTCGAAACGACTTACGATGAGGAAAAGATGGCGCGAAATATCGCGGAGGTCTTTCCGGGCGACGAAGAGGGCTATCTCCGGTTCATGGAGGATCATGCCCCCAAGCTGCGGGCAATCTATCCCTGCATGCAGCGACCTTATCACAAAATCAGTGCTTACCTTCGCGCGGAGATGGTGAAGGTGATTCCCTATATCGCCACCACCAAGAGTGTGGTCGATGTCTTGGACGACTACTTCAAGGACGACCGGCTCAAGTTGGCTTTCACTTTTCAGGCGAAGTATCTCGGGATGAGTCCCTGGAAGTGTCCGGCGCTCTTCAGCATCCTCTCTTACACCGAATACAAGTTCGGGATCTACCACGTGCAAGGTGGTTTGTGTCAGATCTCGGAAGGCATGGCCAAGGCGGCCGTCGAAGAGGGGGCGCAGATACGGCTGCGTGCTCCCGTGAAGCAGGTCATCTCGGCGAAAGGAGAAGCCAGCGGGGTGCTGCTCGAAAATGGCGAGACTCTCGAGGCTGATCATGTGATCTTGAATGCCGACTACGCTCACGCCATGGACCGGTTGATGGGCCGATCAGGGGAGCGAAAGATGGACTCCAAGAAGTATTCCTGTTCGACCTTCATGCTCTATCTCGGGTTGGATAAAATCTACGAGGAGGAACCCCACCATCACATACTCTTTGCCAATGACTACGCCCGGAATGTCGAGGACATCCGTGGTGAGAAAGTGATCTCGGATGACATGTCGATCTATGTCCGGAACAGCAGTGTCACCGATCCGACGGTGGCACCGGAAGGGCATTCGCAGCTCTACATTCTGGTGCCGACCATCAACACGCGGCACGGTCATGATTGGGAAACGACGAGGAAGGAATATCGTGACAAAGTCATTCGGCGGATCGAAGAGAAGACCGGGATGAAGGATTTGAGAGAGCACATTGTAGCCGAACGAATTCTCACGCCGGAGGATTGGCGGGACGAAGGTGACATTTATTTTGGAGCAACCTTCAATCTGGCACATACCATCGACCAGATGCTTTACCTTCGGCCTCACAATCGCATGAAGGGTTTTGAGAACCTTTACCTCGTGGGTGGCGGAACCCATCCGGGAAGCGGGTTGCCCACCATTCTTGAGAGCGGGCGGATTTCATCGAACATGCTCTGCGATGCCGAGGGCGTGGATTATTCGCGGGTGGATCTGGCAGCGAAACTTTTGGCCTGATGAGCGAGGAATTTGTCATGCGTCCGATCGGACACGTCCGGAGTTGCTTCGGGGAGAAATTCGGGACCCCGCGGCAGAGTGGCATTGTGCCCAGTGCGGAAGGGGAGGTTGTTTTTATGGAAGAGGTCGATGCCTCGGCTTGCCGGGGACTGGAAGAATTCAGTCATGTCTGGCTGATGTTTCTGTTCGATCAGGTCAGCGAGGACGATGTTCGCTGGATGGTCCGTCCTCCGAGATTGGGTGGGAACGAAAAGAAAGGAGTGCTGGCGACTCGTTCGCCTTTTCGGCCCAACCGGATCGGCCTTTCTCTCGTGAAG
>JBMHCW010000023.1:0-28440 GCA_049889715.1 Akkermansiaceae bacterium | reverse complement strand
CGTCAATCCCTCATCAGCCACTCCATTGGAGGCTCTTTTTCCATCCGCCAAGGCGACTGGAAACTCTGCCTTTCCGCCGGCAGCGGAGGATGGAGCGCTCCTCGTGAACAGGAAGCCAGGAAACAAAAACTTCCTCCCCTCCAACTCTTCAACCTGAAGGATGATCAAGGCGAACGCAACAACCTGGCCGAATCCAACCCCGACGAGGTCAATGCCCTTCTCTCGCTCCTCAAGAAAGAAGTCGACAATGGCCGCTGCACGCCCGGCAAGACTGTCGCCAACGACCGTGAAGTGACCTTCCTTCCAAATGGCGTGACCATGCCCTGGAAGAAATAAGAACGTCCTTTAGCGAATCTTCTCGTCGGGCAACTCACCCTTGATCCCCTCGTCCATCGGCATCTTGTCTTCACCATCGGGACGGGCTTCCCGGATTCGTTGTTCGAGCTCTTTACGAAGCTTTTCAACCAACTCCTGATAACGTTCATCCTTGATCAGGTTCTTGGTCTCACCGGGATCATTCTTCAAGTTATAGAGCTCCGCCATATGCTTGTCGGGTGAGCCATCGCCGTGGGGGTAGCGGATATACTTCCATTCATCCGTCCGCAACGCCCGGACATTGGGAGTGTAGGGAAACTGCTTCTCGTAGTTGTATTCGTAATACCAACTTGTCCGCCACTCGGGGTCACCCGTGGTGATCAACTTCTTCCACGATTTCCCCTGGGTCTTCTCCAAAGGTGGGGCTTCGCAGATCTCCAAAATGGAAGCCGCAAAATCCAAGGTCAGGGTCTGGGCTTCGATGACCTTGGGAAACTTAGGTGAGACCAATTCAGGGTAGCGCACGACCAGCGGGATCCGCAGTGAAGGCTCGTGCCCGGTCCGCTTGTCCACCATCCCGTGCTCGCCTTCCAGCAGACCATTGTCGCTGGTAAAGATGAAGAGCGTGTTGTCCAACTGACCACTCCGCTGGAGATAATCATAAATCCGGCCCACGGAATCATCGACCGAAAGCAAGGTTCCCCAGTAGGCCCTGACCATGTTTTCAAAATGCAGCATCCCGGCCGCCGAGGTATCGGGAAACTCCTTCCGCCAATCAAAGAGCGGGCCGTAGATTCCATGCCAGGTGCTCAAACGCTGTTTGATCCACTTCGGTTTATCATTCAACTGGAAAGCCGTCTGCGGATAAGGCACGCGGACATGATCAAAGGCCTTCTCATACTTGGGCTCGGGAAAATAGAAGCTGTGCGGAGCCTTGTGACCCAACATCAGCAGGAAGGGCTTGTCCGAGTCCTCCTGCTCTTCCATCCAGTCGATGGCCATATCGGTGACGACCGTGGTGTAGTAACCGGGAACCACCTTTCGTTCTCCGTCGTTGGCACGAAACTCGGTATCGAAATACTTCCCCTGACCCCGGTGGGTCACAAAGTGATCAAAGCCTGGGCGTTTGCTGTCGTCGTCCTCGCCCATGTGCCACTTCCCGATGTAAGCCGTAGAATACCCGGCGCCCTGCAGCTGACGAGGAAAGGTCGGTAGATCCCTCGGGTAATCGGTGAAGTTATTCACCACTCCATGAGTGTGGGCATACAATCCACCCAAAATGGAAGCCCGACTCGGAGAACAAAGCGAGGTCGTGCAAAAGTGATTTTTGAACAACACCCCTTCCTTCGCGAGACGATCGATGTGTGGGGTCTTCAAATGAGGATGCCCCATGCAACTCAAGGCATCCGACCGCTGATCATCCGTCAGGATGAACACCACATTGGGCCGCTTGGCTGAAGCCACGCCGGATACAACAACCGTAAGGAGAATTCCTAAAAAACGCATACTAAATCCTTTCATTGAAAACTCACAATCTACTTCTTCTTAAACCCCGCCTCGCGCTGCTCATTGACTTTCGCAGGAGGTAACTTCTTCCACTCCTCGACATTGGGCAACTTCAGGCGCTTGGTTTTGTTTCCATAACTATCGAGGTTGGCATTCAGATCATCTTCAGTCAGGGACTTCGAAGCGACGCCATCCTTGGGAACCTCAATCCCCGCCGTCCAGGCGATGGCATTCAGCACCACCGTCCGGTACCCGTCCAGCGCCCAACCGTGGTGATAGTGTCCACCGGTGAAGCCCACGCCCCGACCACCATTGGGACGCTCGTATCCCCACATCAGGGTCTGTTCCTTGTCCAAGCCGTCGACCCCGTGCTGGTTCCAGAGATTGATGTATTTATACATGTTCTTCCGGGTCGGGGTGGCCGTCACCAAATCGAGGACACTCTCGCGATCATCGCGGAAACGCATGTTGTAATAAAATTCATCCAGGCAAGTCACGACATCGGGCACGCCATTCCCGACCGGATGATGCTTGTCTACCTTCATGTCGGCCACCCAATGAGGGTTGACCGACCAACCCGACTCCATCGCGCCTCCAATCCAGGGCTGATAATATTTCTTCCCGTCTTTCGGACTGGGATGCACCGCATAGTGCATGAAGGTGAAGCCCACCCCTTTCTTGGCCAAGCCATCAAGATACTCCCACTCCCCCGCGATCCCGCTCGTGCCATCCGCAAAGATGACGATGGCATCAGCATCATCGAGAACGGATTTATCCTTCTTCCAGTCCTTGCCCACGACAACGGCCTCGACATTCAGGCCGCTCTGTTCGTTCAGTGCTTTGGCAAGAAGCATGCAGCCAGCCCGGAATTCATGCTCACCAGATCCGTGACTCCGGCTCCCGGCAATGAACACGATTTTCTTGGCATCTTCCTTCTTGGCGGAGATGAAGAACGGGCACACCAAAGCCAGCAACAGCGGGATCAATAAAGAGAGTCGTTTCATGGTAGAGAAGGAGTATACGGAGTTCAGACCCAACCCTTCCAGAAAGAAGAACGGGAAGACCCACGACCCCGGCCGCATGTCAAGACCGCGGTTTCCCCTCTTCCGTCACATAATTCCCCTTGGTTGAAAGACCTCAACCTCCGATTCTCCTGAGAGAATTCAGAATGGTTCGGAGAAAAGCATCCTGACGTTTCACTTGCCCGTCCGTTTTTCTGGCGACATTCCCTGCCCACCTTCCATCCACGCTACCACTCCTTGCAATCACATGCTCAAGAAAATTGCCGTTAGCCTTATTGGTGTCTTCATGGTGGGCTATCTTCTCTTCCTGACCGATCTCGATGATCGCATTTGGCAGTTGATCCGTAACCTCACAACCAACCAGGAAACCAAGGACCGAGCGGTCTGGCTCCACGACTATGAGGTCAAGGTCGCGGAGTTCATCATCCCGGAAATCGCCAGCAATGCGTCGGGAATTACCTACGATGGAAACCGAAATACCCTTTGGGTCGTCGTCAACCATCCGACATACGCCATCGAAATCGATATGGATTTCAAGTTCTTGCGTCGAATCGAATTGGTGAATTTTGAGGACACCGAGTCCATCACTTATGTGAGAGACGGACTCTTCCTCATTACTGACGAACGCGATCAAACGGTGAACGTCGCCAAAATCGACACGGACACGAAACAACTCGACAAGGCATTACTACCTCAACTCTCCCTTGGATTCCACGAACAGGGAAACAAGGGACTGGAAGGAATCGCGGTCAACTCCGCCACCAATGTCATCTACACCGTTCGCGAGCGGGATCCGCGACAACTCTTTCAGATCACCGGCCTGATCGAGGGCAACAACCGCATTGGCATCTGCTCCCCTGGCCCCATTAAAGCCGACTCTCTGAACATGGACGACCTCTCGGGCCTCCACTATGATTCACGGAGCAACAATCTCTTATTCCTGAGCGATGAATCCAAGCTCCTTGCCGAAGTTGATTTAAATGGCAAAACACTCACTCGCCTGGAACTAGAAGCGGGCTTCAACGGGTTGAAGCGATCCGTTCCCCAACCGGAAGGAGTCACAATGGATAATAAGGGCCGGCTCTATATCGTGAGTGAACCCAATCTCCTGTATCGCTACGAACCGAAGAGCGATAGCTAAGGCACCTTACCTCGCCTCTGGAAATTCCACCTTTTTGAGGCTCGATAACCATCCACCGGTTCTCTAGGTTCCCGGAATGTTCCAACAATTGCGTATCCTCGCCCTTTCTTCCGCCCTTCTCGGTTTCACCTCCGTCCCCGCTCTGGCTCAGGAGGAGAAGAAACCTGTCTTCACCAACGCCGTTGCCGATATCGGCATCGTGGTCAAAGACCTCGAGAAGTCCGCCAAGTTCTACACCGAGGTCATTGGCATGACAGAAGTCAAAGGCTTCGATGTTCCCGCCGAGAAAGCCACCGCCTTCGGGCTCACCGACAATCAACCGGCCAGCATCCGCGTTTTCGTGATGGATAACGGCAAGGAAGGTCCCCAGACCAAATTCAAGTTGATGTCATTCCCCAAGGCTCCGGGAAAGGCCCAGGACCAAAAATTCATCCACTCCACCGTGGGCTTCTCTTACCTGACGCTTTTTGTGACCGACATGAATGCTTCCATGGAAAGACTCAAGAAGGCCAAGGTCAAACTGCTCGGGGAGACTCCTGCGTCTCTCGGAGGAAAAAACCACATCGCTGTCTTCCACGATCCCGATGGTAACTTCATCGAGTTCATCGGACCGATGGAATAGAGCGGCCTACTTTTTCTCGGGCACCACTGCGGCAGTCTGCTCCGGAGTGGTGATCCCGGGAGGCAACTCCATGATCTTGATATTGCGGAAGTGAATCTCGGATCCTTCCGCCTCAAGACACAGGTAACCCTTCCGAACCGAGGACTGGCTGATGCTGTTCACAAATTTTCCGTTGATGGACAGCTTCACCGTCCCATCCACGCAGACGACTTGGTAGGTATTCCACTCACCCTTGCCTTTGCAGCGCAATTCAAGTGACTTGCTCCGGTTCCCTCTTGGGTTGGCCGGCACTGCGGTCAATCCGTTCGCCCCAAACAACTCGCCTGAAATATAGCCGATATCGTTGGGAGTCCCGTCACGCTTGGGATTCAGCTTGGGCCACTCGAGCTCCAGCATTTGGACCTCCATTCCTTTAGGGAGACGTTTTCCTTTCGGCACCGTCCCCTCGCTCCACACAAAGACGCCCGAATTTCCTCCGGCCACCATGTGGCGCCACTCGATATGGAGAATGAAGTTTTCATACTGCTTCTTCGAACGCATCACCCCGATGGGTTTTCCAGTGCATACCAAAAGCCCATCCTTGGCCTTCCAGGTATCGGGTGAGGTATTGACGTCAACCCACTCGGAAAGGTCGGTCCCGTTAAAAAGAGATTTCCACTGCGGCACCTCTTCCTGGGCGGAGAGCGGTGACAACAAGGCAAGGCAGGTAAAGAGTTTCGTGAATCGTTTCATGACAAGCATTCTGGGTTAGTCGCTTCCTGAACCTGAAACCTTTCCCCAAGAAAAACCACTCGTTTTTTCAACGGTCCCCTGATCACTCACAGCTCTAACAATTCTCAGACCGAAAATGTTTGCCCAAGCGCGTCCTTTCATCATATTCCACCCTATTCCGATTCTTTCCTTTTTCGATGATCATCAACTTCGCCTTCACCCTCCCTCTTGTTCTTGCCCTTCTTCATACTCCAATTTCCGCGCAAATCAGCGACGATTTCAATGATGGCAACGACGATGGCTGGACCCGCCTCGAACCCATCAAACCCTTCGGCGGCCTGACGACCTTCTCCTTCCCGGGAGGCAATACCTTCCGCTTGCAGGCCGGGGCTTCCCCCGATCCGGGAGCCGTTGGTCAGGCCCGCATCGGCGCCCTTCGCCCCGAAGCCACATTTTCCTCCTTTCGCATCTCGATCGATGTCGTCGATACCAATCCGGTTCTGGAACAAGACATCGGCATCCTCGCCCGCATCACCAGCCCCGGACTCGGCACTCTGAACTCCTACGCCGCCACCTTCGACACCGACGAGGGAAGACTCTACTTCTCAAAAATCTCGGGCGAAGAAGCCGATGCCCGCGACAACATCGAAGTCCCAACCACTCCCGACAAAGACTATCGGCTCATCTTCCATGGCTTCCAGAACCGGTTCCTCATCGAAGTTTTTGAAGTCGGCGACCTCTCCACTCCCATTGCCTCCCTCTCCAACATCGACGAAGAATTCGGGGCTCCTTATCTAGAGGGCGCAGCCGGAATCTTCGCCAGCTCGGGACCCGACGACGGAACCTGCGATGTTACCTACGACAATTTCGAAGCCTCTTCACTCTCCGACGTGGACCAGGACGGATTGGTGGATGACGAAGAATTCGCAGCCTTTGGGGATTTGGATGAGAGCGGCGATGAGGATTTCGATCACGATGGCCAGTCGAATGCCTTCGAGCTTCTCGCCGGAACCGATCCCTCCGACATTACGTCCTCATTCAGAATCCTCGAGGTCGACCTCGTCAATGAGGTGATCGACGAAATTCCGGTGAGCACCACCGTGATAACCTTCCCCGTCTCGTCGGACCGAAACTACCTCGCCGCAAGGAGCTCCAATCTTAAGGACTGGGTTGCCGCCCCGGATGCCACCTTCACCGACCATGGCGACGGCACCGGCTCCCTCACCCTCGAGGGAAATTTCGCCAGCGAATATCTTCGCGTCACAGCGACACGTTAACCCCTTTGCCCGCCAAACCAGCGGATCTTGAAAGCTCCTCCATGCTCTCAAAGTAGCTGGAGGGAGAACCCGGCGTCGAACAACTGCGCTCCCTTGCCCCAACCATGTCTCTTCTCAAAGTCATTCTTTTGCTTGGTGGTCCGGCACTCGTCTTTGCCCCAGCCATGATGGCAGCACCCAAGCTTGGTGACTTCATCAACAACTACTGCCTCGACTGTCACGACGAAGGTTCCGCCAAGGGGGAAATCGTGCTGGAGAAAATCCCGACCGACTTTTCCGACGAAACCACCGCCGGACTTTGGTCAAAGGTTCTGGAGCAGGTCGCCTTTCGCGAAATGCCGCCTAGAAAAAAGGATCAGCCTTCGATCGAAGATCGTAGCGCGATCATCAGTTATCTTGAGAACGAGCTGAAGAAAGCGGGGCATCCTCCGGGTCTGCGTGAGAAGTTGCAATCACCGGAGTATGGCAATTACGTCGACCACCGGACGCTCTTCGACGGCTCGATCCAATCAGCGCCTTACACCCCCTCGCGTCTTTGGAAAAGAAGCCCCGACATTTTCGACTCCATGCTGATTCGGGGATTCGGATTGGGAAAAGGTCGATACGGCCGCCCCAATGGTCACGTCTCCAAAATCAAGCAACCTTTCACCATCGAAGACAAAGTGGGTGTGAAGGATTTCGCCCCACTGACCAAGGCCGACTCCGCGACTCTGGGAACGATGATGCGCAATGCCGAAGCGCTGGTGGACAAACTCACCGCGGGGGCATTCCACAAACTTCAGGTCCAGCTTCATGGTGAGATCCCCGATGACCAACTGCCCAAGGACAAAAAGGGCAAACCCATCCGCCCAAGATTCCCCGGATCGCCCAAGGAATTCGAAGCCATCATCCTCGATGCCGGAACCCCGACCGACGCCGCCCTCTCGGAAGCCATCCGCAAGATGTTCGAGCTGGTGATCGAACGCCCGCCAAGCGAAGCCGATCTGGGGAAATATCGAAGTCTCATTCGAAAGTGCATTGAGGAATCCGACAATGGCGAAGGGCTGCGAGTCGGCCTCATTGCAATTGCCATCAGCCCCGATGCCATCTACCGCCCTGAACTGGGCAGCGGAGACCCCGATCAACACGGACGACGCATGCTCGCTCCCACCGATCTGGCCTACGCCCTATCCTACGCTCTCACAGATGAGGGCCCCGATGAAAAGCTTTTGGCTGCCATCGCAGAAGGGAATCTCGCCCAGCGCGACGACATCGTCGAACAGGTGGAGCGACTCTGGGACGACTCCGAACTTGCGAAGCCGCGCATCCTCCGTTTCTTCCACGAATTCTTCGACTACCACCACGCCCCCAAGGTTTTCAAAGACACCGCCCGCTTCAAGGGAGATTACCGGAGTGTCCCCGATCAACTTGTCACTGATGCCGACACTCTCGTCCGACACATCGTGTCCAACGACAAAAACGTTTTTGAGGAACTCCTCACCACCGAGAAATACTTCGTCGCCCACTCCGGAGACAACGAGCTGGAGAAGCAACACAACGAAGAGCTCAAAACGTTTTACCACTACCTCAAGGATCAAGGCTGGGCCGACTTCCCCTACGCCACTCCAAAGGTTCATGCCGACAAAGCCCGGGAGATCAGCCGGAGATTCTTCAGCCACCCCAACGGCAACGTGGTCAAAAGTTGGATGAAATACCTCACCCGCTGTGACGAAAACGGAGTCAATCCCATGCCTCTCCAAAACAAGCGGGATTTCATCAAGCTCTACAATCTCGACGAGAAAACCTTCGACTATCCGGTTGAGCAACCCTTCGTCCTCGCCAAGGAAAAACGAATCGGGATCCTCATGCACCCGGCCTGGCTCCTCTCCCATTCGCTCAACCTCGACAACGATCCTGTTAGACGCGGCAAATGGATTCGTGAACGCCTCCTCGCCGGAACCATCCCGGAACTTCCCATCACCGTCGATGCCTCCATCCCCGAAGACCCTCATCTTTCCCTCCGGGAACGTTTCTACAAAATCAGCAAGGATGACTATTGCTGGCGCTGCCACGTTCGCATGAACCCTCTTGGAATGCCCTTTGAAACCTTCGACGACTTCGGGCGCCATCGCAACGGCCTCGAACTCCTCCATGGAAAGGGGAAGTCCAAACCTGTCGATTCCTCGGGGGTCCTTGTTGGCACGGACAACCCATCGCTGGACGGAGACATCGAAGATCCCGTCGACATGATTCGCCGCATCGCCCGGTCCGACCGCGCTCGACAATCCTTCGTCCGTCACGCCTTCCGCTATTGGATGGGACGAAATGAAACTCTCGAGGACTCCCCGACCCTCATCGCGGCCGACAAGGCTTACCTCGAAAACGGTGGCAGCTTCCGCGCCCTCGTGATTTCCCTTCTGACCTCCGATTCTTTCCTCTATCGTAAATCCCAATAGTCATCATGAACGACCGACGCACTTTCCTCAAAGGACTCTCGCTTGGCACCGGATCCACCCTCCTGAGTCCGATGCTCTCGACCTTTGCCGCCGAGTCGCGCAAAGAGCTTCCCCAACGCTTCGTGTTTGTCGTCAAGTCCTCGGGGATTATTCCGGAACGCATCATCCCGGATTCCCTGAAGCCAAAACTCACCGACACCTCGAAGTTCATTAGCGAATCGCTCGCCGACCACAAACTTCCCTCCGAACTCGCTCCACTCGAGCCCTTCAAGGACCAGCTCTGCATCGTCCAGGGGCTTTCCGGCAAAATGTGCAAGGGGGGTCACTCGAGCTGGTATGGCGCGATGGGAGTTTACAAAACCGGCGGCGAACACAACTCCGGGGTTGTTCTTCGGGCTACGGCCGATGCCGAGCTCGCCAAACTTTTTCCGTCCCCCTTCAATCACGTCGGCCTCGCTCTTCGGGGTAAAGTCATGGGCAAGGAAACCGAAGGAACCCTGTATCCCGGAATCTCTGCCGTCGGACAAGGACGGGAACTTCCCTTCCAGGCCAGCCCGGACATCGCCTACGAACAATTGTTCGGAAGCGCCGTCGCCAACAGCCCGAAGTCCGCGAAGCGCCATCACCTCAAATCGCATCTTCTCGACTTCATGGTCGACGATATCAAGACGCTCGAGAAAAACCTTCCCAACAGCGAACGCGAGAAGATGGATCATTACCTCAACGCCTTTGAAGAACTTCAAGTGCGCCGCGAAAAACTCGCGGGAATGAGTGATCAGATCCGCGATGCGGCGCCCGAATTCGATGATCGCTTTTCTTCAAAGACACCGGAAGTCCGCCAGGAAGCCCATCTCGACCTGACGGCTGCCGCCTTGATTGCCGGCATCACCAACGTGGTAACGATGCGACTGGATAACATCAGCACCAACTACGGAGCATTGGGGCTCTCCGACAAAAATGTCCACGGCATCGGCCATGGCGAAGATTGCAACGGAAAGACACCCGAGCAAGCTCGCGACATCATCCGCCTCCACCACATGAAACTCCTCGCCGGTCTCGCCTCCAAACTCAAGGCCGTTCCCGAAGGAGATGGCACGATGCTCGACAACACCACCATCATCTACCTCAGCGATTCTGGAAACGAACACCACGGAAACCTCAACGAGTGGCCCTACCTCGTTCTCGGTGGCAGCGGAGGGAGACTGAAGATCGCCGGACGCTACCTTCAATACCCCGCCTACGGAAACGAAGGGCACAAGACCATCGGCAACTGGTGGACCACTCTGCTCAATGCCTTTGGAAATCCCATCGACCACTACGGAAATCTCGATCTGACCCTCAAGAAGAATGGCATCGCCCAAACCGGCGCTTTGACGGAACTCATGGCTTGAGCCGCGCAATCATACTTTCGTTAAAGAGTGCACCGATTTCCTGACGGAGTCGTCACCGGTGAGGAGAAAAGCTGCTATCGGCTTGATTACGCTCCTTTCTCGCTAGACGCATTTCGTTCTCCACCTATATTGCCGCCGATATGAGCATCCAAGTTGGCGACAAAGCCCCAGATTTTTCACTCGTGGCCCTCGGTGAGGGCGGTCCTGAAGTCGTGAAGCTTTCCGAGGAAATCGGAGAGCAGAACATTCTTCTCCTCTTCGTTCCCATGGCCTTCACCGGCGTCTGCACCCAGCAGTTCTGCGAAATCTCCGGAGGGCTCGATGCCTACAGCGACCTCAATTGCAAAGTCTTCGGCATCTCGGGAGACAACCCGTTCGCCCAAGCCGCTTGGGCCGAAAAGGAAGGCATCACGCTGAAACTTCTTTCGGACTACGACCACAAGGCCGCCGAAGCCTACGGAACCACCTACGAGCAGTTCCTTCCTGAAAAGAACCTCATCATGGGGGGCGTTTCCAAGCGTTCCGCCTTCCTCATCGATAAAAACGGCGTGGTGCAATACGCCCAAGTCAACGACTCGCCCGGCGATCTTCCCGATTCCGAAGCCATCAAGACCAAGTTGGCCGAATTGGCCTGATCGAAACCTGATTTCAATCCACCGCCTCCGGTCACTGGCCGGCAGGCGGTTTTTTTAGCCCTCGACTCCAAAGAAATCGCGAAGCACGGCCCGGTAAGTTTCTTTTTTGAATTCGGGCAGCCATTCCAACCGGAAGTCCGAGGGCTCAATCCATCGGGCCTGCGAAAACTCCCGAGGCTCTTGCATCAAATTGACCGGAGGAGCTCCCTCCTTCACCCTGCATAAATAATACGTCTGCTCCTGCCCGGCGAAATGGGCCTTGTGCGGAGGTTTGGATGCCACCACTTCGGGCGGATAGTCATAGCGATATCCTCCCTGGCTCCGCTCGACCGAGTAGTGCTCGGGCAAAAGGCCGATCTCCTCCTCAATCTCGCGCAGAAGAGCATCTCCAACCTCTTCCCCGGGATCCACGCCTCCCTGTGGAAATTGCCAGGCTCCGGGATTCTCCAGGCGCTCGCAGATCAAGAGTTTGCCCTGCCCGTTGATCATCAGGGCCGCCACATTCGGTCGATATTCTGCCACGACCGGGACCCTAGCGGCCGGTTCACCGGGGATCAACCCGGAGCGGCCCCAAAATCCGACTTTGACCTATGGCCGAGGACGGTTGATATTAGGAGCTACCATGAAAGCCTACATTTCAATCATCGCCCTCACCCTGGCCATCGCTCCCCTTCATGCCCAGACCACACCCGGAACCCCCGGCCGGACCGGCAACACCACGAACCCCAATGATAACCGGACTGATGCCGAAAAAGAAGAGATCGAAGGACTCAAAGACGACGAGAACCGCAAGGGTCGCTGGGAAGCCAGCCTTCCCGGTGGCGAGTATTCCGTCAAACTCGGCGCCATCACCTCGATCAGCAAGCATTCCTATGTTCTCGATGCCACTCTCCTTGTGACCGAAGTGGCCGTCGATACCACCGGCAACGCCCTCGCCCGCTTCTACTATATCGAGCCCATCACCAAGGATACTGAATTCAACGCCCTCGCCCGCTTCCACAAGCGTGCCGAAGAGCTCCGAAACCGTACGCAGAAGCGCATGGGAACCCAAGCCGACGAAATGGCCCAGAAGAACTATCCGATGACCACTCACGCCCGGACCATTGAATTCCGGATCATGCACGAGGGAACCCTCAACGCCCTCTACTCTTCCCTCTATCGCGCCTGGGATTCCGGAAAGGGACGCACCTTCCGAATTCAGTAGGACAGGCCGCTTTTCTTGGCGAAAATGAAATATTGTGACTTGCTCCTTCGTCTCATGAGGACATCTTTTCACCACTTATGAAAAACATCACCACCTCACTGTGCGCCGCCGCAGCTCTCCTTTCATTTGCCCCAGTCACCGCGTTCTCTCAGGAAGCCAAGGTCGCTGAGAAGAAAGAGGCGGTCAAAGCTGATCGCGAGATCGTCGTGGAATGCAACGACGCCATGCAGTTCGACAAGAAGGCTCTCGAGGTCAAGGTCGGCGAAACTGTGAAGATCACTCTCAAGAACGTCGGCAAGGCCCCCAAGGTTGCCATGGGTCACAACCTCGTCATCCTCAAGGCCGGCGCCAACCTGATGGCCATTGCTCCCAAAGCTGCCACCGCCGCGGCCAATGAGTACATTCCACAGGATGCCGAGTCCAAAGGGCAAATCATTGTTCACACCAAGCTCCTCGGACCCGGTGAAACCGACTCCATCATCTTCAAGGCTCCCGCTGCCGGCAAGTATGAGTATTTCTGCTCCTTCCCCGGCCACTTTGCCCTCATGAAGGGAGTGATCACCGCCAAGTAAGCGGCCCAGGAAATTTCAATTCTTCCACCGAAGCGCGGATCCACATGGGTCCGCGTTTTTTTATTCGCCCTCTTTGCTCTCCTTGTCGCCCTTTCCCTCGTCTTCTGGAACAGGGGGCGCCGGGGGAGGCGGAGGAGAAATCGTCTCCTCGTCTGCCCGAGGAGTGAAAACGGCGTCGTTCCACATTTGTTTTCCCTCGTTCTTTTCGACGACGTTTGCGGAATTGGAAAGCAACTCGACCCCCTTTTCGATCACGATCCCCACCTTGCCATTCTGAGTAACGCGGTTCTGATCGATCTTCACTCTTTTGGATTCCCTCTCAAAAATCATTCCTCCCAATTGATTCTTGCGGGCTTCACATTCCGAAACCTCGGCCCCGGTCACGGCGGAAAAATAGAACCCAATCTCGCGATTACCTTCGCTCAGGCTCCCGTTGACTTTCAATTGATCGGCCGACCCAATGGCAGCCAGTCCCGCCCGACCGTTGGTCAGGAACTTGGACTCGGAAACCTCTCCGGCCGCACCATTCCAAAAATCCACCCCATGATGCAAATTCCCTTCCGCGGTGACATGCTTGAGTGAAACCCTCGTCCCCTTTCCTTTGGCGGAAATTCCGTCCCATCCGCTTTCCTCGACCCGGCACAAAATCAGAGAGGCCTTCCCTCCGTTGACGACCGCCACCCCGTGACCGCTGGCCCGGGATACCAAGACATTTTCCATGAGGAGACTTCCTTCCTCCACCGCCACCACCGGGAATCTCTCTTCGTCGTTGGTCAATCCCTGGTGCCTCAAGGTCAACGATGCCAATCTGGCCTGTCGATCACCTTTCCCGATGGCCACGACCGCCGCCTTCACAGCGGGATACTCGATGATGGTTTCCTCACGACTTTCGCCAACAATTTCCACGCCAGCGGGGACCACCAATGATTCGGTGTAACTCCCGTTCTCCACAAAGATCCGGTCATTTGCTTTGGCTTCCTTCAAAGCCGCGGCAATGGTGGCGTGCTCGGAGGGGACCCGCAGCACTTTGCCATACTCCGACATTCTCTGGTAGAGCTCTTTGATCTCGTCGGTGGGATGAAGCCGGACGGCCTCTTCAAGAAGACTCAAGGCCTCTCCGGAATACACCCCTTGGTCCAGTTTCCGGGCTTGGGCCAGCAAATCGGCCGCCTTGGCCTGATTCTCCATGGCCTGTTTCCTGGCGGTCTCCAGTCGGGTTCGGAGCCCGGGAATCTCAGCATGCTCAGGCTGTTCCTTGGCCAGCGACTCAAGTTGCCTCCCAGCCACCTCCCAATTCTGCTCCTTGAGGGCCTTCTCGATTTCCCGGACCATCAAGAGACTCCGGACCTTCATCCGGCTGTCCCGAATCATTCCCCGAATCTCCTCCAATTGAGGATGATCAGGCTGCATCTCTTCCACCTGATCACAATAGTTCTCTGCTTCGGTCAACTGCCCCGCCTCCAGGGATGACTGGGCCACCCCGATCAAAAAGGCAATCTGCTGCCCACGCTCTTCAAGCTTCCCTTGATCAATCCGGGCCTTCGAAGCTACCACCACCTCTTCATCGATTCCTGCATCTGCGAACTCTCCAATCAAACGTTCGGCTTCATCCCACCGACGCTTCTCAATCGCCTCATCAAATTTCTCGAGAATCCTGACTTCCGCCACTTCGCGGGTCAGGCTGTGCTCATTCTTGACCACCCATTGCTGGTATCCCATCCATCCCCCGCCCCCGAGGGCGGCGACCACTGTCAGCCAAAGAGCCAACCCGGCACCTCCACGTTTGGGCTCGGGTTGGTCCGCCACGATCGAAAGAACCTCACGGAGCGAATTCAGATCCCTAAGATAGTGGGCCTTTAACACCGGATCGCCGGTTTCATCGGCAAGTCCCAGAAGCCGGGCTTCAGCTTTCTTCCAATGAGGAAGATATTCCGCGAGACGATCATTCTCCCGAAGCCCCAGTCGTCGTCGGGCTTCAGCAACAGTCATCTTTGGTGAAGCGGGAGATTCCACGGGCTGAAAACTGCCTTAATTCCTATTTCCGTCCAATCCCAAAAGCCACCTACCACATGCCATATTTTCCATAGGCCATGGCATAGGCTGCCAACGAAGCATTGGCGACCGCATGCATGACCACGCAGGCCAACAAACTTCGCGTCCAAACGGCCACTCCATAAGTCAGTGACCCGTAGATGAGAGCGCCGGTATAATCGAGCGACTGATGGGCAATCACGAAGGCACCCGTGACCACAAAATAGGACAACCACGAAGGAGTCCCGAACGGGACCTTCCAATAGTCCCGATCCGGATCCACCAAAAATCTCATCAACCATCCACGCCAGAAGATTTCTTCGACCAAAGAAACCACGATGACGGCCCGGAAGATCCGAAGAATCAGGGAAGACCAAAAGGCTGCCGGCGATTCAAACACTCCGGGATCAAAGCCCTCCTTGCGAGGAGCCAGACCGGAAAGCTTTTCCAAAAAGGTTTCCGGTTCTCCCGTCATTCCCCAGTAGTCGTAAAGAGTGGTCGGCAACAGCCAGAATCCAATCCCCACGAAGCCGGCCACCACGCCGATCCAGACTTTGTTCGACCAACGGAATTCGTAGTGCTTCCAGAAAAAAAGGAGCACCAGAGAGGTCACCACGGCCTGCACCGGGTAAAACAGCTGCTCGGGCCAACGACGAAACCAGACCGCATTGTCATGCTTCCACTCCATCGCCCCACCTACGAACTGGTAGAGCAACATGAAGATCATGAAGACAGCAAACGGAACAGTATGGGCATACGTCCGGTTTTCCCTCCAGATCTTCAGTTGATCCTTCATCTTTTCTAGAGTGTTCCGAGGTAGCGCTCCATCGAATCCATCGCCGACTTCAGATCGTCCATTCCCGTCGCATAACAACAGCGCAGGAAGCCCTCGCCACTTTCCCCGAATGCATCTCCAGGAACGGCAGCCACCTGTTCAGCCTCCAACAAGCCCATGGCGAATTCCTTGCTGGTCATCCCGAACTTCGAGATATCCGGAAAGACGTAAAAGGCCCCGCCAGGAGAATGGCAATCCACTCCCATTCCGTTCAATCGACCCACCAGGAAATCCCGACGCAGATGATACTCATCCTTCATCGACTGATAAAGCGACTGACCGCCCAAAAGAGCTTCCAGCGCGGCCGCCTGGCTGGTGATTGGAGCACAAAGAATTCCGTACTGATGGATCTTCATCATCGCTTCGATCAACTCGACCGGAGCACAGGCATACCCCAGACGAAATCCGGTCATCGCAAAAGCCTTCGAGAAGCCGTGAAGAAGAATGGTCCGCTCCCGCATCCCGGGAAGCGAAGCGATACTAACGTGCTCTTCACCATCATATCGCAGTTCACTATAAATCTCATCGCTCAGCACAATGAGATCGTGCTCCACACAAAGCTTGGCAATTCCTTCAAGGTCTTCACGTGAGGCCACCGCGCCCGTCGGGTTGGTGGGAAAATTCAGCATCAGAATCTTGGACTTGTCAGTGATAACCCGACGAAGAGCCTCGGGCTTGAGCGAAAAGCCATCCTCCTTGGTCGTTGCCACCGGAACCGCCACTCCGTGAGCCATGACAATGCTCGGCGAATAAGACACGTAGCACGGTTCATGATAGATGACTTCGTCACCCGGATTCAGCAGAGCCCGCAACGCCAGGTCAAGAGCCTCGGAAACACCCACTGTCACCAACACTTCACTGCTCCCCTTGTAAGAAACATTGAAGAACTCCTCCACGTACTCGGCAATCTTCTCACGCAAACTGAGAAGCCCGAGATTCGAGGTGTAACTGGTCTCACCCTTCTCGAGTGAGTAGATTGCCGCTTCCCGGATCGCCCACGGCGTCACGAAATCAGGCTCCCCCACTCCGAGGGAGATGACATCATCCCGACCAATGACGAGTTCGAAGAAATCACGGATGCCCGAACGGGGAATGGCCTGCAAATGCGAAGCCAGCTTGTTTTGAATGTCCATCGATCTGGGAAGGTTATGGAGTCACCGGGAGACGTTCGGGATCAGGGTCCTCACCGAAGAGAAACCCGTTTTCCTTGTAGGACTTCAAACGGAAATGAGTGGCGGTGGAAATCACCCCCTCGATGGTGCTCAGCTTTTCGGCCACGAAGGCGGCCACGGAAATCAAATCCTGCCCCTCGACCACCACCAAAAGGTCATATCCCCCACTTGCCAGATAACAGCTGTTGACTTGCTCGAACCGGGCAATCCTCCTCGCAAGGCGGTCGAACCCGCCGCCTCGTTCAGGGGTCAGTTTGACCTCGATGAACGCGGTCACGCCATCCACCCCGTCCTGAGCAGGATCGATCATGGCCTGATAACCCCGGATCGTTCCATCCGCCTCCCACGCCGCGATCTGCGCCGCCACCGCCTCTTCCGAAGAAGAAACCTGGGCTGCGAGTTCGGCATTCGACAGGCGGGCCTGCCGACGAAGGAGGTGTAGGAGTTCGCTCATATTCTTTGTGTTCAGAAATTAATCACCAAAGCAGATGCCGACAGCACGAGCTGCTTTCACCACTTCGGTATCGGCTTGGACCAGACGAAGTTCGTCGATCGCCTCTTTGATGGGGACAGAACCCACGTGGTAACTTTGATAGCTCACCATGCGCCCGAATTCACCCTCTTCGGCAAGTTGAGCCGCCATCACTCCGAAACGCATTCCAAGGATTCGATCCAACGGCGTCGGCGTTCCTCCGCGCTGGATATGGCCGAGGACCGTGCAACGGGTTTCCTTGTCGGTGAGCTCATCAATTTTTGCAGCCACCTGTTCGCCAATCCCTCCAAGGCGGACTTCGCCACCGGCGTTATCGTCAATGGTGGCGAGATCGCCATCGGGATTCTTGGCTCCCTCAGCCACCACGATCAGCGAACTGGTATAGCCTTGGGCTTCGCGAGTCTTCAGATGATCGACAATGTTCTCATACTTGAAGGGAATCTCGGGGAGAAGAATGACGTTGGCCGAGCCGGCCATCCCTCCCCAGAGTCCGATCCATCCGGCGTGACGTCCCATTACTTCGAGCACCATGACCCGCTTGTGACTTTGCGCCGTAGTGTGCAGGCGGTCCAAGGCCTCAACCACCGTGCTGACGGCACTGTCGAACCCGAAGGTCATGGCCGTGGCTTTCAAATCGTTGTCGATGGTCTTGGGAACTCCAATGATGGGCCATCCCTGCTCGAACAATTGCTGGGCTGTAGTCAGAGAGCCGTCTCCTCCGACGACCACGAGCGCACCAATTGCCAGATTATCGAGAGTCTTCTTGGCTCGATCGACAATCTCCTGGGGAACCCTGGCGACATCACCTTCACCCACTTTTGCGGCAAAGTTTCCTTTGTTGGTGGTTCCCAGAATCGTCCCCCCCATTTTGAGAATTCCTTCGGTATCCTTGGGAGTGAGGAAGGTGAAATTGCCTCCGGCAGGAAGCAAGCCCTCGAAGCCATCGCGGAATCCGATCGTTTCCCAGCCCTTGGCAGCTGCTGCTCCGACGACCCCGTGAATCACCGCGTTGAGTCCCGGGCAATCGCCCCCGCAATTAAGAATACCAATTCGCATGTTGTATAATGTGTGAGTGTTTTGAAAAAACTACTGGGGATCCTGGACATTCAGAATCTCACGGGCATTGGCCACTGGCGATCCCTGCTGACGCCACGCCTCATAATTCCACCACCCCTGATTGATCAAGGTTTGAGTGATCCCCCATCGATCCGCACTTCCGAGGGTTATAATGATCAATCGCCGCCCGGTCAGGCGGGACGCCCCGTTTTCGAGTTTCTGCACGATCGGTTTTTTCTCGGAACTGGTAGCCGCACAATCCCCTGCAAGGACCGTGGTTCCGGTCTTAATCCCATTGACGTCTCCTCTTCCGATCAACTTGTGGGTATTCCCCACCTTGAAGGCCCGCTTATGCCCTCCGCGGTAGGAAGCGATCGTGCGCGAACGTTGCTTCACGTAGAATTTGAATCCGGTATTCCGCATCGCGTAGATGGAAAGCCGGGCCATGTCCCGGGCAGACGAAAAACCTTTCTGCTTCGCCGTATCCATCCCATGGGGATTTACAAACTTGGTGCGGGTCATTTTGAGCGCCCGGGCGAGATTGTTCATCTCCCCAACGAAAGCCGCCACCGGCGAGGCACCGCCATTGCGGGCCTGAATCGATCTTCCGGCATAGGAAGCCAAGGTGTAAGCCGCAACATTATCCGAACCCAGCAACATCGAATACATGGCCTCACGAAGAGAAATCCGGTCTCCGGGAACGAGGCCCATCGGGTTGGAGCCACCCAACATTCCGGCCTCGGCCGGGACGACTGCCATATCCGCCATGCTCGTCTTGCTCAATGCCGCCCAATCCAATACCACCATCGCAGTGGCGATTTTCGCCAGACTGGCCACCGGGCGTTTGCGATCCGCATCCAGCTCCAGCAGGATTTTCCCGCTGTAGGCCTCGACCGCAATATAACTCTCGGCAGCACGAATCCGGTCGCCACCGGCAAGCAGTGGAACCAGCAAGACGAGGCTCAAAATCCTCAGAACGCGTCCAATCTGGAGTTTGCGAAACATGGGGTTGGCGGGGACTCTAGTGACTTCCCACCCTATGACAATCCTGAATCCAGCGGGATTCCGGCGATCGAGAATTGTGTTATTCCGGTGATTTTCACATTGCCAAGACCCAGATTGTCCGGTCAAATGAATTTCGTAATGAAAAAGGTCCTTCTGATCACACTCGCACTGGGCTTTGGAATGCCTGTTCACGCAGACATCCAGGCCCCTCCAGGAACTAAATACACATCTTCCCGCAAACTCGGCCGTGCCATCGGTAACATCCTTTACGGTATCGTCGAAATTCCAGAGCAAATCGTTCGCAAGACCGAGGCTGACGGCAGCAAGGCCGGTTGGTCCCACGGAGTGGTCGATGGAACCCGCCGCGCCCTCAAGCGTTTCGGATACGGCTGCTATGAGCTCGTGACATTCCACTGCCCGACCTACCACGGCACCTTCAAGCCACCCTACACCCGTTGCGGTGCTGACGATCGCGTCGAACTGAATCCTCGCGACGGCCTCTCCGAGTTCCCACCCGAGCTTGGCGCCGAGTCCTACTTCATGCACTCCCGCACTCAGAAGTACTAGTCACAAGAAGGAACCCAATTCCCAAACCGCGTTCTCCGGAGCGCGGTTTTTTTGTGCCCGGCCTCTGGCCCAAAGCACAAAAAAAGAGAGCCGGCAAACCCGGCTCTCCCCTGTTAAAGCAGTCTTGATTCCCTCTACTTTAGGAAGGCAGCTTCCACTTCTCCCGGTCTTTCTGGTAGATCAAGGAGTTGGCCAGCTCGTTGTCGAGGAACTTCATCTTCTTCGGATCAAACTTCAGGTTCTGATTAATCCGATGAGCAATCTTACCCAGGTTGATCAGGGTGCAGGAGTTGAAGCCGTTGTTCTCGTTCAAGGCGAACTTCTTCTTCTCCCGGATGGCTTGATGGAAATCGGTCACCTGGGGAGCAGGCTCCGGCAGTTCCTTCACCTTCTCGGCAAAGCCCTTCACGTCCGACTTGAACCCTTTGAAAATCTTGCCCTCGGGTCCTTCGATAAAGGCAGCATCCTTGTCCTTGTTTTCTCCATCGAGCACGATGGTGGTCCCATCGGCATAGGTGTATGTAATACGACGCCAAGTACCGACGGCATCGGCGTCCTGCGGATCGGCATCGATTTCAATGGAAACCGGAAGCTCGTCATCCTTGCCGAGAATGTATTGCACGGGATCAAGATAGTGTTGTCCCATGTCACCCAGACCGCCTCCGTCGTAATCCCAATATCCACGGAAGGTTCCGTGGGTCCGATGACGGTTGTAAGGCTTGTAAGGGGCCGGCCCGAGCCAGAAATCATAGTCGAAGTGCTTCGGAATCGGCTCCTCCTTGAGATTGGTCTTACCCACCCAGTTGAACTTCCAGTTAAATCCGGTCACTCCGGAGAGCGTCGCTTTGAAAGGCCCCTTGCCCAGCAAGCCGCCATCGACAGCCTTCTTGACCTGTCTGGCAGTCACTCCGGATCCATAGAAAGTCGACTGGAAGCGGAACCAGGTATTCAAGCGGAAAGCCACTCCGGCCTTGTGGATGGCCTTCTTCATCTCGATCCCCTCGCCGATGGTCCGCGACATCGGCTTCTCACCCCAAATCGCCTTGCCGGCATTCGCCGCGGCAATGGCCTGGTGCGCATGCCAATGGGGTGGAGTGCAGGTGTGAATGATATCGATGTCATCGCGGGCAATGATCTCGCGGAAGTCATGATAGCCTTTGACGTCTTTGCTCCCCTCTTTCTTCTGGGCCTGCCCGAGTCGCTCGGCCATCCGCTGCGAATCGACATCGCAGACTGCCAGAATCCGGCCGGGCATTCCGAGATGGGAACGGCTGATCCCACCACAACCGATCAAGGCCCGGGTCAGCTCCTCGGACGGTGGGGTTTGTCCGTTCAGCCCCAGAACACGGGATGGAACAATGGAAATACTGGCTAACGAAGCTATGGATCCCAGCGCCTTTCGACGCGTCATTGGTGGTGGTGGAGTCATAAGGGTGTTATTACGTTGAAATCCCACAATTCCTACAGATCTTCTCACGAAGAGAAAAGATCAATCGTCCGCTGCATGGCTCCGTCATGTTTTTCGAGAACCTTCCGCGCTGCAGCGACCTGTTCGGCCGGGTCGTCGAGGAGGTTTTTGACCGCCTCCAGCAACTCCCCCCGGTCGTTGACCATCCTGATTCCCCCCGCCTCCTTCAACTCACTGACCAAGGGCTCAAAGTTCGCCATGTGCTTGCCGCAGATCACCGGCACCCCGGCAAGAATGGCTTCCGAAGGGTTCTGACCTCCTTTTTCAAAGAAGCTCTTCCCAATCACCACAACATCCGCATGGGCCGTCCAGTCACGCAACTCGCCCGTGCTGTCGATCACAAACACTTCATCTCCCGATGGTGCCCGGAAGTCGCTTCGCAACACCACCTTTCCCTCCAAGGCCTCCACGACTTCCCTGCGTCGCTCGGCGTGGCGGGGAACGATCACCGGCAGGGTATCCACTTCCCGAAAAACTCCGGCCAGATAGTCTTCCTCACCCGCAAAGGTCGACACCGCCATTGCGACAGGCTTCTCCGAAAAGGCAGCCAACATCTTCCCGAACGTTTCACGCTTTCTAGGCAAAGCAGCCCCGCCCGGATCAAACTTTACATTCCCGGTCAACACAGTGGCGTCGGGGCGGACTCCGATGTTCTGCCACCGTTTCGAATCTCCCTCCTCGGGCACCCCCACCCACTTCAACTGACTCAAAAACGGAGAGACCAAGAAACGAAACCTTTTCAAACGCCTCCCCGATCTGGGTGAAAGGCGAGCATTCATCAACCCAACAGGAATTCCCATCCGACAGGTCTGATGAATCAATTGGGGCCACAGTTCGGATTCCACCATGACCACCACTCTGGGTTGAAACCGTTTCATGACGCGTCGGATCAAAAACCCGAAGTCCAATGGGGCGTAGATGACTCGAACCCCTTCCGGAGCTTTCTCCCGAGCCACCGCCATTCCCGTCGCTGTCGTAGGGACCAGCACAAAATGCACCCCCTTCCGCTTCCGCCATTCTCCGATCAGTTTCAAAGCCAGCAGAACCTCACCCACGCTCACTGCATGGATATAGACCCCGCTGGTTTTTTCATACTCGGGATCACGATCGTAAATTCCGAGTCGCTCCAGCAAGCCACTGCCCCAACCGTCCCTTCGCAACATTTTGAGCAACCAAAAGGGAGCCGCCAGCAGAGCCACGACGGGATACACCAAATTCCATACTGACAAGACCAACACTCGCACGGGATCAACTCTCTGGACGATAAATCAGAATCCGGCTCCGACCATAATTCTTCTCCCGGACCAATTCCAGCCCGTGAGCCGGGGGAATCTCTCCCACCGACTCGCGCTCGACAATCAAATAGCCATCCTTCGAGAGCCATTGACTCCACCCATCGAGAGCCACCAGATCACCAGCAAGATCCTTCAATCCGTCGGGATAAGGTGGGTCGGCAAACACGAGATCATACGACTGCCTCTCGCCCTTCAGATAGGCAGCGACTTCCCGGGTCACCACTTTCCCCCCCTCCAAACCGGTCTTTTTGAGATTGTCTTCGATGACCCGCGCCGCACCCCGATGTTGCTCAACGAAGGTGCAGGAAACCGCCCCACGGCTCAGAGCCTCAAGGCCCAACGCTCCCGACCCCGCGAACAAGTCCAGAACCCTTGCTCCTTCGAGCACCTCCGAAAGGAGTCCGAACACAGACTCACGAACCCGGTCGGTCGTCGGCCTCGAGACCTCCCGTGGAACCTTCAGTGAACGCCCCTTGGCTTTTCCAGCAATAATTCTCATGGCACCATCAAACGCGCAGGATCAGGAGACCCCATAACGGAACGGAATGCGGGCAGGCAGGGAACCCAAACTCGCCCGACACCGAGATCGGTCATGAGCGTCCCGGACCTGACCTCAAGACGAACGTCCCGAAACTCCCGATCCGGAGTGACCAACGGGGTGAACGTCAACTCAAGCTCCTCCACCGATTCCCTGATCCGTTTTTCCAGCGAATCCGCCCTCGTCGGGGATGCTACCACTCGGACAACGGCGGCACCCTCCCCGGCCACCGTAACGAATCCATTTCCCATCACCGCTTCCTCCTCACCCATCAGGCGAAATTCCCTCGCGAGTATTCCTGAAGGAGAAATCCTGAAGTGCGCTCTTCCCGATTCATACCACCTGGCACTGCCGTCCCGCTGATCTCTGATTTCAAGGTTCCTGAATTCGGTATGACTGCCTCCAAATATAGCTCTCGGTTTCAAGAGGTAACCTTTGATTTGAGCCGACGACTTCAGTTCGCCGATCCGGATGGGCGACTTCCCATCTCGGAAAACCGGAGAAAAATCAACACTCTGGGACGGAACCAGCACTTGGATCCCGCAGGGCAATCCGGCGGTCATCCAAACTGCAGCCGTCAATTCGAGATCAAGACCGAGGATCTTGATGGCGAAATCATCAACCCTCAGCACTCTCTTGCTCAAGGCAACCGGAAGCTCCACATCCTCCAGACTGCTCGATTCGCCCAGTTTCAGTTCACCCACTTTCAAACGTCCTTCGCTTCCCTCCCCCCATAAGGGAATCTCCCCCTCGACGCCCTCCAAGGCAACTGAGAGATCAGGAGAGATCTCTGAATAAATCTTCAAATCGGCATCCCTGATCACAAGAGTTCCTTTGAAATCATCGAGAGTCATCGACTTCTTGTCCTCCTGCGGACTGGAATCCGATGGGACGGGAGTCGGCGGGGCGGTATCCGACGAACCAGACTTCCCTTCCTCGCTGGCCACAACCAGCGGTTCGGACTCTGCCGGAGCAGGGTTGATCTCTTCGGGGACGGGAGGCGGTGGCTCCTTCGCTGGCGTCTGCCCTCTCGCCATCATCGCCTTCAAGAGTTCAAGCGACACCTCCCCCTTCACCCCCCGGAACTCCACCCTCTCAACTCTTTTCCGTCCTTGAAGAAGAGACCACCAACTGGGATCCACTTGAATCGAATCCACCGTCAGGACTTCGCCAAAATCTTCAAGTTCCGAAGGAGGCAGAATTTTGAACTCTTTGATCAACACTCCCGACCAGGGAGTCCAGGACACACGATTCAACTCACTACGGAAGCCAAACCGCGACTCGACAACTTTGGCAACCAAGCCCGTCCCCCAGCCGGTCGCAAAAAACAAATTCAACGTAAGCCACAAGAGCAATGGAACTCCCAAGAGAACGCGCAGCCAACGCCGCATCCGCCCTCCGGATTTCCTTCTGCGTCTCTTCCTCACACGGTCACGGTTCTACTTGGCCTCCGGGTTGGGAAAACGGATGACCATCCTGCGATCAAACAACAGGCTGCCCGCTGAGGAAACATCCTGAAGACGATAGACGATCAGGCCATACTTGCCATCGGCAGTCTCACCAATCGCAAAGTTCTCCTTCACCTTGGACAATCCGGTCTCCTCTTCAAATTTCCATTCACGCCCTTTCCACTCACCAAGAATACTTTCGGCAGGAGCATTGATATCCTCCAAGCGGGCCAATTTTCCGTTGGTCGACACAACCACGTCTTCCTTGGGATCATAGGACAACAATGACAGACGCGAAGCTTCACCCGAGGCCCGGATCTTCCAGCGGATCCCGGTCTTCTCGTCTCCCACCTTGGTCAACCTGAGTCCCACCTGCTGGATGGTCTTGAATTCCCGCTTGTCCCACAACTCACGATACTCCTGATATTCCTTCTGGCTGAGCCCCAGCTTCTCGTCATAGGGAAGAGGAATGCCGGGCTTGGACTTGGCGGAGTATTCCTTGAACCACTCGGGATTCTTCGTCGAAGCCTCCTTGACCTTGTTGATATAGGTCTGGATTTCCTCGGGAGGCAAAACCACCACCAGATCTGCCTTGACGTTAACGTCTGGCTTCAAAATCGGACCAAACACCTTCGGGGCCTCCTGACCCACTGCCGATCCAATCATTGGAAGGAAAGAAAAGGCCAAGACGGCGGAACGGAGATGGGAAGAAATAATCATCATGATTCTAGTGAAAAATCGCTCCTCGAGCCGGGGAACAGGGAGAACCAACCACAGAACCGGTGCCAAGTAAACCCGCACCTGAGACTTCGGCCGCTCAATGCGCTCGAAATAGCTCCTGGAGGTCGGAATGAAAACCAGCTACTCCCCTGACGAGCTTGGAGGGTATGCCCATTGCCGGGACAGCAAATCGTGAATCCTGACCGATTTCGGCGCCCTTGACCCGGGCTCGAACGCCATGCTTACAATCAACGAACTCCGCTTTTTCGTGGATTTCTCATTGGGAAACATCTTCTGAAACTCCTTGTAAAGCGGAGTATTCCTCTCGACGTAGCCGTAGATCGATTCTTCGGAATGACGAAATGTCAGCTTGAAACAAGCGAACTTCTCTTCATCCGCAAAATCGAAGGCATAAAACACGTCACGCTGGGCATAGACTCTGAAATCCGTGGGTTCCTCGATTTTTTTCTCAACAAACTCCTCCACTTTCATGGGCTGATAGCAGACGAACGATTCCCAATCGACCTTCATGCCATCCGGAGCGTCCTCGATTAACACCGGAATCGAATCGCCATCCTCCAAATCAACCCTCAGGGCCAAAAAGGGAAAATTATCAAAGGCCACGACATGGTATTCCGAAACTTCCTCATAGTCGTAGGTTTCAACGTCATTGCGCGAATGGAAATCCTTCATAAACGGCCCCACCCGCTCGGGCTCCCGCACAAAGCGCATCCGTTCCTCTACTGTTCCAGCTCCCAGAAAGTTCTTCAGCAACTCTTCCATCGCCGCAAAATGAGCCTCAGCCTTTTCCTTTTTTTCAACTTCTTCCATCCTGCTCAGGGGAAGTTCGCTCTCTCTCCCCGGCCCTGCGGCCAGCTCACTCGCATCACTGGAATCAGCCGAAACCAAATTGTGGTTTGCCACCCAAAAAATCATTCCGGCAATCAATAACCCTAACAAGATAAACCACCCCGAGGGAATCGACTTCACTTCCCTTTCCTCGGCCTCTTCCAACCAAGCCTTTTCCGGGTCAAAGGTCTCAGCCCTGATCTCCTCGACCTTTTCGCCTTCACCCATCATGGCGGGAATCGCCCTCTCTTCACTGGCCATCTCCTTCTTCTCGAGAGCCACCCGCTTCGGAGCATCAAGACGCACCACCTCCTCTTCGACTTTTTCGTCTTCTACCACCCGGATCTGATCCGATTTATCCGTCGACACTTTCTCGCCCATATCCTTGTCTTTCTCAAACTTGTCTTGAAATGGGGGTCGACGCAACTCCCGATCCGACCTACATCTTCTCACACCCTAATCCCACGTGAAGCCCAAGATCCTGATCCTCACCGCCAGCTTCGGAGATGGCCACAACAGCGCGGCCCGGCACCTGGCGGAAGCACTTGGGAACCAAGCCGTGGTCAAGGTCGCAGACCCCTGCCACCTGGGAAACCCCGTCATCAACCGATTCCTCTGTCGAACCTACCGGGAAATTACCACCTACACCCCCAAACTCTGGTCCTGGATCTATCAATCGACCGATCGGCAGGATTTCAGCAAACCCCTTCCCTTCATCGCCAAGACTGAAGACGCCGTGGCCAAACTCCTCGGGGAGTTTCGTCCCGATCTCGTCGTCAACACCTACCCGCTCTACCCCTACATGGTCGAACGCCTCTTCGGCAGGCACCCTCGCGTTCCCATCATCACGGTCATTACCGATTCCATTGAGGTCAACTCCGCCTGGTCCCGCTCACCCAGCGACCACTTCATCATCACCGACTCCCACACGCAGGAATCCCTCACCTGCCAAAAGATCCCCTTGGAAAAAACCTCGATCACCGGCTTCCCGGTCAGCCCTCGATTCGAGGACCTCCCCAAGGTATCCGCTGAGGCAGACATTGCCCCTTTTCGCGTCCTCTTCTTTCCCACCGCCCGCTCGCCCCATGTCAACGACATCATCCAATCGGTGCTTTCGCACGAAACGGAGATCACGGTCGTCCTCGGTCGCAATTTCCGCCGGCTCTACCGCAAGACCAAGAAGCTAAAGGAGCAATTCCCCGGGAGAATTCGCCTCAAAGGATGGACTCGCAAAGTCCCCGAGCTTCTCTCATCCCATCACCTCGTCATCGGAAAGGCTGGCGGCGCCACCGTCCACGAAGCCATCGCCGCCGAGTGCCCCATGCTCGTTCATCACATTGTTCCCGGACAGGAGGAAGGGAACATTGAGCTCCTTCAGCGATATGAGATCGGATCCCTTGCCACCGATGCCCGTATCATCTCGGATACTCTCGGCAATCTCCTCGCCAATGATGGAAAACTCTGGCGGCAACAAAAAGAACGGCTGGCAACCTACTCCAAACCCTCAGCGGCCAACGATGCGGCCCAGTTGATTCTCTCCAAACTCCCTTCGCAATGACCTTCCTCTTCGACATCGGAAACGTCCTTCTCAAACTCCATTTCGAGAATCTCATCAATAAAGCTCTCTCTCTCGGAGATCCGGTTGCTCTTGAACAAGTGTTCGCCCTAAAGGATCCCCTTGAAACAGGAACTCTTTCAGAAGAGCAATTTATTGCCGACGCCCTCCGAATCTTAAACAGTGATCTTACGAAGCCTGAATTTGTCGAACTTTGGAAAGACGTTTTCTCTCCTCATTTACCCATGTGGGACCTCTCTTCCGAGCTGAAGAGAAACGGCCATCGGCTAATTTTATTTTCCAACACAAATTCGATCCACGCCCGCCATTTCTTTGAAAAGTACGCGATCTTCAAGCAATTTGACGAGCAACACTTTTCGCACGAGGTTGGATCGATTAAGCCAAATCCTGAATTCTATCAAGCTGCGGTCGACACTTACCAACTCGACCCCTCTGAAACGATCTATCTGGACGATCTGGCCGACAACATCTCCACCGGCAAAAAGTTCGGCTTTCATTCCTGGCAGTATGATTTCAACGATCACGAGGCCTGCCTGAAGTGGCTCAAGAAGCTCCT
>JBMHCW010000022.1:0-32585 GCA_049889715.1 Akkermansiaceae bacterium | reverse complement strand
CGAGCAGGAGAGGGCGTCCGTTCGGGCTTTCTGCAGCCGGAATGAACTCGATTCCTTCGGGACCAAGGTCGCCGGCGGTTCCTTCTTCGGCGTCGCCGAAGAAGTCACGGGTGACGAGATACTGAACGTAGAAGGGTGAGGCCATTGTTGAAGCGAAGGGTGTTTTCCAGATCGAGCTGGGAGATTTCTCCCGCGCCTTTTCCGGAAAGTGGATTTTCCAGATTTGGGCCTTCTTCGCCGGTTTCTCCGTCGATGGAACCGATCTCTGCCCGAATGCCTCCTCCATTCTTAAAGGACATTACCACTGTGGGATCGATGGCTCGGGCCGCGGCGAGGTTGGCATCGGCAGTGAGGTTGCCGAGGTTTGTTTCCTCGGTGCGAACTGCGCTGCGTCGCCCTTCGAGGAAAACGGCGGACGATCCGTAGACCTCTGCGTCTTTGGCAATGACGATGTCCTGGACAGCGTCGGTGAGGTCGCGGATGGCGGCGGCTTTGCTGCCGGGGGCGAAGGGATCCGGGATTCCGGAGACAGCGTCGTCGTTGGTGGCGAAGGCGCCACTTTCCGCTGAATCGATGCTTTCGGGAATAATGTTACCGGAAGGGTCGAAGGAAACCACGAGACGACCGACGTAGGAATACTGACCGTCAGTGCTGACAATGAGAGCCGGGTTGCCGTCGAGGTCGGTGGTTTCGATCGGGTAGGGGCGTTCGGCTTCGTCCCCCGGGCGGAGGATGTCGTCTTCGTCCGCCAGAAGGGTGTCGGATCCACCCGCGATGGCGATGTCGACTCCGCTGAGGAGCGGCACGAGCTCTTCCTCCAGAGCAAGTTGCTGAAGGTGGGTCACAAGGATGATCTTGTCGACACCCATGCCCCGGACTTCGTCGATGACGGCCTGAAGTTGCTCGGCGAGGTTTTCGATTTCCCCATCACCGATGACCGAGACTCCACCTGGTGAAGTGATGGATTCGAGATTCGGGGTCGTTGCTCCGATGACGCCAAAGAATGCCCCATCCTTTTCAACGATGGTGGCTCTGGCGATCTTGGGTGCAAAAGCAGCACCTGGATTCGAGGGGTTGGACTGGAAGGCGTCACTGGTGAGAATATCATTGGTGAAGACGGGTCCGAGGTTGCCATCACCGGAGAAGTCAAGATTGGAGCTCAGGTAGGGAAACTGGGCACCGGGTCAGCGAACATCGGAAAAGGCGGCGCCCCGGATATCGGGACGAATGATTCCCCCGAAGGTATTGGAGCCGGCATCGAATTCATGGTTGCCGACGGCGGAGGCATCGAAACCGAGAAGGTTCATCACCGTAATATCGACGCGTCCGGCTCCTTCGCGAACATTGGTGAGAGGGATTCCGAAGAAGTCGGTGTAGGCTTGCTGGAGTGGGGTGCGCAGGTCGCGGTCTCCGGCGGCCGAAAAGAAGGGACCGGGGATGTAGTTGTCTCCTGCCGAAATCAGCAGGGAGGGAATGGCTTGGCTGTCAGCGTCGGCTTCGAGTGCTTCGACTACGGCGGCGAAGTTCGGTGCGTCGGCGACGGCATCGACGCCTCCTTCAAGGTCGGAGGCGTGGAGGAGTTGTAGGGTGCACTGGGCCTTGGCGGCTCCCAGGCTGACGAGGGCGGAGAGAGTAAAGGCTCTCCAGATACGGTGTTTTGTATTCATGTGGAAACGCCCGGTTCTTTTCCGAGCGTCCGCACTTTGTCTTCCGCAAGACGAATTCCCACCGATCCAACGTAGCGAAATTGCTACGTGAAACTTTAGTCACTTTTCTGCCAGGGGACTGCTCCGCCTCGTTGGATATGCCTGCGCATGGCGGTAGCCAGTTCGCCGAATTTGCCGCTGTTCTTTTCGGAAAGATCAGTGCTTTCGAGAGGATCGTCTTCAAGGTTGAAGAGCTCCCAAGGTTGCATGGGTGAATTCTTCACCAGCTTCCAGGGGCCGCGTCGCATGGCCCAGCTGGACTCGCCCATGTAACGCAGATTCCCTTCGCGGCGGACCCAGAAGAGATCACGTTCGAACGGCGGTTGTTCGCCATTCTTGAGAAGAGGAAGGATGGAATTGCCATCGAGTCCTTCTGGTAATTCCGCACCGGCGGCTTCAAGGCTGGTGTTGAAAAGATCCATCGTGATCGCTTGAAAATCCGAGGTGCCCGGCTTGATGACCCCGGGCCACACGGCGCAGGCGGGCACTTTGATGCCACCTTCATACATGTCCTGTTTACCGCCTCGAAGGTTGCCGCACTTGCCGCCCACGTTGAGTTGTCCTCCATTGTCCGAGACGAAGAAAATCAGGGTGTTCTCCCATTGCTTGTTCTTCTTGAGAGCGGCGATGACTTGGCCGATCCCGTGGTCCATGTGTTCGATCAAAGCGACGAGGCGAGCTCGTGGATTGCTCATGCCTTCCTCGCGTTCCTTCACTTTGGCGAGCCAATCCTTCGGGGGTTGAATGGGCGTGTGAGGAGCGTTGTAGGCGAGATAGAGGAAGAATGGCTGGTCCGGTTTCCGGGATCGGGAGTCGAGGTAGTCGATGGACCACTCGGTGAAGATATCGGTGGCGTGCCCTTCGGGGTCGACCTTGTCGCCGTTGAGTCGCATGTAGTGCTGGCCGTGACGACGGTGCTTGTAGTAGTCGTCCATCATGTCACCGAGGAAGCCGTGGAAGTGATCGAAGCCGCGGGTATTGGGATGGTCCGGAGTTTCGAGGCCGAGGTGCCACTTGCCGATGGCCGCGGTGTGGTAGCCTTGCTTCTTGAGAGCCTGTGGCAACATGACAGCCGATTGGGAAAGAGACCCCCAGTTGTCGGCAGCGTTGGTGCGGATCACGCCGGGAACGCCGACGAGGTCGGGGTAGCAACCGGTCAGGAGCGAGGCCCGGGTGGGCGAGCAGACCGGGCAGTTGGCGTAGAAGTTGGTGAAGTGAAGGCCTTCCTTGGCGAGGGCATCGAGGTGCGGGCTTTTGAGATCGGTGGCTCCGTATCCCGAGAGGTCGCCGTATCCGAGATCGTCGACGACAATGAAGACGATGTTAGGCTTTTCGGCAGCAAAGGAAAAGCGGATGAGGAGAAGGAAGGCGAAAAGGAAACGCATGAGAGGAAGACTGCGAAACCGGGCCGGGTCTTTCAGGGGATCAGACCTGCTTCATCGCTTCTTCGATAAAGGCGAGGATTTCGTTTCGTCCGTCACGGGTGGTGGCCGAAGACCGGAAGACGATCGGTTGTCCCGAACTGAAGTCCTTCATGGCCTCCTTGAACTGATTGATGTTCTTGTTCACCACCTTGGGTTTAACCTTATCGGTCTTGGTGAAGATGAGGGCGAAAGGGATTTCGGTGTCGATCAACCATGAGACAAACTGAAGATCGAGCTTCTGGGGGGAATGTCGTGAGTCGATGAGGACAAAGGTGCCGCAGAGGTTTTCGCGTTCGAGAAGGTATTCCGAGACGAACTCATTGAACTGGTCCCGCATTGATTTGGAGACCTTGGCGTAACCGTATCCGGGCAGATCGACGAGTGACCAATTGTCGTTGATCTTGAAGAAATTGATTTCGCGGGTGCGTCCCGGGGTTTTGGAGACGCGCGCCAGTCCGTCTTTGTTGGTGAGCAGGTTGATCAGGGAGGACTTGCCGACGTTGGAGCGCCCGATGAAGGCAAACTCCGGAAGCTCCGCTGCCGGACAATCGGCCAGCTTGACGGCGCTCTTGATGAACTTGGCGGACTGGATTCTCACGGGTGGATGGCTTAGCGGGATTCGAGTTTTTCGACAAGCTTGGCAGCAAGGTCCGTCTGTTCTTCAGCGAGGTTCTTCGTTTCTTCTTCGGGGGTGCGGTGATCGTAGAGTTCGAGGTGGCCCTTTCTCTGTTTAATGAGCCGGTGGGTATCGGTGCGGAGGGTGCGACCGTTCCCATGGTAGGAAATGGCCATGCCGTCGGATTTTTCTGCGGGATCTTTCAGGATTGGAACCAGCGACTTTCCGTCGAGGAAATCGGGCCTTGGCAGTCCAGCCAACTCGCAGAGGGTGGGGTAGAGGTCGATGCTCTCCACGATCTCCTTGCTGGGTTTTCCACCGTCCTTGACGTCGGGCGCAACGATGATGAGAGGAGAGCGAAGCGATTCTTCAAAGAGGGCGTGCTTGCCCCAGATGGCGTGCTCACCGAGATGCCAGCCATGATCGCCCCAAAGAACCACGATGGTGTTGTCGGCGAGTCCGAGGTCCTTGAGTTGCTTCATGATGCGGCCGACTTGGGCATCGGCGTACGTGACACAGGCGGCGTAGTGCTTGCGGACTTCGATCGCGAATTCGGGATCGGTGTTGGGGTTCTTTCCCCAGCGATTGTACTTCATGAACTCGCCCGAGCCGTGCCAGGTGGTTTTTCCTTCGGGCTTTTTCGGGTGAGCCACGGGAGGGAGCTTGGCATTCTTGTAGGGCTCCAGATATTTGGCGGGGGCGCCGAAGGGCAGGTGGGGACGGAGGATTCCGGTGGCCATGAAGAAGGGCTTTTTGTCGTCAGCAAGCATTTTGAGTTGCTTGAGGGTTTCGTCGACCGCGATGCCATCGGGGTAGATTTCGTCGCCTCCTTCGAGAGCCTGATAAACATCCATGTCCTTGGCGTTCTTGCGGATCTCGCCGTTGGCCAGTCCATGCATCCAGCCGCGGGGATGCTGCCACTTGCCGGCAGGAAGAAGATGGCGATCCCAGGACTCGGGCATTTCGTGGGAGGAGTCGTCGTCCCAATCCTTGCCGCCCCGTCCTCCGGGATGGTGGGAAACTTTGCCGACCGAGACCGTGGTGTAGCCTTTCTGCCGAAAGTGAGCCGGGAGCGAGGGATTCTTGATATTCTTGGCGCGCTGGAAAAGAGCGCCGTTCCCAGAAGGACCATAGGTTCCGGTGAGGAGGGCGTAGCGGGAGGCTCCACAAGTAGGAGCCTGGACGTAATGACGGTGAAAGGCCCGACCTCGGGCGGCGAGGTCATCGATGTGTGGTGACTGGATGTAATCCATGCCAAAGCACTTCAGTTCGGGGCGAAGGTCATCGACACAGATGAGAAGGACATTGGGCTTGGCCTGGGCCCCTGAGGCCAAGAGGAGGAGGGAGAGAAGGCTTCGGAACGTGGTCACCATGGGGGAAGAATAGATGTCCGGATGAAGATGACGAATGGTTTTTAAGAGGGAACACCAACTGTTCACTTGACCAATATGAAGGATCGACAGCAAGATTGCGGAAGTGCATGGCGAAGCCTCCGGTCATCTTGAAGGACTTTTACTATCTTGATCACTTTTTCGAGATGGTTTCGTTTTTGCGTCGATACTTCCCGGGATTGGCGAATGAGCGGGAAGGGCAGTTGCTCGCAAACATTGAGTCACTGGAACGCGATGCCCAGGCTTTGGCGGTCAGGATCTTCAATCGCAAGGGGAGGATCCTTGAGCGCGGGAGTTTGGTCTATCAGGAGATCTGCAGCCTTGATCGGTCTCTCGAGCATCTGGAAGCGGCCGGGATGATTCGGACCTTGCGAGAAGGTGATGTTGATGAGTTCATCGGCACCCTCACCAAGGGACGGCTGATCGACGTCATGGATCGGTTGGGTAAGAATCTCAAGGGGTGCCGGAGTCTTCCGAAAGCAGGACTAGTGGGGAAAGTGAAAGAGGAATGCTGCTTTGAGGAATTTCAGGAAATGGGATTGGCCGGGGCCTATGTCGTGCAAAGGCACGTCGAAGAGCTCGACTTTCTGGGCTTTCTTTTTTTTGGAAGGCTCTCCGAGGGGATGCAGGCGTTTACGATGAGAGATCTCGGGATCCTCAAGACGGGCAGAGGGCGATCGTTCAAGCCGCGGTATGGGGATCTCGATCAGGCCCGGGCCGCTTTCTTCCATGCCCGTCTGCGGGGTGAGATCCGGAAAGCGGAAGGAGTATCATTGCGCGGAATGGCGGAGGAGATTACCGCTTGGCCGGACGAAGGAAAGGAGCGGAATTTGCTTCTGCTTGGGTCGAAGCTCGAGAAGCAGGGAGATCCTGAGGAAGCGTTAATGGTCTTTGAAGAGGCAGTGACTCATCCGGCCCGCGAGCGGATTTGTCGGATGCGCTTTGCGAAGGGAGAGCGGGAAACGGTGCGCGGCCTGTTAGAAGAAATTGCTGAGGATCCTTATTCGGATGAAGAACTCTTGTTTGCGGAGGATTTTTATCGGCTCAAGTTTCAAGGTGGCACCATGGGGGCTCTGACCGGGATGCTGCGGGAGGCTCCGGTGATTCAGGTTGACGAAGCCTACCGGGAGCACCCTGAGGCTGCGGCGATTCGCTATTATCGCGAGCGAGGGCAAGAGACCGAGATGACTGAAAATCACTTTTGGATGACTCTTTTTGGGGTGTTGTTCTGGGAGGAATTGCAGGAGGAGACACCGAATGAATTTGATGCGCGTCCGACGAGCTTTCTGGACGGAACTTTTTCGACCAACAAGCGTGAAGGCATTGAAGCAAAACTCCAGTTGGTGGATGCGGGGCGGGCGCAGGAGCAAGTGAAGGACGTTTTCGCGAGGTCATTCGGCGAGCTCAATGGCCTCTTTCATTGGCAGGACAGTGATGAAGAACTGTTGGGGCGGTTCCTTGCTCAGGCGCCTCCGAAGGCAGTGGTGACGATGTTGAAGCGGATGATCGATGACTTTGGGAACAACCGGCGAGGATATCCGGACTTGCTCCAGTTTCATGGAGATGGGGTACGTTTTCTGGAGGTTAAGGCGGAGGGCGATCAGATCCGGCGGCATCAGTTGGCGCAGATTCAGGCGCTGAAGTCGGCGGGGATTGAAGCCGGCGTGGTGCGGATCGAATGGGTGGTTGATCCGGAACAGGAGTATGTCGTGGTGGATGTCGAGACCACCGGGGGGCGACCTGACTATCATCGGGTGACTGAGATCGGTGCGGTCAAAGTGCGTGGTGGTGAAGTGATTGAGACTTTTGAGACGCTGGTGAATCCCGGCTGTCGGATTCCGTGGAAGATCGTGGAGCTGACGGGAATCACCGATGAGATGGTGCAGGGTCAGCCGGTGTTCGGGGAGATTGCAGAGGAGCTGGACGAGTTCATCGGTGATGCCATCTTCGTGGCTCACAATGCCAAGTTCGATGAAGGCTTCCTGAGGAAGGAATTCGAGAGAGTAGGCATTGAGTTTCGTCGACCCGTGTTGTGCACGGTGGTGGAAATGCGGCGGCACTTTCCTCGCTTGAAATCATACAGTTTGAAGAATCTTTGTCGCGAGTTTGGGGTTGGATTGGCGGACCACCACCGAGCCTTGTGCGATGCCCGGGCGACCGCGGAACTTCTCAAGTTGATCAATGGCAAGAGGAACGAACGAGCGCGTGAGAAAGATCCGGTTGTTTTTCAGTGAGATCTTTCAACGCAGTGCGTAGAAGGAGGGATGCACCGCCTGCTTTCGAAGCTTTTCGCCTTGGTCCTTGTGTCAGCCTTGACCCGTGTTTCGGCGGAAGAGGACAAGCCCAACATCATCTACCTCATGCTTGATGAGTGGGGCTATTTTGAATCGGGCCACATGGGGAGCAAGGATCTCGTCACTCCCAACATCGATACCTTCGCAGCCGAGGGAATGCGGTTTACCAATGCCTACGCGGGCGCTCCGGTTTGCGGCCCCACTCGTTGTGTGTTGTTAACCGGGTTGCATTCCGGGCACACCTCGATGCGTTCCAATAATGGCTTCGCTCCCATCAGAGCCGATGAAGAAACCTTGGCCAGCATGCTCAAGAAAGCCGGCTATGCCACGGGAGGATTCGGCAAGTGGGGAATCGGCGGCCGTGGGACTTCGGGGGTGCCCGAGAAGCATGGCTTCGATGAGTTTTTCGGTTACTACGACCAAGTCCACGCCCACACCTTTTATCCGCAGTATTTGATCAGGAACAGCGAGGAGGTTCCTCTTGAAGGGAATCCCAGCACGAGCTTCTACGAGGGGAAGACGCATGCGCAGGATGAGATCTTTGCGGAGTCGATGAAGTTCATCCGGAAGAACAAGGACAAGCCCTTCTTTTGTTATCTGCCGTGGACTCCACCTCACGGGATTTGGGGAATCGACAAGGATGATCCGTCCTGGCAGCTGTTCAAAGACAAGCCTTGGAAGGGCGGGCAGAAGAGTGATGACGATGTCAAAGTCTACGCGGCCTTCATGCACATGGTGGATCGCCAGATCGGGGAGATCATTGCGGCCTTGAAGGAGATGGATCTCGATCAGAATACCATTTTCTTTCTCTGCGGAGACAATGGCGGGCAGGCTTATTTTCCCAGCAAGGATCGTCCACACGGATTCTTCGGACCGAACTTGAATCCGGAAACCGGGGAGCGATTCCGGGCGGGGAAGGGATCACTTTACGAAGGTGGTCTCAAGGTTCCCTTCCTGGTGCGTTGGCCGGGGATGATCAAGGAAGAGGTAGAAACCGACCACCTGTGTTACTTTCCCGATATCATGCCGACGCTCGCCCAGCTGGCGGGAGTCGAGAGTCCCAAGACCGATGGCCTTTCTTTGATGCCGACTCTCATGGGAGAGCCCGGGCAGAAGAAGCATCCCTATCTCTATTGGGAATACGTCGGCCAGACGGCGGTGCGGATGGAAGACTGGAAGGCCTACAAGGGGAAGAAGGGGGAGTGGCAGCTTTATCATCTGGGTAAAGACGTCGAAGAGAAGGAGGACTTGGCGAAAGAGAATCCGGAGGTTCTCAAGAAACTGATGGCGATCGCGGAAGAGGCTCATGAACCGATGAGGCCCGGTGAGATCTACCGACGGGACCTTATTGAGAAGGATCGCGGTCAGGCTCCGCACCGAAGAAACAAGAAGAAATAGTCGATGATGAAAAACGCACTCTTGCTGATTAATGTTCTCGTCTGGGGGGCGGCCTTGTCCATTGCCCAAGGTGAGGAACGCCCCAACATCATTTTATGTATGACCGACGACCAGGGTTGGGGCGATGTGGGATACAATGGGCATCCTCATCTCAAGACTCCTCATCTGGACCAGATGCATCGAGAAGGCGTGACTTTCACCCGGTTTTATTCGGCTGCCGCGATGTGTTCACCGACGCGGGGAAGTTGTTACACCGGACGAAATCCTTATCGGTATGGCATCACCTTCGCGATGAAGGGAATGCTCGAACCCGAGGAAGTCACCATTACCTCTGTTCTCAAGAAGCAGGGCTACACCACCGGGCATTTCGGCAAGTGGCATATGGGAACGCTTTCCAAGAAGCCCGGTGACCAGAAACGTTGGGGGACTTTCGCCAAAAAACCCGCGCGTTACTATTGCCCGCCTTGGGAGCGGGATGTGGACGTTTGTTTTGTCACCGAGTCCAAGGTGCCAACTTGGGATCCCTTGATTGATCCGGGCCCTATCAAGAAGAAGGGGAATGCCGGTGGAGGAAAATCAACGAAGCCCTATGGCAATGAGTTCTTTGTTGGACCGGATCAAAAGGTAGTTGAGAATATGCGTGGTGATGCTTCGCGGGTCGTGATGGACCGGGCGATTCCTTTCATCCGGAAGGCGGTAGAAGAGAAGAAGCCCTTCTTTACCGTGGTGTGGTTTCATACCCCGCATTCGCCGGTCGTGGGCGGCCCGAAGTATCTTGAGATGTATGGGGATCATCCTGAGCACACTCGTCATTACTATGCTTGCCTGACCGCCATGGATGAACAAGTGGGAAGACTGCGCGATGAGCTGAAGTCGCTTGGGGTGGCAGACAATACCATGTTGTGGTTTTGCTCTGACAATGGACCGGCTCGGCAAGGCTCGCCGCGTCACGTGGGAACGGCGAAGAACCTCAAGGGATACAAACTGTCGATCCACGAGGGAGGAATTCGTGTTCCCGGGCTCATGGTTTGGCCGGGCAAGATCAAGGAGGCCCGAACAGTAGAGGCACCTTGTTTTACCTCCGACTACTTCCCGACGATCCTCGATACCCTCGGTCTCGATTTACCCGCTGACCGGACATACGACGGCACCAGCCTGCTGCCCTTCGTGGCCGGTGAGAAGAAGGAACGCGAGAAGCCCCTGGGCTTCCTCAACAAGGATGGCAAGGAATCAGCCTGGATGGAGCAACGTTATAAGTTGATCGAAGGAAAGAAAGAGCCTCAGCTTTACGACATCATCGCGGATCCCGGTGAGTCCAAGAATCTCGCCAAGGAAAAGCCAGACGTTCTTTCGCGTTTGCAGAAAGATCTCAAGATCTGGAAGGACACAGTGATGGCGGAGTTGAAGGAGACGGAGGCCAAGTAGGCACGTTAATCTTTGTTGTTCGTCGTGTCTTTAAACCCTTTGCCGATCTTCCATCCGGGATTGCCGTCTTTGGAGAACTTGTAGGCACCGGCGTCTTTGGAATTTCCGCGAGGCGTGTGATTGAAGTCGAACTTGGGAAGGTGGTCGGGATGGGCGGCGTTGATTGCTGGTGACTGGGCCTTTGGGAAAGCTGTTTCGATTCCGGTGACGTTGTGGGTCGATGTCACGACCGGATGTTTGGGAATCCTGGGTTGGACGGAGAGAGCATTGTTGGCGACGAGAACAGGGCCACTTGGTTTTTCGGAAACAGTGATGCGGATGGATCGCTTCGACAGGATGGTGTTGTTGACGATGGTGAGATTGCCCACCACGGCACTTTGATGGTTGCGCGAGGAGATGCCTTCGCCTCCGGTGTCGAAGATGATGTTGTTTTGGATGATGGCATCGGCGGCCGCTTGAATGCCGTGATCACCGGTATTCCAGATGACATTCCGCTCGATGATGTTGGGCGCCTTGCCGTCGGTGTCATAGACGATGATGCCCGGGTAGTTGGTGTCGTGAATGACGTTGTCGCGCACGATGTTGCTATAGCTTCCGTCCTTGAGCTCGATCCCGTCGCCCTGACTCACCTTGGGCCCCTTGAGATCGTGAATGTAGTTGTTTTCTACGATGGAGTTGAAAATGTAACCGTTGTTCGAACCGTCGGGCTTATTGTTCGAGCCGAGGTAGAAGGCCTCGCCGTGTCCCCCGGTGTGGTGGATGTGGTTGCGACGGAAGATGAGGGACTCGTAAACTTCGCCGGCATAGTTCGCCGTGACTGCGACGCCGCCGATGTGGTGGATGTGAAGATTCTCCAGGGTGATGTGTTTGGCGAGGTGGTCGCCTTTTTTACCAATGCGGATCCCGGCGGAGCCACCTGTGATTTCGAGATCGCGGATGACGAGGTGCTGGCATCCGGCGAGGTTGAAAGTGTTTTGGCGGGCATCGGGTCGTTTGAAGATGACCTTGGCGCCTTCGGCTGACCTGATGACAATGGGCTTTCCGGCCGAGCCACGTTGCGAGATTTCGAGCCGTCGGCGATCGGAATAGGTGCCTGCGCGGAGAATGATTTCGTCGCCGGGGTTCAGGGACGGACCGGAGAGGACCGAGAACCACTTCTTGTCATCGGGTGACAGCATGATGGTCTTCGCCTGGCAGACATTGAAGAGAATGACCGGGAGGATGAAAAAGAAGGGCTTGGGCATGATCTTCAGGGTGCGTGTTTGCGGGGAACGATGGCCAGTGATTCGGCGGCGCGTTTGGGCCGATCCGTGATAAATCCGGTGACGCCCCGGCTTGCCAGGCGGTAAAAGTCCGAGGGTTCATCAGTGCCGTAGACCCATACTTCCAGCCCGGAGTTCCGAGCACGATTGATCATGCTTTCATGGGCGTAGATGACCGGGAGAACGAGAAACCTGGAGCCAAGGTCTTGGGTTCTTTCGATCCAGGTGGAGGGTGAGAAGAGGGCTCGATACTTGCTGCCGGACTCTCCCCAGGTGGCGGTGTAGCCGAGAGTAAATCCGGTTTCCTTGAAACCCTGGAGAATCTCGAATTTGCCGAAGATGATGATTTGTTCTTTTGTGAGAGCTCCTGCGGTAACCTGTTTGTTCAGCCAGGCGATCACTTCCTGGTGAATCCCGGGCGCCTTGATATCGAAGATCCACTTATGTGTTGGCGAGTGGAATCGCCCGAAAGTGTCGTCGAGTGAATGAATGGACTCCGTGGGGTTGACATGGACTTTGATCCGGGTGAGTTGATTTAAGGTGTGATCGGAGAGCTTCCCTTGCCCGTTGGTTTTGAGGTCCAGTTCAAGATCGTGAAACACGACGAGGTGTCCATCTTTGGATTTCTGTAGGTCAATTTCGATCCAATCGACCTTGGCTTCAACTGCCCGTTGAATGGCATTCGGCGTGTTGCCGATGGGAAACGAGCCGGCGGTTGATTCTAGTCCGGCCCCACGATGGCCGATGATCAGAGGACGGGGATGATCGAGTTGATCGCTGGTAGTGTTGCCCTGCCAAGCGGCCAAAGTCGGGGAGAGCGAGGGAGAGAAGTAAAAGCGATTCCAAATGAGGATGGATAAGGCGATCCCTAGGACCAGGAGAACGCCGAGGGCTCCCAGGTGTCGTTTTTTGCGTTCGGCCATGAGTGATTTGGGAGGCTATTTCCTCGGCCCAATCGGTTTACGGGAGACGACGATATCGTCGATGTAGAGGTGATCTTCTGATGAGGCGGGTCGTCCGCCTCCGTGATAGAGGTTGATCCAAATGTTCTGAATTTTGATGGTGGGCGTTTTACGCATGCGGACGTTGGTGTTTTCGAAAGCCAGTTTGCCGTCAACCCAGCCTCGTAGAATGCCGTCCTTTTTCCCAGGAGTGTTGAGTTTGGCGTATTGCTCGATGCAGTATTAGCGATTGTTTTCGAGGTATCCGAGATCATCACGATCCCAGACCCAGTTCTCGCCATACTTGCCTTTCATGTCGGCGTGATAGCAGTAGAAACCAATCGGGGTTTTGCCATCTTTTTGGGCTTTGAAGAGACCGCGGGCCGACCACCCGTTGGAGCCATTGCTGGGCCGGCCGCCCCAACCAGCTTTTCCGTAGGTTCCTCCGATGCCGGGGAGTTTTCCTCCGCCGGTTGGGTTCCAGTCATCGCCGAGGCGGAGGTAGTAGCGGAAGTAGATTTCCGAGGGTTCGCCTCCCTTGATGTTCTTCAAGGGGAATTCGATGCTCGCTCCGTAGTGGGAACTTTTGGGGGTGGCGATTGAGAGAGCCTTTCCGGAAAGAGCTTTGAACTTGCGGGTGGGATCCGAGCTGATGACGGTGACCGTTTTCCGCTGTCCCCCTTTCAAGTGGCTTCGCCACGAGTCGTCTTCGAATCCGGTGGAGAAAAGGACGTCGGGATTGGTTTGAGCAAGGCAGGAAAGGGGAATGATGACCCAAGCGAAAGCAACCCGGAAGATGTTCATCTTCACCGATACGGTGACTTGAGAAGATTTTAGTCGTCTAGCGTGTTCGGACAATTACGCGGGCGTAGCCGCGGAGGCCGGCGGGGACTTCGATGGTGAAGGTGCGGGTGCTGTCACCGGCGTTGAGAGTCTGGCTTTGAATGGATGACTCGATGGTGGTCCAAGCGTTGAGGTCCGGGCTGTGTTGGACCTCGAAGACAACATCGTCAGCGGTCAGGGGAGTGGTCCAGATGAATGTTGTTCCGCTCAGAACCGGGGTGCTGGCGAGGGCGTAGTCGATAAGCGAGCCACCGGGGAACGAGGTGGAATCGGACGAGCCGGGATTCCCGTTTGCTAATGAGGACGGGCGCCAGTTGGGTGCGAGAGCGGGATCACCTCCGGCAAAGACCAGCGAGTTACCGGAGCCGTCTGCTTCGCCGGGCCATGGGGCGTCGTCACGATAGTCGACGAACAGGATCAGATTGTCATTGGCATCGGAGATGGCGAGGGATTCGCCTCCATTGTTGAGGGCGGTGCCCTCTTGGAATGTTCCGGCGACCAGAGCATCAAAACTGTTTCCGTAGACGAGTTGAAAAGCGGCGAGATCGCGGACAATGAGCAGGCGTGCTCCCGGCGCGAGAGAGCTGATGGAGGAATGATCATCGAAGTTGAAGGAGATCCCTTGGGAGAAGTAGAGGCCGGTGAGGCTGATTTCGAACTCCCCGGTATTGGTGAGCTCAAGGAATTCGGCACGGGGTTGATCGGCCGGATGATACATGATTTCCGTAATCATCAGGTTCGAGGCATCCACCGTGAAGGTGGCTTCGTTGAGGGCGGACCACTCGCCATTGCCGGCACGGGTGCGGGCCCGAAGCAAGGTTGATTCGTTCAAGGTGAGCGAGGTCCCGGGAGTCAGGGAGGTGGCGGTGGGGCTGATGGCTCCGCCGGTCAACCGCGGGTCCGATCCATCAGTGGTGTAGTAGACAGTGGACGGGGCGGAAACGGGAACGGTCAGTCCGCGTGGGATAGTGCCGCCGTGTGGAGAAAATACCGGAGCGTCGGTGTCCGGGTAGAGGTTCCGGTTCCGGAGTTGATTGAGGACGATGGCGGAACGTTGGGGGATGTAGGTATCGACCAACCAATCATGGACAGGCAGGTAGTGTTCGTCGCGGGTGTAGAGGTCGAAGTCGGAAGAAGACCAACGGCCGGAATTCATGTCGCGACGATGGTCGCCCCAGCGGGCGGATTCGGCGACGATGGCATCGTGCATGGAAGCCGAGCGGGCCGTCCAGAAGGACGAAGAGTTGGCTGGGACGAGAGGGCCATCATTGAAGAAATGTTTGTGAACCCGGTCGGCGTAGCGGAGGCGGTATTCGGCGTTCAGCTGAAGGCGGGTTTGAAGTCCGGTGGGTCTTCGGTTGCCGTTTCTTCCGGTCACATCTGTGCTGAGGGCAGTGGTGAAAAAGTTGGGAGGGGTGGGAAAGACGCCTCCGCTGACATGGCTGACGGCGAACTCGGTATCCCAAGGGAAGAAGAGATAGGGAGCGCCGGCTTCCCTCTTCCGTCCTGCCCGCCAGTTGTGGCCATCCCAATCCCGGTTGCCGACGTAGGCGTTGAGAATCATGTAATCGGCGAAGGCATCGAGATCGAGGTATTCCTGGATGGATTCGTAAGTGCCCTGGGTCTGGATGGAACCGTAGGCGAGATTCATCATGGTATTGTAGGCACCAAGGTCGCCGTTGGTGGCTTGGGATGAATTGACGGTATCGTAGTCTTCCTGGCTGCCGCCAAAGTAGTTGGCCATGTGATCGGCATCGGGGCGTTCGTGAAGGTCGTAGAGCCCCCAATAGATGCCGTTCAAGAAGAGGTGGACCCAGCGTCCGTGGGATCCGTTCTGGCCCATTGCGGCAAAGAGGTCGGAGGCCCATTGGTCGCGACCGTAGAGAGCGTGATCGCATTGATACCAATGGCGGTGCATCCAGCCATAGTTGTATTCGGGACGGAGCTGAAGAAGATCGAATTCCTCGATGGCGGAGTCGCCATTAGGAGTGTTCTTGAAGAGCGGATAATTGAGTTTGGGTTTTCCGTAATCGCTGCGGAAGCGGAGTGAGAGGGAGTGCTTCGGTGTATCGGTATTCCGGGAGGATCCGCCCTGGATCCGGACGCCGGCATTGATTTGAAAGCCTTTTTCGGAGCTATCGGGGACCATGAGTTCGGCCGAGAGTGGTCGTTCCCAGGCCATTCCCTGGGAGCCGGGGCGTTGATAGATTCCGGTCGAGGGGTGGAAGAACGCATCGGGATCGAAGACCAACGACAGGGAGGGGAGGGCGGCAAAGGCGGTGTTGAATTGATCGGCGTAGTCCGGGTGGTCCACGATGTCGGCATCCATGTCGTAATCAGCGGCTACGCCTCCCCACGACGATGGGTATCCGGAGGGCCTTGTCTGGCGGATGATGTCATCGATGAAGAGGTAGGTCTGGGTATCGATGTTGGTGGGCTCGAATCCATCTCTGGCGGCCATGGCCCGGATGGTGGTGGTGGAGCTGATATTGATGGGAGTGGTATAGCGCGTGCCGTTCTCGGGCGAGGGCGGGGTGCCATCGGTGGTGTAGAAGATGGCGGCTCCCGGGGTTGCGGAAGTGATTTCCAGATCGAAAGATTCGGTGTGATACCCGCGATCATGCGAGAATTTGGTGTCGGCCACGAAACCGAGGAGGGGAACCGGGGCGTTGGACGATCCCGGCGTGGGAGTGGCGAAATAGCCCGAGCTTCCGGTCGTGCTGCTGCTGGTGCCCTCGAGTTCCGGAATGATGAGGAAGTCATTGGAGTTGGACCCGGAGGAGGAAAGGTTGAGGCCATGAATGGCGAGAATGTTGGTTCCGGCAACGAGAGCGGAGGGGGCAAAAGTGAACGTTTCGGCGACAATCGCTTCTTCGTCGGGATGCTCGGCTGTGGCGGTGGAATTGTAAGCGAGTGAATCCTCGTCGGGAGCATTGGCCGAGGCAATGCGGACACCGTTGAGATAGGCGACAAAGCCATCTTCGTAACGCATGTGCAGGGCGAGCGACGAGAAGGACGATGGATCATTCACCTGGAATGGAACGCGCAGGTAGACGCTGGCGCTGGAGAACCACATGGCGCTCTTGGTATCGCCCCCGGCTCCGATTCCCTCATCGTAACCGTAGCCGATTCCGGTGGAGGCGGAAGTCCAGCCGGCATCATCAAAGTCAGCCATCTGCCAGTCGTTTCCGATATCGGAGGAAGGAACCCACCAAGTCGAGGGAGCGCCTTCCTCAAGAAGTGAGCTCACGGCGGCGGAGGTGCCAATCCCATAGCTGAAGCCACCGACTTGGTCCGGATATTCAGGAGAGAAAGCATGAAGTAGAGATCCTCCGGGTTCATTGAGAGCCAGATATTCTCCCCCGGCATTGAGCGAGAAATTGGTGTGACGGAAGCCTCCGGCATCGATGTAAGAGGAGTCGGCCTGACCTGAGGCGAAGACCAGTAGGAATCCTCCCGCAGGAATGGTGGTGCCGGCGGGGAAGGTATATTTCGCGGGGATTCCCGGATTGTCGGTGAGGTGAAACCCGGTGAGGTCGACAGGCATGGGGTCCGGATTGTGAAGTTCGATCCAATCCGGATAGCCTCCATCTCCATCGGCTTGGGAGCCATCATTGATCGCCGCGAATTCGGTGATCATGGGAGTGGCCGGGAGCGAGGAGCTGACGATGGTGAGGCTGGCTGCGAGATGACAGAGTTTCTGCATGACGGATGGGGTGAAAATCGGGCCGTTCCCCCACCTTGTAAAGTGGAGGTGTGCGAAGGGAGCCTGATGGTGGGGTCAGGGGAGGTCGCGGACGACCCGAACAAAGAATTCCGTTTGGTTGGGTGGAACGTCGAGGGTTTCGGTGGTTTGTTCTCCCGAGGCGGTAAAAGGGCCGTCGAGTTCGAACCATTCGTCGGTCTTCAGACTGGTTGAGAATTCGACCAGATAGCTTTGTCCATTGACGGAATTCCAGGTGATGGTGAGCTCGTCGTTGGCGCCATCGAACGAGACGTCGGTGATTTGCAGCCCGGCCGGCCCGGAGGTGGTGGTGGCGACGCGATCGAAGGCGGCTTGAATGGCGGCGTCATCGAGCACTTGATCGTAGACGTTGACGATGCCGATTTCTCCGGCGAAGCCGGTTAGGCCCTCGGGAGAAGTGCCCGCTTCTTCGGTCCTTCCTCCAAGGTTGATTTCAGCTCCTGCCACAGCGCCAGCAGCCCAGGTGAAGAGGCCTGCACCGTTGCCTCCGAGAGCGACCCCGGAACTTTCACTGGCCGTGAGGACGTTGCCGAAGGTGTCGCGAAGCGAGACCGTGACCAGGTCGGCGTCGGCATCGTTGGTGAGAACGAGCTGGAGAAAGTCGTCGAGGTTGAGTCCTGCGAGGGGCAGATTAATATCGAAGTTTCGCACGTTCAGTTCGCTGCCGATGACGCGAAGATTGGCGTCGGTGATGAGAGCCGAGATCCCGTTCTGTCCGCCGCCCGTTTCGTAAATGACTTCATGATTGGCGGTCAGTTCGCCGGGTCGGAACCAGACTTCCGCGGAGAATTGAGGATACTGGTAGGCTCCGGTGGAAGCTCCGTTGAGCCCGCCACCGGTGGTGTAGGACGCCGTGATGTTGGTGTTGGCGCTTGGGTTGGCCAGAGGATCTCCCAAGAGACCGCCGGTCAACGCCCAACTGCGGTTGCCGACCAGATCGGGCCAGAGGGCATCAGTGCCCTCCCCGAGTGAAGCAACATTGCGATGAATGGGAATCGGCCCGGCAAGAACGGCGACTTCGAGATCCGAGATGGTGGTTCCGAATCCGTTGGTGGCCGTCAGGGTATAAGTGGTGGTTTCTGTCGGAGTGAGCGTGATGGTGTTTTGTGAGGAGACGTCGACGTCGCCCGGATCGAGGGTGAGCGAATCGGCACCGGCAACAACCCAGTTCAGATCGACGGAGGAACCGGTTTGGATCAGGGAATCGGAGACATTGAAGGAGGTGATTTCAGGCGCAGCACCCGAAATAATTCGAAGGCTCCAGACGTTGGCGGCCTCACCTTTCACGGCCCGAATGGTGTAAGTGGTGGTTAAGGTTGGCGATACGGCAATCGATCCGGTTCCACCCGTGGTGAGTGGGGCGAGGTCGGTGGTATTGCCGTTGCCATCGTCGAGGATTAGAGAATCGAGGGTCTCGTCGACAGTCCAGGAGAGAGTGGCAGGATTCCCGGGCGACACACTGTTGCGATCAGTGGTGAGGGACGAAATGAGTTCGACCCCCGAAGGCCCGAAGTTAAAGACATCGAGGAGCTGGGCATCGGTGAGAACTCCGTTGCCGTCCGAATTGTCGAAGAAGGCGAATTCATCGATGAGGCCGTCGAAGTTGTTGGGATTAGCCGCGGTCTCGAGCTCGACACCAACCAGGCTGTTTCCAACATGTGGAGAGTTCATGACCCCTGTGGACAAAGTCTCGATTCCCGAGGTGGCAGCGGTGATGGCCGCTTCATCGACAGGGTCACCATTCATTTCCACCAAGGTGAGCCGGAAGGGATCGGTGTCGACTGCGGTGGTGTCGTAGCGGAAGGCGAAGAAGTACCAGGTTCCGTCGGTCTTAAGCGTGGTCGGGTGGGTAAACTGGGAGTTGGCCCCAGAGTTGGAACGAACGAGAACGCGGACTTGGTTGCCGGTGCCCGCCATGTCGATTCGCATTCCGTGCTGGTCGTTGCTGTTACCGACGAGCGTTTCGAAAAAGCGGTCGAAAGCGTTGAAGAACTGAGGTTGGAAAAAGAAGGAAATGGTGAATTGGTCGGTCGGCTGAACGGCGGCGGCCTGTCCCAGATTGAGTCCTCCTCCGGCTGCAGCTTCACGAATGAACTCGTAGGCCAGTCCGAGGTTGGGGCGGGCCGAGCTGACCCCACGCGTGACGTAGGAAAGAGTGGGATCTGCGTTGTAGCCAATCAGGCTGGCGTTGTTTGCGGCGACGTTTTCGGTGACCGGCAGGTCGGCTGCGGGTGATTCATCGAGCGGATACCAGGCCACCAGTTTGGCTTGGACGCTCGGGAGAAGAAGGACTGCCCCGGTGAAGAGGGCGCAACAGGATTTCAATGACGAAGAGTTCATCGTTCAGGATATTTGATGGTGTGCTTGGGATCGTCTGGTGTGGAGACTGGAGAGCTGTTCCGGGATCTCGTTGAGAAGCCGGCGGGGGTGGGGGGTCAGGGGGGACTCAGGAAAACGATCTAGGATCGTTTCCTTCTGATGAGAAGAGTCCCGAGACCCAGGGCCAGCAGGCTGGATCCGGTGGCTTCGGGGATCGCATTTTCGGTGATCGAGCCGAAGTTAAGTGCCAGGGCGCCCAGGCTGTCCGGGCCCGGTGAGTTGATGGTGACCTCGATGACTCCGCTTCCGTTGGGACTGATGTTGGTCCAATCGACGAAGACGCTGTTGTTGAGTTCCGAGTTGTGGTCGACATCGGCTCCCCCTGTTCCTTGGGTCAGGGACCATCGTTGATCGAGACCCTGGGCATTGGCCCGTGAACCGTAGAGGACCAGATCGTAGGTATTGAGCGAAGAAAGTCCGTCGAAGGTCAAAACCATGCTGGGATTGGCGCCGCCTCCCTGGTTGGAATAAATACTGTTGCGGAGGGCATCACTATCAAATCCGGAGAGTCCGGCTGGAAATGAGTTCACATCAGCGCCACCGCCGGCGTTGCCACCGTTGCCGCTTCCGACGTCGGTCACGGTGACGGTCCACCCGGTGGGGGCGGTGGTGGTGTCATTCAAGGCAACGGCACCGGTGGAACCGTTGGCCCCGAAAACCATGACGGCGGGGTTGTAAGGACTGGCGGCCGAGGAATCGGCACGACCGAAGTCGATGAGAGCGGTGACGGCCGAAGCCGAAGTGATGGTCATCGCAGAAATCATTCCCGCGGTGAACAAGGGGAGTGTCAGTGTCTTCATAGGTCTGGTGCGCTTGCTTTCAGTCATCCGTGCGATGATCAAGAAGCCTTTTACCATTACTACCTGAAGAAAAGAATGCTAACACTCAAAAACGGGGTTTTTTGAGGGTGTTCGTATTGGCCCCGACTGATTGAGCAGGCCGGCGGAAAAGTTATTCGGCCGGTTTGAGCTTTTTCCAGTCTGCGATGGTGCCTTCGGAGGCTTGATTTTCCATCAGGACGAGCCACTTGCCGTCCTTCTTGATGAGGAGGGCGACGAGGTTGATGTAAGCGATCTGTTCCTTGCCTTCGGCATCGGTTTCGGCGTAGCGGAACATGCCGGTTTCGTGGGCGGTATTGGCATCGCCCCAGCGGCGGGAGAAGCGGAATTCGACCGAGGCTTTCATCGTGCCTTCTTTGGCCTTGGTGAAGTTTGGCTTCCACTTCTTGAGAGCATCCGAAAGGAGGTAAGAGGTTTGTTTGGAGCCGGCGATGAGAATGCCGTCGGGATGGCAGGTGGCCTTGTAGCCTTCAAAGTCTCCTTCGCGAACGGTGCGGGAAACTTCCTTCCAATAGGCATCGAGTTCCTTGAGTCGGGCCGAACCATCGGCGAAGGAATTGGCGGACCAGAGGAGCAAAAGAAGCAGACAGCGGATCATGTCGGGTAAGCTAGAAAAACTCTCCGACGATGGGGAGGACAATTCCGTGGGTTGGAAGATGCGACGAAATTGTCACCGCTGAGGATACTGTCGCGTGTTGCGGTCTCCCTTATTTGGTTAGGAGAACCGTAATAAAAAATGAAGATCGTATTTGTCACAGACACCTATGCCCCTGATGTGAACGGGGTGGCGATGACGTTGGGAAGATTGGTCAAAGGGTTGCGGGGGAATGGTCATGACGTGCACATCATTCACACGGCGGAAGCCGGGGGAGATGAAGATGAGACCCCGGTGAGGGGATTCGGCCTGCCAGGTTACAAGGAAGTCAGAGTGGGGCTTCCCAAACCTCTGCGGTTCAAGAAAGTTTGGCGGGAGGACCGGCCGGATGTTGTCTATGTGGCGACTGAAAGTCCGATGGGAGCGTCAGCAGTCAAGGCTTGTCGCAAGTTGGGGATACCGGTGGTGATGGGGTTTCATACCAACTTTGATCAGTATTTGAGCCGGTATCGACTGGAGGGCATCCGACCGATGGCGGTGGCTTATCTCCGGAAGGCCCATGCCAGGGCGGACCGGACGCTGGTGCCGACGCAGGATGTGAAGGACCGGTTGGAAGAGTGCGGATTTGATAAGCTTGAGATTCTTGGCCGGGGCGTGGACACCCGGCTTTTTTCTCCCTTCAAGAGGTCGCAGGCCCTGCGTTCCGAATGGGGAGCCCGTCCGGCCACTCCGGTGGCGATGGTGGTGGGACGGGTGGCTGCGGAAAAAAATCTCGAGCTGGCAATGCGGGCGTTCGAGAAGATGTCCGAGCGGGTTCCCGACTTGAAGTGTGTCATTGTCGGCGATGGTCCGCTCCGGGCCTCTCTGGAAAAGAAATACCCTTGGGTGATTTTTGCGGGAATGCGCCAGGGTGAGGATCTGGCGACTCATTATGCTTCGGCTGATGTTCTGCTGTTCCCCAGCGAAACGGAAACATTCGGTAATGTTGTTCTCGAAGGAATGGCCAGCGGGTTGGTGACTGTGACTTATGATTATGCCGCTTCGGCTGCTCACGTCCGGCAGGGGGAGAATGGTTTGAAGGCTCCTCTTGGTGACGAGGAGGGATTTCTCGATCAGTCGACTTCTTTCCTCGATCTTCGAAAGTGGACAGAGCTTCGGGAAAGGGCCAGACGAGACGTGGTGGAAATGGGTTGGGACCGGATTGTCGAGCGCTTCGAGGGACATCTAAAGGCCGTGATGCCGAAAGATCCGGAAGACTCACCGAAGAAGGAGGTCCATCAGCGTAAGGGGAAGTATGTCTTCCGGACGGTCTTCCTTTCGGATGTTCACTTGGGAACCCCGGACAGCAAGGCGGAAGAGGCCTGCGAGTTTTTGAAGTCGATCAAGTGCGAAACCCTGATTCTTAATGGAGACATTGTGGACGGGTGGGCCTTGAAACGGGGAAGCAAGTGGCTGGCGGCTCATACCAAGTTTGTCCGCCAGGTTCTCAAGAAGATGGAGAAGGAGGGAACCAAGGTGATCTATCTTCGGGGAAATCACGACGAGATCATGGAGCGCTTCCTTCCCTTGGCCATTGGAGGTCTCGAAATGACCAAGGAATACATTCATCGGTCGATTGATGGGCGACGGTATCTCGTGGTCCACGGAGATGGATTCGACCAGATTTCAGTGAGGCATCGCTGGCTCGCCCATGTAGGAGCGGTGGGATACGATTGGTTGTTGAAGTTCAATCGTCTTTACAACTGGTATCGGGCCAAGCGGGGGCTGGACTATTATTCCCTGAGCAAGGCGGTGAAGGCCAAGGTCAAGGCTTCGGTTTCTTTCGTGGGACGTTATGAAGAACAGCTGCAAATCTATGCCCGTCGTCGCGATTGTGACGGGATCATCTGCGGACACATCCACACACCGGCCAACGAAATGGTGGGAGGAATTCACTATTTGAACTCGGGCGATTGGGTGGAGTCCTTGACCGGAATTGTCGAGCATGAGGATGGGTCGTTCGAGGTGGTGAGTTACGAAGAGTTCCAGGGCTGGGAAGCCAAAGAGGAAGTCTCGCCTGTGCGTGCCGAACTCCGGCCGCAGATGCTTTCACCGGCGATGTGATGGAATTGCGATTGGTTGATGCCATCGGGCCGTTCTTTCGAGGCGTTAAGCGACGGAGGCTGAATTGGTCCAAGATTCCCTTCCACGATCTTCCTGTCGGTCCGGAGGCCGATGATGATTGGAGGAAGATCGGTGAGGCTCTGGATGAGTTTGCAAGGAACGTCGTGGCCGCAGGATTCAATGCGGTGACCTTGGATGACGTGGCCCATCTGACGGACCATCCGTGGTATGAAGATGAAGTTCGGGAGAAGATTCAGTACTTTGCGGAGCGGTTTTCGGAATTGATCGCCGGGCTGCGGCGGAGAGGTCTGAGGGTTTTTGTGACCTCGGATGTGGTAACCATGACGGAAGCGATCGAAGAGAAGACCGAGGGCTGTCGGAGGAAACAGCGGGAGTTTTACTTTGAGATTCTCACCTTGTTCTTCGCTCGATATTCCGGAGTAGAAGGAGTGATTCTGCGGGTGGGCGAGTCCGACGGACTGGATGTTCATGACGACTTGCGCAGCAAGTTGCATTTGCGGTCTGCCAGCGAAGCCAACGAGTTTCTCAAGGAGTTGTTGCCGAGAATGGAAATGACCGGGAAGACGGTGATTCTGAGAACCTGGACCGTGGGAGCCTATCGCTTGGGGGATCTCATCTGGCACCGGGGAACTCTTGGTAAAGTGCTGGAGGGGATCTCGTCGGATCAGTTTGTGTTGTCCATGAAGCCGGGAGATTCCGATTTCTTCCGCTATCTTCCCTTGAACAAGGCGTTCTTCCGGTATGAGGGAAGGAAGATCCTCGAATTGCAGGCGCGGCCGGAATACGAGGGGGCGGGCGAGCTGCCGACTTTTCTGGGTTATCAATATGCTCGGTATTCACGGGAACTGGAAGGGGTGAAGAATCTCGTGGGGATTTCAGTGTGGTGCCAGACCGGGGGCTGGCATCGGTTTCGGCGGCTGGCGTTCTTTGATGAAGGCTCGCCATGGGTCGAGAATAATGCGCGGTTGGCCTTGGGGATTTTTGCGAAAGGCAAGAGCCTGTCGGAGTGTGTTCCCGAGGGAGAGGAGTTCTTCGAGTTACTCGACCGGGTGATCCGGGAAGCCTACTACATCAGGCCTTTCGCCGAGCAGAAGTTGTTCTTTCGAAGGGTGCGCATCCCTCCTCTTCTGCACGTTTATTGGGACACCTTGTTCCTCATCGCTCCGGTGAGAAAGCTCATGCGTTTCTTCGTTGATGATCACGAAGAAGCCATCCGGGAAGGGGAGGAGGCGATGAAGCAGCTTCCGAGGATGCTGGAGTTGGTGGATGATCTGCCTTATCCGAGGGAGGATGTTGAGTTTCTGGAGAGCACCCTTCGGATGATCGGGTTGGCGCGAAGATACTTCTTCGAAAACTACAGCGATGAGCTGGTGGAAGAGATCCACCTGGCGAAGAAAGAGTATAAGAAACGGTGGCCCAAGGGAGGCCACGCCCGGTTCCGGATCCGGACTGACTTTCAACCGTTCCGGCTTAAGAGAAGGACACTGCGTTGGGGAACAGCGGTCATGCTGAGACGGCAGCGAGGATACCGTTTTGTGGATTACGTCTTCGGGCTGACGGTGCTGGGCTTTTGTTATCGCCTCTTCCGGCGGGCGAAACCGGAGGCTCTTCCCAAGTTTGTCCGCGAAAGCGCGATGGGGGTGGATTCCCTATTCAAATAGGGATTGGAGACCCGGTCGTCCGGAAAGGGTTGAGCCCCTCATCCTGCCTTGGTTTAAGAGATATCGAAATCCACCGTTGCTCATGCGGTCGAGATAGCGTCGGGGGAGATCACCGCGCAATTGATCAATGGTGATCTGGAGAACCAGCTTGGGAGGCTTTTCGAAGATTGGGTCCGCAGTTGGCGCATTGTTGCCAGCCCGATTCTGGCCGCTGAGCCAGATCATGGTCACGCCGACAAGGGCTAGGGGCGACAGGAGGACAAGGGAGGTTGAGAGGGAAAGACGAGTTATGACGGGGGATGATTACCCCATCATCAAAGAACAAGGAGGCCTCCGGGGCAAGACAATCGATCTTCAGACCAGCCCCTTCATCGTCGACGTCGAGGTCGCGAACTTCTCTGCTTCCATGCCAAGGTTTTGGAGCATGGAGAGATAGAGGTTCGGAAGCGGGTAGTTGTTGTTGGTATCGAAAGCGAGATGGCGACCGTGCTTGAATCCACCGCCACCGAAAAGGACCGGCATGTTGCGGTTGTCGTGCGACGAGGCGTTTCCGAGGTTGGAAGTGAGGATGACCATGGTGTCATCCAGAACTCCGGCGCGGTCGAGGTTGCGGAGGAAGTCGGCCCAGCGGTCGATGACGGCTTGCTCGACAATGGCGAGCTGCTCGAGTTTCTCCTCGCTGCGACCGTGGTGCGACAGGGAGTGGTAGGACTCATCGACGCCATCAAGGGCCCGCACCGTGTTGTGGGTGCAGTGGAGGGTGGCGAAGCGGGTGGAGTCGGTCTTGAGAGCAAGAACCAGAATGTCGAGGAACGCACGGTTCATGTCCGGCGCGTTGTTGCGATCGGGAAGGGTGGGAATTTTTTGGCCCTTGGGCTTGGGCTTGTTGATCCAGGCTTCATTGGCTTCGAGACGGAGCTCGAGATCGCGGACGGAAGTGAACCATTCATCAAGTTTCTCCTGATCGCCTTTGCCGACCTTGCGTTCGAGCGCTTTGGCTTCGGTGCGGATGATGTCCATGATGGACTTCCCGCCTTTGGCAATTTCAGCCTGACGTTTTTTCGCTTCGGGCGAGTCATCAACGAAGAGAGTGGCGAAGAGTTGGCGGGGATCACGGGTGGCCGGGATCATCGAGCCGTTCTCGGTGTAAGAGGGAGAGGTCTCTCCGCTGGTGTTGAGAACGAGCGAGGGAAAACGGGTTTCGTGGCCGTAGTGTTTGGCCATCAACTGGTCGAGCGAGATGGTATTCTTGGAACCGGAGCCCTTGACGACAGGGGTAGCGGTGAAGATGGATCCTTCGGCGGCGTGCCCACCTTTGACGCCCGGGTGGGAGGTTCCCGAAATCACGGTGAACTTGTCCCGGATATCCTGAAGGGATTTCAGGTATTGAGACGGGGTGTAGCTGTCGCCCTTGTCCTTGGGGACGAGGAAGGGATTGTGCAGACCGAGCGAGAGGGAGACGCCGATGAAGCGCTTGGGCTGGGTCGGTGCGCTGGCAGCGAAGGCCGGCGACATGGCATCGAGAAGGGGGAGGCTGAGAGCGACTCCGGCCTGCTTGAGGACGGTGCGGCGGGGCAGGGCTTTCTGGGTCGAGATGTGCATCGGTTTGGGGAAGGCTATTTGTTGAGGAAGATATCGCTGGCGAGGGCGGCGTGAATGAGGGTTTTCACTCCGTAGTTTTTGGCGGTTGATCGTTCGACGATCTTCTGGAGATACTGTTTGTCGCTAAAGTGGATTTCACCGCCGGTTCCAAATTTGAGGATCTGGCTGGCGAAGGCCTTGGCGAGGAGTTTGGGACGTTTGGCGTAAATGTCACGCCATTGGTTGATGCCCCCGAACTCCACACCATCGGGTGTAACTCCGGACGGGTCAACTTTGGCGGCGTTCTTTTGCTTGCCGTATTTGGTGCGGTATTGGCCGATGGGATCGAAGGACTCGAGGGCAAATCCGGAGGGATCGATCTTGTTGTGGCAGGAAGCACACGAGGTTGAGTTGGAATGTTTGGCCAGTTGGTCGCGGATGGAAACGGCCCCGCGAATGTCGGGTTCGATGGCGGAAATGCCGGGTGGCGGGGGAGGAATTTCCACTCCGAGAATGCGCTCATTGACCCAGATGCCGCGGAGGATGGGCGAGGTCACGGAGCCATCGGCGGTCACCTTGTGGATGGCGCCTTGCATGAGAACACCGGAGCGCCTGTTCGGATCGATGGCGATCTTCTGGAGTCCGCCGCCTGGTTTGACGGGAAGGTCCTTGAGCCAGTAGTGGGATTGAAGGCGGGCATTGAGGAAGGTGAAATCGGACCGGACGAGATGGCTGACCGGAAGGTTCTTCGTGATGAGCTCGTTGATGAAGGTCCGGGTCTCGGCGAGCATGGACTGCTCGAGAGGGATGTCGAAATTGCGGAAGCGTCGTGGGTCGGGCTGGGTGAAATTGATCAAGGCAAGATCCAGCCATTGGTCGGTGAAGGACTTGAGGAAGCGTTCGGATTTGGGATCGGCGAGCAGGCGGTCGATCTGGTTGTGGAAGACCTTGGAGTCCCGAAGTTTGCCCTCGTCGGCCAACTTGCGAAGATGGGAATCCGGGAGGGTTCGCCAGAGCAGGTAGCTCAAGCGGGAAGCGATGGCGTGGTCGTCGAGCGGTCCAGGCTTTTCCACGAAGGTGAGAAAATTGGGAGAGCAGAGAATGGCGTGGTAGGCTGAACGGAGGGCGAGCGGAAATGATTTGCCAGCCTTGAGGTTTTGCAGAGCGAGCTCTTGATAGGGGGCCACTTCTTCGTTGGAGACCGGCCGACGGAAGGCCTTGTTGGCGAAGATGGAAACGAGTTTTTTGAGTTCGGCACCGGGCGTCGGGCCTCCGGTGGCGATTAGCTTGGGGTCGAGTCCCGGAAAGAGTTTGTTGCGAACGGCCCATCGTTTGCCGTTGGGGTAGATCCGTTCAATGGTGATGCCACTGAAAGCGATTCCCGGGACGCCTTGTTTTTCGAGATCAACCTTGGGTGAAAAACGGATATCACCTCCGCTGGCGGGGCCGCGATGCTTCTTGCCGTCGTCCACGGTGATGAGGATGAGATGGTCGTCGAGCATCCAGGTGTCGAAGGACAGAGTGCGCGGCTGTTTGGTGGCCTCGATGATTCCGCCAGTGAACAGGAGGGGTTCGTTCGAGTCACCCGAGCCGGTCTGAAGAGTGCCCCAGAGGACGTTGTCGTCGCCCGGATTGATGGCGTGCACGTCCTTGATGGTGACGCGATACCAGCCGTTGGATGGCACGACAGTTTGGCGGATGCGTCCGTAGAATTGAACGCCAAGCGACCAGGCGATGGCCTTGCCATTGCGGAATTCGGGTCCGCGATAGTTTCCTCCGCGGCGTTTGGTGACGTCCTTGGGCGTGTAGGATTTGGAGTAGTCGGATTCTCCTTTCAGGGCGCGCGTGAACGCTTCGTCGAGCGCCCGGTCGGCGGCGCGCAGATAATTATCGAGATGGAAGTGGGAAATCTGCTGGGACTCGGCGGTCGTTTCGAAACCTCCCTTGGATTCGGCGGTGAGGAGGTTTTGCAGCGGGATGTCCACACTGAGGAGATCGTGGACGGAGTATTCGTATTCCTCGGTGGTGAGGCGGCGGCTGTGAACCCGGCCGTTGGTGGCGAGGTCTTGGCGGTCGGCCTGATGAATCGGCGAGCCCAGGGTTTTCAGAAAACCGGCGAGCGCTTCCTTTTCGGGGCGCTTCTTTTTCTTGGGAGGCATGTCGCCTTCCTCGACCCGGTGAAAGACCTTTTCCCAGATCGCGCGGTTCTTCTTATCGGTAGGATCGAACTTGAGGTCCATCAAGTTGAGATCAGCCTCGGCGTCGAAGTCGTCGTGGCAGTCGTAGCAATGAGTCTCGAGGAAGGGCTCGAGATCCTTCCGGACATCCCCGGTAGCGAGGGAGGTCAGGGCAGCAAGAAGCAATGGAATTGCGCGGCGCATGTGGGCTCGTGTTTACGGATTGCGGGAATGAAAGTTTTCATACAAATCAGCTGTGTGCCCCGCCGTTGCTTAAAATGAGACGGTAATTTGATTCGTCAAGAGGAGGTCTGCGCCTCATAGTCCGAGCCATGAAGAGCATTTTCTGTTCCCTCCTCATCGCTGTTCCCGTCTTTGCCGATCATCACGCCAAGGCGGACCTTCCGGCCGGGCTTCCGGCGAAGCTCGAACCCAAAGCTCTGGAAGAGGCCGGGTTCACCTCCCTTTTCAACGGCAAGGATCTCACCGGTTGGAAGAAAGTGGGCGGTTCCGGAAGCTTCGAAGTCGAGGATGGCGCGATCCGGGGGTTTGGGAAGAAGATCAAGGGGAATACCTTCCTGCGGACCGAGGAGGAGTTCGGCGATTTCATCTACACCTTCCAGTTCAAGTTCGTGGATAAGACCGGGAATTCAGGATGCATGTTCCGTGGCCTGCAAAAGGGTGGTACGCCTGATGGCCGGGTGACCGGCTACCAGTGCGAGCATGACAATTTCAAAAATGGCAAGCGGGCATACACTGCCGGCATCTACGATGAAGCCCGACGCGGTTGGTTGTTCCCTCATGGCAAGGCTCCCAAGGAAGAGCAAAAGGCCTTCACCGACCAAGGGAACCGGATCTTCAAGTGGGACGACTGGAATACCATCGTGATCAAGTGCAAGGGCAACCACCTGCAGACCTGGCTCAACGGAGAAAAGCGGGCCGACTTCACTGACACTGATGAGAAACACACCACGCTGAAAGGCTTCTTCGCCTTCCAGGTGCATGGAGGAGCATCCGGCGATATCCGTTGGAAGAATATTTACCTCAAGAAGCTCTAGACTGTGGTGACCGGGAGCTGCGGCCCCGATTACTTTTTCTTCCCTTTCAGCGGACCCGCCATTGGCGGAGTCTCGAAGAACTTCCCTCCGTCAATCAACCGGGGATCGTTCGTTGACTTGAGTTCCGACATCAATTGGTTGCGGAGCCTTTTCACAACGTCCGCATAGTTGGGGTCTTCGGCGAGGTCCTTCATTTGATCAGGATCACTCTTGAGATCGTAAAGTTCCTCTTTCGGGCGCTTGCCATAGGCATGATCATAAAACGGTTTCACCTTCGGGTCTTTGCGATTGGAGACAATCCAGGCCTTGGTGGGACCGGCATCTTCATCGGGTAGTGTCACGAAGGTGCTGTTCGTCAACTTGTCGACGCCCGGTTCCTTCTCGCTATCGAGGAGGTAAGGGTCACCGAGGGGATAACGATCCGGTTTGAAGTTGATGACGAAGAGATGATCCTTGGTGCGAATGGCGCGCTGTGGATAGGGGAGATGACCCTCGCGAGCGACGGCGACGTGACGTTCGCGACCGAGGTAAACTTCCGTGCGGCTCTCATCGGCCTGACCATTTTTCTCTGACGTCAGAGTGGGCCAGATCGACTTGCTGGTCATGACGTCGGGAACCTTGACCTTTCCTGATTCCAGGAAGGTGGCGGCAAGATCGGGAAGCGAAACAAAGTCATCGACGACTCTTCCGCCCTTTACGCCCGGTCCCGTGATCGCGAGTGAGACCCGGGTTCCAAAGTCGTAGAGATTGCACTTTCCGTGCGGGAACCCGGCCGGTCCATGGTCGCCGGAGATCGCGATGATGGTGTTCTCAAATTCTCCGGCTGCTTTCAGCTCTTCGACGAGAATCCCGAGCGCCATGTCAAAGGCCATGGCCTCTCCAAGGTAGTCCGCGAAGTCCTGCCTCACTTCGTGGACATCAGGAAGAAACGCCGGCATCTTTCCCTTCAGCGAGTCGGGATCAATTTTCCAAAGCGCCTTGCCTGAGCCCTTGATCCACTTGCGATGCACATTGGTGGGGCCAAACCAATAGGCAAAGGGTTGGCCTTCTTTTCTGGCGGCCAACATTTGTTTGAAGTTGGTTCGGACCTGTTCTCCCAGTTCCTTCTTAGCGTCTTCCACTGATTTCCCGTTTGAGACCATTCGTGTCACTGATTGTGAGAAGCCGTTGAAACTCCCCCCGCCTTTCGCGTAGGCGTTCTCTCGGCTAAATGGAGAATTGCTGGGAGTTCCCGGACCCCAGACTTTCCAAGTGTATCCAATGTGGTATCCGTTTTTCTCTAACAGAATCGGCCACGAAGGAATGGAGGCATCCCAAACCGCTCCCTGCAAAATGGCTCCGGTTCCCGTCATCCAAAAGTGTCGGCCGGTCAGGATGGAACTCCGGCAGGGCGTGCAGGAAGGCGCATTGACGTAAGCGTGATTGAAGAGAACTCCCGATTTGGCGAGGGCGTCGAAGTGGGGCGTCTGGATGGCATCGTTCAGTGTTCCCGGCCCATCGGCCTTGGCGTAGGCCGAAGCATGCCGACCCCAGTCGTCGGCAAAGGCGAACAAGATATTCGGGCGATTTTCAGCCTTCAGGAAGGAAGGCAAAAGAGCGGTGATCAACAATAGCGGTCGGGAGAAGAGTCGGGTCATCATGGAGTTCTCTCTACTACGAAAGATTCGCTCCCGACTGTCAACCTGCCGATTTTTCCGATTGGCCTACGCTCAGGAAAGGGCCGGGAAGCTCGCTTCCTCGACCACTTCTCCATCGAGATTTTTGACGAGAACGCTGAGCTCCTTCTGGTTGGCTTTGACCTCCATGAAGGTGGCGCGGTCCGGCTGCGGGCCGCCTCCGACGATCTGGGCGTATGGGAAGTTGTCGTTGGCCGGGATGTTGGCGGTCTGATGCATGTGACCGGAAAGGATGACCTGGGCTTTCCACTTCACGAGTGCGTCGTGCCAGTGGTCGCGACTCATCTTGCTGTAGGAATCGTAAGCGCCTTTTTTGTATCCCTCTTCATCGACAACCCGTTCTTTTTTCCAGCGGAGGGGAATGTGACAACAGACGACTCGATGGGGAGCATCGCGGAATTCAGGACGCGCGATCACCTCTTCGAGGAAGGCCGCTTGTTCGGCGCGAAGCTGTTCGAAAGCGACCCGACCTCGAAAGCTCGGGTGGGCATCGGGCTTGTCCTCGCCGGTATGAAGGCAAATGACTGCGATGGGACCGTTGCGGAAGGCGTAGAAGGGGCGGCCGTTGGGAGTGGCCACCATTTCGGGAACGCGATAGGCCCATTGTCCGCGAACGTCGTGATTGCCCCAGACGATAAGGAGCGGGCGTCCCTTGCTGACATCTTGGCCGGCAGGATTGAGGAGAGTCGGGACGAGCCATTCCTCCTTATGCCAGTCGTTGCAGACGTCGCCGTTCCAGATGAGGAAGTCTCCTTGAGGGGTTGCCTTGTGGAGACGTTGGAGTGTTTCCTTGTTCTCGTGGGTATCGTTCCAGACCACGAAGGAGGATTCGGATGAGGAGGGATCGAGGGTGCGGAACTTTTTCTAGGGAGATTCCTCGCGGGTCTTTTGATCCGAGGACTCGGTGATGGCACGAACCTCGTATTCAGCGCCGGGCTTGAGCCCATCAAGTCGGACGCGTAGGATTTCATCGCCTTGTGGACGGAGTCCGTAGCGGTCGACGTTGGCGGTGCCGGTGTTTCCTTCAGAGTCGCTCCATTCAACCCAACCTCGAGCGAGGGCGGCCACGGCCCAGACCACTTCTATACCATCGGTTCTTGGAGCCATGAGAACGGCATGGCTATTGGTCAGGCGCTTCTGTTTTTGATGACTCTGAGCTGTGACAGAGGCTCCGGTGGTTGCCGCCACCGACCCAAGGAATCCGCGTCGTTTCATGACGCGATGGTAGGATCGCGAATGAAGAAGGCGATCACGATTTCCCCGGATTCAGTTCGTGGCCTTTTTCACAAAACGGATCACGCGTTCCTCTTCATCGATTTCGAATTCGAGACGAGCTTCGGAGGCCATCTTCTTGATCAGCATGCGGGCGGTCATGCCTGTGCTGCCGAAGGACATTTTGGCATTGTTCGGGGAGGGTTCGACGATGACCGGAATGATGTTCTGTTTTACG
>JBMHCW010000021.1:0-38710 GCA_049889715.1 Akkermansiaceae bacterium | reverse complement strand
AATCTCCTGAATGACAGCTTCTGCTTGTTTGTCACCCGCTAGTCCGAACCCACGCGGAAAGGCAGTAACGCAGTAGAGGGGTCGATGTTCAGTATTTGGTTTCTGGTTGTTGTCAGAAATGAATGAGATCGAAAATTTGCGATACTTGCGTCCGGCTTCCATGCGAACTTCCAAGGTTTCTTTGCCTCTCCATCGATTGATCACTCATTCACCTTTGACTTTTCGTTGGAGCAGAATCTTCAAGTCTTCCAGAGGAACTGGTTTTGTAGCCGAGATGTCGACTGACTCTTTTGCGGTGGATTCAGCCAAGCTTGTAGAGGTCAGGAATGGAACACTGACATAGGCGTCTTCAGCGAGGATCGGCCCTGCCTCTTTTGTAAGATCGTAGGATTTGACGCTCTTATTCTGGAAGACTTTGATTCTTCGATTTGCCCCTCCGGGGGTTACCCCGTCGCCGGCTTTTATGGCATCCCTAAGAGTCGACCCTCTCGGGAGGTCCAAGATCTGCGGCTGGTTGATCTCGCCATAGATTCTGACCCTGATCGTTTTTGTTTTTGGAGAATTCTGAGGTGGTGAACTTGGTTCGCAGGAATTGGCCGGATGCAAAAAGGCCAAAACAACAGCGATGGCGAGATGCTGTTTCATGATGAATTGGAACGAGGGGGCTCACTCCATGAACGCGAGCCTAAATCCCCCTCAGTTCGCGGGTGGCACCACCAACCTTGTGGTTCGACACGCCCATGCGTTTGAGGATGCCGACGTGGAGGTTGGCGAGGGTAGAGCCTTCGCCCGTGACGAGGTGGCGTCCGGTCTTGATCTGTCCTCCTCCGCCTCCGGCGAGGATGGTGGGAATGTCGCGGGTGGCGTGGGCGTTGCCATCGCGGATTCCGGATCCATAAAGGACCATTGAGTTGTCGAGAAGGGTGCCGCTGCCCTCAGGGACGCTCTTCATTCGCTCGAGCATGTAAGCATACTGGGTGCTGTGCCAGGTGTTGATGATTTGGTACTGGTCGAGCTGTTTGGGATTGTTCTGGTGGTGTGAGATGGAGTGGTGTCCACCGCTCACGCCATCGAGGAAGGAGAAGTTCTTTCCGGATACGGCATTGCCGAACATGAAGGTGGAGACGCGGGTGGAGTCGGTCCAGAAGGCGAGGACCATGATGTCCATCATGAGGCGGACGTGCTCGGTGGGGTCGAAGCGTTGGAGCGAACCGATTCGGGTATCGAGCGCGTTGAGTTGTTTGAGGGCTTCCGGCGTGAGGTTCTGTCCGGCACCGAGCTGGGCTGCTTCGTTGGCAATGCGGCGTTCCACTTCGTGAACGCTTTCGAGATACTGCTCAAGCTTGTGGGAGTCTTCCTTGCCGAGCTGGCGTTTCAGGCTCTTGGCGTCTTCGAGAACGATATCGAGAACTGATTGATCGGAGCCTTGGGCGGTCGAAGCCTTCCGGAAAAGGCGGTCAAAGGCGACGCGTGGATTGATTTCGCAGGGGAGGGGGACGTCGGGCTTCTTCCAGGAAATGTGGGATCCGTAGAGGCGGGTCAGGTTGACGTTCCGGTCAACGCCTGAGGTCACCGGTTCGGTGCCCAGCTCCATGGAGGGGAGGCGGGTGTTTTTGCCGATCTCGTCGGCGGCAATCTGGTCGATGGAGATTCCGTTCGCGCTGACGTCGGATCCTTGAGTGGCCTGGATGGTGGTGCAGGTGAGCCAGCTGGCGGTCTTGTAGTAGTGGCCATCACCTTTGTAGGAAGGAGGGTTGCTCAGTCCGCTGATGACCACGAGCTCGTCCTTGACGGATTCGAGCGGCGAAAGAATGGGAGAAAGTTCAAAAGACGAACCCTTGCCCTTGGGTGTCCAGCGATCCGGGCGAACGCCATTGGGCATGAACAGACAAGCCATGCGGACGGGCGTGGAGCCTTTGGCGGATTGTCCGTAGAGCGGTCGCATGGCATCGAAGAAAGGAAGCGCCAAGGTAGCGCCAATGCCTCGGAGAGCATGACGACGGGAAAGGTGCCAGCGGTTGGTCTGGATGTTTGCCATGGATATCTGGGTTGAATCGAGATCAGTCGATCTCCGTCGGGATCCTAGCCTCATTTTGAGAACGACGCCAACCTCTTGTTTGTTCGGTGTTTTGCCGATAGATGGGTGGAATAATCCCAGTATCGTCCGGATGGCGTTGAGCCGGGTCATCGGGTGTCTGGGGTTGGCGACGGGAATTCTCGCAGCGAGCGAGGATGACTGGGCTTATCAACCCGTGGAGGATCCGCCTTTGCCGGAAGTGCGCCAAGCAGACTGGCCACGGGAGGATTTTGACCGTTTTGTGCAGGCTCAATTTGAGGAGGCGGGTTTCAAACCGGCGAAGGCTGCTGAGAAACGAACCTTGGTCAGACGGGCTTACCTTGACCTGCATGGGTTACCGCCTTCGCGGAAGCAGGTAGACGCCTTTTTGAACGACAAGAGTCCTGAGGCCTGGCCGCGGTTGATCGATCAATTGCTGGAGTCGCCCCGCTATGGAGAACGCTGGGGGCGTCATTGGTTGGATGTGGCACGCTACTCCGATTCGAATGGCATGGATGAAGACATCGCCCATCCTTCGGCGTGGCGGTATCGCGACTACGTGATCGAATCCTTTAATCTGGACAAACCTTTCGATCAATTCATCGTGGAACAGCTGGCTGGTGATCTTCTTCCGGCAAAGAATCTGTCCGAGCGCCGCGCCAAGACGGTGGGCTTGGGTTTTCTGTCGGTTGGACCCAAGATGTTGGCCTGCGATGATCCCGACAAGATGCGGCGTGATATCGTCGATGAGCAAATGGATACCACAGGGCGTGTTTTTCTCGGGATGACCATTGGTTGCGCCCGTTGCCATGATCACAAGATCGATCCGATTTCGATCGAGGAATATTACGGGCTTGCGGGTATTTTCATGTCCACCAAGACGCTCACGAAGTATTCGGTGGTGGCTGAGTTTCACGAACACGACTTCACCGACGAGGAGGACAAAAAGACCTGGAAAGAGGTTCGTCGTCTCGAGGGTTTGCAGAAAAAAAAGGAGACGCCCAAGGAAGAGAAGGAACGACTCGGAGGAGAAATCGCCAAGTTGAAGAAGGACCTTTCAGCGCCCTTCAAGGTCATGGGCGTGACTGAATATCCGACGCAGGATGTAAAGGTTCATTTGAAGGGTGATTATCTCACCTTGGGTGAGGTCGTGCCGCGTGGTGTTCCGGCGGCGTGGACCGGAGGGAAAGAGGTGGAGATGCCGGCTGAGCAGAGTGGTCGTTTGGAATTGGCCCGGTGGATTGTTTCAAAGGAGAACCCGCTGACTTCGCGGGTCATCGTGAATCGTCTCTGGAGATGGCACTTCGGTCGTGGAATCGTGGCCACTCCTGATAATTTTGGGGGGCTAGGTGAGGAACCGACGCATCCGGAATTGCTGGATCATTTAGCCACTCGATTCGTGGAGTCCGGGTGGTCGGTGAAAGCCATGCACCGGCTCCTGATGAATTCGGCGACTTATTGTCAGTCGGCGGCCACAGAGCGGGAATTCGTGGACAAGGATCCGGAAAACAAATTGTTTGCCCGTTGGCAGCGCCGAAGGGTTGAGTCTGAAGTGATACGCGACGGAATCCTGTTGAAGTCGGGGCGGCTTGATCTGACGATGGGTGGTTCGATGGTGGTGTCCCGATCGAACAAGTACATCGACCGGGGGCCCTTGAAGTCACACTCTTTGGTTCCAAGAAGAACAGTTTACCTGCCGGTTTACCGGAGCACGGGGTATGACGATCAAAAGGCCTTTGATGCCGCGGACCCCACCGCTCCCGACGGGAATCGCCGCAGCTCGACAGTGGCAGGGCAGGCCTTGTTCCTGATGAACAGTGAGTTGGTTCATGAATCGTCGAAAGCTCTCGCTGATCAGGTCATGAAACATCCGGAGGCCGAGCGCAGCTCCTGGTTGATCAGCCATGTCTTTAATCGGGAAGCCACCGAATCGGAGTGTTTGAAAGGGTCACAGTTTGTCGCAGACTATGGCGATGAAAAGGAGGCTTGGGCGGCCTTTGCGAGAGTGCTTTTTGCGAGCAATGAATTTTTGTATACTGAGTGAGTTGAGATGAGTTTGTGCAGACATCGTGAAGGTCTTCCGCTGACGCGCCGGGAAATGTTGCAACGTTCGGGAACCGGTTTCGGGGCTCTGGCCTTGCAGGCGATGTTGGCTCGGGAGGCAGCTGGGATCAGCAAAGCGCCTCCTCTCCCGGGAACGGCCAAGCGGGTGATTTTTCTCTTCATGCACGGTGGGCCATCGACCGTGGATTTGTTCGATCCCAAACCACTTTTGGATCGTGATACCGGAAAGCCCTTTCCGTTGAAGGCGCCACGGATTGTTTCTCACAAGTCCAAGAACCTGCTGTTAAAGTCACCTTGGTCCTGCCGGCAACATGGTCAGAGCGGGGCCCAGGTTTGCGAGTTGTTGCCTCACATTGCCTCGATTGCCGACGACCTTTGCTTTGTGCGTTCGATGCATTGTTCCAATTCCCGGCACGGGGGAGCCTTGCTGGAATTGCATACGGGTTCGGACACCTTCACGAGGCCGTCGATGGGTTCTTGGATTAACTACGGGTTGGGGACTGAAAACGAAAACCTTCCCGGGTTCATCACCATCAATCCCAGCGGGAGTCATGGAGGAGCGGGTGCGTGGTCATCGGCGTTCCTTCCGGCCCGATACAGTGGAACACGGATTGGCGGCAAGACGGCCAAGGAGATGAAGGTCCCCTTTATTGATAATCCACTGGGTGACCGGGGCAAGCAGCGCAAGGAGCTTGACTTGCTGGCCTCGTTTAATCGAGACCACTTGTCACAAAGAGGAGCCGATACGGAACTTGAGTCACGGATCGCCTCATACGAACTGGCATTCAAAATGCAGATGGAAGTTCCGGGCGTTCAGGATATTTCCAATGAGCCGGACCACATCAAGAAACTCTACGGCGCGGATGTCGACCCGACAAAGTCCTTTGGTGAACAGTGTCTGACGGCGCGTCGCTTCAGTGAGGCCGGGGTGCGCTTCGTGCAAGTGACTCATCGTTACTGGGACTCCCATGGGAATCTCAAGAGGGATCATGAAAAGCTGAGTGCTGAGATGGACAAGCCGGTGGCGGGATTGATTTCCGATCTCAAACAACGGGGGCTTCTCGATGAAACGCTCGTTTTATGGGGTGGAGAATTCGGGAGGACGCCGACGGCTCAAGGGAAAGATGGGCGGGATCACAACCCCCATGGGTTCACGATGTTCATGGCGGGAGGAGGAATCAAACCGGGAACGGTTTATGGAACGACGGATGACTACGGTTACTATGCCGAGGACAATCCGGTGCATTTCCATGACCTCCACGCCACCATCCTGCACATGATGGGAATTGATCATACCGACCTGACCTATCGATACGCCGGCCGGGACTTCCGTCTGACGGATGTGGCCGGCCGGTTGGTGGATGAAATTTTGGCGTAGGTCGTCATCACAATCAGTCCTGTTGTCATCGCTGCCTCGCGAACCTTGGACCAGGTTGGGAGGTGGTTTGTTCATCGGTTCCTTGAAAAGAAAGTCTCTCTTGAGCAGACAGTGTTGGACACAGGTGATCGTTCCCTCTATGGTTCATCTCTCGGATCATGATCTCATCTGTCATCCCCGAAAATGTCGTCAGGGCCTGCCTTGTCGTCCTGCTGACAGCGTTGGCGCCTCTTGCTGTCGCAGAGAGGGGCGATCAGAAAACGGGTAATCTGGATCTCAAGATTGCGAGTTTGGTTGAACAGCTGGGGAGTGATCGATTTCAGGAGAGGGCAGAGGCGCAGCGGGAGCTCCTGGAGATGGACAAGGAGATTCTGCCCATCCTTGAGAGGATTGATGAACCCGAGGACTTGGAGGCCCGGATTCGTTTCCGGAAGATTCTCAATTGGATGCGAACTCTTCCGCTTTTGGGGACCAGATGGAAAGTGGAACATACCTCGGATGTGGGAGTTCAGGACATGGTGATCGAGTTCATGGAGGACGGAACGTTTCGAACCGTCGACAAAGCCCAACCCACGCCGGAGAACGAAACTTGGGATGAGCCTCTGTTTCATCCGAGCGGGGATCTCATCCGCTTTCATTTCAATGACAAATATTCGACCTACGAGGGCCACCGCGTGGATCAAAAGACGATTGTCGGCAGCTCCGAGAACATCAAGGGGGTGACTTGGACCTGGCGGGCCACGTTGATTGAAGAGACTGATCCTCAGGATGTTGAAGAGGGTGAGGATGAGGAGTGAGGCCTTGGGATTGAGATTCACGAAACTCATGAGACCGGGAATTTGCGACTGCGTGTAATACAGCGGCGGGCTGAAGCGTAGAAATCAGCAGGTCCCCGTTGATTTATCGTGCCTCGATTACCGTTCCGCCTCCCGGTTTGTGCTGTCGTTCTGTCAAGCGGGGCTTCCGTGTCGGCGTCCGAAGGGGAGTTTGATTTTTTTGAAGCCAAAATCCGCCCTGTTTTGGTCGACACCTGTTACGAGTGCCACTCCGTGGAGGCGGCCAATGCAGGAAAGCTCAAGGGGGGATTGATGTTGGATACCCGTGATGGGATCCGGGCCGGCGGGGATACCGGGCCGGCGGTCGTGCCTGGCGACCCTGCCAAGAGCTTGTTGATCAAGGCGCTTCGTCAAGAGGGGCCCGAGATGCCTCCGAGCGGGAAATTGGAAGACGAGATTCTCGATCACTTCACCCAGTGGATCGAATCGGGGGCACCCGATCCTCGTGAGCAGTCGGAGACCGAGCTGATTGATACCACGATCGATGCATCGGACCATTGGGCATTCAAGCTTCCCGAGGAGCCCGAGCTTCCCAAGGTATCCTATTCGGAGTGGGGCAGTTCTCCGATTGATCGCTTTGTGCTGCATCGTCTCGAAGATCATGAGTTGCGTCCGGTTTCTCCGGCCTCTCCGCGGAGTTTGGTCCGACGTATTTATTTCAATCTCGTGGGACTTCCTCCGACACCCGAGCAAGTCGACAAGTTTCTGGAAGCCGAGAAGGGGAACCGGGCGGCCGCGGTGTCGGGATTGGTCGATGAACTCTTAAAGTCACCTCATTACGGTGAACGATGGGGACGTCACTGGCTGGATGTGGCCCGCTATGCCGAAGACCAGGCTCATACATTCGGGGTGAAGAAACGGGAGAATGCCCATCAATATCGGGATTGGGTGATTCGGATGTTCAACGAGGACCTCCCTTTCGACCAGTTCATCAAATACCAGCTGGCCGGGGATCTGATGGAGAATCCGTCGGAGGATCGGTTCCGGCAGTATTCCGGATTGGGGTTTCTAGGACTGGGAGCGCAATACTATAAGAATTCGGACAAAGCCAAGGCCGAGGCGGATGAACTCGATGACACCATCGATACCCTGACCCGGGGATTCATGGGCCTGACCGTGTCCTGTGCCCGTTGCCACGATCACAAATTTGATCCCATCCCCATCGAGGACTACTACGCCTTGGCCGGAATTTTCAACGGACGCCGTTACTCGGAAGTTCCGTTGGTCGGACAAGGAGAGGTCAAGGCATACAACGAAGAGCAGAAGGTGATCAAAGACCTCGAGGGCAAGCACCGGAGTTTTCTCCGCGGCCTTGGGAAGGAAGAAGGAAGGGCGAAATTGGATGAGGTGAGCCGCTATCTTCAGGAAGGGTGGCGCATGATTGCTTTGAAGTCGGCGGGTGTGAAGATTTCCGATGACGAATATGCCGAGAAGAGAGGCCTGCATCGTCACTTCGCCCGGCGTTTCCGGGAGACCTTGGAAAAGGGCCGTAAGGGTGATCTCCAGAAGCGCCTGCCCGAGCTAAACGGTTGGCACGAGGTCGAGATGAAGTTCGCTGAGAAACCAACCGTGGAGACCATCAAGGTGCCCGATGAGATCGTGGCTCTCGCCGATCAGCTTCAGCAACAGGTCAAGGAAGCCGAGGCTGCCTTTGTCCGGATGGAATCGGAAAATACCGAAGAGCTGGCCAAGGCGCGAGGTGTTGAAGATCGTCTCAACAAGGTCATGGGCAAAATGCCCAAGGAGCAAAAGCGGTTGTTAAAGAACATTTGGTTCGATGGTCATGCTCCCTTTTATGCGTCGGAGAAGGACGTCTATGAGAAGTTTCTGGATGATGGAAAGAAGAAGGAAGCCGACAAAATGAAGGCTGAGTTCGAAGAGCTTCGCAAGAAGGCCAAGCCCAAATATCCGGTGGCGCATTCGATCCAGGGAGGCGGGAAAGCGATGCAGGTTTACCTTCGTGGTAATCCGGAGACCAAGGGTGAGTGGGTGGCCCGGAGTAATCTGGAGTTTCTCAACGACGAGCCAAGGCCCACCGAGCCGGAGGAAGCGAAGAAGCATTCCTACACGCGGCTTGATTTGGCAGAGGAGATCGCTTCACCGGAGAATCCGCTGACTGCGCGGGTGATTGTGAACCGGGTTTGGCAGTGGCACTTCGGCCGGGGCTTGGTGACGTCATCGAGTAATTTCGGTCTCCTCGGCGAAGATCCATCTCACCCCGAGTTGCTTGATTGGCTGACAGTGAAATTCATCGAGAACGGATGGTCCCTCAAGTGGTTGCACCGCGAGATCATCAGCTCGGAAACCTATCAGCTTTCGAGCGAAAGAAACTCCCTGAACGAGGAGCGGGATGCCGACAATGTCTTCCGCTGGCGATTCGATCGTCGTCGCCTTGAGGTGGAAGCTTGGCGGGATGCACTCATTTCAATTTCCGGGCAATTGGATCCAACGATGGGAGGGCCGACTTTTGATCTCCGCAAAAACAACACGCGTCGGACGGTTTACGCCAGTGTCAGTCGACACCAGCTCAACGGGATGTTGAGGATCTTTGATTTCCCGGATGCCAACGTCTCGGCAGCCACCCGGACTGAGACCACTGTTCCGCAGCAGCAACTGTTCGTACTGAACAGCGACTTTATCATCGGGCAGGCCAAGGCCTTTGCGAAATTGGTTTCGCAGAAGCACGAAGAAGTCACGGAGCAGATTGATTTTGCTTACCGGAAAGCCTTCGGGCGAAAGCCATCCGAAGAAGAATTGTCCTTGGCGCAATCCTTTCTGGGCACGGAGAAGGAGCAGGACGACAAGCTCTCGCGCCTGGAGCAATATTGTCAGGCTCTTCTGGCGAGCAACGAATTGATGTATCTCGATTAGACCCCACCAATCATGCAGCACGGCACTTTTCATCAAGGCACTTTGAATCGCAGGGAGATCCTGAGGCGGGCCGGAGGTGGCTTCGCTTCGCTCGGTTTGGCCGGAGTGCTGGCCGACCAAGGGCTGCTGGCAGGCGAGAGTCCGCTTTTACCGAAGGCTCCACCGTTCAAACCCAAGGCCAAGAGAATCATTCATCTCTTCATGAATGGCGGTCCGTCACAGGTGGACACTTTTGACCCCAAGCCTGCATTGGAGAAGCATCACGGCGAACGTCCTCCTGGTGCCGAGCGCAAGACCGAACGCAAGACCGGTGGTTTGTTCAAATCGCCCTTCAAGTTTCATCAGTCGGGGGAGTCCGGAATTCCCGTCAGTGAGATTTTTCCCGAGGTCGCCAAGTGCATCGATGACATTTGTGTGATTCGCTCGATGCATACCGATGTCCCCAATCATGAGCCTTCGTTACTCATGATGAATTCGGGGAATACCCAACCCATCCGGCCGAGCATGGGTTCCTGGCTTTGTTATGGATTGGGAGCCGAAAACCAAAACCTTCCGGGATTCGTGGTTCTCTGCCCCGGTAAACCGGTGGTGGGGCCACAACTCTGGAGCAATGGTTTCCTACCGGGGATTTATCAGGGCTGCCATATCGGCAAGCTCGATCCCAAGAAGATTGTCGACCACATCAACAACAAGCATCTCACGCCGCGATCGCAGCGTCAGCAGCTTGACCTGATCAACCAGCTCAATGGGTTGCATCGAGATCAACGTTCCGGGGATGATCAGCTCGAGTCGCGGATCCAGTCGCTTGAAGTGGCTTTCCGCATGCAGACCGAAGCGCAGGAAGCTTTCGATGTCTCCAAGGAGACCGAGGCAACGCGCAGCCTTTATGGCAAAGGGCAGTTTGCCGATTCCTGCCTGGCCGCTCGCCGACTGGTCGAGCGCGGAGTGCGCATGGTCCAGGTTTATTTTGGAAACGGACAACCGTGGGATGATCATGGCAACATCGAGAATGGTCATCGTTCCAAAGCCCAGAACAGCGATCAGGCCATTGCCGGTCTGCTCCGGGATCTCAAATCACGAGGTCTCTTGGAAGATACGCTTGTTCTCTGGGGTGGTGAGTTTGGCCGCACTCCGGTTTCCGAAGGTGGCAGCGGGCGTGATCACAATCATCATGGCTTCACCGTCTGGCTGGCTGGCGGCGGTGTGAAAGGAGGCATAACCTATGGGGAGACTGATGAATTTGGATTCGCGGCCGTGGAGAACAAGGTTCACGTCCATGATCTTCATGCCACCATCCTGCACCTCATGGGCATCGACCACGAGAACCTGACATACCGCTATTCGGGTCGCGACTTCCGCCTGACCGATGTGCACGGAAAAGTGGTGAAGGATATCATTGCTTGATCCTAAGACCGAAGGGGGACACCAACTCAGTTTTTCAGCCGGATCACCATGGCTTTGGCTCCGGTGTTGATGAGGTTGGATCGTCCCCCGAGTCGCCACCGGCCCTTGGCGTCGACGAACAGCCTGACCTCCTCGCCTTGGCCTCGAAAGGCACCACTGACTCCGGACAGAACGCAGATTCCATCCCCAGCTTTGATGAGTTCTTGCACCGGGTCACCTCGTTTCCATTCGGCATGTGAGATCTTGAGCTCGGGTGTTTCTCCTTCGGGATACTTCACGATGACGGCTCGAAACGCGGTGGAGCGACTCTCGAAACGTCCGGAGAGATAGTAGAATCCGTCTTCAGGATCGAGGCTCACTTCGGCGCTGGTCAATTCTCCAACATTGCCCGACATCCCGCCGAGATAGCAGAATCCGCGCGACTGATGAATCAACTTCACGCGATGTCCCTGGCTATTGAAGGTGATGGTCTGGGTGCGGACTTTGGCCTTGTCCAGATTGAGGCCGGGATGCCGGATGGCGAAGGCGTCAGCTCTGACGTTCTTTTGCATCGAGTGAGCATGAAGCCCCGGGAGCCCTCCTTCGTCCCATACCTGGATCTCGATCCACTCGCCGCCTCCGGCAAAATTTCCGTTCAAACGCGAGAGTGAAATCAATTCCTGTTCTCCCTCGATCCGTTGCATCCGGATGAAGGGGAGGTGACCATAATACCATGAGTATGCGGTCAATTGAAGTGGCCCGTACATCTTCGGTTTAAGCCCCATGGTCGGCATCAAGGCTCTCGCTTCCTTGCGAAGGGTTCGCATGGAATCAAGATTCCCTTCCTTCTCGAAAGTGAGAGCCAGCTTGTCGAGTTGCCGGACCAACCAGTGATACTCTTTGGCCTTGGAGTAATCCTTGGCCTGACTTCTTCGTGCGATCGATTTTCGGTAGGTCGCAACTTCCACAGCCACTTCTTCGGGAATCTCTTCTCCGATGTTCACAGCTCCTTCAGCCTCGAACCACGTCGAGGTGATCTTCTGAAGCTCCCGGATACGTTCTGGTTGTGCGGTGAACGCCAGCTCCAACAAGCGAGTCTCGAGAGCCTCCCGCAGCGCGCCATCAAGGCTCGACTTCTCTTGCGCATACTTCTCGTCGAACGATTGAAGTTGGTTCCGACAATGATCATACCTCTGCTTGTGGTCCTCGTTGAGGAATCCTCCTTCCGGCGGAACGAGCTCGATGGCGCTTGTCGTCGCGGTGAGGCTTAAGGCGAGGCAAAGGATCTTCTTCCGAATGGTCGTTAGATAGTTGTTCATCTCCTCGTTCTATTCGGGTTTCTGTTCCTCGGCTTCGAGAGGAGGAGCGATTCGTGCTCCGGGAAGCGGTTCGAGCATGAGATTTCTCCAGGCAATGGACGAGCGGTCCACCCGCAGGCCGAAGGTGGTGAGGTCATCACTGAGGCCGGTCACTTCGTTTTGCAGCAGCCCGTTCACCCAGACTCGCAACGAGCTATGTCGTTCTTCGACTTCGAGGGTGTTCCAACCTTCCCCTTGTTCGTTGTGAGGATGACGAATTTTGACCTCACCCTTGATCTTCTTTCCATTGGCTTGCAGTTCTGTTCCGGAGGGATACAGGCTTCCGGAAGTTCCACTCCTGATTTCGACTTCCACAGATCCACCCCGCATCCACGCATCGAACTGCGTGGGAGGAGGTCCCTTGAATTTGGCGAGCGAAAAGCCCGCGTTTGAGTTCCGGTCATCGCAACCGAACTGCCAGTCGAGTCGGATCCGGTAGTTGTGAAACCGCCATGGCGAGGCCCAGGTGTAGAGCCCGGTCCCCGTCGAGCGAATTTGGCCGTCTTCCGAGGTGAGTCGAGGGATGTCCGCCAGAGATCCGCGGGCCAAGGTCCAGGAGGAAAGGTCTTCAGTTTCTTCAAAAAGGGGAATCAGGGGAAGAGGTGTTCCCGGGACCCAGGCTTTAAGAGCGCCGGGCTGTTTCCATTTTTCGAGATTCAGGTCGGCCGGGTCCGCTTTCTTGAGCGGATCTCGATCGATGCCACCGCTGGTCATCAGCCGGAGCATGCCTCCGGCACGCCATCGTGGATACAGGTCGTTTCCTGCCATCATTTCGAACAAAGGATTGAGGCAGGCCGGATCGGCGCGCGCGGCGAAAACCTCGGCAGCCGCCAGTTGGACCATGCCATCAGCATCCTCGAGGGTATTTCTCAACAAGTCCCGTGGATCGTCGACCAAGACTGGAATCACCCGCGCCGCTCCTTCACGCAGAAGCGAATTCTGGGCGGAGAGGAGTTGGAGAACGCCCTCCTTTTCTTCGTCAGTCACGCTGAGTCGTGCCGCTGCAATCACCAACTCTGCGGAGCGATGGTCGGGAACAGAAGGAAGGGCTTCCATGAAGGCGATTCCCAATCCGCGGTGCCCGTGAATCAAGGTTGCCTTAGCCAGTCCGGAAGCGGCCGTGAGTTGTTTGGGATCCATGTTCTCGAGGATCTGTTTCAATCCCATTTGCAATTCGGGATCCTCGGTTTTCTCCAGGAGTTCTTTGAGAAAAGGTTTCCAGCTTTCGGGGGCCCGGATCAATCGCTGCCGGGCGGATTGACGGGTCGCGAAATCATCGGAACTCAACTCCTTGATCACGAGCTGCAGCTTCTCCTCGGAAATGGGGGTGAGCAGGGCGAGTTCGTTTCTCACTGCGTTCAAGTCCTCGAATTGGTCGGCCCTCGCCTCCAATCCACACATTGCAAGCAGGATGAAAATGGCTCCTGCTCCGGTCCATCTTCCAGTCGTTGTCATAAAACCCAGTGTGCCTGTTCGCCGGGTTGGCAACAAGACGAAAGCAGTTTCCCCTCCAATCCCGGGCCCATGCAAAACAAGCGGCGCGGTTTATTAAGATGGTGCCAACTTCTTGGAATAAATTCGTCTGCGCTTGTGGGTTTCGTGGTCAATATCCTTCCACATCGCGAGCACCCGGATGTTGGTCTCGAGCTCGCCGTTGGTTTCGATCCGCTTGATGCCGGCATTCAAAGCCGATTGGTGCATCATCTGCATGAGGATGGCTGTCAGGCCGGAATTTCGCAGCCCGGGGGACACCGCTACAAGATAAAGATCAAGCGTGTCTTTTCGGACTGTTAGCCGGTCCCAAACCAGCGCCGGGAGAATTCGCCATCGTTGACCATTGATCTTTTGAAGCAAGGTGGAGTGAGAGGGCATGGCTATCCCGACGGCGACGATGGTATCGCTTTCATTCACGATCAACTTGATGAAGCGCGGATCGATAAAACTCAGGAACTTCCCGATCAAGGCATCGACTTCCTGATTACTCATCGGGGTAAACTCGTAGAGTCCGGAGTAGGCATCGTTGATCAATTGGAAGATCTCTCTCCCGAGAGGGCGGAGATTTTTTCGAGAGAGATGTTCGACTTTCCGAAGGCCCTTCTTCTTTAGAACGTAGTCCGCGACCTTCTGATACTTTGGGGTGAGCTCGGCCGGGATTTGGAAGTGGTGCTCAAGATAATCGATATGTTTGGCGAAGCCGCAGGATTCGAGATGCTTGGCGTAGTAGGGGAAATTGTAGGAAGAAACGACTGTTGGCAGGTGGTCGAAGCCTTCGATGAGAACGGCCGACCGTTCAAAGGTGGTCAAGCCAAGCGGTCCCTCGAGGACGTTCATTTCCTGATCGATAGCCCATGCTTCAACAGTTTCCAGAAGAGCCCTGGCGACTTCGTGATCGTCGATGAAGTCCAGCAAGCAGAACCGGGCGGCTTTGACTCCACGGAACTTGTTGTCTCGATGATTGATGACGCCGGCCACCCGGCCCACGCATTGGCCACCGCGGATGGCCAGCCAGAGTTGCAGTTCACAGTTTTCAAGTCCGGGATTGGTTTTGAGGCTGAGGGAATTCAGTTCGTCGACAATCAAGGGAGGAATCCACATCGGATCGTTACGGTAGAGATCGAACTGAAAGCGGACGAAACGTCGTCGATCCACCAATGAGCCCGAGAGGGGTTCGATTGACACTGAAGACGACTTGTCACCCATGAAGATCTTGCGATTGTTGGGCATCTTGGGACGCGGGGCAAGTTTGCTGATGGCGGAATGTTTTTGAGTTCGGACAAATTTGACGGAACAAATTCGCGCGGCTACCCTCATAGCAATATGAAACAGAAATCTCTTTTCGGAATCCTGGGAATGCTTGGGTTGATTTGTGTGGCCTCATACACCCTTTCGGCTCAGTCCAGCGAGCCCATGGCGGTGTTGAAGGATGCTCCGAAGCAACCAGTGGAGCCGGTGAAAAAAAGTGAGGAGGAATGGAAAAAGCAGCTGACTCCAAAGCAGTACGAGATCCTGCGCAAGGCTGGGACGGAAAGAGCGAATGGGGACGTCTACAAGCAGTTCAAGAAGCAGGGCGGCGGGACCTACTACTGCGCTGGCTGTAATGCCGAGCTCTTCTCATCGGATACCAAATTTGACTCCCAATGCGGTTGGCCGTCGTTTTACGACCCTTCCAAAGCCAAGAACATCAAGACAGCGGTCGATTTTCACCTGGGTTATGCCCGGACGGAAGTTCGCTGCAAAGTCTGTGATGGACATCTGGGCCACGTCTTTACCGGGGAACGATTTCAGACCTTGGGAGGAAAGCAGACGCCGACTGGGAAGCGCTATTGCATCAATGGAACCGTGCTGAAGTTCGTACCTCACGGGGAGAAGAAGGAGGGAGAGAAGAAGGACAAAAAGGCCGGGGACGCGAAAAAAGAGAAGTGATTCCGAGGGGGCGTTCATGCTTTCGCTGGGCAAGCAGGGCTGAACTCTTCCGATCCTGAGAACAGTTCAACCGCGACCCAGTTCACCACTGGAGGTTCCGAACCATCGGGTTTGCTCTTTCCATTGCTGGGACTCGGTCTTGTAGCTATTAAGCGTCGACGCTGATCTTCCCTGAATTCTCTTGCCTCTCTGCTTCCATCATTGGAAGTAGCAGCATGGCCCAGCGCCCGTCAGTATCCGGAAAATCGACTCCAGGGCGTTTGCTCTGGGAGCTGATGGATGGGTTTCGGGCCAAGTATGCCTGGGCAATCGCGGCCTTGTTTGTCTTTACCGCGATTAATTACCTCACGCCCTTGGTGGCCAGTGCGACCATTGATTTTGCCTTGGCGATGGAGCCCGACGACGGGCGATTGACCTCGGGTGTCATTGCGCTGATGGGAGGAGGGGAATTCGTTCGCGAGCATTTGTGGCTCCCGGCCTTGCTCATGGTGGCTCTCACGATGGTGGCGGGGGTGTTCTCCTACTTCAAAGGGCGGTTTGCTGCTCAGGCCTCGGATGGCATTGCGCGGCGATTGAAGGATCGCCTCTATGATCATCTGCAACGGCTTCAGGCCAAGTATCACGATCGGGCCGAGACCGGAGATTTGATTCAACGATCCACGTCGGACGTCGAGACCTTGCGCCTCGCCTTGTCAAGCCAGGTGGTTGAAGTGAGTAACTCGATTCTTCTCCTGGTGACGGCGCTGCCAATCATGATCATGCTGGACGGCCGCATGGCGGCCATCTCTTTTACCCTCATTATCCCGATCATTCTGTTCGGTTATCTTTATGTGGGACGGGTGAAGCATCTCTTCAAGGAAGTTGCCGAGGCTGAGGGAGAAGTGACGAGGGTGGTGCAGGAAAACCTCACCGGGTTGCGAGTGGTCCGAGCCTTTGCGCGTCAGGATTTCGAAATCTCGAAATTCGCCGAACCGAACCAGGACTATCGGGACCGGAGTCTTCGTCTCTTGCGTTTGATGGCCTGGTATTGGTCGGTGTCGGACATGGTGGTTCTTTGTCAGCAGGCTTTGGTCCTGTTTACCGGTGCCTACTTCATCGCCACGGGTTCGCTCACGGTGGGAACCCTGTTTGCCTTCTTGATGTTTCTCAACATGTTGCTCTGGCCAGTCCGGCAGATGGGAAGAACACTGACGGAACTGGGCAAGTCGGTGGTGGCTTTGAATCGCATGGGCGAGATCTTGTCGGAGCCGGAAGAAGGTGCACCTGAGAATCCTGCCAAGCCCTCGAATCCTGTCTCCGGAGGAATCGAAGTCGACGGCCTGATCTTTGGATACGGTGACGATGAGATCGAGATCAACGACATCTCTTTCAAGGTGGCGCCCGGAGAAACCCTGGCCATTGTGGGTCCCTCGGGGTCGGGAAAGACGACCCTGATGAGTCTCTTGTTGCTACTCTATGATTATGAGAACGGCTCGATTCGATTCGATGGGGTTGAACTCGCGGACCTCGATCGGCAGTGGGTGCGTTCGCAGTTCAGCGTGGTGATGCAGGAGCCCTTTCTCTATTCGAAGACGATTGGTGAGAATATCCGTCTCGGCCGGACGGGAGCGATCGATGATGAAGTTGTCGAGGCGGCTCGCTTGGCCAATATCCATGAAACCATCGATGGCTTTGGAAAGGGCTACGCCACCCTCGTCGGAGAGCGGGGGGTCACCCTCTCGGGTGGGCAGCGTCAGCGGGTGGCCTTGGCGCGTGCCCTGCTGCAGGATAGTCCCGTTCTGTTGTTGGATGATTCCTTGAGCGCGGTTGATGCCGAGACCGAAGCGAAGATCCTGGAGGCCCTGCGAAGTCGTCGGGGGAGGAAGACAACGCTGGTGATTGCCCATCGTCTTTCGACGTTGTCCCACGCGGACCACGTCATTGTTCTCGATCATGGCAAGATCATCCAAAGGGGAACTCACGCTGAATTGGTGGAAGAAGAAGGTCTGTATCAGAGGTTGTGGAGGATGCAGACCTCGTTGGAAGATGAACTCGAACCCCCGGCCGCGTCATGAGTCAGGAAGTTCCAGAGGATGATTATGCCGAGAAGTTTGATCTGGGTCTTTGGAAGAAGGTCTTTCGGATCGCCATGCGATACCGGCGGTTGCTGGTTCCCCTTGCGATTTCAGCGGTCCTGATCGCAGCGGTGGATGCCAGTTTCGCGCTGGTGACACGATGGACCATTGATGATGTCGAGAACATCGACTCCACGATGGATTTGGCGCCACACATCACCGCTTATCTTACCTTGGCTTTTGCCTTGTCCGCGGGGGTGCTGGTCTTCATTCGTTCGGCTGGTGGTTTGGCCAATCACATGAGTCACGATATCCGGAGGGATTGTTTCCAGCGATTGCAGGAATTGGAATTCAGCTACTTCGATCATCGCCCGATCGGTTGGATGATTTCCAGGTTGACCTCGGATTGCGACAAACTCTCTCGGATCATTGCCTGGGGAACCTTGGATTTAGTCTGGGCGTTCTGTCTGGTCGTGATGATTGTGATCATTCTGGTGATCTTGAATCCCATCTTGGGCCTCCTCGTCTTGTTGGTAGTTCCTCCCTTGGTTGTGGTGAGTGCCGTTTTTCAGAAGAAGTTACTGTTAAGCTCTCGCGATACCCGGAAGTACAATTCGATGATCACAGCCTCGTTTTCCGAAAGCTTGCAGGGATTACGGACTACCAAGGCCTTGGTTCGAGAAGAGGAGAATCTTGAAGAGTTTCAAGGATTGTCAACGCAGATGTATGAGGCCTCGATGAGGAACGCACTCCAGTCCGCGGTCTATATTCCCATTGTCCTGACCTTGGGGAGTGTGGCTGCCGGAGTGGCGTTGTGGCGTGGAGGGGGAGAGGTCATCGAAGGTGTCATGACCTTGGGAACGTTAGTGGCTTTCATCTTTTACGCGGGCCAGTTTTTCAACCCGATCAACCAAATCGCACAGGTATTGGTCCAGATGCAGGGGGCTCAGGCAGCGGGAGAGCGGGTTCTCGATCTACTCGTAACTGTTCCGGGGATTCAGGATAGCGACGAGGTGAAAGCGAAGCTTCAGGAGTGGGATCGCGATGATCGTCCTGATGACATCGCTCCAGATGGTGGGGAGCGGATGATCAGGGAGATCCAGTTCTGCAATGTGGACTTTTCCTACGAAACCGGCGAGGAAGTCTTGAACGGGTTTCACTTGAGAGTGTCATCCGGAGAGACGATTGCGCTGGTTGGTGAGAGTGGGGGAGGGAAGAGCACGATTGTGAATCTTGCAGCGCGCTTTTACGAGCCAACCGGAGGTGCGATCTTGGTCAATGGGGTTGATCTTCGCGAGCGGAGCCTTGAATGGTATCAATCGAATCTGGGAATCGTGTTGCAAGGACCTCATCTCTTCAGCGGTTCGGTGAGGGAGAACATTCGCTATGGTCGTCTTGAAGCCAGCGACGACGAAGTCATGGAAGCGGCCCGCCGGGTCAACGCGGACCGTTTCATCAAGAACCTGGAAGAGGGTTATGATACCGATGTTGGTGAAGGCGGGAATCGTTTGTCGACGGGACAGAAGCAGTTGATTTCCTTTGCCCGGACCATTCTGGCGAATCCTGCGCTCTTCATCATGGATGAGGCGACATCATCAATCGATACCGAGACCGAGCAGTTGATTCAAGACGGCCTCTCCGAAATCTTCGAGGGCCGGATCAGTTTTGTGATTGCCCATCGCTTGTCAACGATCCGTGAGGCCGATCGAATTCTGGTCATCGAGAAAGGGAAGATCCTCGAGAGTGGAGCGCATGAAGAACTCCTTGCTAAGAAAGGGCATTACTTCGAGCTCTATACGCGGCAGTTGTATCAGAGTCTCGAACCTTATCCTACTTTTCCGGTTTCTCGTTGATCGGGATGGTGCGAGATTTTGTTTCGCCATTGGCTTCGTATTCGACGACAACAGCAAAGACTTCATTATTTTCGTCATACTGGACTCTGGCGAGTTTTAGAGTTCGCTCTTTCCCACCGGGAGCGAGGGTGAAGGTGTTGTTCTCCCAGACCTCGGTCCGGTTCTGGCCTTTCCCGGTCGTGAAGGTGACGGATGATTCGTATTAAGTTGTTTTGATCAAGTCGCGTTGTTTTTGCCTGAAAGGTAACTCATATTTTTCCCCTTTCCGGTGTTCGCTCAGGTCCTCAACGATAGCTCTTAACACCTCTCGTTGCCCCGTGGAGGTGTTTTCTTCTTGGGAGATGATATCGACGAGTTTGAAGCGTTCTTTTCCAATCCCATCCTCGAAAAAGGTGTCCCCGACGGACACTGATTTGGGTGCGGCCATTCGATTGTGTAACACGGGGTCATCTTGCTCTTTGTAGAGGAAGGTAAACTGATAGGTATTTCCAAGTTTACTATTGAATTCCAGGCGCCAGACCGTGGTTTCTATCGAGATCACTTTTAGCTCATTCACAAGCTATTCAAGGGGATCCGGTTTGACAGTTTCTTTGTTCAAGACCGGATATTTGGGGCAGTCGTTGCAGGAGGTCGCAAGGAGGGCAATTCCCAGAGCGGTTGCCTGGACGGTGGTTTTTCTCATAACTGACTCGTAGGTGGATTGAGCTCATTCACGTAAGGTGTGAGATTGTGAAAGAGGAATCTGTCAAATAGCAGTTGTCATATTATGAGACAAGGGAAAGAAGTGAGCGTTTCTTCGTGTGAGAGGAATTTGGGGCTGAGAAATTGACTCGTCATTGTCGTGCCTCAAAGTCAGTCTGCGAAGATGACGAGACGAATTTTTTGGGTGTGTTTGAGTTTGATGTCGGTGGCGACGGCGGCGGAAAAGAGGCCGAACATTCTCTTCATTTATTCTGATGATCATTCGCATCGATCGGTGAGTTGTTTTCCGGAGGCGTTTGACTGGGTGGATACTCCGAACATTGATGCTCTGGCGGAAAAGGGCGTCCGTTTTGCTTCGGCTTACATCGGAACCTGGTGCATGCCGTCACGGGCGACCATGCTGACGGGAAGGCATCAGTGGGGAGTGCAATCGATGCGAATGGAGGGGACTTACCCCGGCAGTGTTTATGATCCTGAACAGTGTCCGTTCTGGCCGAGTGTATTTCGAGCCAAGGGATACCAGACGGCGCAGATCGGGAAGTGGCACACCGGAGTGGATACGGGATTCGGGCGCGATTGGGATCATCAGCTTGTCTGGAATCGGCCACGGCACGTTGGAAACTCAGGGAACTATTATTATGATCAACTGATCGAAAAGAATGGAGGAAAGGCCGTGATGACGCCGGGATATTCCACGGATAACTACACCAAGTGGGCCCTGGATTATATTCATGGGCGGGAAGGAAGAGTCGATGACAAGCCTTGGTATCTGTGGCTCTGTTTTGGGGCAGTGCATGGACCATTTACTCCGGCAGACCGGCATCTCAAAAGTTACCCGGATGCGATCGTGCAGCCGCCAGCCGACATCTATCCCGGCCCGAAGCGGGAGGGGAAGCCGAAGTATGTCCGCGAGACGGAATCGTGGGTGAGAGGGAAGGACGGCGAGCCTGAGCTCAATACGGGGAAAGCCAAACAACGAACGGTGACTAACAAGGCGGTGCACGGGAATACGCTGAATGATTGGGTGAGGCAGTATCATCAGGGAGTGCTGGCGATTGATGAGGCCGTGGGGAAGCTGGTGGCTGCCCTCAAGGAGACCGGACAGTATGAGAACACCTTGATCGTGTTCACCAGCGATCAGGGCATTGCCTGGGGGCAACATGGGTTCCGGGTGAAGTTGGCTCCTTACGATGCCACCATTCGTTCGCCGATGATTGTCAGCATGCCTTCGAGATTACCGAGTGGGAAAGTCTGCCCTCATCCGGTTTCAGGGGTCGACCTTCCACCGACGTTCTTTTCCTTCGCTGGGATCGATCTGCCCTGGAAGATGCATGGGTATGATCTGTCGCCCTTGTTGAAGGATCCTGAGTCAACGAAGTGGCCTTATCCCGTCTTGACCGGATTGACGGGGGCGAGTTACGGCGATGATTGCAAGGTCATTCCCAAGCCCGGCGGAGACGAGGCGGAGCGGAAGAGGCTTTATTTGGGACCGGATCCCGGGGTGCCCTGGTGGGTCTCCTTGCGTGAAGGTGATCTGAAATACGTTCGAACCCTCATCGAAGGAGAGGTTGAGGAACTCTACAATCTCAAGGACGATCCCGAAGAACTGGTGAACCTGGCGAGGGATCCGGCTCACCGGGCAAAGGTCCTGGAGCTGCGCAAGAAGTTGATCGTGGAGTTAAAGCGGACCGATGCAGGAATGGTCGATGTCTTACCCAAGCCTGCGGATCTGCCGTGAGGTAGGTTGCCTTACTTCAACTTGTATCGCTTGGGGTCGTATCCGGCTTCGAGTCGTTTGGCTTCGAGGCGGGCCTTCAATTCTTTCTGACGATTCTCGTATTCAGGTTTGTTCGCAAGATTGGTGAACTCGCCGGGGTCGTTCTTTAGATCGTAGAGCTCGGTTCCTTTCGCTCCGAATCCCCAATGGGTGAAGCGCCAATCAGCTGTGCGGATGGATTCCCCTCCACTGCGGCTGATGGTGAACGCGATCTCTTTCTTCCACTTCTTGGATGCCGGATTCTCAAGGAGAGGAACGAGGCTCTCGCCATGGAGGTTGCCTGGTGGTTTGAGGCCGGCGAGTTCGGCAATAGTGGGGTAAAGGTCGATGAGCTCCGTAATCCGGTCGCAGGATTTTCCGTGTGAGTCAGTCATCCATGGAACACTCAGGATAAAGGGCACGCGGGTCGATTCCTCGAAAAGGTGCTGCTTTTGAAACTTGTGGTGGTGACCGAGGAGATAACCGTGGTCGCTGGAAAAAATGACGATGGTGTTGTCGTCCAGGCCCAGCTCGCCGAGGGTGTCGAGCACCCGTCCAACCTGGGCGTCCATGTATGAAATGCTGGCGTAGTAAGCCTCCAGCAGCCCCTTGTGAAGTTCGGGCGTCACGCCGTAACGGTCATTGGATTTGTATCCACGGATGATCCCGGGGACATCGTCGAGGTCGTTCTCCGGAACCGTCGGGGCGATCATGGCGTTGCGATCATAGAGATCGAAATATTTGGCGGGAGCAACGAGAGGAACGTGAGGACGGACGAAGCCGCATCCCAGGAAGAAGGGTTTGTCTTTGTTACGCTTGAGAAATTCGATGGCAGCGTCGGCGGCCATTCCGTCGGCGTGTTCGAGATCTCCGGTCGATGCTTCGACGCCTGTGAAGGTTTGTGACCCCTTGTCCTTGGGAGACCATTCGGTTCTCTTGCCGGGGGCGTTCTGTTCGGGAGCCTTGATGTTGACCGTTTCGTCCCAGGACTTGGCATCGTCGTGGTGGGCGGTTCCATCAATGATCTCGAAGGGAATGCCCATGTGGTAGATCTTGCTGACCCGGCCGGCATGATAGCCGTTGTTCCGGAAGAGTTGTGAAAGAGTGACGACGTCGGGGAGGTTTTTGCGGAGGTTGCCACTGTTGCCCAACATGCCGTTGGTATACGGATAAAGGCCGGTCATCAGAGAAGCCCGGGAAGATCCGCAAACCGGGTATTGGCAATGCATGTTTTCAAACCGGACTCCACGTTTGGCCAGTTCATCGAGACGCGGGGTTTTACATTGGGGATGCCCGAACCCGCTGAGCGCCGTGTTCAGGTCATCGGAAAGAAACAGAAGGATATTGGGTTTTCGTTCTTTGGCGTGGGACGAAAGAGAGACGAAGGCAGTCGCAGTCAGGAGGAAGAATAGAAAATTCATATTCCGTCGAGGATGGGTTGATTGGAGGAAGGTGCAAGTTCCGTTGTTCCTTCCGTTCTCGAAGAGACTTTTCAGTCGCAAGACGGATAGAAAAATTGCTAGCCTGATCGCTTCGGTTGCTACGCAACCAAGCGCACACTCGAAATAACCTGATGAAGAAGCTTAGATCGCTCGTCTTTTGTACTCTACTTGCACCATTGTTTCCCACTTCTCTGAATGCGGAACAGATCATTTTCTCTGAGATCATGTACCATCCTTCTGGGGCGCTCCCGGAGTTCCTGGAGATTGAGAATCTCACGACGACGCCTTTTGATATCGCCAATTGGCGATTCACCGATGGAATCGACTATCAGTTCCCTGATTTTAATGCGGGAGACGGTCAGGCGACAATTCTCCAGCCCTTCGAGAGGATTCTTGTCAGCCCGGTTCCAGAGGCTGACTTGCGTGCTGCTTATTCCATTCCGGTGACCACACGCATTTTTGGTCCCTACACTGGTGCGCTGAGCAATGGGGGCGAGCGTCTGACCCTCGAGGATAAGAACGGGACGGTCCGGTCGACCGTTGATTATGGGACCGGTCGGCGGTGGCCGACGTCTGCCGACGGAGGGGGCCACAGTCTGGTGGTGGTTGATAAGGACAGACTGAATGACGACTACCGCAACTGGACGGCGAGCACCAGCAGGGGAGGCACTCCGGGGAGCGGGGAAATTGTTGAAGCAGAGGAGTCTTATCCCAATCCCGAAGTGAATCTGAGCACCGGAATTCCGTTCGTAAATTATGGAGATATCTGGAAAGTTGAGGACAGCGGGACTGATCTTGGGAAGGCCTGGAAGGAAGTCCTTTATGACGATTCCGGATGGGATGATGTTCCGGGAATCTATGGAGAGGAGTCGACGACGGGTGGGATTCCGAATCCTCCGGGTCTGAGTAGCGGACCGAATCCGTATTTGAGATCGACGATCACCTATTACTTCCGCAAAGAGTTCAACTATAGCGGGGCTGTGGGAGCAGGGGTGAATATCACGATCGACCAGGTCGTTGATGACGCCGCAGGTTACTGGTTGAATGGTCAGTGGATTGGTGGTACCGGAGGCCTTACGGCGAGCTCCACCTACGCCACGACGTCGAATACGACCGTGACCAATGCTTCCGAACAGCTGGCGGCGGTGACCGGGAATGGCTCTGCCTTGGTCAGCGGCACCAACGTTCTAGCGGTCGAGGTTCATCAGACGAGCACCAATAGTTCGGACCTGGTGTTTGGCGCGCGGTTCAACATTTCGGCACCGAGTGCGCCCAGCGTTGTCATTAATGAGGTATTGCCTGCGGGGGTCGGAACGGGATTTGTCGAGTTCTTCAATCCAACTGGAAGCATGATCAATCTTGGGGGCTATTATCTCAGCGACGATCCTGGCAACCTGACGAAGTTTCAAATCCCCGGGACGCTGAATCTGCCTCCTTCGGGCATTGCTTCGGTGGGCTACACGGAATCGAGTCTTACCGTGGGAAGCCCCACGGTGGTTTACCTGACCGACCCGAACGGCACCACGGTCGTGAACGCCATTAATACGGCCATGCCTCTCGACGGTCGGTCATTGGGTCGCAAGCCGGATGGCGTGGGCAGCTGGTTTCTTTTCACCAATCCGACACGCGACAGCGCGAATTCCAGTGCGAGCGCGGGGAGTCTGGCGAACATCCTGACCTTGAGCGAAATCGCCTTTTCTCCCGGCACTGACAATGCGCTTTTCGTCGAGTTGTATAATGCCGGTTCCGCCTCGCTGAACCTCTCCGGTCTCTTTGTCGCGTCGGCTCTCGATTTCAGTGATAAAGTGGCACTTACCGGGACCCTCGGATCAGGAGGTTATACCAGCGTGGATGTTTCTTTCGTTGGCGATAGCTTCCCCTTGTTTTTGATCGATTCGAACAACAATGTCATCTCGGCCACCAAGATCGACCGTCCGTTGGTAGGTCGTGACTCGGTCCAAACCTACCCGGCTGGATCGATTGAGTGGTATTCCACGCCCAGCGCGACCCGCGATGCCGCGAACAATCCGACCCGCTTCGAGGATATCGTGATCAACGAAATCATGTTCGATCCTCCTTCGAAACAGGTTCGCGCCGAGTACATCGAGCTCTATAACCGAGGTGCATCAAGCGTGGATCTTTCGGGCTGGGATTTCGCCAACGGAATCAATTTTACCATTCCACCTGGAACCGTGATTCCCTCCGGCGGCTATCTGGTCGTTGCGGCGGATAGCGCTTACATGACTGAAACATACGGAGCGTTGCCCATGGTCGGAGATTACTCCGGGCGCCTGGCCAATGGGGGTGAGTTGCTGCGTCTCGAAGACGCCTTCGGGAACTTCGTGGACGAAGTGCACTACATGCCGAGTGGTGATTGGCCTGAGCTCGCCGATGGCGATGGCTCGAGTATGGAGCTTCGACATCCGGACATGGACAACGGTGTTTCCACGGCTTGGGCGGACAGCGATGAAAGCACCAAGAGCATCATGAAGAATTATTCGGTGAGCGGGCAGTATCTACAAAACAACAGTCGTGGTGGCATTGATGATTATCGGGAACTGCATCTTCATCTTGTCGGTGACGCTTACGTGATCCTCGAGAACATTCGGGTCCGCAAAAACGGGACGGGGACGAATTTTGTGACCAACGGCACGGTTCATGCCACTGATGGCTCCAGTGCCACTGGCTGGCTGTGCCAGGGGACGCACTGGGCGAGCTTCGTTCAGAGTGGTCAGCTCCACCTCATCTGCGATGGACATGGAGACAACAAAGCCAATCGCGCTGAGATCGATATTACGGGCATTGCCGACAACGATCAGCTGACCATTGATTTCGATGCCCGCTGGGTGCATGGGCGCCCGCGCCTCATCGCCCAAACCTGGGACCACTCAGTTGGAAAACCGTTTCTCATCGAGGTGCCGAATAATCTTGGAACACCGGGAGCGGCCAACTCCCGAGTTGAAGCTTCATCCGCACCGGTGGTTGACCAGCTCGTGCATAGCCCGGCCGTCCCGACGTCTTCCGATCCGGTGACGATCACTGCACGAATCAGCGGCACCCCGCCTTCCTCGGTCAACCTTGTTCATCGTCTCGACAACAACAATGCCAATGGCACCTGGCTGAATCTTGCCATGAGCGACGATGGCACCACCGGAGGTGATGAGACCGCCAATGACGGGATCTATTCGGCAACCCTGACCCAGTATCAAAGCGACAATACCATCGTGCAGTTTTACGTCGAAGCGACAGGAGCGGGTGGGGTGTCCACCACCCAGCCCAAATTGGGACCCGGTCGCCCTGCGATGTATGTCGTCGACAACAGCAACATTCCGTCAGATCTGCGGACCCAGCGATTTGTGATTTCGCAGTATGATCGCGACGCCATCGATACTACCGCCAGCGGAGGCTATAGTGCGAAGTACCAATTCGATTTCCCCCGCATGTCGAATCACTACTTCAATGCGACTTTCATTTCCGACGAGAGCAAGGTTTTCTACAATGCCGAGATCCGGAAGAGCGGAAGCCCGTTCACCCGTTCGAGCGGCAATGGTCTCGATCATGGGAAATGGAAGCTGCCGGCCGACCGCTATTTCCGGGACCAACGGAAGCGCGTCATTGATCCCTCCACCGACTACAACGACCGGATGGGGCGTTACTTTCTCTACCAACTGGGCCACCCAACCAACGAGAACGAATGGGTCCGCACCATCATCAACGGCAGTAATGCCGCAGTGCGTGAAGACATGGAGCCGATTGCGTCGGACTACCTTGATCGTAATTTCGAGGACGGTGGAAGCAGCACGTTGTTGCGCATTGACGACGAGTGGTGGTTCGAGGACTTCAATAGCAATGGCACGGCTCCGCGGGGATCACGCAACGCGACCTGGGAATACAAGAACACCGAGGCGCCGGTTCGCTACCAGAGTGAGTGGCTGATGCGTTCGCGCGAAAAGGACCACGACTATGCCAGTTTCATTGAGTTCGTGAAGACCCTCAATCAGGGGGGCTCGGAGGCGGACTTGGATCGGATCATGGATCACAACCTTGTTGGTCTGAACGCGGCGGTGCGTGGTTACGACGCCGAGTGGGATACCTTCACCGTCAATCGAGGCAAGAATGGCTACTTCATGCGCAAGCCCGACGGGCTCTGGATGCTTGCTCATTGGGACGGTGACCGGGCCTTCGGAAATACCGGTCAGAATTTTACGTCGACCCGGTCCGGAACGAGGACCTACCTCGACAAGCCGTATTTCCGGCGGCATATGAATTACTATCTCACCGAGTTGTTGAACAAACACACCAAGGGGTCCGTCCAGACGGCGGCCTGGATGGCCGCGGAACAGGCTTCGGTGAACTCTCCATCATTCCCGACGAGTAAATTCACCAACTGGTTTTCCGGCCGGGAGGCCAGCACCATCAGCTTCATTGGTTCGGCATATTCCACCAACTTTGCCGTCACCACGCCGGGTGGCACGACCACCGATGACTTCCGAACCATTTCGGGAACATCACCATCGGACGTTTTCGACATTCGAGTACTTGAGCGGCCTGAGGGCGTGGTGGAATGGTCCGGAACGACGAACTGGACGATCCCCGATCTGTGGCTCGCCAACGGGCTGAACACCTTCACGATCCAGGGGGTTGATCGTGAAGGAGAGGTCGTCCAGACAACCAGTTACTCGATTACCAAGAGCGATAACGCTCCGCCTGTTGTCGTCTTCAACAGTGATCCCGGGAGCTTGAACATCGGGGTCTCGGAGACGCTTTTGCTGGACGGATACGGGAGTTTCGATCCTGAAGGGGGAGCGCTCAGCTATTCTTGGTCGGTGGCGCCGGCCGTCAATGTCCAACTGATCGACAACGGAGTCACCGCCAGTGCAACGTTCTCCCGCCCTGGTCTTTTTGAATTTACGATCACGGCGGTAGATCCCCAGAACAACATCACGTCCGTGACACGCGAGGTCGCGGTCTACAACAGCAGCGACTTCAGCTCCTTCTCCGACACCCAGCTCCCGCCGGTCTACACTCTGAATGATGTCGAAGTCCTCGACAATTATTCGCCTGATTCGTGGATCTCTCTGGAGGAGAATGCCGGAAACCTCGTGTTGCAGGTGCTGAACGACAGTGTCTCGCCGACCATGGTCCGTCCTCTTCCCGAAGACACCGACTTTGTTCTCTATACTGACCTTGAGTTGACGACCCGCCAGTTTGGGGATTTTCACACCGGACTGACGGTTGAGACCATTGAAACAGGCGGTCCTCGCAATTACTTCTTCGGCAATGAGGATGGGGACTCACTGGTCGCCAAACGGGGCGGGACTACTCTTGCCAGCATGTCCTGGTCATCGAGTCACGCCAAGATTCGCATTCGTCGTTCCGGATTGAGTCTGCTTTTCGAGTATCGGGTCGATGATGTTTGGAACACGCTCCACACCGAGTCGATGTCAGCCAGTGAAATGGGGGTGAACGGTGGAATTTTCACCACGTCAACCGGCAGCGAGCAGGCAGTCGGAACGGAATTTGATTTCCTCATGCTCGTCGATCCGAACAGCAGCTCTGATGCCCTTGAGTATCTGCGCATCACCGAGGTGATGTATAACCCAATCGGTGGAAGCACGCTCGAGTTTATCGAGGTCCTCAATACCGGGCCGGTCGCTATTGACCTCACTGGAGTGAGTTTCGCCGATGGACAGCCGTTCACGACGTTCCCGTTCCCGAGCACCAGCCTGGCACCCGGTGAATACGGGCTCATCGTTTCAGATGCGGCGGCCTTCACGGCCAACTATGGCCCCGGGTTCAACATCATCGCCGAATGGCCTCTCGGAGCCCTGAGTAACGGAGGTGAACGTGTTGTCCTTTTGGATCCGCTTGGAAATGCGATCCACGACTTCACTTACGACGACGCCGCTCCATGGCCCACTCTTGCCGACGGGAATGGCCCGTCGCTTGAGGTGATCGATACGGAAGGGGACTACAATGACCCGCTCAACTGGCGGACCTCGGTCGTTGGAGGAACGCCGGGCGCTGCCCCCTTATTTGATTCAGATGGCGATGGACTAAGCGACAGCGACGAAGCTCTTTACGGCACGGATCCCAATAATCCGGATTCCGATGGCGACGGTTCGCTGGACGGAGCAGAGGTTATTGCGGGAACGGATCCTCTCGATCCGTCTTCTATCTTTAAGATCACCAGCATCGATCTGGCCCCCACGACGGGCGACGTCACGATCAGCTGGCAGAGTGTTCCCGGGAAAACCTATCGTCTCGAATACAGTCTTGATCTCACCAATGGAAGCTGGGCCGATGTCGTTGGCGGCTCAAGCATCCCTTCGGGCGGGGCCACCACTTCCTTCATCGATACCGCTCCCACTCCCGGAGATCCGCAGCGATTCTACCGGGCCCGAGTTGGGCCGTAGGACCGGACGTTTCGGCCAACTCTTGCTGGGAAGGGCAAGAGGTGAACTTTTTGCAACAACCCCGGGGCGAATTCGTATTGTGTAATCTCCTCTAGATTGCATACGTTAGAGACATAGTCCGATGAAGATCCTATCACATACCCTGCTGAGCTTGTCTCTTTCGCTTGCCGCGATTGCCGACCCCAATTGGCCGAATCAACGCGGTCCTCATTTCAATGGCACTGCCGATGAGGGAATGAAGTTGCCCGCCAAGTTTTCGCCAACTGAGAATGTGGTCTGGAAGGCGGAACTTCCGGGCGGATCAGCGGCCACCCCGATCGTGTGGGGTGATTCCGTGTTCGTCACTGCGGCCAATCACGAGACGAAAGAGCTGCACGCGATTTGTCTCGATGCCAATACCGGCAAGCCCCGCTGGTCGAAGATGGTTTCCAAGGGGCAGGTGCATCTCGATGACCGCAGCGATTTCGCCTCTCCTTCACCGGTGACGGACGGCAAGCATGTCGGCTTTTTCTTCGGAAGCGGTGATCTAATTGTCTACACCATGGACGGGAACGAAGTGTGGCGGAAAAACCTCATCGAGAAGGGCGCCAAGTATTTCGCATTCCAATGGACCTTTTCGACCAGTCCCATTCTGTCAGGTGACAATCTCATCATGCAGATTCTGCAACGGGATGTTCCCTTCAATTACGGGGGTGTTTCACGCGGCCCCGAGGGAGCGAAGAAGATTCCCTCTTATCTGGTCGCCTTCGACTTTTCCACCGGTAAAGAGCAATGGAAGACCGAGCGGCCGGGTGATGCGGTGGCTGAGTCGCTGGAGGCATTTACGACTCCGGTTCTGAGCTCAACCGCTGATGAGGGAGGAGATCTCCAACTTCTGGTCGCCGGAGGGGATGCCCTGACTGGTCATGATCCGACCAATGGAAAAGAACTTTGGCGCTGGGGAACCTGGAATCCTACCAAGATCGGACACTGGCGTCTTGTTCCTTCTCCGGTGGCGGGGAGCGGGGTGGCTTTGGCTTGTGCCCCGAAAAAGAGTCCGGTCTATGCCGTGGACATGAAGACCGGCAAGTTGTTGTGGAAGAGCGAGGATCCCGAGGTGTCGTCCGATGTCTGCACGCCGCTTTATCACGATGGCCATTTCTACGTCCTCAATGGCGAGTATAAGGACAAGAGACTTTCCTGCATCGAACCCAAGAGCGGCAAAGTTCTCTGGAGTGGTGCGATTGGAACACGCGCCAAGATCGAGGCTTCTCCGACTCTGGGTGACGGGAAGATTTACTTCCAGGATCACAATGGAACGGTGTTCGTAGTGGCGGCAGATCCCAAGAAGTTTTCAATCCTGCACAAAGTGGAATTTGGTGACCGCACCGTGCGCGACCAACGCAGCATGCTGGCCCTGGCAAACAACCGGGTGTTCCTTCGTAGCCAGAAAACGCTCTACTGCTTTGGGAAGTAGGCGCGACGGATTTTGCCGCTAGGCCAGGATTTCCTTTACGATCTTGCCGTGAACGTCGGTGAGGCGGAAGTCCCGGCCTTGGAAGCGGTAGGTGAGTTGTTCGTGGTCGAAGCCTAACAGATGAAGGAGAGTGGCGTGGAGGTCGTGGACGTGAACTTTGCCGTCGACCACGCCGAAGCCGAGTTCGTCGCTTTGACCGTGAATGTAGCCGCTTTTTAGTCCGGCACCGGCCATCCACATGGTGAAGGCGTCGATGTGGTGGTCGCGTCCGACAGTCTTGCGGTTTTCTCCCATCGGAGTGCGTCCGAATTCGCCGCCCCAGATGACGAGGGTGTCTTCTAACAAGCCACGCTCTTTGAGGTCGAGAACGAGAGCGGCGCTGGCTTGGTCGACGTCTTTACAGACTTTCTCGAAGTCTTTGTTGAGGTTTTCGCCGGGGCCGCCGTGGCTGTCCCAGTTCGTGTGATAGAGTTGGACAAAGCGGGTGCCGCGTTCGACGAGACGGCGGGCGAGGAGGCAGTTTGAGGCAAAGGATGACTCGCCGGGTTTTACGCCGTAGCTTTCGAGAGTGTGTTTCGACTCGCCCGAGAGATCCATGAGTTCGGGCGCGCTGGTCTGCATGCGGTAGGCCATTTCGTAGGCATTGAGACGCGTGAGGATTTCGGGGTCTCCTGTTTCCTTGAGGCGGGCTTTGTTGAGAGCTCCGACAGTGTCGTAAAAGCTTCGTTCTCTTTCGCGGGTGATTCCTTTGGGGCTGCGAAGGTGAAGAATGGGATCGCCTTTTCCTCGGAAGGGAACGCCCTGGAATGAGGTGGGAAGAAAGCCGCTGGCCCAGAGGGAATTCCCGGCGCGAGGTCCGCGAGGCCCGCTTTGCAGGACGACGAAGCCGGGAAGGTTTTCCGACTCGCTGCCGAGTCCGTAAGTGATCCATGAACCCATGCTGGGACGGCCGGGCGCCTGGAAGCCGGTGTTCATGAAGAGCTTGGCGGGGCCGTGGTTGAAAACGTCGGTGGTCATGCCACGGAGCCAGACAACTTCATCGACGATCTTGCGGTGATGGGGAAAGAGTTCGCTGAGCGACATGCCGCAGTCGCCGTACTGACCGAATTTTCGTTGGCTGGCGAGGAGGGTTTCGTTGCCTTTGAGGAAGGCGAAGCGTTTGCCTTCCATCAGGCTCTTGGGCGGAGTTTTGCCGTGGTATTCGCGGAGCTTGGGTTTGTCTTCGAAAAGGTCGAGTTGGCTGGGGGCACCGGCCATGTGAAGAAAGATGACCTTCTTGGCCTTGGCCGGAAGAGGCGGCGTACGCGAGCTCATCGGCTTGGCCGGATCGATGACGGGGGTGTGCTTGGCGTGCAGTTGTCCCACCAGGGAATTCAGTGCGATCGTCCCGAGTCCCACTCCGCAGTCGCGAAAGAAATGACGGCGGGTGCGCTCGGCGAGCCAGCGTTGTTCGAAGTCGTTCATGGGTTATTCGCGGGTGATGAAGTTGTCGGTATTGAGAATGGCCCGGGCTACGCCGACGAGTGCGGCGGAAGTGGCAGGGGGCGCATCGATCGAGAGAAGATCGTCGGAGAGAAGAGCGCGCGCTGCGTCTTCGTCCTTGGCAAAGTCACTGGCTTGTTGTCGGGCGTAGCTGTCGAGAATGGTGAGCTCTTCCTTGCTTGGTTCGCGGCAGAGGGCGAGCCGGAAGGCGTGACGGATTTTGGCGTCGAGGCTCTCTGGCTTTTCCCGGATCAAGCGTGCGGCGAGACCTTGGGCGATCTCGAGGAAAGCGGGGTCGTTGGCGATGGTGAGCGCTTGCAGTGGAGTGTTGGAGCGGACGCGGTGGGTGCAAACCGTCTGGAAATCGGGCGCATCGAAAGTCGAGAGGAGCGGGTAGGGGGCACTGCGATAGAAGAAGGTATACATCGCCCGACGATAGCGGTCGGGACCGGTGCTGGTCTTCCAGCTCTTGCGGCTTTGGGTGAAGGCGTAAATGCCATCAGGCTGGGGTGGGTAGACGCCGGGACCACCGATGGTGGGAGTGAACAGGCCGCTTGCGCTGAGGGCGGCATCGCGAATGATCTCGGCGTCGAGTCGAAGCCGGCTTTGGCGGGCTAGGAATAGGTTTCGCGGATCGACATCAGCGAGATCAGGCCGGGCCTTGGAGGAACGGCGATAAGTTTCACTGGTGACAATGAGGCGGTGGAGCTTTTTCATGGACCAGCCGTCTTTCATGAAGCGGCGGCCGAGAAAGTCGAGAAGCTCGGGGTGGGTTGGAGGCGATCCCTGGGTTCCGAAGTCCTCTTCGGTTTCGACGAGACCGCGTCCGAAGTAGCGCATCCAAATGCGGTTGACGGTCACGCGCGGGGTGAGAGGGTTGGCGGGGTCGATGAGCCATTTGGCGAGATCGAGTCGGTTGCGTCTGGAGGTGGAATCGGGAAGAGCGGGGCTGACTTTGGAAAAGACATCGGGTTGGAGTTCTCCGGCTTTCTTGTCGGGGCGGGTGAAGTCTCCTCGGGTGAGGATGTAGGTGGATCGTGGCTTGGCGAGTTCCTTCATCACCATTAGCTTGCCGGTGCGCGGTTTGACTTCGCCGGGGGCGCTGCCCTTCGGGACAGAGGGAGCCGAAGCAGAGAGATCAAGGGCGAAGCGTCCAACAAGGTAGTCATTGTGGAGATCGTGCTCAAGACGAACGGTGAGGGCTTTTCCGTTGGTTTTGATGGGTTTCTCAAAAACAACAGTGACTTCATGTTCGGCGTTCATTTTGGCTTTCTGGCCGCGTCCGACATTGATGGCCCAACCTGATTGCTTGTTGCGGTCGATGATGTGCGCTGCGGGGTAGTCCGGTTGTGCGTGATCAGCGAAAGCGGCTTTGAGGCGAATTGGCTTTCCGTCGAGAGAGACCGCGACATTGGTGAGGACGAAGTTTCCGTTTCCGGCAGTGCCCGGGCCGTTCTTGGGAAGGGATTTGTCGGGGATGGTGCGAAGGCGGAGGGCGGCGACCGTGTCGAGTTTACTGCTAACAGAGAGGGTGTAGGCGTCCTTTGGTTTGACGGGAAGGGCGACGAGGAGGGAGTTGTCCGGAAGTTTTTTGAGCGGTGCTCCGGATTTGGTACGAAAGCTCTCGTAGTTGACGGGTTCCCACTTGGCCTTGTCACCAGTCTCGGGTTCCTGCGGAGCTGGCGGTTTGGGATTGTTGTTGAGGACTTCGAACTGCTTGACCTCCACGGTCGGGCCCGTGTTGTTGGCATCTTCGGTGTTATTGAAGAAGGCGAAGAGTTCGTAGTATTCGCGATGCGTGATGGGATCGAACTTGTGCGTGTGGCATTGGGCGCAGCTCACGGTGAGGCCGAGCCAGACGGCGCCGGTGGTGTTGACGCGGTCGATGACGGATTCGACTCGAAACTGCTCCCGATCAGTTCCTCCTTCCTGATTGATGAGAGTATTGCGATGAAAGGCGGAGGCAATGAGCTGTGACTTGGTGCGGTTGGGGAGAAGATCGCCGGCGATTTGTTCGATGGTGAACTGGTCGAAGGGAAGGTCGTCGTTGTGGGCTTTGATGACCCAGTCGCGATAAGGCCACATGTCGCGGCCTCCGTCGACGGAGTATCCGTGCGAGTCGGCGTAGCGGGCCTGGTCGAGCCAATGACGTCCCCAACGTTCTCCGTAGTGCGGGCTGGCTAGGAGCCGGTCAACAAGGCGGGTGTAGGCGTCGGGTTGTTTGTCGTTGATGAATGCCGCAGTTTCGTCGGGCGTGGGAAGAAGGCCGGTGAGATCAAGTGAGAGCCGCCGAATCAGGGTGGCTCGATCTGCAAGAGGCGACGGGGTGAGATTGAGGCGGGTGAGGGCGGTATTGATGTAGTAGTCGATGGGGTTGGCTTGCCAGGAAGTCGGAGGGGTCGTATCGGCGAGTGGTTCGAAAGACCAATGATCCTGATAGGGGGCGCCTTGTTCAATCCAGCGACGAAGCAGGTCGATTTCGGCTTGGGTCAGCTTTCCTTTTTTTGATTTGGGCGGCGGCATGATGTCGTCCTCCTGATCGTGCGCAATGCGGATGAGGAGTTCGCTGTCGTCTGGCTTGCCGGGAACGATGGCAAAAAATCCATCGATATCGGCAGTCGCTCCTTCGCGGGTGTCGAGGCGGAGATCGGCTTCCCGTGTTTTTTCATCGGGTCCGTGGCAGAAAAAACACTTGTTCGACAGGATGGGCCGGATGTCGCGGTTGAAGGCTACTTCCTGCGCTGAAAGGAAAGAGGTCAGAGCGGAAACGATAAGAAAGATGCGCACCATGAACGTGAGGTGTTAAACCGTGATTTCGGGTCGCTTGCAATCAGGAAGAACGGGGGAGATTCCCGCGGGAGGGAGGGATCCAGGTAGCTTGTGCGCGGTTGAAAGACCACAATCTTCAAAAAATCTCGAATTCAGATGTTAACAGTAACACTGTTACACTGTATTCAAGGTCCATCAATGGGTGTTCAATCTCCAAAGCCTGAAGGGGATCCCGTTTCGTTCGCCGGCAATGTCGGGGAGCTGGCGGGAGCCATCAACCGGTGGGCTGCGAAGAATGAAGTCTTTCCAATGAGCGGTCAGGCAGCCCGGGATGTGACGGTGCGCAATTTGCGTTACTATCGTTCCCAGGCTTTGCTGGACGGCCCGATGGAAGGGGGAGGCTATGGGACGAAGCATTTTTTGCAGATCGCTGCGATCAGGCTTCTACAAGCCCATGGACTTCCCTTGGCTCGCATCCGGGATTTACTTTATGGGCGAAGTGAGGAGGAACTCATCGTGATTTTTCGCGATGGAGTCGATGAACTTCATCAACCTCCTGCGGCGCCTGCGGTGCCCGGACCTGGCGGCATCTGTACCATCCTTGGTCTGCCTGATGGTTTCGGTCTTCTTGTTCCTGAAGGTCGTTCCCTAACGACAGATCAGCTCGAGGCAATCCAACGGATTCTCGGGATCTCATCCAATACCAAATCGTGAAAAACAAGAACAATGACCCTTACCACCGCTCCGCTCCCCCAAACCACCATGGGCCTCATCGCCCGTCTCGAAGGCGCTCGTGTGCCTCTTCCGCTCAAAGCAATCGAGGTTGCTGCCGATGTCACCGGTGACCTGGTCTCGGTCGAACTCGATCAGGTGTTTCTGCAGGATCATGACGATCCTCTGAACTGCACGTATACCTTTCCTCTTCCCGCTGATGCGGCCGTATACCGTTGTGAAATGCATGTCGGGGATCGGGTTATTGAAGCGAAAGTGAAGCCCCGTGAAGAAGCGCGGAAGTTCTACGAACAGAAGGTGGCTGAGGGGCGTCGGGCGGCCCTGGCAGAGATGGACCGGGAGAATCTCTTCAATCTCGATCTGGGGAATCTCCAGCCCCGGGATCTTGTCCGGATTCGTTTTGCGTATGTTCAGTAGGTGAATTGCCTTGATGACCTGCGAATGCTTCGTATTCCCCTGACTCCGAGCGTCCGGTATATGCCGGCTCGACGATCACTCCAAGGCCGTCCCCTCCGATCTTCTCGAACAGGGTCATCGGGAAGGTGTTTTGAGACGGCATTCCATTGTTCATCAGTGAGGTCCATCCACCCACTGTGAGTAACCTTGTGAATAGTACCAGCCTATTTATGAGATGGCTTTTAGTCAGGATTTCTCTCCTCTTTCTCCTTTCCTCCAGCTTCTGTCCATATCTCCTCGGGTGACCCCATCACCCACTTCACCGGAGTCGCTGGACGGACCTATCACGTCCAACGCAGCACCGACCTAAAATCATGGGCCACCATCGCTACCCTCATTGCCGATGAGAACGGAGCCATCCAACACGAGGACTCCGACCCCCCTGCTACGCCTCTCTTCTTTCGCATCACAAACTAGTGCTCCGATCAGCTCATCTTTCCCCCAGAATCTCAGGAACCGGCCGTTCCAGGCACCAGAGAATCGCGTTCGCGAAGAGTCGCTGAACGTTGGTGTCCTTGAAGCTTCCTCGCGCTCCAATGGTGGAATACAACGCCCTCCGACCTTCCTTGTGGTCGATGGTGTAAACCACCGGATGAGGAGAACCAGTCACCCGGCCCCGATCTCCATCGGAGATGACATGCATGTGGTTTCCCGGTGAGACCTCTTTGAAGGTGGCCCGTTCTTTTCCGTTCAAAGCCTGACCGATCATCAGGGGCGTGCAGTCAACTCCCAAGGGATTGACAGCATAGAGGAAGTCGGGCGTCCAGAAGCGCGGTGCGATTCCCCGCATCACGGGATGATTGGCGGCCATGACGTAATTCATCTGACTGCTTTGATGTCCGGTGTGACCACGGTAAGGCGTTCCGAAATGGCGTACCGGCATCGCCTTGTTTTCATCCGCCAATCCGGATGCCTCCGTAAACAGGAACCCGTGGTTGCTTGTTCGCACCGCGATGAACGGCTTGTTGGCCAAATGAGAATTGATCGCTTCGTAATCGGAACGAACAAGATTGAGAAAACGAATGGAGAGAATCATCAAGTCAGCCTCCGGTAGATGCTTGTTGAGATCGGGAAAAGAATGCTGCCCATTCTTCTGCTGCACCTGAAGGTGAGTCATTTCCAACCCATGAGACTCCTCAAGAGTCTTCGCCAGCGCAGGAAGGGTGTCACGGGTGCCATACTCAGGCTCACCGGTCAGAATGAGGACCTTCTTTTTTGCCACCTTGTCGCTCACCACAAGTTCTCCCTTCATCACCCGCCAGTGACCGGGCACGGTGCAGAGGAAAGGATAGGTGCCGGGCTTCTCTGGCGCCATGAATCGTACCGACACCGTTTGAAATCCTCTTGCCATCGGGGTGGCATGCAGGACTTCGGGTATTTCCGGAATCCAATCACGCTTTTCCGATTCAGGGTCGGCAACCAAGGCGTCCACGGCCAGTCCCACCTTCTTCAAGAACCCCGGAGCGCAGATCACCAGGTTGTGCATCATGGAATCGTGATTCAGAAAACGCAGCTCGACCGGACGACCCGGATGCACGTGAAGTGACTCACGATCGAATTTCAAATGATCCGAAATCGTCCCGATCTCAACGACATCCGGCTCCAGGGCCACGACTTCTTTCAGCGCTGCAGTGTCATTTAGTTTCCGGGCAATTCGAGCGAGCAAACTTGAGCACTGCACAAAACGATCCTCGCCACGTTGCTCCACCGGAATCGCTGCGAGTTTCGGCAGATGCTTACTGAGGACTTCACGACATCCCGCCTCAGGCCAGGTGGGTTCCTTCCGCGCCAACAGGGCTTCCGCACTGGCAGCGGCCAGCTGCGGATCCGACAGCGACGATGAGATCAACTGAAACAACTCGCCGTCATTACCCGGCACTCTTCCCAAGGCAAACAAGGCTACCCTTTTCAACGAACCGTCAGACGATTCAGACAAGACATCCTTGGCCGGATTCAGAAACAGCCGCGACCACTCAGGTTTCGCCAATCGGGAGATCGCCAAGAAAGCATCGGGGTCATTCGAAATGGTCTTTAAGTGGCCCGCACGAATCAGTCCGGCGTAACCAGCCTGACGAACCCGGGGGGCCTTGGACTTGAGCAGCGGCTTGAGGACATCCGGTGACTCGATGGCACTGGCATCGAGCACCTCCAGCCACTCTCCCAACGAGTCTTCCTCGCGCTCGACACATTGAAGAATGATTCCCACCAGAGTCTGCTCTGGGG
>JBMHCW010000020.1:0-42160 GCA_049889715.1 Akkermansiaceae bacterium | reverse complement strand
CCTCGTCTCCCGAAAAACAAGGGTTTGGCAAGACCAAGGGAGGATGAAACTCGAAACTTTCAGCGGTGACCAATGGTCGTGGGAAGGCGCTTAATTTTGATTTGATGGAGGGAAACCGGGCGGACGTGACAGCAGCAGTCCGAATCCTTGAAGATGTCACCGGTCAAGTGGTCCTGGCAGACAAAGAATACGATAGCGATGATCTAAGAGATGATATTTTTGCTCGAGGTGGAGGAGCGAACATCCCAGGCAAGAAGAACCGCAAACGGGAAGTCCCATACTTGAAAAGTATCGGTAAAGATCGCTACGTCATGGAATGTCTTTTCCAAAGGTTGTGGCGCTTCCGAAGAATCAAGACCCGCTATGATCGATTGGCCGCAACCTTCATGGCATTCGTATACCTCTCAGCATTAGCAGATTGGTGTCGATAGCTATTTTGTCCACACGCCCTAGATTCGTAGGGTGTCTAAATTCATTCGTTCGGACGTCCACATCTGTCTGGTAGGATCCTTGGTTCTGGCGCTTGGGGTTTCGTCTTTGATCACGATGATTGCCGCTTGGCTATTCGGAGAGGCCTACTTCGAATTTGGTTTTCTCCTGATTTTCATCGGGCTGGGACTTCTCCGGGGCTCCGGACTTCAACGAAGTCTTTTTGGAGGGCTGCTGGCGCTGGCTTTGGTTGGAGTTGTTGTCGTTCTGGCTATCGGGCTTCTATGCGAGGGCGTCTATTGGTTCCGGGGAGAAGGTTCCGGGCCACGCTTTGCCTTTGAAGGTGTCGTGGTCCTGATCATCCTCCTCTATTCATTCATGGTGCTCTGGCATGCCAAGAGCGACGATTGGTTTGCCGAGAAATACAGTGGTAAAGCTCCTCGATATGTCATTCCAGTCACGGTCACTCTGGGTGTGCTCTTTTCGTTGATTTCATCAGTCGAAGGCCTCCAGCAGAAAAGGGCGTTTGAAGAAGTCTTCCCCTACAACCTGGAGGTGCGTGTGCTTGATGCGGAGAGCGGTCTGCTGATTGAGGATCCTTCGTTTGGAACCTCCAACGGAAACATTCATGAATTGGACCTTCCTGATTGGGTTGTTGGTTCCTCCTTCACGAGTCGCCCTGATCGCGAGGGGACGAGGTTGTGGGAGGGGGTAGGATACGCCAGAAAGACCCTCACAGTGACGATCAAAGCTGACGGATATCGGGGCCAAACGATCGAATATTCCGGCGACGCTGAAGGGCGAGTGGAGGTCAGTCTTGAGCGATTAAAATATTGAGAAAAACTACTCAAGAAAGTCGGCGGCTTCCCGCGCGTCCTGGGCTGAAGTGGCATTAGCAGACGGGATCCCCTTGATTCCGTTGATCCGCCAGGTGTCGGATTTGGCCAGCTTGAACATCATGGTCCAACGTTCCTTGCGCTGGATGTTTTTGCCGACCGCCACATGGACGTCGGCGACAATCGTGACCTGGGCTTCCTCGCCCTTGATTTCAATATTGCGGTCGCTTTCGTTGATTTCGCAAAGCGAAGTCCAGGCATGGAATTGGAGCACTTTGTCGGTGACTTCCTCTTCCGAAAAGTCGCCGCTTGGAACCGGGGAGGCCCCGAAGAGTGTCACTTCCTTGGCCAGAACTTCGGAAAGGGAAGCACGCACGTCCGACTCTTTGCGGAGCGAGATTTTCTTGTGCTCGACGTTTTCGAGAAGTTGGTCGACCTGGCGGCCGATAACCTGCGCATCCTGGCTTCGATAGAACAGGTAGCCGCCTCCGAGGAGAGCGACGGCAAGGAGGATCAGGACGAGGCGGTTCTTCATCAGCGGTTAGGGGCAAGTTGGCAGGTGAATCCCTTAAGATACTCCGTTTCCGGAAGAGTGGCAATAATGGGGTGATCGAGGCGTTGCGAATGGCTCTGGAGAAGGCGGAGGGTTCGTTTCCCGTCGACGGCTGCATCCTGAAGGCTCTTGAGGAACAATTCCCGGGTCGCGTGATGAGAACAACAGAAGGTCGCGAGAATTCCGTCGTGATTCAGCATCTTGAGCGCGCGAAGATGGATTTCCTTGTAGCCCCGCATGGCATCTTTGACGGTCTTCTTGTTTCTGGTGAAGGATGGAGGGTCGAGAATGATGAGGTCGTAAGTTTCTTCGTGTTTTCGAAGGAAATCGAAGGCGTTGGCTGTTTCAGTCGTGATCTCAACTCCGGTAAGCTCGGCATTGCGCCGGGTGGCTGCGGTGGCGTCTTCCGAGATGTCCACCGCAAGGACCGACGAGGCTCCCGCGCGGGCACAGGCGAGGCTGAATCCGCCCTGATTGCAGAAGACATCGAGCACTTTCTTGCCCGTGGCCAAGCGGGCCACGTCGGGGTAGGCTTCCATGATGTCGAGGAAGAGGCCGGTTTTTTGTCCGTTGGCGGGATCGATTTCGAAGACCGACCCTTGATGCTCCACCGTGAACGGTGAGGGGTGTTCGCCATGAAGCATGGTGATTTCACTCTCGAGCCCTTCGGCTTTTCTCATTGGCGAGTCGTTGCGGAGAGTGATGGAGGCCGGTTCGCAGAGTTCGACGAGGGCTGAGGTAATCAGGGCCTTCCGCTGATCCATCGCCAGCGTGGTGGTTTGGAGAACGAGATGGTCGCCGTATCGATCGACAATGATGCCGGGGAGCCCGTCGGATTCACTCCAGACCAGGCGGCTGAGGGAGGTGTCGAGGTCGAGGGACTCGCGGTATTGGATGGCCTGACCGATTCTGCGGGTGAAGAATTCCTGATCGAGCTTTTGGGCCCGCCGGGAGAAACGCCGCGCCACGATTTGGGATTTCGGATTGTAAATGGCCGATCCGAGAGGTCGGTCCTTGAAGTCCTTGAGGGTGATGACGTCGCCCGGATCGGGATTTCCAAAGGTTTTCTGGATTTCACTGGCGTAGACCCACTCGTGACCGTGGAAAATCCGGGAACGGGGTTTGATGATCAGGCCGGGCATGGCGGGAGAGAAGGGCAAGGGAAGGGGAAGATCAAGACAAGGCGTGCCTTTTCGCTTGATCATCGGGCAAGGTGGGCCTACTTCCCCTCCCGAACTCAATCTTTATGGGCCAGAATCTTAAAACACGACTGAAGCGCCGCCGCCGGAAACTTTATCTCAAGCGGAAAAATGGACAGGCCAAGGCCAATGCGGCCCTGAAAAAGGCTGCTCCGAAGGAGGAAAAGCCGGCTAAAAAGGCTGCTGCCAAGAAAACCGCCAAGAAAGCAGCCAAAAAGGCTGCCAAGAAAGCGGCGAAAAAGGCTGCGGCCAAGAAAGTGGCCAAAGAGGTCAAGGATGCCGCTCCCGCTGAAAACACCGGGGCTGCTTCTGAAGAGGAAGAGTAAGCCTCATCGACAGTTTTCAGACCTGCGTTACCTTGGTAACGCGGGTTTTTTTGTGTATCTTCTCTGGAATCCGGAGGTTCTGGATTCCCAAAAAAAGGCATTTTCATTCCGCTTTCTTGCGCTAGCGTCCGGCGTCGGCACGAGAAGGTCTCTTTCAACTGCTGATCTTCATTATGTCCGAAAAACAACCACCAGAGTCCCCGCAATCCAAAAAGACTCCCCAGGGACCGCCCGAGGGAGGCGTCAATTGGAAGGTGATTTTCCTTTTTGCGATCGCTTTCGGGATCATTTACCTGGCCTACAAGACTGCCGGGCCGGGCGAACCGCAAATCCTCAAGTTCCCTGAGTTCCGTGAGGCTTATATGGAAGGCCGCGTTCTCCAGACGGTGGGCGAGGACTACAAGGGTGGTCGTCTCGAATTGGTGACCTTTGCCGGGGAGACCCGCGCCGAGGTTCGGGGATTTTACTCGAAGGAGAAACAGCTCGTCGATTCTTGGAGTGATCAGAAACCGGTGAAGTCGACGGTGCAAGTCGATATCAACAGCGAGGATTTGAGCCAGACTTTTGGAGAACGACTTCGCTGGGTTGAGGAGTCTCCGGAGAATACCGGGGAAGCTGAAGAGCTTTCCTTTGAGCGACTTAAAAATCTGCTCTCGGGCAACGAACTGGTTCTTGAAAAGGACCAGCAGTTCCAGATCTATCGGGTGGACGGTTCAGACAAGGCCGTGATTTATGCCACCGCAGGCAAACCGGTGGCCCTTTCTTCAGACGAGTTGAAGAAGCTCAAGGAAAGCAAGGAGGACGATCAGATGGTGCCCTTCGTGGTCCAGCTGGACAGCCTCATCAGCCGCGATGACCTCTCGGCCTTGGTGAACAACAACATCGCAACCCGGAGGGAAAGCGACACCTTTGGCCGTGTTCTCCTGAGTTTCCTGCCGGTGCTACTCCTGATTGTGCTGATCTTCTTCCTCTTCCGTCACCAGATGAAGTCGGCGGGTCGAGGAGCAATGAGCTTTGGAAAGTCGAAGGCCAAGTTGCTGACGATGGATCAAGGCAAGGTCACTTTCAAGGACGTGGCCGGAATTCAGGAGGCCAAGGAAGAATTGTTCGAGATCGTCGATTTCCTTCGTGATCCCCGTAAATTTCAGGCCTTGGGAGGCACCATTCCGAAAGGAGTGCTCATGGTGGGTCCTCCGGGAACCGGTAAGACTCTGTTGGCTCGTGCGATTGCCGGCGAGGCTGATGTTCCTTTCTTCTCAATCAGCGGATCGGATTTCGTGGAAATGTTCGTTGGAGTCGGAGCGAGTCGCGTTCGCGATATGTTCGAGCAGGGCAAAAAGCATGCGCCTTGTCTGGTCTTCATCGACGAGATTGATGCCGTGGGCCGCCATCGTGGCCAAGGCATGGGGGGCGGACACGACGAACGAGAGCAGACCTTGAACGCTCTCCTCGTTGAGATGGATGGCTTCGATACCCAGGAAGGGGTGATTATCATCGCGGCCACCAACCGTCCGGACGTGCTTGATCCGGCTCTTCTTCGTCCCGGCCGCTTCGACCGACAGGTCACGGTCGCTCTGCCCGACGTGAAAGGGCGCGAGCAGATCCTCAAGGTGCACTCCAAGAAGATCAAACTGGCCGAAGATACAAACTTGGGCATCATTGCCCGGGGAACACCCGGATTCTCAGGGGCCGAGCTGGCCAACCTGATCAATGAATCGGCTTTGCTGGCTGCCCGGAAAGGGATCAAGGAAGTGACTATCGAGGAGCTTGAGGAGGCCCGCGACAAAGTTCGTTGGGGACGTGAACGTCGCAGCATGGCTCTTTCCGACAAGGAAAAGAAAAACACGGCCTATCACGAGGCCGGTCATGCCATTTTGAATGAGATTCTTGATCACACCGATCCCTTGCACAAGGTGACCATTATTCCTCGCGGACCTTCGTTGGGGTCGACGATGTTCCTGCCTTCGGAAGACAAGTTCAACTACCGCCGCCTTGAGTTGCTCGATCAGCTCGTGGTCCTGATGGGAGGTCGAGTGGCCGAGGAGATGATCTTTGGTGATGTCACCAACGGAGCCATGGGAGATATCCGCATGGCGACCAACCTTGCTCGCAAGATGGTTTGTGAATGGGGCATGAGCGAGGATCTCGGGATGGTGGAATACGGGGATGCCGGCGCAGGAGGAAACTTCCTGGGGCGCGACATTGCCGGGAACAAGAATTACTCCGAGGACACCGCCCAGAAGATCGACGAGGAGATCAAGACTTTGATCGATGATGCCTACAAGCTGGCGGAAAAGCTGCTTGAGGAGAATCGGGAAACCCTCGACAAGATTTCACTGGCTCTTCTGGAATACGAGACCCTCGACGCCCAGCACATCAAGGACATCATCGAGCATGGCGAGATGAAGGATCCTCCCAAGCCTCCCGAGCCCCCCGAGGTGCCCGATGATGCCAAGAAGGAGGAGAATGCCGAGGGGGCCAAAAAGGAAGGCGAGGCCGAGGATGACGATCCCATGCCACCCGAAATCGTGGGGGCTCCGGCATAAGGAAAATTTATGGGGAATGAAATGATCCCCATCAACTCAAAGAATCATGGAACAAGTTGTTATTATTGGAACCGGCTGCGCTGGTTGGACGGCGGCCATCTATACCGGCCGGGCAAACCTTTCTCCTTTGGTCCTTTCCGGTACCCAGCTGGGAGGGCAGCTCACCACTACCACCGAGGTGGAGAATTTCCCGGGCTTTCCCGATGGAGTGATGGGCCCCGAGCTGATGGGGCGGATGCAACAGCAGGCCGAAAAGTTCGGGGCTCGGGTGCAATACAAGAAGGTGGACTCCATCGCCAAGAACGACGACGACACCTTTACCCTGACCACCGACGCCGGCGAGGAGATCGCCACAAAAACGGTCATCATTGCAACCGGTGCGGCGCCCCGGTATCTCGGGTTGGAGAACGAAATGAGCTTGATCGGCCATGGTGTCACTTCTTGCGCCACTTGCGATGGAGCCTTCTATCGTGATGTGCCGGTTGCAGTCGTGGGCGGAGGAGATTCGGCCTGTGAAGAAGCCAATTTCCTGACCCGCTTTGCCTCCAAGGTGTATCTCATTCATCGTCGTGACGAATTGCGCGCCTCCAAGATTATGGCCGACCGTGTTCTCGCCAACGAAAAGGTTGAGCCGATCTGGGACAGCGGAATCACCGAATATCTCACCGATGATTCGGGAGAGATCCGTGCGGTGAATCTTGAAAACCTGAAGACGGGCGACAAGTCCGAGCTGGAAGTGAAATGCGTGTTTGTGGCCATTGGTCACGTGCCGAATGCCCAGTTTGTCGGTGATCTTGTTGATGTGGATGAAAACGGATACGTCATCCAGAATCCGCGTGGCACGGGAACCAAAACTCCGGGGATCTTTGCGGCCGGCGATGTCGCGGATCACGTTTACCGGCAGGCCATCACGGCTTCCGGGCAAGGTTGTGCGGCCGCCATTGAAGCCGAGCGTTACCTTGCCGATAACGAGTAGGCCTCTTCTCGATTTCGAATACCCGGCGGTTGATGGTCGTCGGGTATTTTTTTGATCTAGTCCGAGGGACAGCGCTTGATGGCATCGGCGAGAGCGGCCTTGGGATCGTTCCAGGTCGGAATGAATTCCTGGGCCAGAAAGCCGGAGAATCCGGTGTCCCGGATCGTTTCAACGATGGCCGGGTAGTAGAGCTCCTGTGACTCGTTGAGCTCGTGACGTCCCGGGCAGCCGGCACTGTGGTAGTGGCCAAGGTAAGGAGCTGCTCTTTTGATCGTAGCCATGACGTCTCCTTCCATGACCTGCATGTGGTAGATGTCGTAGAGTAGCTTGAACTGGTGGGAGCCCAGTTTGTCGCAAAGAGCGATGCCCCAGTCGGTGTGGTCACACTGATAGTCGGGATGATCGACCTTGGAGTTCAGCAACTCCATGATGAGGGTGACATCATGTTTCTCGGCCAGCGCCAACAGCGGGGCCAGCCCGGCTGCGCAATTGGCGACTCCTTCTTCATCGTCGAGGCCTTCACGATTTCCAGAAAAGGTGATGACGTTGGGGATACCGGCCGCGGCAGCCTGCGGAATGAGTTCGGAATAGATCTCCAACAAGGTCTCGTGATTGGAGGGTTTGTTGAAGGCGTTTTCGATGCAGCCAATTCCGCTGGAATGTTCAGGGGCAGCAGTGACCGGGCAGGTGAGGCCGAATGGTTTGATTTCATCGACTTCGTCGGGATGAAGAAGGTCGATCCCATCGATCCCAAGGTCGACACACCATTGGGCCAGCTCGGCAAGCGGAGTGGAATCGAAACACCAACGACAGACGGAATGTTTGAAGGGCATGGCGTGATCAGGATGGTTCCGGGTCAAAGGCACGGGTTTCGAAACGCATGAGGTCAGGGATAAAGGTCAGAGGAACTGCCCCTGTGGGGCCGTTCCGGTTCTTGGCGAGGACCAGTTCGGCCTGCCCGTCGTCTTCGTCCCGTTCTTCCTGATTGTCGACGTAGTAGACCTTGCGGTAGAGCAGGCCGACCATGTCGGCGTCTTGCTCGATCGATCCCGATTCCCGGAGGTCTGACATACGGGGAACGCCCAAGGAGGAGCCGGTGCGACCTTCGGGCCCACGGTTGAGCTGGGCGAGGACAATCACGGGAACGTTCAGTTCCTTGGCCAAGGCCTTCAAGCCGCCGGAGATTTCGGCAATTTCCCGTTCGCGGGAGTTGGTGGCTTGTCGCGAAGTGGATTTCATCAACTGCAGGTAGTCGATGGCGATCACGCTGATTCCTTCGTCCCGATGTTTGCGTCGGGCCTTGGCCCGCAGGTCATTGATGGAAATGCCCGCAGTATCGTCGATGAAGAGCTTGGCCGATGAGATTTCGGCCGAGGCTTGTTTGATCCGTTCGAGATCTCCCTTGTTGGGCTGGTACCCTTTGGTGAGCTTGGCGAATTCGAAGCGGGCACGCGAGAACACCAGGCGTTGGACAATCTGCACGGTGGACATCTCACAGGAAAAGACCATGGCCGGCTTGCCGGAGGTAACGGCAATATGCTCGATGATGTTCATCATGAAAGAGGTCTTACCCATCGAAGGGCGGGCTGCGATGACGAACATGTCAGGCGCTTTCAAACCGTTGCACATCTTGTCGAGCTCGGGGTAGCCCATGGTCATCCCGCTGATGCCGCGATCCCCGGCCAGGAATTCCTCAAGGTATTTCATGACCTCGACGACTGCCGTTTTGACATTCATTTCTTCGGCCGTTTCCGCGGATTCCCGGATCTCGAGAACTTTTTGCTCCACGCTGTCGAGTAACTCCTGAACATCCTCGGGGTCGTCGTAAGCGGTGGCGATCGATTCAGTGCACGACCTGATGATGTTCCTGAGAATGTGTTTATCTTTGACGATCCCAAGGTGCGAATCGAAGTGGGCGGCGGTCGGGGCGTAAGTGAAAATCTCGGTTATGGCGGCCGGTCCTCCGATGGTGTCGAGGAGGTCGCGATCCATGAGATGCTGGGTCAGGGACACCAGCTCGACCGTCTTACCATTCTCAAAGTGTTCGACCAGGACCTCGAAGAGTTTTCCGTGTGAGGGGACGTAAAAATGACCGGGGGTCAGTGTCCCCTCGACGGCCCGGCCGATATATTCCTCGGGATCCTGGATCATGGAACTCAGGACACTTTTTTCCGGACCAACAGCGTGAGGGGGCGTGACCAGATCTTCTGGTTTGGATTTACCACTTTCCTGAAGTTTGGGGCCGTCTTTTGTCGGGAATGGGAGGGTGTCGTCTGCCATGGAAGTGTGAGAAGCATGGCCAGAAAAGGAGTCGGGATGCAATCGCGGGGTGAAAATCGATGTGGGCATTTGGGAATAAGCCCCCAGTTTCAGCTCTTCAAATACCGTCAGCCGTGACAGGATCAGTTAATGGGTGGGAACAAGGGTGAGAAGGGTATGGGAGAGAGTGGAAGCGAGGATTGGCAAATGCTCGCGATTCAGACCATTGCTTGCGGCGTCTTTTTGATAGCTGGCTTGATTCTGGGACGGGTGTTGCCGCCGGGAAATGGTTGGGTGAGCCTTGTCTTTTTCATCTCCATTGTGATCGGTGGCTGGGATGCTGCGCGCGATGCTTCGGCGGCGATCCGCAAAGGGAGGGTGGATATTCATTTCTTGATGATCACCGTTGCGATTGGTGCTGCGGTTATCGGGGCTTGGCACGAAGGGGCCCTTCTCTTGTTTTTGTTTTCCTTGGGCGGAGCGCTGGAACATTTCGCTCTCCACCGGATGAATCGGGAGATTTCGGCCTTGAGTCGTTCCGCTCCGAAGGAAGCCCGGGTGATGCTCGAGAGTGGGGAGGTAGAGCTGCGTCCGGTCGATTTGCTGGAGAAAGAAGATCTGCTTCAAGTGAGACCGGATGAAATGTTTCCGGTGGATTCCATATTGGTTGAAGGCGAGACGGAGGTCGACGAGTCCAGTCTTACCGCGGAGGCGATTCCCGTGATGAAGAAGCCCGGTGACGAGGTGTCCAGCGGGACCTTGAATCTTTGGGGGTAGTCGCAGTGAAAGTCCTGAGACCTGTGGAAGAGAGTTCATTGGCCAAGATCATCAGAATGATTCAGACTACTCAGGAATCGAAGGCCCCCAGCCAGCGATTTACAGATCGCTTTGGTTCGAGGTATGCCGTGGGAGTGCTTGTCGGGGCAGCCTTGGTATTCCTGCTTTGGTGGTCTGGCTTCGGGTTATCGCTGAGAGAAGCCTTCTACAAGAGCATGACTTTTCTGGTCGTTGCGAGCCCCTGTACCCTCGTCCTTTCCATCCCGTCCGCCATCCTCGCGGGCATTGCCTGGGGTGCCCGGCATGGAGTCCTGTTTCGAGGAGGGAGTGCGATCGAGGAGCTTGCCGGAGTGGATCTGGTCGCTCTTGATAAGACGGGCACTTTGACGGCTGGCCGGATGAAGGTGTTGAGGGTTGAAAGTTTTCCTCCCGGTCGCGAGGACGAATTACTGGAAGTGGCGGCACCCATTGAGAAGGATTCGAATCATCCCATTGCGCGGGCCATCGTGAAATACGGAGGGGAAAAGGAGGTCGCCACGTTGAAGGTCGAAAAGCTCAAATCGTTGACCGGAAAGGGGATTCAGGCGGAAATCGAAGGAGTAGAGTATGTTCTCGGGAAGCGGGAGTTGATTGATCGTGATGATCTTGTCGGCCAACTTGGCGAGCGCTCCTTCGAGAGCACGGAGGTTTGGGTATCCGGCGATGGTCTACTTGGCTGTTTTTTCCTGGAAGATGAGATCCGCAAGGAAAGTTGTTCGGTGATGGATCATCTGAGGGCGCGGGGGATTGTCACGGCCATGTTAACCGGAGATAACCCTGGCGCTGCCAGGCCGGTGGCCAAGGAATTGGGAATTGAGGAGGTTCACGCCGGACTGTATCCGGGCGAGAAGGTCGAGTTGATTCGTCGCTACATGGAGGAGGGACGGAAAGTGGCGATGGTGGGAGACGGCGTCAACGATGCACCCAGCCTTGCGGCGGCCCATGTTTCAGTGACCATGGGAGGACGTGGGAGTGATGCGGCTTTGGAGCAGGCCGAGGTGGTCTTGGTCAACGATCGTATCCAGATCGACTGGAAAGCGCCCTGGATCTCAGTAAGAGGGCCAGAAAAGTCATTCACCAGAATTTGGCCGTTTCGTTGGGGACGGTGGTGGTCATGGTGGTGGCGACTCTGGTGACAACGGTTCCCCTGACATTGGCAGTGGTGGTTCACGAGTCATCGACTGTTCTGGTTTGCTTGAACAGTCTCCGGCTCCTGTTTTTGAAATCCGGAAGCGATGACAGTTCCGCTTGATCACTTCAGCGCCCTTCTGGCATTGCCGGAAGGAGAGAGAGAAGGAGTTGGTAGCGATCGACATCGAAAGGCCGCTCTTCGTTAGTCATGGCCTCGACTTCGTCGGCGAGACAGAAGGCGAGCATGGAGCGGGCTTCTTCGTCATCGATATCGGGCTCGTTGAGGATGCGGTCGTAGGCTTCCCGGACGTAGGGGGTATCGGACGAGTCCAGTTGCTCGGCAATCGCGGGGAGGAGGGCTTCGACGGCTTCGTCCATGTGAGGGAAGATAAAAGAAAAAGGCAGCCCCGTGAAGGACTGCCTTTTGAAAGTGGATGGGAATATGAATTCCGGTTCCAGTTTAGCCGCGGGTGGGCTTCTTGGCGCGGCGAACGGCACCAAAGCGCTTCTGGAACTTGTCGATACGACCTTCGGTGTCCACAAACTGCTTCTGCCCGGTGAAGAACGGGTGTGAATCGGCAGTGAGGCCAACGGAGATGACGAAGTGCTCGACCCCGTCGATTTCCTCGGTCTTGTCAGACTTGGCGGTGGAACGGGTGAAGTAGCGATGACCCGAAGTCATGTCCTGGAACACAACCGGGTGGTAATCTGGATGGATGTCTTTTTTCATGGGATGCCCTTAAAAGTTCGGGTTACGACGTTTCCGACGCCGCTAGCGGGTTAGGTGGCTTAAAATGCGCTGGCTGTCAACCCGATTCCCGATTATCCCACGGGCGGGATGAATTTGAAGACCTTCGCGACCATGGACCCGCACCTCTTGGTGGGATTGGTGAATACCGAGCTACGGAATCATGCCAAATCACTCTCGGATCTCTGTAAAACCCACGGCTTGAAGCAGAAGGAGCTCGAAGCCCGGTTGGCTGAGGCCGATTACCTCTATAATAAGGACATCAAGCAATTCCGGTAGTGAAGCCGGTTAATCGTTTTCCTTTTTCGGAGGCTTTCCACCTTGCTTCTTCTTGTCGGGCTTCTTGTCTGACGGCCCGGCCTTTTTGGCGCCCTCAGCTTTTTTCTTCTCAGCAGCAGCTTTTGCTGCGGCTTCCTTGTTCTTCTGAGCTTCGGCTTTCTTTTTGGCTTCTGCTTCTTTTTCGGCCGCTTCTTTCTTGGCCTTTTCCTTGGCTTCACGTTCCCGTTTGTCGCGGTCGCGTTTCATCGGGTTGTCGCCCGACCAGCGATTGCGATCCGGGGAGATTTTGAATCGCTTCTCGGGAATCTCCGGTGGCCAGACGTTGTTGCCGGTATTGACGTCAGCCGTGACCTTACCGGGATCGAGGACCACTTTCACCACGGACTTGTTGGTGATAAAGAGCTTGTTGACCTTCGAAGTGTTGAGCTTCCAGATTTCGGCCGGAACCACCACTTCCTTGGATCCTCCGCCTTCGAAGTGAAGCTCCACCACCAAAGGCATGATGACCCCTCCCTTGTTTTCGAAAGTCACCACGGTGAAGTGCTTGTTCGAATTGAAGAGCTTTCGCTGTTTCGGACTGAGGTCCTCGATCATCTTCTTGTATTTCTCGATGTCGTCATCGGAGACCTCGTGCTGGTCGTATTTGTCGTAGAAGTCCTTCAATCCTTTGTGGATGTCGACATACTTGGGAATGTCCTTGTTCCGTTCGGCCACGATGTTGTCGTCGCGATTTTCCTCGTCGGCTTCGCGGGCTCGTTTGGCGGCTTCGCGTGGGTCCTGATCGTCGATGAGGTGGCGGGTGAATCCGGTGACGGCGAGATCGACATTGTCAGTGGTGTAGAACCAGCTGCGCCAGAACCAGTCGAGGTCCTTGCCGGCGGCGTCTTCCATGGTGCGGAAGAAGTCAGAGGGTTCGGGGCTCTTGAACATCCAGCGGGTGCTGTATTCCTTGAAGGCGGCGTCGAAGAGTTCCCGTCCGAGAATGGTTTCGCGGAGGATGGAAAGTCCGGCTGATGGCTTCGAATAGGCGTTGGCTCCGAACTGACTGATGTGTTCGGAGTTGGTCATGATGGGCTCCTGACTGCTACTGCTCATGTAGCCGATGATGGATTTGGGAGTCCCTCGTGACGGGTAATTCTCGCGCCATTCCTGTTCGGCGAGCATTTGGAGGAAGGAGTTGATTCCCTCGTCCATCCAGGTCCACTGACGTTCGTCGGAATTCACGATCATGGGGAACCAGTTGTGTCCGACCTCGTGGATCACGACCGAAATGAGCCCGTTCTTTGTCCGCTCGGAATAAGTGCCATCTTTGTTTGGTCTTGGGCCGTTGAAGCAAATCATGGGGTACTCCATGCCATAGACCGGGCCATTGATGGAAATGGCGACTGGATACGGGTAGTCGAAAGTCAATCGCGAGTAGACGTTGAGGGTATGAATGATGGAGTGGGTAGAATACTTGCTCCAGAGAGGTTCGGCTTCGTTTGGATAGAACGACATGGCCCAGACCGGTTTCTGATTGGTGGTCAGTTTGTGCAGGACGGCATCCCAGATGAATTTTTTGGAAGAGGCCCACGCAAAGTCCCGGACGTTCTTGGCTTCAAACACCCACGTCTTGGTCTTCTTGGTGCGCGTCTTTTCGTTTTTGGCAGCTTCCTTGGGGGTGATGATGAAGATGGGCTGCTTGGCGGTTTCGGCTTCCTTGAGGCGTTTCTGCCATTCGGGTTCAAGACAGTCCTTGGCATTCTTAAGTTCTCCGGTGGCTGAGACAATGTGGTTTGCGGGGGCGGTGATCGCGACACGGTAGTCGCCGAACTCCAGGGCGAACTCTCCTCGTCCGAGAAAGGCCTTGTTCTGCCAGCCGCGGACATCGGTGTAGGCGCACATCCGGGGGAACCATTGGGCGATCTCGAAGATCTTCGAGCCGTCTTCAAACTTCTCCATGTTACTCCTACCCCAGGTGGTGCGGGAATCGGTGATGGTGTAGTGCCAGGCGATCCGGAAGGTGAAACGCTGACCAGGCTTCAATTCCTTGGGGAGGTCCACACGCATCACGGTGTCGACAATCTGCTTCTTGAGCGCGGCACCACGATCATCAACCAAGCTATCGATCTGAAATCCTCCGTCGAATTTCTCCTTGAGAAGAAGGCTTTCGAAACTATTGAAGGTGACGGAGTCAAAGGAGGGGGCGGAGGCCGACTGATGGCCCATGGAACCGGGTGCGTACTTGTTCCGGTCGAGCTGCATCCAGAGATACTTCAGAGTGTGAGGAGATTTATTGTGATAAGTGATGCGGGCGGCGCCGGTGAGCTTGTTCTTTTTCTCATCGAGTTCGACTTTGATGTCGTAGTCGGCGCGTTGCTGCCAATACTTCGGACCGGGAGCTCCGGAGGCAATGCGGGCTTCTGTGGGCGTCGGCCAGACTTCCTCGAGCTGGCGGAACGGGTCCTTGTGGAATTCAATGGGGTGGGCGAGACAGGAGCAAGCCAGCGCGAGGAGCAAGAAAAAGGTCTTCATGGCAGGGGATCGGGTGGGAAGTTAGAATAGTCAAAAATGATTGCGAGCTTCATTCTCGATTTTGGTTGGCCGGGCAAAGGTGGTGCCACAGGGTGGGATCCATTTCTGCGAGGGTGCGTTCGATCAGCGAGTTGCCGTCTGCCCCGTGTTCCAAAACTGCAAAGACGGTGGAGCCAGATCCGGACATCATGGCTGCGATTGTCTCGGGTTGTTCGAGAAGGAAGAGTTTGAGTTCTGCGAGAAAGCGATGCTTTTCAAAAACCGGGCGTTCAAGATCGTTGAAGAGAGTTACTCCATCCACGACCTGCGGGTCGTATGGAATGCCGGGGATCCCGTTAGAGTCCTTCCATCGGGAATAGGCCCACGGGGTGGGAATTCCGAAGGACGGCTTGAAGAGAATGAGATCGCGATTCCAGTCAAGGGAGGTGGGCTCGATCAGCTCGCCCCGGCCCCGGCACCAGCAAGGTGATTGATAGAGGAAGAGAGGAATGTCCGATCCGAGTTGGCCCGCCCACTCGGCCAGGGTGTCCAGGGGAACTCCGGCACCGGTCAATTCGTTGAGAGCAAGGAAGGTATGGGCTGCATCGGCACTTCCTCCTCCGAGGCCGGCTCCGTGGGGAATGGACTTGGTGAGATCAATTCGAAAAGGACAAGAAACTCCGCTTCCTTCTTCAAAGAGTCGCAGCGCTTTGGAAACCAGATTGCTGTCATCGGTGGGAACGCCGGGAGTCTCGCAGTGAAGAGAGAAGGCATCGTCGGAGGTAAACGTCAAAGAATCACTCAGTCCCGGCAAGGGAAGGACGAGAGTCTCCAACTGATGAAACCCGTCGTCGCGTTTGCGGGTAATCTTGAGGGAGAGGTTGATCTTGGCAGGAGCGTGGGTGGTCATGATGGAAGGCGCCCGAGTAGAGCGAGATGGCGTCCGGTGTTCCCCTTTTCGAGGCGGTAGGAATAATAGCGTGAGAGGTCGGAAGCGGTGCAGAGTTGGCAGTCGTGATACTGGGTTTCGGGAACACCTGCAGCCAGGGCTTGATCGCGGATTGTCGCCGCGAAATCGATCTCGTAGTGGGGCGGTCGGATGCAGGGACCGAGAACGACGACGAGATTGTCGGGTTTTGTTTCAAAGGTTTTCGTCATGGCACTGACGGCCTTACCGAGAATATTCAGTTCGGTGCCTTTCTTGCCTGAGTGGAGGAGAGCAATCGCTCCGGAGGCAGTGTCGAGGAGGTAAATTACTCCGCAGTCGGCCACGTGAATTCCCAGGAGAATGCCGGGTTGGTTGGTAAGCAGGCCGTCGACGCCTGAGGTGAGATGAGGAGAATCGGAGGTGATGATGGCCAGTTCGTTACCATGAACCTGTTCCGCGAGATAGGTGGTTTCAAATCCCAGATCGTGGGCAGCTTTGCGGTGATGTGGTTTGAGTCGGGTGAGAGTCTCTTCCTTGTCGGTCGACGTGACCACGCCGGGAACGCGTTCGACAAAGGCCGGACGAATCCGCGGATCGACCAGGAGTGGGTGTAAAAAGAAAGACGCTTCCGTCACGCCTGAAAGCGTAAGGGAAGCGTTGCCTTGCCGCCAAGTTTCCTTGGCAACAATCAGGAGAAATTGAAGTCCTTAGTTGAGGGCCTTGCCGGCGATCGCGTCGTTGGCAGCGACGATGCTGGTAGCATCCTGGTCCTCCATGTCAGCCATGATGTTGGAGAGTTCGGATGCGATGTGACCTCGCATGGTATCAACAATCTGCGATCCTTCGTTGGTGATGCGGACCATGATCTTGCGACGGTCTTCGGCAGCGTGAACGCGCTCGACAAAGCCCAGCTTTTCGAGGCGGTCGACGAGACCAGTGGCCGCGGCGGTGGAATGTCCCATCTTCTTGGCGATTGCTGACATGGTCAGGTAATCTTCGCTTGAGAGGTAAGTCAGGAGGAAGAACTGGGGGAAGGAAAGATTCCCTCGGTTCAACTCGCTGGAGAGGTTCAGGATGCACGACCTTTGAGTCATGAGGACAAAGTCGGCCAGGCGGTTGGTATCAACAGAGCCAGAACCGGAGGGGGTGACAGTACTTGATTTCATTGTTCTTCGACTTTCAATTTATGTGAATATCTTTCGATATGCAGCAGCTTCCCCGAAGATCCTGCCTTAAATTTGGGAATCTATTCAAGGTAAAAAGTCTATTTTTTTAAAACACCTTCCTTGCTGGACCTTGATTGAGGGTGTAATTTATTAAATTTCCTAATATTTTGCCCTTGTTGACCGTTGTTCACTCCTCCAGCGACGGGAGATCCTCATCGTCTTCAGTCTCTTCCGGTGATTCAGGAATGCTTTTATTAGTTTCTTCGACCTCGTCAACTTGAGGCTCAGAGAAGGAAACGACGGCGTCGCCGATTTCCACCTCTCCTCGAATCAAGTCGGCCGCGTAGAAATCCCTGACCCTTTCGCCCGAGGGACGGAGCGAGGCCTGACGTCCGTCTTCGCCCTGCGATTGGTAAATATCTTCTTCAGGGAGTGATCCGGGGCCGTATTTCTGGATGAGAACGAAGGTGCCGGTGCTTGAGACCGAGGCGATCCGGCCCACGATTTTCTTTTGAATGACAGGTTCCTTTTCTTCCTCTGTTTCTTGGGGAGAGCTTCCGGAGCAGGAAAAGGCGCACAGGAGAAGGGGAAGAGCGAAGAGAATTTTCATGGAGAGAGGAAGAGGCGTGATTCTTTTCTCCGGAGACGAAGTCCGCCGGGGAGAGAAAGGGATGGAGGGGCATCGGAAGGAATGATCTCCATGGCCTTCTCAATGAGAAGCGACGAGAGTTCGGGAATTTGTTGCGATTTGAGAAAGTGGAAGATGGCCAGCTTTTGAAGCGAAGGTGAAAGTTTGCGGATTTTTGGCAGGAACAGTCGTCCCTGGGGATCCAGGAGTTCAAGGTCATCCAGGCTCTCGTTGGCGATGGCTTCGAGTTCCCGGGTGTAGTCATTGGCGCGAAGAAGGGGAGGAACGGGATCCCTTCCGAGAATATCTTTCAGGAGCGGAAAGGCTTCGTGACGCAAGCGGTTGCGAGTGGCAAAGGGGAGTTGATTGCTGGAATCATCACGATAGGTCAGGTTTCGTGAATCCAGGTAGAGATCAATCTCCTTGCGTCTGAGGTCGAGCATGGGCCTCAGCAAGTTCAGCGCTCCGATGCGGGTGACTGTCTTCATTCCTTTGGCTCCGGCCGAGCCGCGAAGAAGGTTGAAGAGAATGGTCTCGGCCTGATCATCGGCGTGGTGGGCCAGAAGGATATCTGAAACGCCGGTCCGGCGGCTGCATTCGTGAAAAAACTCATGCCGGGCATTGCGGGCCGCGGTTTCGAGTGAGAGACCTTCCTCTTTGGCCAAGGTTCCTACATCAGTGTTTCCCGTTAGTAAGCGGTCTCCAAGGAGAGTTCTGAGAAAAGATTCGTCACCATCGGATTCCTCGTCCCGAAGACCATGGTTGAGGTGGCAGTAGGTCAGGAATTGGAAGCCGTGGTCTGAAAGCCAATGATGAAGGAAGACAGAATCACGTCCTCCCGAGATGCCGATGAGATAAGGCTTGCCGGGATCGAGCCAATCGGGCGGCGCCTTCATGGTTTCCGGAAGACCAGAAGATGTTGCCAGGGCAGGTTGTCGAGCGTCTTTTCCCACTCGAAGCCCACGAATTCCAGTTCCTTGCGGGCCTGGGCTTCGGACATCTTGTGCAGACGCTTGATGGGGACGTCGGGATCTTCGGCGCGGTATTCCAAGAGGTAGATTTTTCCGCCGGGGCGGAGGGCGTGATAGAGGGAGAGCATCATCTCATAGGGGTGGGAAAACTCGTGGTAAGCATCGACAATAAGCGCGGCGTCGATGGAACCTGGGGGGAGTTCGGTGTCGTCGATTTTTCCGAGATGCGTTTCCAGATTCTCAACGCCGAGCTTCTCTTTCTTTTTATCGAGAAAGGCGACCATCTCAGGCTGGATGTCGACGGCGATGACTTTTCCTTTGGGGCGTTGTATGGCCAGACGAAAGGAGTAATAGCCTGAGCCAGCGCCGATATCGGCAAGGACGTCGGTTTCACCCAGATCAAGCATGGCCATGGCCAGCGAAGGGGCTTCCTCGCTTTCGCGATTGTTGCGCTCCAGCCAGTTGATCGCTTGATGGCCCATGACATGGGCGATTTCCCGTCCATGGTAGTACTTGCCGATGCCATCCCTCGTTTTCTCCCCCTCGGTATAGAGCTCGTCTGGATTTCGGTCGGGAGGCGGGATTTCCTTGCGTGCTTCGGCCGAGGTTTCAGGAGGGGTGTCTTCGAGGGGTTCCCTCTTGTCGCGATTCCAAAGGAGGAAGGAGAGCGCGGCAACCAGGACCAAGGCTGAAATCAGGGGAATGGTTTTCATGGGAGAACGAGTTTCGAACAATCTACCCCAAGTTCCGGGGCAAGGAGAGGAAGGAGTTTTTGAAATCGATCGGGCGATCCGGTGGTCTGGACGGTGACCTTCGGATGTTCGTCGGGAGAAGGGTTGGAGTCTTGCACCCTTTTGGCAATGGCACCACCTGTGTCGATGAATTGAACATGTTCCGGAAGGATGCGCGACAGCGCGGGTTTCAGAAAGGGGTAGTGAGAGCAGCCCAGGATGAGGACATCGGCTCCGGCTTCGACCATGGGGAGAGCGTAATCCCTGATGGCTAAATCGACCTCGTCTCCATCAAGGCTGCCGCCTTCCACCAAATCGACGAATCGAGGGCAAGGCCGGGTGATGACCCTGAGATCGCTGGCATGAGTGGAGACAAGGTGATGGAACCGATCGCCGCGCAGCGAAGCCTCAGTTGCGAGAACCCCTATGATGTTGCTCTGGGTCAAGCGAGCCGCCGGTTTGACTCCTGGTTCCATTCCGATGAAGGGAACGGGATACCGGGTGCGGAGAGATTCGATGGCGGCGATAGTGGCCGAGTTACAGGCGAGGACAATCAACTCGGAGCCGAGCGAGATGAGGTGATCCACGAGAAGGGAGCAGCGCTCGATGATTTCTTCGAACGACTTGTTTCCGTAGGGGCACCAGGCTGTATCACCGATGTAGTGAAGTGATCGCTCCGGAAGGAGTGCATGAATCTCCCGGAGAACCGAGAGTCCGCCCACACCTGAATCAATGACACCGATCACGGGCGGTATGTTGAGGGAGGGGATGGTCAGAAGGAAACGACAAAAAAGCCCGTCCGCGAACGGATGGGCTCTTGAGAAATAGGTTGGCTGAAGAAGATTTACTCTTCTTCAGCTTTTTCAGCAGCCTCCACGGTGATGGAAAGGGTTGCGGTGACCTCGCCGAGGAGCTTGACCTCGACCTCGCTTTTGCCGGTGGTCTTGATGGGCTTGTCGAGCTGGATGGAGTGGCGGTCAATGGAGATTCCCTTGTCTTCGAGGGACTTGTGAATGTCGATGGAGGTGACCGAACCGAAGGCCTTGCCGTTATTGCCCACTTCGAGGGTGAACTTGGGCTTGAGACGGGAAATTTTGCCAGCGAGCTCCTGGGCATCGGCCAGTTCCTCGGCCTCGCGCTTGCTGCGGGCGATCTGGAGGTTCTCGATCTGGCGCAGGTTTCCGGCGGTGGCCTCGTATGCCATACCCTGTGGGATGAGGAAGTTGCGGGCGTAGCCGGCTTTCACTTTGACCACGTCGGCTTCGGCGCCGAGGGAGTCGATTTTTTCGCGGAGAATTACTTCGGTAAGGGCCATGGTCTTGGTAGGAAAAGGTTCGTTGGAGGGCGGGAGATAGGGCGCGATGCCGATGGAGTCAAGGAATAATCAAATTTTGGGCGTCTCGTGAGGCCTGATTTCTACGACTCCGGAGATTCCACCACGATTCGGGGGAAGACGGGCTTCGGTTTGCCGGTCTTGTGTCCCGCGGCGAGGAGTCCCCACTTGAGATCGTCGAGCGAAAGGTTGGCGAATTCCGGCTGATTCAGCTGATTCAGGATCTTGTCAGCGGCGGCCGGGAGAATGGGACGGAGGAGCAGGGCGAGGTGAGCGCATGATTCCGCAGTATGGCTGAGAACCTCGGCCACCCGTGGAAGTTTGCTTTTGGCCTTCTTCATTTCCCAAGGTTTGTGGCGCTCCAGGTATCCGTTGCAGTGCGTGACGTGGCTGTTAATGGCCTTGAGGGCTTCGGACACTTCGCAGGCATCCATCGCATCGCGATAGGCTGCCGTGCATCGGGCCAGGGAATCACGGAGGGCCTTGTCCTCTTCGTCATCGGTCTCGGTTGACGCGATGGTCGAATTGCAGAAGCCCTTGGTCATGTTGATCGACCGGTTGAGGAGATTACCGAGATCGTTGGCCAACTCGGTATTGAAGAGCATGACCAGACGTTCGAGATCGAAATCACTGTCTTTTCCTGCCCGGATGTCGCGGCAGAGGTAGTAGCGGACGGCATCAACCCCGAATTTGTCGGCCAATTCATCGGGATCAACAATGTTGCCCAAAGACTTCGACATTTTGTCTCCCTTGACGTTCCAGAAGCCGTGGACAAGGAGCGTTGGCATGTCGCTTGCTTCGAAACCCATTGCGTGGAGCATGCAGGGCCAGTAGATGGCGTGGGCCGGCACGAGAATATCCTTTCCGATGATCTGGAGGTCGGCAGGCCAGAGTTTGTCGAACTGGGGAAGGTCGGAGCCATCCGGCTTCTGGTATCCTGCAAAGGAGATGTAGTTGATGAGGGCATCGAACCAGACGTAGGTCACGAAGTCGGGATCGAAGGGCAGGGGGATGCCCCAGGACATCCGCTCTTTGGGGCGGGAAATGCAGAGGTCGGTTTCACCGGCGCGGTCGATGGCGTTGAGAACTTCGGTGCGACGAAAATCGGGGAGGATTTTGAGATCGTTGTTTTCGACGGTCGCCTTGAGCCATTCGGCGTGATCCGAGAGTTTGAAATACCAGTTCTCTTCTTCGATCTCGATGACTTCGCCCCACTCGGCCCCGAATTCACCTTCCTCGTTGCGGTCCCGATCGGTCAGAAATTGTTCCTGACGGACAGAGTAGAATCCGGCGTAGGACTTTTTATAGAGGGCGCCTTTCTGTTCGAGGTCGCTGAGAATGGCTTGCACGCAAGCTTTGTGGCGCTCGTCGGTGGTTTCGGCCCAGCCGTCGGGTCGAACGTCGAGTTTTTCCCACAAGCGGATGAAGCCCTTGGTGTTACGCTTGGTGAGAGTGGCGACATTGACGCCTTCTGCTTCCGCTGTTTTCACCATCTTTTGGCCGTGTTGATCGACGCCGGTAAGGAAGTAGGTGTCTTTACCGGTGAAGCGATGATAGCGCGTCAGGACATCGGCGAGGATTTTCTCGAAGGCGTGTCCGATGTGCGGTTTGCCATTGGGGTAGTCGATGGCGGTGGTGATGTAAAAAGACTTCATGAAGAGAAATTCTAAAAACTAGATGTCGAAATTCGAAACAAGTGCAAAATTTGAAGCTGGAAAGTGGATGATCGAGCAGGTGTTACTTCTTCTCTGATTTGGAGAGGATCGCCCCAAGGATTTTCATGAGTTGGGTGGCATCGTCCTGAAGCTTGTTCCGAGTGGCGTTTAGTGGCTGACCGTCACCGCGATCAACGAGACGCAGAAAGAAGATTGATTCCTTGGCTTCTTTTCGGGCGATTTTGATCCGGTAGAGAAAGTCTTTTTTGTTGAGTGCCTCATTGGCTTCGATGTAGTTGGCTCCCACAGAGGCGGAGCATCGCGTAAGCTGTTTGCAGTCCTCTCTGTTTGTCAGGCTTACCGGGAGTGATTTGATGAAGCTTCGGACTGACTTTGCAAATTGGAAGGTTCGCTCTTCCAAGTCATACCGCGAGTCAGTCATCACTTCTGGTTTTCGAATTTCTCTGTTTGTTTCGGGTTTCTCCAGTTTCGAGACTCTGATTTTTCAGGACTGGGACTTTCCCAGATTGGTCACTTTCCCTCCCATTGAGAGAATGCGGGCGTTGGCTTTGGCTGCTTCCGCTTCCGCGATCTGGCCGTCCTGGACATACATCTGGGAGAGGCCGGTCCAGGAGAGGAGGTCGTTGGGTTCAAGGATGGTGGCTTTGATTCCACAACCGATGGCCTCTTTGATTTTCTTCAGCTTGAGGAGGCTCATGGCGAGCGCCTGCCAACCATCGAAGAAGTCATCGTCCAGCTCCACCGATTCGCGATAAGCGGCTTCGGCTTGCTCGAGCTCACCCAAGGCGAGATGGGTGTTCCCCCGCTCGAAAGCCTGGTCGCGGGCGGAGGAATCGACGCTCATGGATGAATTGCCTTATTCGGCCTCGGCGACCTGGACATTGTTGGCAATGTATTGGTCGTAAAGCCAGTTTTGGAAGGCGATGTATCGAGTGCGGTCGGACTCTCTGTTGAAGGAGTTCTCGAGTCCTGTGCTGTAGGCGGCATCCTTGAGTACTTCGCGTTTTTCAACGAGGACGATGAGGGCGCGATCGGGTGTTTCTTCAGTAGGATCGAGCTTCAGCGGGGCAACCTCTCCGGGAGTGGTGAACTGGGCGGCTCCGAAGGTGGTGGCGTTGGTGCGCATCGAGACATCGGGCAGATCGACCGCCGGATAATCGTTTTCCTTGGCCACATCGGCGAAGGACTTTCCTTCCTTCACGGCCGCTTCGAGTGTTTCGTGAAGCTCGGCGGCCTTCTTGGCGAGGAGCTCGCGAGCCAGCTTCTTCTTGAGATCCGCGGTGGCTTCGCTTTTGGCCTCCTCGTAGCTCAGTGGCTGAGAGGCGATAACCTCTTCGAGGCGGATGATATACCAACCGTCTGCCGTCTGATAAGGAGCGGTGATTTTTTCATCGGTGCTTCCGTCGGCGGGCAATTTGAAGGTGGCATCAGCAAGGGTGCCCACCGCGTCGTTGGTGACCCGGGTATTGAAGGGCTCAGGGGCCTTGGCCTTGGTGAACGGCTCGGACTGAATGATCTTGTAGCCTTTTTCCGCGGCAACCTTGTCAAAATCGGCTCCCATCGACTCGATGATGGCATCGTCGAACTCGGTCAGTTCCGGGTTCATGGCGGTCACGGCCTCGGTCCTTTCGGTGGGACTCAGTTTGTCCTTCGGAGTCTGGGCAATGGTGGGAGTGGGCTTGACCGGCTCGGCGGGTTTCCCGGGCTCGGCAGTTTTTTCAGTTTCGGTGGGCTTGGTGCCCTCTTCGCCTTCGACGGAAAGGGTGTTGGTGGGTTTGCCAGCTTCAGGCACTTCTTCTTTGTTGTTTTCAGCAGGGGCAGCCGGTTCTTCGGCGGGCTTTGGAGTTTCCCCGGGAGTCGGGGCGTCTCCTGGCTTTGCGGGATCTGCTTCGGCAGTTCCGCTGTTTTCGGCGACGGGTTCTTCAGCGGGAGCTGGCTCGCCGGGCTCGCCGGTTTGACCTTGCGAGCCTTCTTCGGTGGTCCCTGGCTCCTCGGTGGGCGAAGTCTCGGGTGCGGGAGCGTCTGTGTTTTCGGTCTCACTGGTCGAGGTGTCGGTTTCCGGCTTTGATTCGGTGGATTCCGGGGTGCCGGTCTCGGGTGCTTCTTCTTCGGTCGTTCCATCAGGCTTGCCTTCTTTCTCGGCATTGGCCTTCTCGGCGGCCTTTTTCGCTTCTTCGGCCTGGGCTTTCAGCTTGGCTTCTTCTTCGGCCTTCTTCTTGGCGTCTGCGGCTTTCTTGTCCTCGACTTCCTTGAGTTTGGCTGCCCAGTCGGGTTCGACAAAGATGTAGGAAATTTTCCGCTGTTCGTCGGAATTGTAACTCTCCTTGTTCTCTTCGTAGTAGGCTTTGATCTCGTCTTCGGTGGGAGCCACTTCGGCTTCAAATTTGGCGGAGCTCAGGCTGACCTGCTTGGCGCTGATCTTCTGTTGCGATGAGTCGTAAAGAGCCCGCACGGTTTCCATCTCGGGGGCGAGACCTCCTCCGATGAGTTTGAAAAGATTCTGGGCGGTGAGGAGATCGCGGATGTATTCATTGAACCCCCGGGTTCCAATTCCCAGCTTGCCGGCTTTTTCTTCGAAAAATTCGCGGCTGGCGTCCTGGTCGAAATTACCTTCGCTGTCGGCAAAGATGACATTCTCGACGAAGCTCTCGACCTGCTCATCACTGGGAGTAACACCGTATTCGATGCCTGCCTTCTGAACGGCAATCCGGTTGGCAAGAAGACGGGTAGGAGTCGGGTCCAGGAAAAGTCCCATCTGCTGGATGATGGACTGGGAAGTGAGATAGGGGCTTTCGATGACATCCTCACCGAGATAGTGGCTGGCCAGAATCCGGGTTTCGCGTGGGAGAGGTCCGTTCATGGGGAGTTCCCGGGCAATTCGCTGGACGTCCACGGCATTGCGCTGGAATTCCTTTTGCGAGACGCCCCGTCCGTCGACTTCCATCACGGGTTTTCCGGAGAAGGTGTTGCCGACATTGTCTCCGAGGAAGACGAGTCCAATGAAGAGTAGGACCAGCACGACGATCATGAGGCCTGTGTATTTACGGATGTTTTCGATCATGGCAGAAAAGTCTGAAGGCCGGGCAGGGAAGCCCGTCCAAAGAGCGGTGAGTTAAGGAGGAAGAGGGGCGGGGGGCAAGTCTGATGGTGCATTTTAGGGCAGAAATCAGGTTTTCCAAAGGAGTTGGACGGAAATCCGGGGGCGGGGCCCGTCTGCATCCCATCCTTAATGAAAAGCGACCGGAATTCGGGGTTTTGTTTTCCGAAGGGACGGGTAGGGTTGGGGATGCTGTTCAGAAGAGGAATTTTGACAATCAGTGTCGCGATCACCGGTTTCGGGTGGGCCGCCGAGCCGGTGGATGGAAAGGGAAAGCCCAATCGACTCTTGAAGGAGAAGTCGCCCTATCTGCAACAGCATGCCTACAATCCGGTCGATTGGTATCCGTGGGGTGAAGAGGCCTTCAAGAAGGCCCGCGATGAGAAGAAGTTGATCCTCCTGAGTGTCGGCTACTCGACCTGCCATTGGTGTCATGTGATGGAGCGGGAGTCTTTCCAAAGTGATGAAATCGCGAAGTATCTCAACGAACACTACGTTTCGATCAAGTTGGATCGCGAGGAGCGTCCCGACGTCGATCAGGTGTATATGACGGCGTTTCAGGCCATGACCGGCCAGAATGGAGGGTGGCCTTTGAACATGATTCTGACTCCGGATCTGAAGCCGTTGACCGGCGGAACTTATTTCCCCCCGGTCGACCGGGACGGGCGTCCTGGATTTGGGTCGATTCTCAAGAAAGTCCAAGGGGTGTGGAAGGACAATCCGGAGGGGATCGTCAAGCAAGCGGGCGAAGGGCATGCCCAGCTGCAAAAGTATTTCGATGAATCACTGGAGCAGAAGGAAGGCGGTGAATTGAATGCCAAGGTGGTGGAAAGCGCGGTAGCAGAGGTGTTGAAGGAGATCGATCCCGCTTGGGGTGGCATGGGTCGGGAGATGAAGTTTCCCCAGGTTGGAATCTTTCGCTTTCTTCTTCATTCAGGCGACCCCAAGGCCGTCGAGACCATCCTGAAGACTTGTCGCCACATGGCCAACGGTGGCATTCATGATCATGTCGCGGGTGGGTTTCATCGCTATGCCGTCGACCGCGAATGGCTGGTGCCGCATTTCGAAAAAATGTTGTATGATCAGGCCCAGCTCTTGGATCTTTACCTCGATGCGTGGCAGATCAGTGGCGATGAGGCCTTTCGTGAAGTGGCGATTGGAATTGCCGATTATGTGTTGAGGGAAATGGTTCATCCCGAGGGTGGATTTTACTGTGCCCAGGATGCGCAGAGCGAAGGGAAGGAAGGAAAGTTCGCATGTTGGACACTGGCGGAGCTCAAGACCATCCTCTCGGCCGATGAGGTCAAGTTGGCGCAGGAAGTTCTCGGGGTGACTGAAGAAGGAAACTTCCTGGACCACAGTGATCCCGAAGCGCTTCCGAATCTGAACGTGCTTTATTTCAAAAAGCCTCGCGAGACGCTCTCGAAGGATGAGGTGGAGAGTGTGAAGGAGATCTTTGCGAAGTTGTCCAAGGTCAGGGCCAAGAGGGTTCCGGCGGCGACGGATGACAAGATCCTTGCTTCGTGGAATGGGTTGATGATCGGAGCGTTGGCCAAGGCCGGAATGGTTTTGGGTGAGGAGAAATACCGTCAGGCCGCGATTAAGGCACACGCTTTCGTGATGGCAAAACTGTGGGATGACAAAGATCGGAAGCTTCACCATCGCTGGAGGGAAGGTGAGCGCGACTCCACCTTGCAGACTGAGAGTTATCTTTTGTTTCTGGCTGGAACGAGGAAGCTTTATGAAGCGACGCTTGATCCGACGTATCTGGAATTTGCGATTCAGTTGGCTGAAGCGTCCTTGAAAGTGTTCTACGATGAAAAGAACGGAGGCTTTTTCCAGGGGGAAAAGCGGGGCGATCTGGTCTTGAGATTGAAGGGGCAGTTTGACGGAGCGATTCCCGCGGAAAGTTCGGTGGCTGTGCGTGAGTTCGTGATTTTGGCGGAGATCACAGGACGGGAGGATTTCCGCAAGGTTGCGGAATTGACCCTGAAATCCTACCTCGGTCTCATGAATGAAGCTCCCACGGGCATGGGCGAGATGCTTTCGGGGCTCCGTTTTTTCCTCAGCAAGCCGCCGCGTTTGGTTCTGGCCGGAAAGGACGGCCGTGAGACCATGAGTTTGGTAGCGGGGGGATTTTTTGATCCTCATCGAATCATGCTTGGAACGGAAGGACCGGTGAGTGAATTCACCGCTGGACTGAAGCCGATCAAAGAGAAGGCCACGGCTTATTACTGTGTTGGTCAGACCTGTCAGTTGCCGGTCAACGATCCTTCGAAGCTGAAGGAGTTGCTCAAGAAGATGAGCGAAGCGTCAGAATAGCAAGTTCCGGAGAGCAGGCAAAGCGGACACGGGGACCGACGGTTCCGGACCCCCGTCCGACCCAAAGCTGGGAGTCTTCTTTTTGGTAGTGACCGTAGAGGTAGTTGCGGCCGTATTTCACCTTTATGGGAGCATATCCTATCAGGGGCACCCGGCACTGGCCGCCATGGGTGTGTCCGGAAAGTTGTAAGTCGACCCGGCATTGCGAGTGGAGATCATCGAAAGGGTCCGGTTCATGGACCAACGAAATCACGGGAGTGTCTCCTCGATGACCGGCCCAGGCATGCGCGGACGAAGGGTGACCGGCCCAAATGGAATCGAGACCATTGATGAAGATCTTCTCCCCCTTGATGTTCAGGGTGGTTCCGGCGTTGCGAAGGTAATTCACGCCGGCGGTTTCGAGACTATCTTTGAGTTGATGATTGGGCACATGCCAGCGATCGTGATTTCCAGGGCAGGCCACAATGCCATGTTTGGCGGGGAAGTCTTGAAGATGGCGACAGAGCGCTGGCATGACCGATCCATCTTCGATGACATAGTCTCCGGTCAGGGCGAGAAGGTCGACATCCTCCTCCTTGAGCGCCTTCCCGATCTTCTTGAGAAGTTTCTCGTCATCATCGGGACGGAAGTGAATGTCGGTCAACTGGGCCAGGCGAAAGCCATCGAGGGCTTTGGGCCAGCGCGGTAAGTTGATCTCTTTACGAGTAATCGAGAGGATGTTTGGTTCAATCGCTGCTGCCCAGGTTCCGCAGGGAATTCCAATTCCCAGGGTGCCGAGAATGGATCGGCGGGTGATGACTTTCGGAGGAAGTTTTTGCGGCACGGGCGGAGAGTGATTCTGTGGAGAGAAACGAAGGCTGTCGCCGGATCTGTCTCTGATTCTTCTATTGATAAAAAAACGAGGCACCGTTCCGAAGAACGATGCCTCGTCTGGATTGTCCGAGGAAATTGGATTAAGGAGCCAGAGGCCGAAGAATGAAGAAGGCCTTCGGGTCACTTGCCTTGGACGCCGGAATAATGGCGGAGCCAAAGCCAGAGCCGTCGGTGTCGGTATCAACATCGATGGTGACGAAGTCTCCGTTCAAGGTGGTGGACTTCAAGACTTCGTAGTCGGTATTGGCAGCTCCACGGAAATCGATCACGAAGGCATCGGTGTCATTGAACCCGGAATCGAGGATGGTGATTCCACTTCCCAGTCCCGGAGGGCCGGTAAGCTCAAAGCCGTTCATGGCGAAGAGAGCCTTGTGGACCTGGGCCGTGGTGTAAGGCGTGAACTCGATGATGACGTCGCTCGACCCTGTTGCGGTGAAATTGAATTCAACCGTGCCAGGAAGGTTCACCGGATCAATGTATCCCTGGGCCACACCGGTGTAAGTTTGAGGCGAGGCAGGGTTTCCTCCGGCCGTGCTGTCACTCATGCTGAAGGTGCCATTGTCGTTGGGGCCTGTCACATCAGTGAAGGTCGTGCCTCCATCCGTGGAGTAACGGACTGCAAAGTCGGCGTGGACGTTCTCGGTATCGTGGTGATAGGAGCGCCATGAGAAGGTGGCTCCGGGGAGATTGCCCAGAGTCAGGAAGAGGCGGGTGGGGCTTCCGGTTGTGCCGTCGTAGGCGCCATTTCCTCCCTGAGCAGTCCGGGTGTCGACGCCGATCCAGTCGGTGAGCAGATTGATCCGGTCGCCATCCCAGTTCCGGTCGTTGCCATCGCCGCGGTCGATCGACTGCTGGGTGGTGTTGATCAAGCTGGTATCCGGCCAGCTCGGTGTGAGGGTGACGTTGGAGCCGAAGACCTCATAGGTGGCTGTTCCGAATTCCTCGATGGCCTCGTGATTGGCGTGGTAGGAAAGGTACCCGGCCTGATTGTGCGCAGCCTCGGAGTCAGCAGGAGAATCGGCAAGGGTGGAATCGCCACCAGCGTTCTGGTTCGAGTTGAAATCCACGAAAAGCTGATTCTCGTCAGGCATTGGGAAAATGGCAGCATCGCCATCATCTTCGCCCTCAACAGAGGCGCTGTATCCATCGCCATCGAGGTCAGGATAACTTGCTCCGTCCACTGGATCGGAACCTGCAAGGAATTCCCAAAGGTCGGAAAACTTGTTGGGCTCGCCACTTCCGTCGGTGTCCGTGAATTCGGAGGCATCGTCAGAGTTTGCGGCGAGAGGATTACTACCGATTTCATTCACTTCCTCGCCGTCAGTCAGGCCGTCTCCGTCGGTGTCAGGATTGAGGGGGTCGGTACCGTGCGTGTTGACCTCTTCTCCATCTTTCAAGCCATCGTTGTCGGCATCGTCCATCGTGGGATCGAGTCCAAGATAGTATTCTTCAAGGTTGGTAAGGAGATCGTTGTCAAGATCACCACCCGCATCATTGACGTTCTTGTCCAAACCGGCGTTGGCGTCCTCGTAGTCATCAGGAAGACCATCGCCGTCGGTGTCCACGGTCTGGGTGATCTCCAGTCCGTTCAAGACGACAAAGCCTTCGAAGGCTTCGGCCACTTCCCGGGAGGAGAAGCGAATGACGACCGGAGTGACGGTGTCGACCGATTCGAAAACGAAGTTGCTGGTTGAAGGGAGGGCGGTAGGCTCGGCTCCCGGGTTGACGGTCACCAGATTGTTCGAGGTGCCCGACTTGGTGAAAAGCGTTTCGTCGCTCCGGCTGGCGTCGGTGATGCTCACAGTGTAATCGCCGCGTTCAGCGCCGAGGTCGTGGTGATGACCCACAAAGAGATATTGCCCTGCGGGGAGGCCGGTCAGAGTCAGGAGCATCTGGCTGTCCTCGGCGGCTCCGTTGCCACCGCTGGCCTGCCGGTTGTCAAAGCCGATCCAGTCGCGGATCATCGACTGGTTGAGCCCTTGATATTGGTCGGCAGCAGCGTCGGTGCGACCAATCATACGGGTTGCAGTATTGGGAAGGACTCCTCCGCCGGGATTCGGAAAGCTGACCTCGAAGGTAACATCATTGGAGCCACCAAATGCGGTAGTGGGATAGACTTCAACGTGGTCGACTTCGCCGGCAGTCCGGTCGGTGGCGATGTAGGGAAGGTAATCCGAATCGTGCACGGGACCGGTCTGGGTGCCGCCGTTGGAGCTGAAGTCAATGAAAAGGCCGGCGGTCGAGATCGGAAAGTCATTTGCGTTGGTAGGCGAGGTTCCGGCATCAACTTCAGCACCATCGAGGAACAGGTCGTCGTCGGAGTCTGAATCGAGAGGGTCGGTTCCTTGAACATTGATCTCGTCATCATCCAGCAGGCCGTCGCCATCGCTGTCATCGTTGTTGGGATTGGTTTCATCGCCGGTGTCGGGTGTTCCATCGGCTCCCTGGTATTCCTCGATATTGGTGAGGTCATCACCATCGAGGTCGTCATTGGCATCGTTGATATTTGGATCAAGGCCGTTGGCGAGCTCATAGGCATCGGGCATTCCGTCGCCATCGGAGTCGCCCGCGCTGACGAGTTCGAAACCATTCATGAGCCAGATCTGAGTGTGAACGCCCCCTTCTGAAAGCGGCGTGAATCTCAGAACAAGATCCTCTCCATCCACGGGAGAAACCTGGAAACTGGCGGTGGAGGGGAGATTGGCAGGGTTGGGGTCTGGAGTTCCGGTGTAGGTTTCCGCGCTTGCTGGATTACCACCCGCGGTGGAGTCCGTTCCAATAAAGGGGCCTGCGACCGGGGCAAAGGTTGTTCCTCCATCGACGGAAACCTCGACTTCGAAGGAAGTGTGGACGTGTTCGGTGTCGTGGTGATAAGAAAGCCAGTTGTAGTCACCTCCCGGCAGGCCACTCAAGGTGAGGGTCATCGTTGTTGGAGTGCCGATGACACCATCGTAGTCACCCAAGCCGCCATTGCCGGTCCGGGTGTCGACCCCGATCCAATCCTTGAGAAGGTCGATGCGGTCGCCTACCCAGTTGGCGTTGTTGCCAGCTCCTCGTTGGATAAGCTGTTGCACGCGATTGTCGGTTGTTTCGGGCCAAGCCGGAGTAATCGTGATGGTGGACCCGAAGGCTGTGAAGTCCTGGGAAGTGAAGGAGGCCGCATCCTCGTGAGTGGCGATGTAGCCCTGAAAGCCTTCGTCGACATTGGCTTCAGCATTTGAGAAGTCGACGCGAAGCTGGCCGAAGGCAACTGGAGTCGAAATGAGAGCGGTCAGTCCGATCAGTCCAAGTCCTCTGGTTTGTTTTGAAGTGTGTGAATTCATCCTATCGATGGAGTTTGTGAGGTTCCTACTCAACACTATCGGTAAGATGTCAGACAAGGGAAAACCCCAAGGAAAAGTGTTTCCACACTCAAGGTGACGAATCCGTCAATTTGGCCGGAAGAGATTGATCGACCCAAGAAGTTTTTTTACCCGCCAATCAACCAGAGGACAGGCTGGGCGCTGAAGGCGAGGATGATCAGCAGAGCCGTCAGGGTGGCGATGACGTACAGCGATGAAGAGCTGACCTTGACGGGAGATTCGTCCAGCGAACTTCTCCAATACATGGCCCTGATGATTTGGAAGTAGTAATAGAATCCGGCTGCCACTCCGATGAATCCAAGTGAGACTGGAACCCAGAGGGCGGAGGAAACGGCGGCTTCAAAAGCGAGGAATTTGCCAAGGAATCCAGCTGTGAGAGGAACGCCGGCGAGGGCCCCGATGACGATGGTGGTCAGGAAAGCGAGGAGCGGGTTGTGCGAACCCAGTCCTTCGAAGGCCGAGATGTCTTCGGATCCGGTGCTCTTGGAGATTGTCACCAGGATGAAGAAGGCCGCGAAGGTCATGATGAGGTAAATCGCGAGGTAGAACATTGCGACTTGGGCGGAGGAAAGTTCAGTCTCGGTTCCGTTGGACCAGGCGGCGATGGCCATCAGGATGAACCCGGCGTTGGCGATCGAAGAGTAGCCGAGAAGACGTTTGAAGTTCTTCTGCGGGATGGCGGCGAGGTTTCCGAGAAGAATGGTGGCACCGGAGAGAACCGCCAAGATGAGGATGACCTTGTCGGCGAGATTGGAATTCAGGAATGGCTCCAGCACGCGGAGCGTGACGCAGAACCCGGCGGCTTTGGAGGCCACGGAAAGGAAGGCGGTGGTCGGAGTGGGAGCACCCTGATAGACGTCGGGAATCCAGAGGTGCATCGGGACGGCACCCACTTTGAAGGCGAGGGAGATCAGAATGAGAGAGAGCCCGAAGAGCAAGTAAGTGGCGTTTCCTTCATTGATCTTCTCGCCCATGAGGGCGAGGTCGGTCGTGCCGGTGGCCCCGTAGAGCCAGGCAATGCCGTAGACGAGGAACCCGGTGGAGAGAGCTCCCAGAATGAGGAATTTCACCCCGGCTTCGAGCGAACCGACATTCCGGCGCATAAAGCCCACGAGAATATATGACGTGATGGTCGTGAGCTCGAGCGAGACGAAAAGAGAGACGAGGTCCTTGGCGGAAGCCATCCACATCATGCCGGCACAAGCGAAGAGAATCAGGCAGTAATATTCACCAGTGCCGTCTTCGGAATCGGGATTGGCGGTGTACTTCGCTAGGACTTTCCGATAGTCGATGGAAAGGAGAAGGGTGAGAATACCGGCGACCAAGGTCAGTCCCTTGAAGAACTTGGCCTGGGAATCCCAAGCATAGAAACGGTCGAGTTCCTGGTTGGCGTGATTGAAGTCCTTCGCCACGAAGGTAAGAATCAGCGAGAAAACGAGGGGGAAGATCGCAGCGACGGCGACCGCGGCCTTGCGCTTTGGAGCGACAAAGGCCTCGACCATGAGAAGAATGAGTCCTCCCAGGAGAACGATGATTTCGAGCCAGTATGCGGACATGAGATTCGGAATGCTGGAAGTAAAAAATTATTCGGCGGCCTCTTCGACAGGATCCTCACCAACGGGTTCCTTGAGGTGATTCAGGAGGCTGTTGGGATAGAGTCCCACGACGAGAAGAGCGGCGGCCAGTAGGGCGGCCGGGATTTGGCAGAAGGGGCCGAAGTCGGTGACCTTCTCGGAGCTGGTGGCCGGAACGGCCGGTCCCTGGAAGGTCGAGCGGTAAGCGCGCAGCATGTAAACCGCACTAATGACCACCCCCCAAAGAGCAAGGATGGTGGCAACCTGAACGCAACCGAGTTTTCCTCCGTCGTAGGCATGGAAGCCGGAAAGGAAGACGAGAACTTCACCCGCGAAGTTGGCCAGTCCGGGAAGACCGATCGATGCCATGCCGGCCAATCCAAAGAGGAAGGCGAGGCGGGGCGCAGCTTTGGCCAGTCCTCCAAGGTCGGCCAGCTCGACCGTGCCGGTCTTGCGCCGAATGGTGTCGGTGAGCATGAAGAGGAGGGCGATGCTGACACCGTGGGCGAACATCAGGACCACGGCAGCTGGCTTGGCGAGCGGGTTGGCTTCAAAGCTGCCAGCTTGAATGAGCGCGGCAAAGGCGAGGAAGATGTAACCCATATGCATCACCGAAGAATTACCAAGCATGGTATCGAGGCGCTTCTGGTTGATGGTCACGAACCCGATCCAGAGGATGTTGCAGAGGAGGAGAACGATGAGCCAACCGAGCCAGCACTGCATTCCTTCGCTGACCATGGGGTAGAGACGAATGAGCCCGAAGAGACCAAACTTTTTCAGGACCCCGGCGTGAAGCATGGCCACGGGTGCCGGTGCTGAGGCGTAAGCGGGTGCGGCCCAGGAATGGAACGGGAAAAGCGAAATGAGAACGCCGAAGCCAACGATGAGAAGAGCGGCAATTCCTTTCTGGGACTCGGCATCGATGGAGGAATCAAGCAGGGTGGTAAAGAGCCAATTCTCGGCGCCGCTGGCTGAGACGAGCCAGATCAATCCGGCGAGGAGAATGATGGAACCAAAGGCGAGATAGATCGTGATTTTCCAGGCGGCTTCCTTGCGTTCACCCGATCCCAGCATGCCGATCATGATGAAGGTCGGTATGAGAGCGAGTTCGTGGAAGGCGTAGAAGAAGAAGAGATCGACTGAAAGGAAGGCTCCGATGCCGCCTGCTCCGATAAGGAGAATGGAGGAATACCAGAGTTTTTCTCGTCCTTCGGGGCACTTCCCGGACATCGCAGCGGCGAAGAGGACGAGGACGCTCATCACCAGCATGATGATACTCATGCCGTCGAAGAAACCAAAGGCCAGATGAATACTGGGCTTCGAGAGAATTTCGAGTTTCATCGACCAGATCTCGGCCCGCCAGCAGAAGACGCTTCCCAGACCAAGGAAGAGGTTGAGTGTCGAGGCCATCAGGGCGGTCGACTTGGCCTTGGCGCCGAAGAGGATGGCCAGGGCTCCGAGAATCGGGATGAGAACGAAGAGAATGCTCATGAAACGAAAACCGTGATGTAGATGAGAAGAATGACTCCGAGTCCGAAGAGGATCGCGTATCCCTGAAGGTTGCCCGACTGGAGACGTCCGAAGAGTCTGCCGATGCCTCCGGTGGCGCGGGAGAATCCGCCGACGATGAGACCGCCGATGAAGAGCTCGTCGATGAAGTGGACGACTGCGGCAACGGTATCTTGAGCGTAGCGGACGATCTTGGCGTAAAGCTCATCGAAGTAGAACTTGTTGCGGAAAATCTTGGCGAGCCCGTTGTCGGCCAGTGGATCGGATTCCGCTTTGGAATAGAAAACAAAGGCACAGCCGCCTCCAATGACGAGGGCAGCAACTGAAACCCAGAAGGCAGGGCCAACGTGGAAGTCTACTTTCTCGTAAAGCGGGGAAACGTCGCCTGCGAAGAAAGGATAACCCGAGAGGATCGCGAGGACTGCCAGGATGACAAGAGGGGCAAACATCAGCGGTCCGACTTCCTTGGCATGCTCGGCGTTCTCACTGCGATTCTTACCGAGGAAGGCAATAAAGAAGAGGCGGCACATGTAGAAGGTGGTCAGCGTGGCCACGATGCCGGCGATCGCAAAGAGGGTCTTGTTGTGGTGAAGGGCGGCTTCCAGGATCTGTTCCTTGGACCAGAAGCCGGCGGTGCCGGGGAAACCCACCAGAGCCAGCGTTCCCAAGGCAAAGGTCCAGAAGGTGATGGGCATCTTGTCCTTCAATCCGCCCATCTTCCAGATGTCCTGTTCGTGGTGGCAGGCATAGATGACCGCACCGGAACCAAGGAAGAGGAGGGCCTTGAACCAGGCGTGGGTGAAGAGGTGGAACATCCCGGCTTCAGGACTGAGGAGGCCGACGGCCATCACCATGTAACCGAGTTGGGAAAGGGTGGAGTAAGCGAGGATCTTTTTGATGTCGTCCTGCTGGGTGGCCATGAGAGCCGCAAGGAGGGAGGTGATGCCGCCGACCCAGGCAATGGTCTGTGGTGCAAAGGCCACGATCTCGACGTCCACGGCCATGAAGAAGCGGGCCAGCATGTAAACACCGGCGGCCACCATGGTCGCGGCGTGAATCAAGGCTGATACCGGAGTCGGGCCTTCCATCGCATCGGGAAGCCACACGTGGAGAGGGGCTTGGGCGGATTTGCCAACCGCACCAGCGAAGATGCAGAGAAGGGCGACGCCAAGGCAGGTTGCACAGAAGACGCCGGGATCGGCCGACCAGGCCTCGAGGCCGGCAAAAGTGAAGGTTCCGGTGATGCCCCAGAGCATCAGGATTCCAATCATGAAGCCAAAGTCGCCGATCCGGTTGGTGAGGAAGGCCTTCTTGGCAGCGTCGGCCGCCGAGTCCTTCTCATACCAATGTCCGATAAGAAGATAGGAACTCAGTCCCACCAATTCCCAGAAGATGAACATCATGATGAAGTTCGACGCCAGGACGATGCCGGTCATCGAGAACATGAAGAGGGAAAGTCCGCAGAAGTAGCGGGCCTTCGCGCTGTCATCCTTCATGTAAGCCAGCGAGAAGAAGTGAACGAGGAAGCCCACTCCTGTGACCACGATCATCATGCCGCGAGAGAGTTGATCGATCTCGAGGCCAATGTTGATGCCCTTGAAATGCTCACCCATGGCGGGCACCCAGGTGAAGGCGTCGGCGCCATCTTTGCCGGACGCCAGCATGATCAACGCAAGAATGAGCGTGATGAGAGCCGAGCCGGTGGAAACGAGGGCTGAGAGCGATTGGTTTTTCTTCAGTCCCAGGTGGATGGCCGCTGCGGAAAGGAGCGGAAGTCCCAGGATAAGCCAAGCGAGATTTTGCATGAAGAATCGGGTGTCAGAAAGTTAGCCGCGCATCGACGTGAGGTCCTCGACATTGATCGTCTGGCGGGCCCGGTAGAGGGCCACGATGATGGCGAGGCCGACGGCCACCTCGGCGGCGGCCACGGTAATGATGAAGAAGACGAGAACCTGTCCGTCGTAATCGGGAAGTCCGTTGTCAGTGACTCTGAAGCGGGAGAAAGCGACGAGGGTAACGCTGGCGGCAGCCAGCATGAGCTCGAGGCACATGAAGATCACGATGATGTTGCTCCGAATGATCACGCCGGCCAGTCCGATTGCGAAAAGCAGACCTGAGACGAGAAGGTAGTCGTTGAGTGAGGCCATGAGTCTAGGATTGGGACTTGGGATTCTTTTGGCTGCGCTTCGAGAGAATCACCACCCCGATGGTGGCCACGAGGAGCAGCACGCCCATGATCTGGAGCGGCAGGTTGTAGCCCTTGAAAATGGTGTCGCCAATCAGGTTGGTATCGGGAAGTTTGGGAGCGGTTTCGTGGGAGAGGCTTTTGTAAATGGCGGTCTGCTCAGCGTCAGGGAGGAGCTCGCCGTCCTCGTTCTTGAGAGCGAAATCAGCGGCTGCTTCGCGCATAGTTTCCTCGGTGATGGCGGGGAAATCTTCAGCATGCTCCCCAGGTCCTTTCTGAATCACTCCAATGACCTGGAAGGCAAAGAGGAGGGGAATGGCAATGCCACCCACGATGGTGGTCGAGCTGAACTTCACCGATTTCTCATTGTTGAGATCGAGAAGCATGATGATGAAGATGAAGAGGACCATGACGGCCCCGGCGTAGACCAGGATTTGCACGATCCCCACGAAGAAGGCGTTCAGTCCGATGAAGAGTCCGGCCAAGCCGACGAAGGACATCACCATCGAGAGCGCGCTCGATACCGGATTACGGAAGGCCACCAGAAGGAGGCCGCCGCCGAGGGCGAGGAAGGCAAATAAGTAAAAGAGAAATTGATCCATGGTGGTTACTTGAGGTCGTTCCACTTGTTGACGAGTCCGACGCGTTTGCCGCCGATCTCGTAGAGGCGTTCTTTGTCGTGAACCATGTCCTGTCGGCTGGTTCCAGTGACGACGTAATCAGGCCGGAGATAAATGGCCTGCTCGGGGCAAACCTCTTCGCACATGCCGCAGTAGATGCAGCGGATCATGTCGATATCGAACTCCTTGGGCCGCTTTTCAACCTTGGACCATTCGTCATCGGACGGGATCTCACCGGGAATGATCTTGATGGCCTTGGGGGGGCAGATGAACTCACAGAGTTGGCAGGAAACGCAGCGCTCGCGGTCCTGCTCGTCGGTCACCAGGGCGGGAGTGCCACGATAGTATTCCGGCAATTGGTCGTCCCACTTCTGCTCGGGGTATTGCATCGTGATTCCCATCCCGGACGAGTTCAGGTCCTCCGCACCTGCTGATTTGCCGGTGAGCGACCGGTAGGCGTGCTTGAGGGTGATGAGCATGCCTTTGAAGATGGCGCCGAAATAGACTTTCTCTCCGGCGGAGAGTTTCGGGCGTTCGACTTTGATGGTGGCCATGGAGGTGTTTCTAGTGGGGGTTAAACAGCGTTGGCGTCAGGTTTGAGAGTGGCGCTCTTGGCAATCTTGATAAGAAGGGCCGTGGCGACGGCGAGAATGAGGAAGCTTCCGACAAAGGCACCATCGCCGATACTTGGGCGGGCCATGACAAGAGCAGTCAGGAAGACGTTGATGAGGGCGGCTTCGAAGAAGACGATCCAACCGAGATTCATCAACTGGTCATAGCGGAAGCGGGGAACGGTCCAGCGGACGAGGATGAAGAAGAGGATGAAGAAGGTGACCTTGGCGAGGAAGACCCCGATGTGGAGGAGCGAAACCCACCAGGCTCCGATGGGAAGCATCTGGTCGATGCCGAACCCGATGGACCAGCCTCCGAAGAAGAGAGTCACAATCAAGGCCGAGCCAACAACCATGGCGGCGTATTCTCCCATGAAGAAAAGGGCAAATTTCATTGAGGAATACTCGGTGTGGTATCCGCCGACCAATTCGGTTTCACATTCCGGAAGGTCGAAGGGCATCCGGTTGGTTTCCGCGAAAATCGACGTGGTGAAGATAATGAAGGCGATGCCCATGGGGATCACCATGATCCAGCGCTGGATGTCGAGTCCTTCGCCCCAGGCAGGAAGGAGAAGCCATCCGTTCTGAGCCTGATACTCGACGATGTGGCCAAGGTTGAGCGTGCCGAACATCATCAGGACCGGGATGATCGAAAGCCCGAGGGCGATCTCGTAGGAAATCATTTGGGCGCAGGAGCGAACTCCACCGAAGAAGGGATACTTTGAATTGGAAGCCCATCCTGCGAGGGTGATGCCGTAGACCGAGAGCGAGGCGATCGCGAAAATGAAGAGAGGGCCCACGTTGAGATCGGCGATGGCCATCGGGATGAAATCACCCCCGATGTCCATGGGACTGCCAAAGGGAATGACCGCCATGGTGAGCAAAGCTGGAACGACCACCAGGGCGGGGGCAATCCAGAAGAAGAACTTGCGCACGTAGGATGGCGTGAAGTCTTCCTTGAGGATGAATTTCAAGCCATCGGCCACTGGTTGGGTCAGTCCACCGATGGGAAGAGGAAGGTCTTTTTTGAATCCCAGAATGGAGAGGGGAATCATCGTCCGGTTTGGACCGACACGGTCCTGGATGATGGCCGAAAAGCGACGCTCGAAGATGACGCAGACGCTCACGAAGCTCATCGTGATCCCGATAAACACGGCGATCTTGATGGCGGCGGCGATGAGAAAAGTGGTGTCCATGGAGGAAAGTCTTTAACTGGGATTTATCCAACGATGATGCCGGCGTCCTTGCGGGCCTTTTCCTGTTCGAGAAGCGGGATGGTGACTCCGGTTTCAGTGATCTGGACGCCGAGGTCTCCGATCGATCCGAAGGTTTGGCCCGCGAAGGCTTCGATATCCGAGCTGATCGCCTTCAGGACACCGTCCATGGAAGCCGGTTGCTGGAACTCCGGATCGAGCTTGGCAAGCAGAGCGGAGAGGGTCTCCCAGTCGTCGCGCGAGCTTCCGAGAGCGAGAGTGGCTTGATTGGCCCGTTGGAGACGACCAGTGACGTTGACGTAAGTCGCGCGCTTCTCCGAGAAGGAAGCTCCCGGGAGGACCACGTTGGAAGCGGCAGCGGTGGGGTTGGCGAGAATGTTGGAAGAGACGAGGTGCTCCAGTCCTTCGAGGTCTTCGGCTTCGAAGCCTGCTTCGGCAAGCAGGTCTTCCTGAAGAACAAGAAGAGCCTTGATGGTGCCTGCTTTGACCGCTTCGCGAATGCCCTCCAGCTGAGCGGCCGGATTCTCTTCTTCCCAGATGAGCTGGGCTCCTGTGGTGTTGGGGTTGCGATCAGCCGAGATCAATTTGCCGTCGGACTCGCCCATGCGGGGAACGATGGTGAGGAGCTCGGTGCCAAGAGCGGCAGCGAGCTTTTTGGCGAGATAAAGTTCCTCGTTACTCATCCGGGCCGAGGCGATCACTGCGACCTCTTCGGGCTGTCGCTTGCTCAGCCCTTCGGCGGCGCGGGAAATGGCTTCGGTCCACGAGGTCTCGGCATGCTGTCCCTCCTTCTTGACGAGAGGTGAGGTGAGCCTGGTGCCGTCCTGGATTTCATTGAAGGCAAGGCGGTGGCTGTCGGGTATCCACGATGAATTAACGTCGTTATTTTCGCGGGGCGTGACGCGGAAGATTTCGTTGCCGCGGGTCCAGATGACCGTGTTGGCGCCAGTGCCGCAGTTGAGGTCAATGCTCTTGGTTTCCTTGAGGAACCAAACCCGCATTTGGAAACGGAAGTCGTTCGAGGTCAGAGCTCCCACCGGACAGATGTCGGCGGTATTGAGCGAGTAGTTGTTGTCGAGACGGTATCCCGGATGGACAGTGACAGAAGTATGAGCGCCGCGCTGGGAGAAACCGAGGACGGGCTCTTCGGCCACTTCATCCATGAAGCGGATACAACGGCTGCACATGATGCAGCGTTCGTCATCGAGGCGGATGTTCTCCCCGATATCGACGTTCTTGGGCTTCTTGATCTTGTTCTCCTGGAAGCGGGAGGTGCCGCGACCGTGTTCGACTGAAAATTCCTGGAGTTTGCATTCGCCGGCCTGATCGCAGATCGGGCAATCGAGAGGGTGGTTGATGAGAAGGAATTCCATCACTCCTTCGCGAGTCTTCTCCACCAGATCGCCGGTCGTGCGAATGCCCATGTTTTCGGCGACGGTGTTGGCGCAAGCGATGACCGGACGAGGCATCCAGCCAATCTCCTGATATCCGTCGTCACCGTAAACCGGCTGTTGACCGGGAGCAGGGCGGGGAGGCATGCCCATTTGCACGAGGCACATCCGGCAGTTGCCGGGAGAGGAAAGCTTGGGGTGGTAACAATAGTGGGGGATTTCCTTCGACGCCATCTTGGCCGCCTCGATCATCCGCGTGCCCCGGGGCACTTGGATCCAGTGGCCGTCGATCTGCACGTTGACCATGCCTTTTTCTGCGGCAAGGTCCTTGGGAAGCTTTTTTTCGGCCGTCGTGCTGGCTGCCGGGGCATCTTCGCTCATTGTTGTCGGACAGGTTGAGTCTGGGCACTCCGATCCCACCGAAGGCTCGGAGCCGCGGCACTATGCGCGTCCATCGCCGCCCCGTAAAGCGACTTTGTGAAATTTTTCACAAAGTCCTCCGATCCCGTCGTTTAGAGCTTTTTCTGCCGACGGGGGACTTCCGCCAATAACGGGGAGGCTGCGAGGTCCGATGGGGCCACGACCGGCATATTTTTAGGGAGATTGGCGACCGCTCCGTAGCGCTGGCGGACAATGCGGGTGACTGCCGGATCCTTAAGGAAATAGGATTGGAAGCTCTTGGGGTTGCAGAGGGTGATGCCGGCGGCCTGATGGTAGATTTTCCAGACCAATTCAGAGCAGTAGAGCTCGTCGTCGCCCCACTTGAAGTGGAAATCATAGTTCTTCCCCAGCTGCGCGGTGCCCCATTTCAAGGCTTTCTGGAAGGCAGCTGGGGTTAATTGACTTCCATCTTTGAGGCGACGGGCGTGAAAGACTTTGGACCGTTGCTTCCAAGCAAGGAAGGAAGTGACCTTGACCGGTTGGACGGCTTCGAGGACGTAAAGGGTTCCGGCCTTCTTGAAGAGAACCCCGCAATGAGTGTAGGGCGAATTGGTCGCGGCGCGCACGGCCGCTCCTTGGGCGCCGCCGGTGTCTTGGAAGACGATATCGCCTTCCTTGAGTTCCTGATAGCGGGGGTGGGGTGATTGGCGGGAGAGCCAGCCAGCCTGAATTGGAAGGGTGATCAGCAGGGAGAGGATGAGAGTTCGAAACATGGCTCAGAGACTATCTGACATCGTTTGCGCGACATCATCGATTCGATCAATGCTGGCATTTCGAATTTTGATGGAGAAATGACTCACTTTCTTCTTGCACGAAGCCCCTGAGACTCCTATCTCCCCGCCGTCGCGCGACTGAAAGGGAGGGCGGCCCACGAAAAACTTGCTAAGGGTAGGTGGCCGAGTGGTTAAAGGCGGCAGACTGTAAATCTGCTCACGTA
>JBMHCW010000019.1:0-37177 GCA_049889715.1 Akkermansiaceae bacterium | reverse complement strand
TGCCGACCAGTCGAACGACTCCCATTTCCTGAAACGGGCCGGCGATCTCTACGGAAACTTCAAGCTGCGCCGCGTTTACTTCTCAGCGTTCAGTCCCATTCCCGACGCGTCGGCCCGACTTCCTTTAAAGTCCCCTCCTCTCGTCCGCGAGCACCGCCTCTACCAGGCGGACTGGCTCATGCGCTTTTATGGATTTCGCGTCGATGAAATCACCACTGCCCAGCAACCCAACCTCGACCTCGATATCGACCCCAAGCTTTCGTGGGCCTTGCGGAACCGCCACTTCTTTCCAGTCGATATCAACCGGTCCGCCTACGAAGAACTCCTGCGAGTTCCTGGTCTCGGAGTCCGAAACGCCAAACGAATTGTCGGCGCCCGACGCTTTTCCCGATTAAGGGTCACCGATCTCCAGCGGATGCGGGTTAACTTGAAGAAGTGCCTGCCATTCATGATCACGGCCGACCATCAACCCGCCCGTTTGGAAGTGGACTCGGACAAGATCAGGGCTCTTCACGCTCCTCGTCCCGAACAACTTGAGCTGGACTTGTCCGCCCCGGTTCCAGTCCCCAAATCGGAAGTCATTGGAGGTGAATTCTGAAGATGAGAACGATCACCTTTCCCCGGAATTTCAAGGAGTGGAGAACGATGACCCGCGCCCTTCTGGCGCAAGAAACTCCGCCTCATGATGTCCTTTGGCAAAGTCCTGATCAAGGCAGCTTGTTTCACGAAGAGCCTCCTCTCACGACCACCCCTTCAAAAACAAACGTTCCCAAGGCATTTCTCAAGTTGGCGGAGACAGTTGCCTGCCATCGATCCAACGAACAATGGTCCCTCCTTTATTCCCTGCTCTGGCGACTCACACGGGGAGAACGCCATCTTCTTTCCATGGCCCACGATCCTGAAGTCAGCCGCGTGCAAGCCATGGCCAAACACATCAGCCGGGACATTCACAAGATGCACGCCTTTGTGCGCTTTCGGAAAGTAGGAGAGACCAATGAACGTGAACAATTCATCGCTTGGTTCGAACCCGATCATCGCATTGTCCGTCTGACAGCGCCATTCTTCCGCAAACGATTCGCCGCCATGGACTGGTCCATCCTCACCCCTGACGAATGCGTTCATTGGGATGGATCAAAGATCCACTTCAGCGAAGGCGTCGATCCTTCTCTTGCTCCCGGGCATGATGAACTCGATGACCTCTGGCGAACCTACTATCGCAGTATTTTCAATCCCGCCCGACTCAAGACCCGCGCGATGCAAGCCGAGATGCCGCGCAAGTATTGGAAGAACCTCCCCGAAGCGGACTTGATCCCGGAGCTCATTGCGTCGAGCGAAAGACAGACCGAAGAAATGATTTCGCGGCCAACCTCCCCGGTCAAACCAGCCCCCAAAAATGCCTACCTCGAACAATTGAAGGAGCTGGAGAAAAATCCGGAGACAAATCCCGGACTTCAATCATAGTGCTTCATGCAACCAACCACTCTCATTATCGGGGGAACTTCGGGAATCGGCCTAGCCACCAAGGAACTTCTCTCCACTCAAGGGCACGAGGTTCTGGTCACTTCCCGGGATCAATTCGATGCCACCCGCCCGGATTCCTCTCTTTCAATTCCGGATCAACTCGATGGCTTGGTCTACTGCCCTGGCACGATTACCTTGAAGCCCTTCCATCAGCTTTCGGAGGAGAACTTTTTCAACGACTTCCAGATCAATCTTCTCGGCGCAACCCGCGTCCTCAAACAGGCCCTCCCTGCCCTCAAAAAATCACCCAACGCTTCCGTCGTTCTCTTTAGCACTGTCGCCGTGAAGAGTGGCATGCCCTACCATGCCTCCATCTCCGCGGCCAAAGGAGCCATCGAAGGTCTGACACGCTCTCTCGCTGCAGAGTGGGCCCCAAAAATCCGGGTCAATGCCATCGCACCATCACTCACCGAGACCAGACTCGCCTCGGCCCTGCTGGGCGATGAAAAACGCCGGGAGGCTGCCGCAGCCCGACACCCTTCGAAATCCATCGGCCGTCCTGAAGATGTCGCAGCCCTCGTCAACTTTCTTCTCTCGGACTCCGCCCGCTTTACCACCGGCCAGATTCTTCGTCCCGATGGCGGCATGTCATCGCTCCGCCTGTTCTAACAAGTGACGGCCCCGACCAGACTCTCCGCATAGGCCAGCGTATCGATTTCATCAGGACTCTTGTCCCGGCGAATCGCCTTGATCCGCGGAAACCTCAAGGCCAGGCCGGAGTCATGACGCTTGCTCCGATGAATCGAGTCAAAAGCAATCTCAAGCACGACCATCGGTTCGACCACATGAACCCTCCGTGACTTCTCAAGCGTGTGCTCCTGAAAAAACTCCGTCAGGTCCTCGATCTCTTGATCGCTCAGCCCGGAGTAAGCCTTCCCGATTGTCAGAAGTTGCCCGCTGGTCTCGTCCTTCACGGCGAAGGTGTAGTCACTCAGGACTCCCGATCGCTTCCCGTGTCCCTGTTGAGCCTTAATCACAACACAATCGAGCGTAGGCATCGCCTTCTTGAGCTTGAGCCAACTTTTGCCCCTCCTCCCGGGGAGATAGGCACTCCGGGGATCCTTGGCAATCAGCCCCTCGTTCCCCGCAACCTTGGCCGCTTTGAACGCCGATTCAATCTCCTCGACCGAGTCTCCTCTCATCACCTCGATCACTTCAACCATTCCGGATAAGTTTAATCTCTCCAACTCTCGACGCCGACGTTCAAGAGGCTCCCCCAACAAATCCCGCCCCTTGGCAAAAAGAAGATCAAAGGCAACAAACTTGACCGGTATCGCGGCTCCCAGAAATAGGTCACCCTGCGCCTTCTTCCGGCCCAAACGCTTCTGCAAATCAAAAAAGGTCAATCGCCGGCCCTCCGCATAGGCGATCACCTCACCATCCAGGACAAAATCCTGATCCAACAAACTCGCCTCTTCCAACAACTCGGGGAATTCACCATCGAGAACTCTGAGATCCCTGGAAAATAAAGCCACGTCCCGACCCGACTTGTGCAACTGAGCTCTGATCCCGTCATACTTGGCCTCCAACCAAACCGGAAATCCGAACCGGTCGGCAATCCCTTCCGCGTTTTCTTCCGGCGAAGCCAGCATCACTTTGACCGGAACCAGCGGAGAGAACCGGATGTCTTTCAATTTTCCCAGTCGGGCCGCCATCGCGACCTGGCCAAGGTCACCCGCCAACATATGGGCTTCCCTGATTTCCTTTGCCTCTAACTCAAAAGCCTTGGCTACAGCCTCTTCCAACAATCCCTCTTTGACTCCTGTTCGCATCCCTCCGGTCAAGATGCGAACCACCGACTCTCCTTCTTTTGGATGAAGTGACTGAAGAGCACTCGCCAGTTCCTTGACCTTCGAAAGAGAACCGCTTGCTTCGACGAGCTTGTCAAACAACCCGCTCAGATCACACAATGACCACGCCCCCGGCTCCACGTCGCTCTCCGCCAACAGCAAACGAGCCGTCCTCGCGGAATCATTCTGGGTCGCAGACACCTCCTTGTAGCGGGCCAACGGCAACCCGGTTGCCTCGAGCAAAGCTTGCCTGATCAAGGAAGATCCCACACTCAATCGCCGCTTGCCTTCGCTTCTTCCGAAGACCCGACCTTCCAACCAATTGGTCGTCATTGCCAGATCTTCATCCGCTAACGAACGCAGGTATGCGCTGAGGACTTCGATCTTTTGAAGACGCCCCGAAGTCTTCTCGGCCTCCTTCAAGACATCTGAAAACCGTTGCAAACCACATTCAGGCCGCACCTTCTTTGAACCGGAGTTTCTTCCTCCGGCTTCCGCAAGACCCAGCTCCAGCTGATCGTTTCCAAATACCGACCAAGCCTCGATTCCCCGGGACCGAAGAACCGAGGCAAACTCCCTTGCCGAACCGTGCAAGGTCAACACCCTCTTGGGCCGAACCTCGTCGACGGCCTTCAGCAAGCCGGTGAAATCAGCATGATCGGAAAGTGGGATCACTTCATCGGTCTGATAGCGGTATCGTGCACCCGGATTGAGAGCCCAACCGGTCAACATCGCCGTCCTCTTGTTTTTGAGATTACGAAGAGCCCGCGACCGAACCGCATTCGGAGGACAAACCAGCGCATGTCCCGGTGGCACCTCCTTTTCGAAAATCATCGGTTCCGACAACGACAGCCCAGCCTTCCTGCAAGCTTCACTCATCGAGGCCACCGACTTGTGTTGGACCGAGGGAATGCCGTGCCGATCCATCAAGGAAATCACTTCCTGGGCCTTGCCCAAGGAATACCCGAACAGGACGGGCACTTCGCTATCTTCAAGAGCCGACTTCACAAAATTCAAAACAGTCTCCTGAATGACCTCCTCGGGTGGAAAAACATACTTCTCCTCACCAAAAGTCGTTTCGGTGATAAAAATATCGGCCGGGAGAAACTCGGCCGCTTCGGCCGTCAATCCCTGTCGGATTTTAAAGTCTCCGGTATAGAGCAACGTCGCGCCATCAGACACCCTCGTCAGGTGGATCATGGCCGATCCAAAAATGTGACCAGCCGGAAGCAAACAAATCTCAAACCCGCTCTCCTCCCATGGCTGCCGGAGCGGACGGCTTTCTATCCTCGCTTTGGCTACTCGGAATCTTTGGTTGGCAAGAGCCCCCGTTTGTTCACTGCAAAGCAACTTTCCATGCGCGGCGTAGTGATCGAAGTGAGCATGGGACACGAACGCCCGGTCCTTCGCTCCATGGGGATCCAGCCAAAGATCCAGTTCCGGCAGGTAAATCCCGCCCCTGTATTCCACATCTATCACTGCTTCAAAAAAACCATGGATCAGTGATTTCGAAACCCATTTCTTTCCATTTCAAAAATCCCATCCTGCACTAACAATAAGGCATGCCTCCCACCTCTCCGGTCATGCCATTCTTCAAGAACCGAGGGTGGCGGCCTTTTCCCTTCCAGCGGGAAACCTGGCAGGCTTATCACGACGGAAAATCCGGCCTCTTGCACGCACCAACCGGGCTGGGAAAGACTCTCGCCGTCTGGCTCGGGCCGGTGGCCGAAGCCATTGAAGAGAGAAAGCCTCGCGGTTGTCGCGTCCTCTGGATTACTCCGCTCCGCGCCCTCGCCCTGGACACAAAGAAATCGCTCGAGGAACCGCTTCAAGAACTGGACCTCCCCTTCGAAGTGGGCATGCGCACCGGCGACAGCTCGTCCTACCAAAAATCCAAACTCCGCAAGAAGCTCCCCTTCTGCCTCATCACCACTCCGGAAAGCCTCTCGCTCTTCCTCACCCACGACAACTTCAAGGAGAACCTCCAGGGCCTCACCACTGTCATCATTGACGAATGGCACGAATTGATGGGAACCAAACGGGGCGTGCAGACCGAACTTTGTCTGGCCCGGCTACGCCGATGGTTTCCCGATCTCAGGATCTGGGGATTGTCTGCCACCTTGGGCAACACGGAAGAAGCCAAGGAGGTGTTGCTCGGGAAAAAAGCCGATGAGGCCGCCACCATCTCGGGGGCCAAGGTGAAGAAGATTCAAATCAAAACCCTCCTGCCCAAAACCATCGACCGATTTCCTTGGTCCGGCCACATCGGCACCCAACTCGTTCGGCAGGTCGCGACCCGGATCAACCGCGAAGGCACCACTCTTCTTTTCACCAATACCCGATCGCAAACGGAGATCTGGTTCCAAGAACTTCTCTCGCTCAAACCCGAATGGGCCGACCAACTGGCAATGCATCACGGATCGCTTGATCGCGAAGAACGCAACGAGGTCGAACAACGACTTCGCGAGGGAACCATTCGCTGTGTCATCTGCACCTCGTCCCTCGACTTGGGCGTCGATTTTTCTCCCGTCACCCAGGTCATCCAGGTCGGAAGCCCCAAAGGAATCGCCCGTCTCTTGCAACGAGCGGGCCGCTCCGGGCATCAACCGGGCGGAACGTCTAAACTCTTCTGTGTTCCCGGTCATGCCTTTGAACTGGTCGAATTCGCCGCTGCCCGGGATGCCATCGATGAAAACAAGATCGAGGCCCGGTTCCCGATGCACAAACCCCTCGATGTCCTCGTCCAACATCTCGTCACCGTCTGCATCGGAGAGCCCTCTTCCATGGACGACCTCCACGAGGAAATCACCTCCACTTATGCTTATCGCAACCTCAGCGACGAGGAGTGGCGTTGGGCCATCGAATTCATCACAATCGGCGGCAAGGCGCTATCCGCTTACCCCGCCTACCGGAAAGCCATTGAGGTCGACGGCAAACTGACCATTCAAGATCGCCGCCTCATTCAAACCCATCGGTTGAGCATCGGCACCATCACCAGCTACCCCAACATCACTCTTGCCTATCAAGGCGGACGAACGCTCGGGACGGTCGAAGAGTCCTTTATCAGCAAGATTCCAACCGGCGGAGTTTTCATTTTCGGAGGCCGGAAGCTCGAACTCATTCGCATCCGAAAACAGAAGGCCACCGTCAAGAATTCCACCCGGAAGGCCAAGGGACGAATCCCGGTCTGGGCCGGCAGCCGCATGCCACTTTCCAACGAACTCTCCAACGCCGTGGCGCGACGTCTTCAAGCGACCGACCGAGACACTCCGGAAATGACTCTCGTGGCCCCCATCCTTGAGATCCAGGAAAAGTGGTCCCGCATTCCTCACGACAAGTTCATCCTCATCGAACAAGTCACGATCCGCTCCGAGAACCACCTCTTCGTCTACCCCTTCGCCGGACGGTTGGTCAACGAAGGGCTCGGCTCACTCATCGCCTGGAGGATCAGCCAGCACAACGACTCACTCATTCAGGTCACCATGAATGACTACGGGTTCGGTCTTACCAGTGAAGGGCCTTTTCCATTCGAGGAGGAAAGCTGGCGTGAACTTTTCAGCGAAGAAAACCTCCTCGACGATCTCCTCGCCTGCATGAACACCGCCGAGTTGGCCCGACGCCAATTCCGGGAAGTCGCTCGCGTCTCAGGGTTGGTTCTCCAAAATCTGCCCGGGAAACGGGCCGGTCGAAGAGACCTCCAGACCTCGTCCAACCTTCTCTACGAAGTTTTCGAGCGTTACGACCCAGACAATCTTCTTCTTGAACAAGCACGCCGTGAAATCCTCGACAATCAGTTGGAACTGACCCGCCTCAAGAGCACCCTCGAAGAACTGGCCTCACGACCCATCCATTTCCAAAAATGCCAACGCCTCACCCCCATGGCCTTCCCACTCTGGGCTGACCGGCTTCAGGCTCACTATCAGGGAGAAGACTCCACCTCCCGACTTGAGAAAATGCTGGCCTCGCTGGAATCCTTTGCCGGATAGTTCGCACCGTGCGCATCACCCACCATGGACATGAAATCGACCTCTTGGGCGAACGCGCGGTCTTTCTTCCCAAGACGTCTACCCTCGTCCTCTCCGACGTCCATCTGGGGAAAGCCACCACCTTTCAATCCCAAGGGATCCCCGTTCCCGGAGGCGATGATCTCAATGATCTCACTCGCATCACCAGGCTTCTCAAGAGCACCAAGGCAAACCAACTGGTGATTGCCGGTGACCTTCTCCACTCACCCTTCGGAACGTCTCCCGAGCTCGTCGAAAGCCTCAACAAGTGGCTTGAGCAATGTCCCGCTCCCATGACTCTCGTCTGTGGTAACCACGATCAAAGATCCTTCAGAACCCATCCCATGGAAAGTGTTCCGGGCCTTGAGCTCGACGGGCTCAGGATCATCCATGATCCCGACGAGGCTGATGATCGCCCCGCCATCTGCGGCCACCTTCACCCGGTCATCCGTATCAGGGAAAAGCCTCGGCGAAGTCTTCGCTCTCCCTGCTTTTGGCTCCACGGAAACAGTCTCGTCCTTCCCTCATTTGGAACCTTTACCGGAGGCCACCCCATCCAACCAACAGAAGGCGACCGGATCTTCGCCCCGTTCAACGAGAAGGTGGTCGAGCTTCCCAAGGAATGCTGGAAGTGAACCTCCTCCTTGCCTGTTCATCGATCGGCACCAGAGTGGAGTCATGATCTTTCAAGCTTCGGACATCGACTCGATGCACAAACTCCAGCGGGTGCAATTCGCCACCACCCTGCCCGGCCCCAAACCAATCTGTCTGGTGGGAACGAGGTCCCGCGATGGCATTTCCAATCTCGCTCCGTTTTCCAGCGTCACCCATCTAGGATCCAATCCCGTTCTCATCGGAATGGTGACCCGCCCGGACACGGTGGAACGACACACGCTTCGCAACATCCTCGAAACAGAATCGTGGACCCTCAATCACGTAACGGCCTCGACGGTAGAACAGGCTCATCAATGCTCCGCTCGTTACCCCGAAGGCACCTCGGAGTTCGAAGCAACAGGACTCACCGAACTCACTCACCCGGGCATCCCGGCTCCCTTTGTTGCAGAAAGTCCGATTCGCTTTGCCCTGAAACTCGAAGAAATCGTCGATATCCCCTCCAACAAGACCAAGCTCATTGTGGGACGGGTCCAACTGGTCGAAATCCCAGATTCGGATTACCTGCCCGACGGCACCATTGCACTTTCCGACTCCCTGGCATCGACCGCGCTGGACACCTATTTCTCAATTCAAGAACTCACCCGTCTTCCATACGCGAAAGCACCGGAATGAGCATCTGTCCCGTCACGGAATCACCAAGAATTTGAGATCGCCTCCCTCCAAACTTCCAGTGCCAAAAACCGATCAAGGCACACAAGTGGGCATCGAGAAGGTCCTCCCGCCTTTTGGTCCACGCTTCCTTCACCAAGTCATCGGGCAAGTGGAGCGATGGAAACTCTTCCCCAAGGAATTCAGCAAAGAGTCTCTGGTAGCGCGCGAACTCGCGACGTTTGTCCTCCACCCTCCCCCTTTTGTATTTGATAGTTCGGTCCAACTCGAACCAATTGATCATCGCCGGGTGAGGATAGACTTCCATGGCGAGGTCACGATCTGATTCGAGGTCACATGACAACTCCACCCCTTCCTCTTTAAGTTGCGCCGCCAATCTCAATGGCCGTTCCACCAATGAGAGATTCACCGGATGACATCCCGCTTCGAACTTCCTGTATCGCGCCGTGCATTCCTTGTCCACCGGACGCGACCCACCTTCGTTGATGCACAAGGTCGGAGCATCGATCGCCAGGATCACTCTCTCCACTTGCTCGTGGGCACGCTCCTCGGCGACCAGGTCCAACAAAGCGCGCGCCCCCGAGAGATATTCCCACCGGGTAAAAGAAGCCTCTCCCTCTCTGACCTCGATCCTTGCCACGGCATCCGGTTGGCGATGGCCCCACGCCAGATCCACGCCCAGAATGACTGTTGCTCCTTTCATCGATTCTTAACGAGTCTTCCCCACGCTTCCTGTTTCCGCCATTGCTGTTTGCCTCTTTCAAAAACAATCACCCTTGCATCCACCTTCTGGCGGATTATCATTTGCATGTCGCCGGGATGGTGGAATTGGTAGACACGCTGGATTTAGGATCCAGTGCCCTTGGGCGTGCAGGTTCGACCCCTGTTCCCGGTACTTAAATTTTTTAAACATGATGAACTTCGACGAATTAAAGGAAAAACTTGCCGCTCTTGGTCTTGATGATGACAAAATTGAAGGAGTCATCGAAGCTGTCGGTGAGTTCCTCAAAAGCAAGATTCCTCCTGGCATGGAGGGGATGTTGGAATCTCTTGGAGGCGAAGGCGGAATGGATGATCTCCTGAACAAGGCCAAGAATCTTTTCGAAGAATAGGAACCCATTGTTCCTCCTGAACAGGACCCGCCTCTTCTTGAGTGGGTCTTTTTTTGGGCCCGGGTCACCGAGACTCTGGAAAAACGGTCCTCCCTGCCCCGTATTATCCCACAGCATCATGAGAACCCTCGCCGCTGCTCTCGTCATTCCCCTGATCGGCACCGTCAAGGCAGACAAAGTCGACTTTTCGCGGGATGTGCGCCCGATTTTGACTGCCAACTGCACTGGCTGCCATGGAGGGGTCAAAATGAATGGAGACGTTTCGTTTCTCTACCGGGAACAAGTTCTCGCCAAAGGTCAATCGGGCAAAGCGACAGTCATTCCCGGCAAGCCCGAGGAATCAGAAATGATGATCCGGATTCGTTCACTCGATCCCGACGAGGTCATGCCCCCGCCCGACCACGGGAAACCGCTCAAAAAGGAAGAGGCTGAACTGATCCAAAAGTGGATCGAGCAAGGGGCGGAATGGGGAGATCATTGGTCCTTCGAGAAGCCCACCCGCCAGCAGGCCCCCAAGGTCTCGGATCCCGATTGGATCAAAACCAAGATTGATCCCTTCATCCTCGCCAAGCTCGAAAGCCTGAAGATCACCCCAAGCGCGCCGGCCCACCCTGACCGCCTTCTGCGGCGCCTCTTCATTGACATCACCGGATACCCGCCAAGCATCGAAGACCTTGATCAATTCGAAGCTTCCTACCGGAACAATCCTGACCAAGCCGTTGCCAAGGTGGTCGACGACCTTCTGAAACGTGATTCTTTCGGTGAGAAGTGGGCTTCGCAATGGTTGGACGTCGCCCGTTATGCGGACTCCGAAGGACTGGGAGCCGATCGTCGCTGGACGGCGTGGCCTTACCGCGACTGGGTCATCCGGGCTTTGAATGCCGACATGCCCTACAATGATTTCCTGATCAAACAGATGGCCGGCGACCAACTACCGTCACCCAGCCTCGATGATCTCATTGCCACCAAGTTCCACCGCCTCACCCAGCAGAATCAGGAAGGCGGAACCGACAATGAGGAATTCCGGACGATGGCCGTGATGGATCGGGTCAACACGACCTGGAAAGGCATCCAAGGCATCACCTTCGAGTGCATCCAATGCCACGACCATCCCTACGACCCGATCAAGCACGAGGAGTATTATACCTTCCTCTCCTTCTTCAATAGCTCGCGGGATCTTGACCTCGCCTCCCACTATCCCGTCGTCAAAATCCCGGAGAAAAAGGAGGACTTTGGCAAAGCAGTGGCCAGCCGTAAAAAATACATGGACCTCCAACGTCAATTGCAGGCCCAGGCTCACAATCTCATCTCGAAGACCGAGTGGCGTAAGATCGACACGATGGACGTCAAGTCAGAGAAGGTCGGCTCAAAAACGCAGAAGTCCGAAGGCTATCTTGAGTTCCTGACCGACGGAACCATCCCCCGCAATGTCGTCTTCAAGTTGGCCATCCCCCGCCCTGCCGACCTCAATCATTTGACCGCCTTCCGCGTTCACACGCTGCCGGTCGATATCGAGAAAGCAAAGCACTCGGGAACGCCCGGAGCCGTTCTCTCCCGGATCATCGTGAAAGCCCATCTTCCCGGTCAGGAGAAACCCATCGATGTCCCGCTGCGACACGTCATCGGCGATGACGACTTTCCCTACTGGAAGCCGAACGACTCTCTCAAAAAAGGCGGCTCCGGTTGGGGGGCATACACCCACCAATATCATCCCCGGTCCTGCGTGGTCGTTCTCAACGAACCTCTGGCCCTTCCCGAAGGAGCAACCCTCCATCTGGAACTTCATCACAATGCGTCCTCACCGACCTCTCCGCTGGCGACCAAGCGGGGTCGCATCGACCTGACTGATTCGACAGCGTTCCAGCAATGGCTCGACAATAACGATACCAAAAAGGCCATGGCCGAGCGCGACGCCAGCGACAAGGCCTACTCCCAGCTCGGCAAGGCCAACCTGGCCATCATGGAAGAACTGCCTGCCCATCTTCGACGGGATACCCGCCTCTTCCTCAAAGGCAACTGGCTGGACAAAGACAAGAAACCTCTTGGTCCCGGAACTCCGGCATCCCTTCACGACCTGAACGCCGAAAATCCGACCCGCCTTGATCTCGCCCGCTGGATTGCCAGCCCCGAAAACCCCTTTACTTCGCGCGTTCTCGTCGCCCGGGTTTGGGAGCAAATCTTCGGAAATTCTTTGGTTCTCACCCTTGAAGACTTCGGGGCTGCCGGAGTGGCTCCAAGCCATCCGGAACTCCTCGATGATCTCGCGGTGCGCTTCCAAACCGAAATGAACTACTCCGTAAAAACCCTGATCCGGGACATCCTCACTTCGGCCACTTACCGTCAAAGCAGCAAACAGACTTCGCTGAGCAAAGAGAAAGACCCTCAGAACACCTACCTTTCGCGCGGCCCACGCAATCGCCTGAGTGCCGAACTGGTTCGCGACCACCATCTCTCCGCCTCCGGACTTCTCAACCCCACCCTCTTCGGAGCACCGGTCAGACCGCCCATTCCCAGCGGAGTCTGGAAACCTTTCAACGACGGCCCCTGGAACGAAGCCAAAGTCGGCGACCCCAACCGATACCGTCGCGCCATCTATACCTATTGGAAGCGAAGCATCCCCTTCCCTGGCTTCGACGCCTTCGATGCTCCCACCCGCGAAGTCTGTAGCTCCCGCCGACTCGTTTCAAACACTCCGCTGGCCGCTCTCGCCACCCTCAACGACAAGGCCTTTGCCGAAATGGCCGAGGGTCTTGCCCGCCGCATGAAGTATGAGACCGAAGGTGATCTCAAGACCAAGCTGACCGCCGGCTTCCGCATCGCGACCTCGGTCAAACCTTCGCCCCGTCAGCTCGAAATCATCACCAAACTCTTCCATGACACCGAAGCGCGTTACAAGGAGAACCCCAAGGAATTCGATGGACTGGCCGGGACCTCGGACGGGACCGCCTTTGTGGTGGTCGCGGGCATCCTCCTCAACATGGACGATGCCCTGACGAAGTAACGCGCCTACTTCTCCTCCTTTAAAAGAACCTCTGCTCCCTTGCGTCGGCGTTCCTCGTCCAGCTTCCGCAATTCATTGCGCACACGACGCCCGTCGAGAGTCTGCAAGGATTCCGGCCCTCCCTCCTTCGGGTCACTCATGTAAACCTCTTCCAGCGGCCAATTATCACTCCGCTGGGTAGCCAACGGGACATCGGTATTGTGGTGGGCTTGCAAATTTCCCATGGGATTCCGGCCCCACGCATAGCGATAGTGAACCGGTTCCGAAACCATCGGGCTGGAGAGGACGATCGCCTTTTGATCTTTCTTCGGGCGACCTCGATTGTCCTTCCCGGTCTCAAGATGACTGGCCTCGGCCGGATGAAACTTCCGGTCTTTGCCGGCGATGGCAAAGCCTTCAATGCCTCCACCGTCATCGACATTACCCACCGCCTGATCCAAGCGCAGAATGATGCTTCCATTCTCAACCTTCATCTCTTCGATCATGGGCGGCTTCCAACGGATCTCCTTGTCCAGACCATACTCGGTCGCCAACGCCCAACGTGCAATCCGCTCTCCGGCGGGAACCTTCAGTTGCGGGTGATACCACCGACGACGTAAATCGTAAGTACTGGTGAAGCCGATATTCTCATCCCCCGCTTCGAGAAACTCGAGATAGGTCTGATACTGAGCCTCCCGAATGAATGGACCGGGATTGGACATAAGCTCAGAATAATTATCCAGCGTCTGCTTGGTGCCGTCGGTGCAAAGGGAAAGAATCCCGAAAGGCATCTCTGGATCGCCAAAAGCCTTCCGCCACGCCTTGATCATTTCTGGAAAGATATCGCGATACATCTTCGCCCCTTCCGTTCCACGGAAACAATTGTTGTATCCTTGGTGGAAAATCGCCCCCTTGACGGCCAGTCCTTCGATGGGACCGATCATCCCGGCGAAGCAATTGCCGGGCCGGTTGGCATCATACAGCGGTCCCGGACGCTCTTCGGTGGGAGCCTTTCGATCGGCCGGAATCGGCTTCCCCTCCTTTTTCATCTTCGCCACCCACTGTTCGTGACGTTTGATCTGATTCTCAAGATCCTTCTTCCCATCCCATGCGTCCACTTTCTCATCCCATTCCGCCAACCAGGTCTTGACGTGTTCGCTCTCCATGTTTCTGAGCACGGGTTCGGGCGTCCAGGTCTCCACGGTCGTTCCACCGCGCGAAATGTCGATGACCCCAATGGGAACCTTGCTCGCCATGTGCACCCGACGAGCGAAGACATAGCCAATCGCTGACAACTCTCTGACGATTTCGGGAGAACACACATCCCAATCGCCCTTGCGAAAGTGACGCTTGGACCAATTGCTCCATTCATGAAGCCTTGCAAAAGCCTCCACCTTTTCGGGTTCCGCCTTGACCGGCACCGTGAGAATCCTGATCCCGGGATAATTGGCCGAAACAATCTCCAGGTTCCCGTTCTCCACCTTCGAGAGAGGAAATTCCATGTTGCTCTGACCGCCTAGAATCCAAACATCTCCGACGAGGACATTCTCCAGCGTCACGGTTTTGCCGACCCCAGTCAAAACAATCGACATCGGCTCGCCGCTGGCGGGCAAGGCCGGCAATTCCACGCGCCACTTTCCGTCAGTTCCGGCGGTCGCCTCTTGCGAAGCCTTCTTCGTCGACACCTTTACTTTCTCCCCCGACTTGGACCAGCCCCAAAGACCCACCTCCACCTTCTCCCCCGGCGTGGCCCAGCCCCAAAGACCCACCGGCTTGTCCCGCTGGATCACCATGTTCGATTGAAACAAGTTGTGAAAACACAGCCCTTCACCCTTCGCCGGAACCTCCACCACATCTTCCCTTGGCATCGACTGGGCAAAAGCCAATCCGCCAGCCCCGAGGATCATCCCCGCAAAAATCATCGCCTTTGACATCTTCATCCCACCCCTTACGGGGCAATCCCATTCTCATTTCCACGAATCTGCATTTCAGCGTGATTTCACCACAAAACAGCCGATTTGCGGGCGATCCTCCGCCCCATTACGGACGAAGCGATCAGACCATCCTTGCCAGTCCCGCCAATCTAGGCTAATCCGGCGCTCGTCATGCCCGTCGCGACTCCAGAACAATACCGCCAGATGCTCGATGCCGCCCAAAAAGGCAGCTACGCTTACCCAGCGATCAACATCACTTCCCTCACCACCGCCAACGGCGCCCTCAAGGCCTTCGCCGAAGCCAAGTCCGACGGCATCATCCAGGTCTCAACCGGCGGCGGACAGTTCGCCTCCGGCACCGCCGTCAACGACGCCGCCTTCGGCGCCATCGTCCTTGCCGAAGCCGTCCACCTCCTTGCCGAGAAATACGATATTCTCGTGGCTCTTCACACCGACCACTGCCATCCCGAGAAAGTCGACTCCTTCCTCCGCCCTCTCCTCGATGCCTCCCGTAAACGCATCGCCGAAGGCAAAGGACCCTTGTTCCAGTCCCACATGTTTGACGGGTCGGTGGTCGACCTCGACGAGAACATGAAGATTTCCGAAGAGCTTCTCAAGGAATGCGCCGAGCTCGACATCATTCTCGAAATCGAAGCCGGTTGCGTCGGTGGTGAAGAAGATGGTCACGACACCTCCGGTCTTCCCGCTGAAAAGCTCTACACCACCCCCGAAGACATGCTGCAGGTTTATGAGACCCTCAGCCCGATCGGCCGCTTCATGTTCGCCGCCACCTTCGGAAACGTTCACGGCTCCTACAAGCCGGGTGCGGTCAAACTCAAGCCCACCATTCTTCGTGATGGGCAGAAGGTCGTCATGGACAAATATGGCGAAGAGGCCGAGATGGACCTCGTTTTCCACGGTGGTTCGGGAACCTCTCCCGAAGACCTTCAAGAGACTCTCGACTACGGAGTCATCAAGATGAACATCGACACCGACACGCAGTATGCCTTCAGCCGCCCCATCGTGACCCACGTCTGCGAAAACATCGAAGGAATGCTCAAGATCGATGGCGAAGTCGGCAACAAGAAGAATTACGACCCACGCAGCTATCTCAAAAAGGCCGAAGGTTCGCTCTGCGAGCGCATGATCCAGGCCTGCGACGAGCTTCGTTCGTCCGGAAAATCGATTTACTCCGCGTAAATTTTTCCACACCCTTTCCCCCAGAGGGCCCGCTCCCCGCGGGCCCTTTCTTTTTCCAGCCATGTCAGAAGAATCATCCCCTCCCGCTTCGAAATCGACCAGCACCGCCCAACAGGACAACCCGCTGAGCGACATCATCGTCAACGTTCTCCTGCCGGTCATCATTCTGACCCAATGCAGCAAGGACGGCGAGAAGGCCTGGCACCTCGGCCCCTACGTCGCGATGACTCTCGCGATCGCCATCCCCCTCTGCTACGGGATTTGGCACTTCATCAAGATGAAGAAGATCAACCTTTTCTCGGCGGTAGGGGTTGCCAACGTCCTCCTCACCGGCCTGATCACGATCTATCTCTTCTCGACCGACGATCCGGAAACCCGTCGCTTCGCCCCCTTCCTCTTTGGCTTCAAGGAAGCCATTCAGCCTCTCATTCTCGGCTCTCTTTTCCTCCTGACCCACCGGACCGGTGCTCCTCTTTTCAACGCCTTCATCTACAACGACGGCATCTTTGACCACTCCCGGATCAACAAGGCGGTGAAAGCCAACGGAAAGGAAGACGACCTCGGACGCCTACTCTGGACCTCAACCCTGCTCTTCTTCGGCTCCTTTTGCCTCTCGGCAGTGATGAACATGGGATTGGCCTATTACTTCCTTCATGACCTCGACGCCCACGCCCAGAATTGGCGCGAGCTCTACAATGAAGACGTCGGCCGAATCACCGGATGGGGATACCTCGTCATCGGTGTTCCGCTGCTGGTCGTCGGCGGATTCATTCTCGCCCGACTCATCAAGGGCCTGAAATCCCTGACCGGCCTCGAGACCGAGAAGATCCTGCAGGCCCGCTAACAAGTTGCACCCTTGTGACAACTCCCTTAAAGTGGGGGCAATGAAAGGTTTTCTCCTTCTCTCTCTGGCAGCTGCCTTTTTGGTCAGTTGCTCTTCAAACACCCCGGCCAAGCGAATTGAAAAGAATCCGGCCGTTTTCCAAGCGCTGAGCGCAGAACATCAGAACTTGGTCCGGCAGGGAAGAATCGCAGAGGGCATGCCCACCACCGCGGTCTTTCTCGCTTGGGGAAATCCCGAATCCAAATCCGAAGGAGAAAAGGAAGGGAAACGATTCGAGCGATGGAACTACATCGGGCTCACCCCGGTCTATCGCCACAGCTTCTACGGAGGGGTCGGATACGGATACGGCCGCTACGGGAGATATCGTCGCCCCTACTACGGAGGAGGCACCGGGGTGGACTACATTCCGTACCGCGCAGCCTACGTCGATTTCCACAACAACCACGTCGAGTCCTGGCAGCGAGGCCGCTAGGCCGGATCGACTTTCCGGAACACCAGTGCGGTCCGGGCCGGCAAGTAGATGCTGAGCTTTCCCTTGCGGACATGATGATCGCACTTCGCCTCCACCCGGCCGTGGCCACCGAACTGTTCGTCGTCCGATGAAAAAATGAGTCGGTATGTCCCCTTTACCTTGACCGGAAAACTGTAATCCGCGATCGACGTCGACGGGCTCAGGTTCACCGCAACAATCAACCCGCCCCGCTCGAACTGGAGACACTGGTTGCTCTGGTCCAGATTGAGTGCCTCGGCTGGAGGTGACTCGAGGACCATGGGCGCGATTTTCATGAGCGCGGCATCGAATGCCTCCAGATCCCGATACTTCAAATCATCATTCCCGGCCAACGACCATTGGCGCCGGGCGTATTGGTAACTCCAACCGTTGCCTTCCCGGGGAAAATCAACCCACTCGGGATGCCCGAACTCGTTCCCCATGAAAGTGAGATAACCTTCCCCCCCAATCACCAGAGTGATGAGGCGCAAAATCTTGTGCAAAGCCATCCCCCGCTCCACCACCGGATTCTCATCGTCCCGCTGCATGTGTTCATACATCGCGGCATCCATGAGCCAGAAGGCCAGAGTCTTGTCACCGACCAAAGCCTGATCATGACTCTCGGCGTAAGCGATGGTCTTCTCGCCATGACGACGATTTCCCAAAGTGTGAAAGATTTCCGCCACATCCCAATCTTCATCGCGTGAGTGCTTCAACAACTTGATCCAGAAATCGGGAATCCCCATTGCCAGACGGTAGTCAAAACCCATCCCACCTTCTTCAAGTGGACGACACAATCCGGGCATTCCGCTCATGTCTTCCGCGATGCTCAAGGCGTGCGGATTAATCTCATGGATCAAGCGGTTGGCGAGCTGAAGATAAGTGACGGCATCCCACTCGACTCCGTCCTTGAAATATCGGTCGTAGTGATCGAAGGCTACATTTCCGTGATGGTGGTAGAGCATGGACGTGACGCCATCGAAGCGGAATCCATCGAAGCGAAACTCCTCCAGCCAGTAGGCCAGATTGGAAAGAAGAAAGCGCAACACCTCGGGCCGGCCATAGTCGAACAGACGTGAATCCCATTGCGGGTGTTCCCTCTCGTGGAAATACAGACCCTCTTCCCCATCAAAGGCGGACAATCCTTCCGCGACATTCTTGACCGAATGCGAATGCACCACATCCATGAGAACCGCCATTCCATATCCATGGGCGGTATCGATGAGATACTTGAGTTCCTCGGGAGTGCCACACCGGGAACTCGGCGCGAAGAAGTTGGCGACGTGATAGCCGAACGATCCGTAGTAAGGATGCTCGGCCACTGCCATGAGTTGCACCACATTATAACCCAACCGGGCCACCCGCGGGAGAACCTGGTCGGCAAATTCTCGATAAGTCCCCACCCGATGCTCTTCGGTGGCCATCCCGACATGAGCTTCATAAATCCGGGGCGCCTTGATTTTGGAAGGAGGCAGATTCTTCCAGGGATAACTCTCCACAGGACTCCACACCTGCCCCGAGAAATCATGGGTCTCTTCGTTCTGCACCACCCGACGAATATGAGTGGGAATCCGATCCATCGCGCCATTGGCACCCACCACATGCACTTTGACGAGATCGCCGTGCGATAGATCCTCCTTGGGAATCCTGACCTCCCAAACTCCTTCCCGCTCGGTCCGCGTCATCGGATATTTTTCCCGCGACCAGTCACAAAATTCTCCCGTCAGGAACAAGGCCTCCGCCCTCGGAGCCCACTCGCGGTAGACCCACTCCCCATCCTCCCGGCGAATGCCGAATTCCTCGTGCCCTTGGGCGAATTCCCTCAAATCCCCCAAGGCCGCCAAGCGATCGCGGAATCGTTGGGACCGCTCGGTAATCTCCGCAGCGTAAGGCTCCAACCAGGGGTCTGCTTTGACCAGGCCCGGAAGGTTCTTTTTCTTGCTCACAGCAGCAACCTAGCAAAGTGCGGGCCAAGAAACGCCCCGAAAGAAAGAGATTCGCCTTCTTTTCAAATTTAGTTTAGGTATCCTAACCATCCCGATGGCCAACCGCCGATCCGTTCCCAAAAGCAAGCCACGTTCCCGCAATTCCCGCCGGGAACGCCGTGCCGGATTTGGCGAGCGGGTGCGAAGCTCTTACGCCGCCGCCCGTGATCTTCGCAACCGGAAGTCCAACAACCGGAGGGCTCACATGACCCGTCAGTCCGCCATCGCGGGAACTTCCGACAGCCTGGAGCCTGACTACCTCAATCTAACAAACGTCAAGATCCTCCTGAGCTGGCTGATGGCGGTCTCCCTGATGCCTCTCTGCTTTGTCACAGTGATCACCTTGTTCCAGCGGGTCGGCCAGGAACACGTCTTGCTCTCGTTCTGGCAATCCCCCGAATTCGTCCAGTTCATCATCGGGGCCGGCCTGATGATTTTTTGGCTCTACTTCGGAATTGCCAACGACTTCTTCCTCCTGGTCTATGTGCTCGGACATGAGATGACTCACGCCATGTTTGTCTATCTCTGCGGTGGCCGCATCAGCGATCTCCGTTTCAGCTCGGATGGCGGCTACATCCTGACCAACAAGTCGAACATTCTCATTGCCCTGGCCCCTTACTTCGTTCCCTTTTGGTCCGTGGTGGCGGTCGCCATCTATGGCTTCATCGACTTCTTCACCCCCTCACCCCTCGCGGACATCGTCCTTTTGGTGTCGGTGGGTTTCACCTGGTGTTTTCACATTGTCTGGACCATCTGGATGATTCCCAAGGACCAACCCGATCTGAAGGAACACGGAAGTTTCTTCTCTCTGATGATCATCATCTTTGCCAACCTGATCCTTCTCTCGGTTCTCCTGTGCATGACCCAGGACTACCTCACTCTGAAGGATTTCGCCTTCAATTGGTGGAACAATATCCTCGATCTTTTCGAGGGATTGATGGGCAAACTACTGACCGTCTCCTTCTTTTAAATCAGGAGCCATCTTTGCAGGTGGCTGCACCAGAAGATCCTCTGCGGTAATCTTGACGAACGTTCCCGGTTCTCCGGCATAACGAATCGTCTGATTTTGATCCAGAACGTAGACATACGGCCAACGTTCGATCCGGTAGAGCTTGGAAATGGTCTGGGACGAATCGGAGAAGTTCTTCCAGGTCACCGTGCCGTCGGCGATGTGCTTCCTCAGGGTCAGCGGATTGTCCATGTTCACTCCGAGAATAACCGCATTGCGACCTGCGAACTCGGCGTGATACTTTTTCATCAATTCCAGAGTTTGGTCGTGGGCCGGCATCAGGGCATTCCAGAAGAACAACAACACCACCTTGCCTTCGTAATCTGAAAGCGTCGAGACGTCACGAGTGATGTCGACCCCGCGGAAGTTGGGAGCCTTTGTTCCCACCGTCAGCTTGGTCATCCGGAAGATCTCGTCCTTGATGATTTCCTCGGTCGTGGTCCGGCCAACAGTCAGATTGGGAGCCTTGATCGCTTCACGCAAGTTCTCCTGGCGGTGATACATCCCATGTTTCTCATCTCCCAGACGACGATGAAGAATGGCCTGTCCCAAAGCTGCCGCTCCACGCACCGCCGGATTGGGATTCACCTTCTCGACCTTTTCGAGCAAAGCCATTGCTTTGGGATCCTGCACGTGGGTCAAGGCAATACAATAAGGGCCGACCTTCGCACTCTTGAGATGATGTTTCGCAACGGCCTGTTGAATCAAGCGCGCCGGAGCAGGGCGTCCGCCGACTCCCTCGAGCACCGCCTCGGGAGTATTGACCAGCAACCAAGCGGAATACTCCAGCGTCCAGGCCAAGGCCAGATCACTTTGGATTTCCTCCCAAACCCTCTTCCCGGCCTCCTTGGCATCGGGACGGCGTAACCAAGCCGCATTCTGGGCATCATTGTCGAGGGCCGTCCGAACGTCATTGGTCCACGTCGAATAGGCCTGGTCGTAAGCCCGGGTGAGCTGACGGGCCCTCTCGGGAGTTCCGGCAATGACAAGGTTCGTCGCCAGAGCAAAAAGAAGAACAATTTTTCTCATGACTAATAGGTGTGCGAAGAGCCAATCGTCGATTAACCGCCAAAAAGCAAGCGTTACGAATCGGCGCCTTCGTCTTCGGCAATTCTTTTCTTAAGTTCATCGTGCTGCTCCCGGGCCACGATGTATCCCACACAATTCTCAGAACCGCAGCGGCACGGATGATCCTTGTAATTTTCGATATCGAATCCGTAGTCGAAGGTGATTTCCTCATCGACGTCAATATCCCTCAGAGCCTGCAGGAAAATCCGCTTCCCGTCCTGCACGGCCTCGGCGTTGGGTTCACAGGAATGATTCACGAGCCGGGCCGGATTCCAGTCCACATTGCCATCGAGATCCCACTTCTTGGTCAGATTGAAGATATAAACGGCCGCCGCTCCAGTTTTCTCGGCCTTCTCCATTTGCTTCCACGCCCTCTTCTCACTCTCCTTCTTGCTGATGAGGTTGCCGACATACTCGATGAAGTATTGCTCGTCCTCGATCGGCAGCACGGCATAAACCCCGCGCCCGTGGATTTCCGACCCCCGCACTTCCACGTAGTCGCTCTCACCCCGTTTGGTGAGCTTGGCAATTCGTTTGGCTTCCGCCTCTTTGGAGAGCTTCTTCTTCCCTTTCTTGTTTCCCATGAATCAGTTGGTTCCGGCTACTTGAGTTCTTCAATCTTCCTCACGGGGAAATTAAGATCTTTGTCCTTTTGTGGAAGAAATTTAAACAGTTTCCGCAATTCCAGAGCATTGAGCCCCTCCCCGTTCACGAAGGTCCAACTCTCGTCGTTCTTTTTCGTGATGGCAGCCTCAAAGCTCCATTTGCGGAACCGCCTCAATTTCGGTGGCTGGACCGTCTTATCCAAAACCGAGATATCCATCACTGTGGGCACGAAAACCAACCAACTCCGGTAATCCGCCACCTTCACCCGTTTCCCGTCCACCACCCGGTCTTCAAATCCGTAATCGACCTCGAACGCGGACTTGGGAGTCAGCGTGATCATGGCATCTACCGTGACTCCCTGCTGACCGATGGCCCGCATCTTCGCCACTCGATCCGCCTTCACCGCCGGGATCGTTTTTTTCAGAGCCCGCGAGAGGACCTTCAAATACTCCGGGTTGGTTTTCTCGACCACCCCCTCAAAATCATTTCGCAGAGTCTTATCGACCTGAACCTGAACCGCCTTGCGTGCCCGCAGCATGACATCCTGTGGCACATCCCTCCGCGGAGGCACTTGAACGACCTGGCTGAGAGCCGTCGAACAGACAATTGAGAAGAGTAGGAGCGTTTTCACGAATCCGAAATGCCTGCCCGAAACCTCCCCGTCAAGACAAGGACTTCGGATTGAGACATTTCGGGATCATTAAATATGCAAACAAGCCTTCCAATTTTGCCCCCCTCTCCCTAAAACTCCTGCTCTATGGCGAAACGAGCGTTGGGCAAAGGACTGGGGGCATTGATCAAGGGTGCGAACTCCGATTCCAATCCGGACCCAGCCGTCGACCTTCGGCCCGGGGAATCCGTCACCGAAGTGGCTTTGGACGAGATCGTCCCCTCGCCTCTCCAGCCCCGGAAGCAATTCAATGAGGAGAATCTTGAAGAGCTGAAGCAGTCGATCTCCGAGCTTGGCATCATCCAGCCTCTCATCATCCGGAAAGTCGGGAACAAACTGGAACTGATCGCCGGTGAACGTCGTTGGCGCGCCTCCCAGCTGCTCGGACTCGAGACCGTTCCGGTCATCGAGCGCCCCTCCACCGATCAGGAGGTCCTCGAAATGGCGCTGATCGAAAACCTGCAGCGCCAGGATCTCAATGCCATCGAAGAAGCGGCAGGCTACACCCGTCTCGCCAAGGATTTTGGACTCAAACAGGATGTCATCGCGAAACGCGTCGGAAAATCGCGGGCCAGCGTCGCCAATTCCATGCGCCTGCTCGATCTCCAGGCACCCATTCAGCGCCATGTTGCCGACGGCTTCCTCACCGTGGGTCACGCCAAGGCCATCCTCGGCGTCAAAAATCCCAAAGATCAGCTGGCCGTCGCGGATCAGATCCTGCGCCGCCACATGACAGTCCGGGCAGCCGAAAAGTTCGTGCAGGACTTCCACAAATCCGGAGAGAAGAAGTCCTCCAAAAAATCCTCCCGGGTGGTTGATCCTCATATCACTGAGATTCAAAACCGTCTTCGCGATCACTTCGCCACCCACGTGAATGTCAATCACACCGCCAAAAAGGGAAAGATCGAGCTGGAGTATTACGGCAACGATGACTTGGGCCGGATCTTGAATCTTCTCGGGATCACCCTAGATTGAGCGCGTGATCAAACCTCTCGCCTCCGGTCTCAGCGCACTCTTCCTGCTCGCTTCCTGCTCCGACAAGGAAGACCCCGAACCCAAACCCATCGGGATCAAGACCAGCCCCATCCCCAAGGAGGCCGTGTCCCAACTCTCGGGTGCCAAGGCCTTTGCGCATGTCGAGAAACTCACCTCCTTCGGACCGCGACCACCGGAATCAGACGGCTATCGGAAAAGCCTCTCTTATCTTGAAGGCGAACTCGCCAAGCTCGGCTGGAAAACGCAACGGCAAACCTTCAGGAGCAGCACCCCGATCGGCCCCATCAACTTCACCAACCTGCTCGCCCGATACTCTCCGGACAGCACTCCCGATTGGAACGCTTCGGTCCCCTTTCTGGTGTGCTCCCATCTTGATACCAAACGCTACACTAACTTTGTCTTCGTAGGATCCAACGATTCGGGTTCCTCCACCGGTCTCCTCGCTGAAATGGCCCGCGTCCTTTCGGAACACGGCGATGCCGCCAAGAGTGTCGAACTCGTGTTCTTCGATGGCGAGGAAGCCATCCTCGAAAACATCCGTGGACGAGACGGACTTTACGGCAGCAAGTATTACGCCGGCCAACTCAACAACCGCACCAACAAACCGCGACTCGGGATCGTCCTCGATATTGTTGGCGACATCAACCTTCCCCTGCTGATCGGAAGCGACTCCCACGAAAACCTCAAGGCCCACACCACCGCGGCCGCCACCACTCTGGGTATTTCCAACAAGGTTGTTCAACACGACATGCCCATCACCGATGATCACGTCCCCTTGATGTCCCGGGCCCACCTTCCCGTACTCCACCTCATTGGCGATTTCAGCAAGGCCAGTTACTGGCACAAACCGGGCGACACCATGGAAAACATTTCCCCGCAGGCCCTCGAGAATACCGGTCGTCTCACTCTTCAGGTTCTTCATCAGCTGACTTCCAATTGATTCGTCTCCCCCTCATTCCCATGAAACCCATCTTCCCGCTCATTCTGATCTTCTCCTCGGGCTTGCTCGCCCAGTCCAAAACCACGAAGGGCCTCATTCAAATCGAGAAAAACGAACGCCCGGCTGGCGCCATCCAGTTGGTGGGCGACAAGGGTCACTCGATGATTCCCGAAGGCAAGGGCCCTTCCAAGTGGACCTTCAATGATGGAGTCCTCACCGCCTCCCCGGTTTGGGACAGTGTCATCACCAAGGACACCTACCAGGACTTCCGGATGCATGTGGAATTCAACGTCAACGACGTTCCCGATGCCAAGGATGCCGAGAAGAACGGCAACTCCGGTGTCTACATCCAGCAACGATACGAAATCCAGATTCTCAACTCCCACGGAGTCTCCGCCGAGGACTACAAGGCCTCATACGCGGGCAGCCTCTATCGCATGAAGAAGCCCGACAAACTGGTGAGCAAGAAGGCTGGCGAATGGCAAACTTATGACATCGCCTTTCGCGCCGCCCGCTTCAAGGACGGCAAGAAAACCGAGAACGCCCGCATCACCGTTTATCATAATGGCGAGCTCATCCACGACGACTTCTCCATCCCCAACAAAACCGGAGCCGGAAAGAAGGAAGGTCCTGAACCGGGTCCCATCAAACTTCAGGGACACCACAACCCGGTGAAATTCCGCAACGTCTGGATCCAGAAACTCGATCTCTCTTCCAAGCCAAAAGCCGAAGATATGAAGCCCAAGAAAAAGGGCTATACCTACGCCGTTCCCCTCGAAGACATTCCGCCCGCTCCTCCGCTGAATCCAGCCGATGCCCTCAAATCGTTCAAGATCCACGAAGAGTTTGAGATCGAACTCGCCGCCAGCGACCCGCAGGTCCAAAGCCCGCTCGCCATTCAATTCGACGGCAATGGCCGCATGTGGGTCGTCGAAATGCGCTCTTACATGCTCGATGAAAACGCAACTGGCGAAGCTGATCCCATCGGACGTATTTCCATCCTCACCGACACGAATCAAGACGGCACTTTCGACAAATACCAGGTCTTCATGGACGGCCTCAACCAACCTCGTTCCATCGCCTTCTACAAAAACGGCATCCTCTACGGTGGACACGAAAAGCTCTCCTTCGTCGAGAACATCAACGACAAGCCCGGCAAGATCACCGTCATCGACGAAAACTATGCCGGCAACGGAAACGTCGAACACCGCAGCAATGGCCTCCTGCGAGGACTCGACAACTGGATCTACAACGTCAAATCCGATGCCCGCTATCGCGAAGTCGACGGCAAATGGGTGAAGGAAAAAACCACCTTTCGCGGCCAATGGGGCATTTCCCAAAACAACTATGGCCGCCTCTTCTACAACCAGAATTGGTTCGGCATGAAAGCCGACAATCTCCTGCCCAACACTCTTCGCCGCAACTCGAACTACCCCAAAGGATTCGGCGACATGGCCACTCTTTCCTATCGCGACAAGGTCTTTCCCGGTCGCATCACTCCCGGCGTGAACCGGGGAGGAGAAGGCGCCATCGACGAAAATGGATACCTCACCGCCGTCACTGCCGCTTGCGGCCCCGTCGTTTATCGCGGTGATCAATTCCCTGAAAAATTTCGCAACACCGCCTTCTTCTGCGAACCGTCCGCCCACTTCGTTCGCATTCTTGAGGTCAGCGAAAACGACGGAATTCTCTCGGGCAACCATCCCCTCAAAGAGAGCGAATTCCTGACCTCGACCGATGAGCGGTTCCGCCCGGTCAATCTCTTCAATGGACCCGACGGCACCCTCTACCTTGTCGACCTCTATCACGGCATCGTTCAACACAAGGCCTACCTCACCCGCTACCTCCGCGAACACATCGCCCATCGTGAACTTCAGACCAAACCACGTCTGGGACGGGTTTATCGCATCAAGCACAAGTCGTCCTCGTCGAACAAAACTCCTTCCATGCTCGACGAGAAAACTGCAGACCTCGTCCCCCACCTCGCCCATCCGAATGGCTGGTGGCGCGACACCGCTCAACGCCTCCTCATCGACCGCGACGATCCAAAAGTTGTACCACTTCTCAACGACCTTGTGAGCGATCATTCAAAGCCCCTTGGCCAAATCCATGCTCTTTGGACTCTTGAAGGTCTCGGAGCCCTGAACCCGACAATCATCAAGACTGCCCTCCAATCCCAAGATCCCCACGTCCTGGAGATGGCCATTCGCCTGGGTGAGCGATTGGACCACGATGGTCGCATGCTTGTCCTGATGGATCTCGTCAGACTCTCCCATCACAAGTCGGTTGTCGTTCAACGACAACTTGCTTCCAGCCTTGGTCGATATCCCGGGCAGCTAGCACTCGAAGCCCTGGCTCCCCTCCTCCACAAAAACATCGACCAGCCCTATTTCCGAGAAGCAGCCGTTCATGGCCTTCATGGACGAGAACAGGAATTCCTCGATCTTGTCGGGGATACTCTCAAAGACGGCAAACTGAGAGCCTATCTCGAAGAATGTCTTCGCCCCAAAACCAACGCCTCGGCTTTCAAGCTTCCCCGCGACAAGAAGCATCTCGAAGTCTTCAAGAAGGGAGAAAAAATCTATCTCACCCACTGCACCGCCTGTCACGGAATCGATGGCAACGGCCTCCCCCAACTGGGTCCACCGCTGGTCAAATCGGAATGGGTCACCGGATCCCAGGAACGCCTGTCCGCAATCCTGTTGCAGGGCCTGATGGGGCCCATCAAGGTGGCTGGCAAAAAATACACCCCACCCGCAGCCATGCCCGGCCTCAAACATTCCCCCGAAGTCACCGATGCCCAGCTCGCCGAGGTCGCGACCTTCATTCGTTACGCCTGGAACAACGGAAAGGGAGCGGTCAAACCCGAAACCCTTTCCAAGGTCCGCGAAACACTCAAGGACCGCGAAACAGTCTTCTCGCCTGAAGAACTTCAAAAGGCCTTCCCCTGACCCGACTGACAAGAGCGTCTGTTTCCAGCCGTATCAATCGGCTCCATGCTCTTTCGCACCCTCGTTCTAACACTTGCTACTGCCGGACTCACCTGCGCAGCCGAGACCCGACCCAACGTCCTCCTCATTCTGGCCGATGACATGGGCTATGGCGATATCCAGGCTCTCAACCCGAAATCCAAGATCCCCACACCCCATCTCGATAAACTGGCCAAAGGAGGAGCCATCTTCACCGACGCCCACAGTGGTTCCGCCGTTTGCACCCCCACCCGCTACGGACTTCTCACCGGGCGCTACGCCTGGCGCACCCGACTCAAACGAGGCGTGCTCTTTCCTCCCAATGATCAACCACTCATTGCCAACGACCGGGTCACCATCGCCAATTTTCTGAAATCCAACTGCTACCAAACCGCCATGGTCGGCAAGTGGCACCTCGGGATCGGGTGGGCCAAAGACGAGAAAGGCAAAGTCGACTTCGATGCCCCCTTCACCGATGGCCCTATCGAAAAAGGATTCGACAGCTTCTTCGGCATCGCGGCCTCTCTCGACATGGTGCCCTACGCCTACCTCCGCGACCATCAGGCCATCGCCAAAACTACTGAAACACAGCCCAAACTGGGCTTCCCGAAGTATGTCCGCCAGGGCCCCAAGTCCCCCGACTTCGATCCCGGTGACACTCTCGATATTCTCGCCAGTGAGGCTTCCAAGTTCATCACCGAAGCTGCCACCAAGAAAAAGCCCTTCTTTCTCTACTTCCCTCTCACCTCTCCCCACAAACCGGTCTGGCCTCACAAACGCTTCATCGGGAGCACCAAACTCGGCCCCTACGGAGACTTCGTTCATCAAACGGATCACACCGTGGGAGTCGTTCTCGATGCTCTTGAAAAATCAGGAGCAGCCGACAACACCCTCGTCATCTACACCAGCGACAACGGCTCCTTCATGTATCGACGAAAGGACGGAGAACCCCATCACCTCAAGGACGAAACCGATCAAGGCTTCCGACCCTCCGATCACGAAGCCAACTTCCACTTTCGTGGAACGAAGGCCGACATTTGGGAAGGCGGACACCGGGTTCCCTTCCTTGTCCGTTGGCCCAAAGGAGGGATCAAACCCGGCACAAGCAGCAAGCGGGTGACCTGCCTGACCGATGTTCTCGCCACCATTTCCGACGCCATCTCCACTCCGCTTCCACCAGGAGCCGGCGGGGATAGCTTCAGCTTCCTGTCCGACGCCAAGGGTCAATCCGACAAAAGAGAGCGGCCGGGAATCATCAATCATTCCTCGGCGGGTTTCTACGCCATCCGGCGAGGACCGTGGAAACTGGTTCTGGGCTCAGGATCGGGCGGACGGCAGAACCCGCGCGGCAAAACCTTCGAAAGGCCTTATCACCTCTACAATCTCCTCGCCGACCCTTCTGAAAAGACCAACGTCATCGAGAAACACCCCGACCTCGCCGCTTCCATGGAAGAAGAGTTCTTTCAGATCGCCCGCGACGACTACCACCCCAAAACCAAGTAAGGCCTTTCAAGGATGACCAACTGCGGTCAACCGGCGATCAATTGTCCGGGGTCGAAAGCGGGAGAATGCCATCCTTGCGAATCCCCTCCATGAGTTCTTCGGCCCGTTTTCGGAGAGCCTCCACCTTATCCGGATGTTTCTCACTCAAATCCACTAATTCCTCCGCGTCTTCATCCAGATGGAAGAGCATGGGAGGACCCGGCTTCCCTTTTTCAAGGGACTTCACGTAGGACTTCATGATCGCCTTCTGCTCTGCGCTCGCCCGCCGCGTTCCAAGACCTTCCAGCGCATGACGACGGTTGAAAAACAACTTCCACTCCCCCACCCGGATGGCCTGGGGTTCAGCATCCATCCCATGCCAGTAGAGAAGTTCGTTGCGAGGGTGTTCTCCCTGTCCCAACCACCGCTTCCAAAGACTGACTCCGTCCATCTTGGGAGTTCCGCCCTTGGGAAGGTCAATCCCGCAGGCCTCGCACAACGTCGGCATCAAGTCCATGGCACTGCTCAGCCCGTCGAGGCTTTTGCCCTCGGGGATCACTCCCGGCAAGGCGACGACACAGGGCACACGTGTGCCCCCTTCGAGAGCACTCCATTTTTCTCCACGATAAGGAAGACAACTTGAACCCTCCTTTGGATTGGGACCGTTGTCCGAGCAAAACAACACGAGAGTCTCTTTTTCGATTCCCGCAGCCCGCAGTTCCTCGAGCACCTCCCCGATTCGGGCATCCATTTCTTCGACCACGTCTCCATACACTCCGTGTTTCGACTTTCCCTTCCACTTCGGATGGGATTCCACCGGGAAATGGGGAGCGGTAAACGGCAGGTAGAGGAAGAAGGGCTTCTCTTTGTTCTCCCGAATGAACTTGCGTGCTTCCACCGCGAACTTCTCGGACAACAACCGATTCTCGAAAGGCTCTTCGATCACCTTCCCATCACGCCAAACCTTTTTGGTCTGATTGTTACTCATGGTCAGGTAATAGGCCCAGTCAAAGCCCTGCCCGTTCGGATTGGTATCAGCTTGGTTTCCAATATGCCATTTCCCGGAAATCCCGGTGACATAACCATGGTCCCGAAACACCTCGGCCATGGTCAACGCCTTGGTATTCATCCCGTCATTGCGCCCCATCTTGAAACCAACCACTCCCTCGGTCCACCCCAGGCGCACCGGATAGGCTCCGGTCAGCAGCGCCATTCGTGAAGGAGTGCACACCGTGGCTCCCGAATAAAACTCCGTCAGCCGGATCCCCCGTTTGGCCAAGCCATCGAGAACCGGAGTTTTCAGGGTGGGATGACCATAAACGCCAAGATCCTGATAGCCGAGATCATCGGCCATGATCAGAATGACGTTGGGACGTTTCGCAAACAGACCCGACGTCAAAAGAACGGCGAAAAGCAAACACACTGCGGAGAACTTCATTCTCCGAACCTAGGAATCTCCGTTCGATTCGACGAGACAAATTACCCCGACTATTTCCCGACGGCCGCCGGTCCCCAGACATCGCGCATCACCTTGAATCCTTCCGGATCACTCTCGCGCAGTTCGGCTGCCACGAAGGGATAAAAGTCGTTGCGATAGAGATAGGCCTCGGTCGCTTCCGCGAAGTATTCCTTGTGATTGGTCGCTCCGTAGTGGCGAACGGTATTGCCGTTGAAGAGCTTCACGTTCTCCAAAATCCCCCGCTGCATCGCCCCCTTGTAGGCGGCAATCACACTCTTGTCATCAAAGCCCAGAACCTGATCATGATAAGCATGGGCCAATTCGTGGAGAATGACCGCCGGGTGCTTCAACATTTGATCCCTGGAGAACAAAGCCGCTGCCCGGGTCACGTGCACCTTCTTGGCCAGTCGGGGATCATACCCCCGGTCGGTGAGCCATTTGGCTCCCGGATGATACTGCATGGAATTCAACTCCGGATGATCATGCTCCAGCCAGATTTCCAGCTTCTTCATTTTGGCCAGAGGCTCCTCGGGCATCAAAATCTCAATTCGCTGCAGATGATTCGCCAACATCTTGAGAGCCCTCTCACCTTCCTCGGCGTGTTTGCCACCTTCCAATAACTGAGGATCAACATGCACCGTCCAACCCTCGATATTTTGTTGCACGGGCTCAAACCAGCCGACCTTTTTAGGCGCCTCCTTCTTCTGACCAAAAGCCATCCAGCCCATGGAAAGAAGAAGAAACAACGGGGCAAGTAAACGACATGATCGCAGGGAAACTCCGCGACCGAATCTGGAAAAACGAAATGGGACAGACATGATGATTGATTTCTAAACTACTGGTTGGAATCAGGCTCTATTTCAATCTGAATCAGGAAGAAGTCGCACTCGCCATCCTCAAAGCGCCCTTTGGCGTCTCACTCGATATCAACGGGACCTGTCTCGCTCTTTGCGCATCGGCTTGCCCACCCTTCTTCTTGCGTTCAACCCCGTCTCAATTCCTTCCGCTAAGATTCGGGAGATCTCCCAAGGAGGATGAGATTCAAAAAAATCCTCGCCATGAGCCACGAAATGGCCCACTTATTTACGGATCGACTTCGCCTTTTTACGCCCTCATTAGCTTCTCATGATGAATTCCTTATCCAGCCCCCAGGGCGAACCGAAACGAGTGGCCATCTCCCTCGAACTTGACTGGGGGTTTAAGCGACATCTCGAAATCTATGCCGGCACCCAGCAATACGCCAATGAAGCCGGCTGGAAGTGCACCATCCATCCCGCTCTTGATCGCGCTCTGGAAACCGCTGGCCCGGAGCCTCCCTTCGACGGAATCATTGCGCGAACCACCACGGAAATCGGAGACGCCGCCGCCAAGGCCAAGATTCCCGTGGTCAATGTCTGGCTCAACTCCCCTGTTTCCGACCTCCCGGGCGTCTATCCCGACTTCGAAGCTTCGGGGAGCATGGCTGCCGAACACCTCCTCGGTCGCGGGTTCCGGCAATTCGGCTATCTCGGGTTTCAGCGGGACATCGACGCCCACAAACAGCTGTCCGGATTTCGTGGAACCATCGAACAAGTTGGATTCGCCTGCACCTCCCACCGTTTTTCCCGCTCGGCACTCGAAGGACGCGCTCCCGGTTGGGAACAGTTCATCGCCGACCTCGGATCATGGATCGATTCATGGTCACCCCCGATCGGCATTCTCGTCTCAAACGACCAGTATGCCCGTTACCTCATCGACGTCTGCCGCTCCAAAGGTCTGCACATCCCCCACGATGTCTCCATCGTCAGCACCGCAAACGAACCTCTCATTTGCGACGCCCCTCCCCCGACCCTGACCAGCATCGATATGGGATTCACCCGGGTCGGTTATCAGGCTGCCGCCATGCTCGACCTCTTGATGAAGGGCGAACAACCACCGAGTCATTCCTGCCTCGTTCTGCCGGCCGAACTCATCCCCCGACAGTCCACCGACCTCTACGCAGCCGAAGACCCCCTCGTAGCCCGCGCCCTCCGCTACATCGCTGACAACAGTCATCAACGCATCGAGGTCAAGGATGTCGTCTCGGCAGTGGCCACCAACCGACGAAGCCTCGAACGAAAATTCCGATCCACGCTCGGCCGAACCATCGCCAACGAAATCACCCGACTCAGACTTGAGCGCGCCAAGCGACGGATCGTGGAAACCGATGCCCCCATGAAGGAAATCGCTCTCGATTCAGGATTCCGCGACGCCGACCACTTCTACAAGGTCTTCCACCGCGTTCACGGCCTTCCCCCGACCCAGTTTCGCGAGAACAACCAAAAGCTCATTCCCAACCGGATTTCCTGAGTCCTTCCCGCCGGACAATGATCCGCCCAAGACAAGGGACCATCAGTCCATCACCCGGTCATACCAGGCATCGGTCCGATCCTGTCTCGCCTCGAGCCTCGAAGAACTACGCTCGTTGTAATTATCATAAGCCTGGATTCCAACCATTCGCAGACTTCGATGGGTTCGAAGCTCGTTGTATTTCTTCTTCCAGGCTGCAATCACGACCCGGGCCTCGCTCAAGGTGTAGAAGAGTTCTCGTGCCAGGCACTCTCGCCGGAACTTATCGTGGAAGCTTTCCACAAAGCCGTTCTGCCACGGACATCCAGGATCGATATAGAGCGTCCTGATCGATTCTCCAGCCAACCATTGCTGAATGGACTTCGCCACAAATTCGGGACCGTTGTCGCTCCGGATATGACCGGGTGCTCCGTGACGATCAATCAGCTCTCCCAACAACTCCAAGACTTTGCCCGAACCAATGTTGCGAGCCGGATGTAACTCATACGCTTCCCGAGTGTATTCATCGATCACACTCAAGGTCCGAAAGCTTCCTCCTTTCACCGTGGAGTCGTGGATGAAGTCCCACGTCCAGACATGACCTCGATATTCGGCCTTGGTTGGATGAAGCCCTGTGCTGGTTCCACTGCGACTCTGCTTCTTTTTGGGAGGAGGAACCTGACGGTACTCCTCGCGACGCACCTGGCGAACTCTCTCGTTACTCACTCGCAAGCCTCGATTGCGAACCAGTCGACCAACCTTGTCGGCCCCAAGCTCGGGATGTTCCAATCTCAAATCGACAATCGCAGCGTCAGCTTCCTCCTTCTTTGAAGAAGCAAACTTGGGGCGATATCGCAAAGTCGGTCGATGAAGGCGAAAGTAAGTCGCGGTCTTGCGCTGACTGCACTGCTTCCCCGAAACAGCCAATCGCGCAAGATCCCGTCGGTGCGCCGCGCTTAGAGCTTTTTTCGATGGTCTCCTGCAAGATCTTCATCCCGAGCATGGCATCGGCATACATCTTCTTGAGCTCGGCGTTTTCCTTCTCAAGGGCTTTGAGCCGTTTGGCGTCCGCCACCTCCATCATGCCGAATTTCTTGCGCCATCGATTGAGGGTGGTCACTGAGATCTGCTTCTGCTGACAGAAGCTCTCTTGGCTCAGACTTCCGCTGTCAAACTCGCGCAGCAACAGGATGATTTCTTCGGGTTTATGTCTCTTTTGTTTGTTCATTTCTTAGGATTTGGATTTCACCAAATCCTCTCACTCAACATGGACCATTTTCTCTGGCGGCGGCCAGTATCGGCCGGTGAGGATGCCGTATCGCGTCGGCGTACACACCGAGGACGAACTATGGGCATCCGTAAATTTCATTCCCTGTCCGGCCAAAGCATCCATCTGAGGCGTCGCGATTCGGCAACGGTCTCCCCCAAAACACTTCACATCTCCCAAACCCCAGTCATCCGCCAGGATGAACACGATATTGGGCTTTCCCAACTCCTTCGCGGAAACCTGCCCTCCCATCGTGGAACCCAGGGCCACGAGAACAACCTTCAATCAGAGGCGGCTACCCCATCTCGATTTGGCAATCAACGACTTCATTGAAGACTTATAATAAAGTCAGCGCTCCCTACCAAGGATCATTCGGGTCGGGATCAGAAGGCACGGGCAGATCCCACATCTCTTCTTCTTCGTCATCCTCATTTCGCCAGAGAAAGAAATACGCCAATCCAATTAAACATCCTCCAAGAACCACACCTTGTCCCAGCCCAAATGCCAGTTCTTCAGTAACTCTCATCGTCCTAACCTTTACTGGTTCACTTGCTCGCTCATCAACAACCACCGGAGATTCAAGGCCAGCAAGTTTAGCAGACCATTCCTCCTTCTCCGTATTCACCAAAGCCAATTCTTTCCGCTCAATCTCCAGTTCCATCAACTCTCTCAGAAGATTATCCTTTTCTCCTCCTCTTCGCTCCCTTTCGGTCACCGGAAGGGAAGCATAGAATGCCAGGAACTCTTCCTTGGTCACGTCTTCCGCCTTTAGTTTTCTTGCGCCAAACCAAGTAAGAAGACCGCGGACCTCAAACAGATGCTCCTCGATGAGATCTATCTTCCCTGTTGCTTTGATACTCATCCTATCAACCCTCTCATTCAATTCCTTCCTGACCTCGGCTTGCATCGCTTCCGCGAGCGCGTCCGGATACTCGGCGGCGAGCACCTTAACAAAGTACCAATCAGGATCCTTCGCCACAATTTTGATCAACTCGTTCTCCTCAATCGATTCAACTCTTAGCTGACCCCTTAAAATGGTCTTCACAAAATCCAACGGCAGCTCCCGTTCATGAGCCCATTCCGTTCGTCCTGCAAGTTCGGTCAAGACGACCTCTGGAAACAGATCCAAATCGGTCTCACCTTCACTTCCCTCTTCGATTGACTCGCTCCACGGGAGCTCCTCTTTCAAGCTGATCACCACCGTGCTTTCATAAATCTTCGGCGCCAGAATGATCTTGGCCATCGAGATCAGCAAGCCAAGGATCAACGAGATACCCAGAATTGTCAGTATTTGACGTCTCCGTTTCTTCGGTTTGCTACAATCACTCATCGAGCATCACATAACAAAATGGCCTAAAACTAACAAAACAAGCTATAATTTACTACCAATTTTCATCAAGCAGACTCATCGAAAATTCTTTTCCTGATTCAGGTCATCCCCCCCATCAGCGGCCTAAATACCGCCCATCTTCTCGGGCGCGAAACGTCGTTCGTCACGGCAGTTCTTCCTGACCTCATGGATGGAAATGTAGTTGTTCATCGAAAGCGTCTCGAGGCAGTCATCAATGGTATGGCAATCCTCCTTGCGGGCGATTTCCATCAGTCCCACCAGTTGCTCGATCTTGCGCTCGCGAAGGCAAACCTCGATTCCGCTGGTGACATTCAGAGCCTCGGTCGCAAGCACCCGGCCCGCCCCGTCGACCCGGGGCAGAAGGCGCTGACAGACAATGGCTTTCAAGACGTTGGAAAGCTGGGAGGCAATCTGCCCCTGCTGATCAGGCGGGAAAACATCCATGATCCGCTCAATTGATTTCGGAGCATCCATGGTGTGCAAGGTGCTCAGGACCAAGTGCCCGGTCTCGGCCGCCGTCAGGGCAATCTGCATCGATTCCCGATCACGTAATTCTCCCACTACAATGACGTCGGGGTCTTGTCGCAAACACTGTCTCAGCCCTTTCGCGAATGACTTGGTATCACGTCCGATTTCACGCTGTTTGATCAACGAGGAGTTGTGGCGATGAGTAAACTCGATCGGGTCTTCCAGCGTAATGATGGTTCCGGCCCGCACTTCGGCAATCCGTTGCACCATCGATGCCAAGGTCGTCGTCTTCCCTGATCCGGTGATGCCGGTGACGAGAATCAAGCCTCGTTGCAAATGGCAGAGCTTCTCAACAATGGGATAATGACCCAGGGTCGAAAGATCGGGAATCTCTTCGGGGATGAAACGATAGACCGCTTCCAGATTCCTTCGACAGAAGTGCACGTTCCCACGGAAACGCCCGATTCCCTTCGCTTCCACCGCATAGTCCAGTTCCCAATCCGACTCGAGAACCGAGCGCTGGGATTCGTTCATGGTGGCAAGGATCAGCTCCCGCACCTCGGCCGCCGAAAGAGGGCTCTCGCCCAAGGCCTGTATGCTTCCATTCACTCTCGTGGCCGGAGGTGCATTCACGGTCAGATGTAAATCCGAGCCTCCCAGCTCGATCGTTTGGCGGAGGTAGTCGATGATTTCCCTGCGTTCACTCATTGTTCTCAAGCTTAGATAATCCCACTGACAGCCCGATTGAAGTCATCGGGATTGGGTGCGGCATTGCGCCCTGATTCCTGCGAGATCAAGCCACACTGGTAGGCCTCGACCAATCCGCTCAACAAATCACGGGTGTGTTCGTTTTCAGGCCGGCACAAAAACTCGTGCATCTCGGTATAACGTCCCTCCTTGATCCACTTACGGGTCGCTCCCTGGTTCTGGAAAAACTCGGTGATCAACTTCAGATTCCCATCGAGACCGGGCAGGAGAGCCTGGGAGATCACTCCAACCAGGTGCTTGGAAAGCATCAGCAGGGAAGTGGACCGCTGGTCGGCCGGGAAGAAATTGGTGAGGCGCTCCATCGTTTCCACCACCCCCGGACTATGCAAGGTCGTCAGAACCAAATGTCCGGTCTCGGCCGCCCGCAACGTCATCCTCGCGGTCTCCTCATCCCGGATCTCGCCAACCATGATGACGTCCGGATTCTGTCGCAATGTCGCCCGCAAGGCCCCGGCGAAGTCATCGGTATCGGAAGCAATCTCACGTTGAGAGAAGAGCGCCTCTTTATTGGTGAAGAGATACTCGATCGGGTCCTCCAGCGTCACGACATGGCTCCTTCGCGATCGGTTCAAATCTTCGAGAGCCGAAGCGATGGTCGTCGACTTTCCCGATCCGGTCGCTCCCGTCACAATGATGATCCCTGAAGACCGCGTCATCCATTGGCGGATCATTT
>JBMHCW010000018.1:0-24012 GCA_049889715.1 Akkermansiaceae bacterium | reverse complement strand
CAGCAGCAGTCCGAGTCCTTGAAGATGTCACTGGCCAGGTGGTCCTGGCAGACAAAGGATACGATAGCGATGATCTAAGAGATCATATTTTTGCTCGAGGTGGAGGAGCGAACATTCCAGGCAAGAAGAACCGCAAACGGGAAGTCCCATACTTCAAAAGTATCGGTAAAGATCGCTACGTCATCGAATGTCTTTTCCAAAGGTTGAAGCGCTTCCGAAGAATCAATACCCGCTATGATCGATTGGCCGCAACCTTCATGGCATTCGTATACCTCTCAGCATTAGCAGATGGGTGCCGATAGCTATTTTGTCCACACGGCCTAGAATCCCTTGGGGTGCCTCACGACATGTCCGCGGGCCTTTCTGGGATGGGGTTTCCAACGGGGACCGCTCCGGTGGCCGGAACCTCCGGTGTCGAGGCGGAGACCTGCGACGGTCATGAAAACATGGCCGTCACGGATATAAACCGAGATCCACTTGCCTTCACCTTTTTTGCCATAGGTGAAGAATCCTTTTGAGGGACGCTGACCCTGCATGAGGCCGGATTCCCGGAGGACGTAGGAAACGGCACCTGAGCAATCGTATCCAGTATCATTGAAATAGACGTGTCCGCCTCCCCATTTGTAGGGTTTGTTTTGCAGGCGATTCCCAGCCGCGATCGCCAGTTTGACCTCCTTCGGGGCTCCCCGGGGAGGATAGGCGATCCCATTATGCAGTGTCGCCGATTTTCGCCCGGGTGTGTGGACCACCAAACCGGTGGCTTTCTCCTGTTTGCTGCATGAAACGAGCAACAGAGACAAGAAAATGGCAGCGAGGATCGTTTTCACCCAGCTGCCATAACCTAAATATCAGGAAAACTCAATCATTGACTTTTCTTAACGAACTTCGGCGGGTCCGAAACTGAAGCCAAACTGGAGCCAAAAGGTGTCTTCACTGCCATCCTCCAGATCATCGTGACTATACTGTATTCGGGCATAGGAAGGGGAGTCAGCAATTTCAAACTCACGGGTTAGGGCGACAGAAATCCGTTCCCGGTCTTCTCCAAGGCTGAGATCGTCGAGCGGTTGTTTTCCCTGAATGTCCTCATAGCGGAGATCGGTGATCCATTGATCGGTAAAGCGATACTGTCCGAAAACCATAAATCCGTTCTGGCTGGTATCTCCCGAAAGTCCTTCATCTTCGTCAGCCCATTCAACATCGCGGTAGAAGAACTCGACGCCGGCCGAGAATTCCCGACCTCCCGGCTCAAGACCGTTTTCACGCCACTGGTAAACATAGTCGGCTGAATAAAGAGAGGTGTCGCGATCAAAGCCATTTTCGCCCCAGGCGCCATTTAGTCCGAAGTGGTGCTGATGGAAGTCGTTTTGCCTGAGGGTCAACAGGGCCCGGATCGTGGCGACGTCGCCAGAAAAGTAGGCTTCCTCTCCTCCGTGTTCGCCGTGCTCCTCTTCATCGTGATCGTCTCCGTCGTCGTGGTCATCGTCATGATCATCATCATGTTCGTCTCCGTGACCGTGATGGTCATGGTCGACTGCGCGACCGAAGGAGCCTGAGAGGGCGAAAAAGCCCCGGTCCAATTCGGCAATCCACGTGAGTTCACCGCCTTCGGTGATCAGTCCTTCTTCACCCAGAAAAGCAGGGGTCGAGAGGTTGGAGTTAACGAAATCCCAAGCGTGTTGGTGCTTGTTGTTTTGAAGGCCGAAGCGGTTGAGGTAGCGACCGGCGCGGATTTCGAAATTGCCGGGAAGCTCCTGGAATTTGAGGAAGCTCTCCTCCCACTCCGCATCCATTCGTCCGTCCGCGGTGGTAAAGGCATTCGCATTGAAGAACCCCGAGAGCCAGTTGTCGTAGTGGACATTCAGCCCAAAGTCGAAGCCCTGAAGCGAGAGATCATCATTGGGATCATGGGCGTGGGCTGCGACATCAGCCGGGTCATCGGCGGAGGTAGCAGTGGCCGCCACATTGAGATGAAGAGTGGGGTCCAGCTTCAGTTCGGCGATGGCAACCGAAGGAAGGGCGAGAGCGAAAAAAGAAGAGATGCGCTTCATAGATGCAAGTTATTTGCATCTAGAGGAAGGCGGGTCAAGAAGGAAAATGGAAGGTATCTTTGTGAAAACCCACTTTGCCCAAGTCTTCCTGTCGGGGACCTTTTGAGCGGTTTCCAGCGAAGAATTCTAAAGGTCTTCGCCCTCGTTGTTCTCTTCTTCTGCTGGTGGAGGTGCCTCGACCGGGAAGGGGACGTCCCTATTGCTCATGATGGCATGGAAACGGTCGTCATTGGCCGCAATCAGTTTGCCTTCAATAGTGAGGGCGTTTCCGGTTTCATCATGGCCTTGTCCAAAGGCGACAGTCGCCGTTGTCGAGAGAGCCTTGAGATACTCTCCCTTGGCGATGTCGAAATTCTGTTTGCCGGCGGCGTTGGCTTCAGCAACCTCGGCCTTGGCTTCTTTTAGTTCCCGGTTGAGGGAATCGGGAGCCCGCTTGGGAAGCTCGTCGGGCAGTTTGTTTTGCTCGAGAAAACCCTCGAGATACTCCACGGCTTCAGCCCGGAGAGGAGCCGAAAGGCGGTCGGTATCATTCACCTCGCTGATGGCATCCTTGATGAAGTCTTCGACGGCATCATCATGTTTACGTCGGTGTTTACGATATTCGCGCCCGTGAAGATCCCGGATTTCCTCGCGGATCTTTTCGAGGGCTTCTTCGGCGTCGGCCAAGTTGCCTGTCTTGGAGCTGACCTTGGGAAGATTTTGAAGTGAAGGAACAGACCATTCAAGGAGGAGATAGTCGGCACTGCTGGCCTCGGATGAGGCGTCATTGGCTCCAATGGCGCCTCCCTTGTGAAGGAGAACCAAGTGGTTTTCGTTTTCGCCAAAATTGTCCGGCTGACCGGGGAACCATTGATGAAATTCGAAGAGCTCGCCGGTGACATTCTTCCAGACATCAGGGGCCAACTCATTGCGCTTGGCTCCGAACCAGCAGCTTGAGTCTTCGGGCAGGCGGTCCTTGAGATACTGGTAGGCAAAGGCTGCTTCCTTGGCGTTGGACAGAACGGCCAGATGTCCGCCGGCGTCCTGAGCCAGTTTGGACGCGGCATTCCAATCGAGAGAGCGTTTAATCAAAAGGAAGCGGGCCCCTCCGATGTTGAAAGTGCCATTGGGGAAGATCGGAGGACGTTTCGTGCGCAAGGCGTCTCCGGTCCTCGTAAGTTGTTCGTCGAGTGCTCCGGGGCGGGCCCCATCATTCTGCCATTCGAGAATGAAGGGATGCTGATTGAGATCGGGTTGATCTTCGAGATTGGGACCTTTTTGGGAGAGGGTGGCAAAGTCTTCGCCCTGAAGGTCGCGCGATGTGTTGTCGTCAGGCTGCCCTTCGGCCCAGAGGCTGGAATCCACGGCTGTTCCGTCGTTCCAGAACCAGCGTTTTTCGGTTCCGGAATCCGAGGCGCCCACCCACGATGGAAGGGAATCCTTAAAGGTCCCCGCTGCCCATTTGAGTTTGTCGGAGGTTTGTAACGAGGCGAGTCGGGCGCCATGCTCTTCGGCAAAATCGCGGGCTTCGCGCCAAGTAAGTTTGGTTGGAACAAGCAAATAGGTAGACGTGCCGTTCTTGACGGAAGTGGGAGGAAATTCGGTGCGGGCTCCCCCGGCGAGAGCTGTCTTGAGGCGGGAGAGGGCCTGAAGGGGAGTCTCGGCGGGTGTTTCTTCGACAACGGGCTTGTCTTCCTTTTTCGGTTTTTGGGACGGTTTGGGTGTTTCAACCATCCTCGGTTTGGGTTTGTTCCGTTCTTTTTCCTTTCGATCCCGTTTGTCGTTGGGAGGCTTGTCGGGTTTCTCCGGAACTTCGGGCTGAACCTCGGGAGCGGTCGTTTCTTTCGGATCTTCGTCCTTGATCGTAGTCAGCGCCCAAGCGGCAATTCCAACGAAGATGGCAAGAATGGCCAAGACGGGTAGAGCGGATGACTTCTTGCTGCTGGCGAGAGGCTTGACCATCGGAGGAACCGTTGCTCCTGAAGAAGGGGCCGCAACGGCCAGTCTGGGACCAGACAGCTTGTCGACCACGCTGTCCAGATCCTGCGCAAAATCTTCGACATTCATGTAGCGATGACTGGGATTGGCGTGAGTGGCTTTGGCCAGGAAGGCATCGATGCGCGGGTCGATCCTGGATTTCATTCCGGAGGAGCCGGGCTCCGGGTGCTTTCCACAGAGGAGTTCGTAAAGGAGCGCGCCGAGCGAAAAAATGTCTGAGCGTTGGTCGACCGGGTGCTCGCGACTATAAACCTCCGGGGCAGTGTAGCCTGGAGTTCCCAGGGTCACTCCTTCGGCTCGATCCCGGTCAAGAGGGCGGGCCAGGCCGAAGTCTCCGATCTTCGGTTGGGCGTCCGGATCAAGAAGGATATTGGCGGGTTTGATATCCCTGTGAATGATTCCACCCTTGTGGGCGTGACTTAATCCACGGGCAATGGTGGAGACAATTTCAAGAGCAGTCGCGGGATCGATCTTCTTGCCATGAGAAGAATAGTAGAGGGCCTTGCCTTCAACAAACTCCATGACGATGTAGAGCATCCCTTCGATGTCACCGAAGTCATAAACCGCGATCAGGTTCGGGTGGTTCAGTCGTGCCATCGCCTTGGCCTCCGCCTCGAAGGCTTCGCGAAACTGTTCGTCGGCGCCAAATTCCCGCGGAAGAATCTTGATCGCCACCATCCGGTCCAGCGACTTTTGCCGGGCCCGGTAAACGGCACCCATTCCTCCTTGGGCGATAAGGTCGACAATCTCATATTGGGGGAAGAGAGGCGCGAGTTCTTCGGTGGTAGGAGCGACAAACTCGGTATGAGACAGTGGATTCCCGGCCATATGCTTTTTGAGAGAGGGAAGGGGGTTGGAAATTTCCGGGGGATTGGGGGGTGCTTATCTAACGCGCCTTTATAGAGACGTGGCGAGAGACTGATTTATTAGAAGTATTTTACGAGCCTTAAAGAAGCTCCGCAATTTGGACCGCATTCAGGGCCGCGCCTTTCTTAACTTGGTCGCCGACCACCCAGAGGGCCAGAGAGTTTGGCAGGACTTGATCAAGTCGGATTCGGCCCACTTCACAATCATCCTTTCCAGTCGTTTCGAGTGGGACCGGGTAGATCGCCTGGGAGGGATCGTCGGTCAGTCTGACGCCTTTTTGACCTTCGAAGGCGGCGCGGGCTGCTTCAATCGACGGTTCCTGCTGGAAGATCGCGGTCACCGAGATCGAATGGGATCGCATCACGGGAACGCGAACGCAGGTGCAGGTGACCTTGAGATCGGGAAGACCGAGGATTTTACGCCCTTCGTGGAGCATCTTCTGCTCTTCTTTGGTGTAGCCGGTGTCTTGGAAGACGTCGACATGAGGAATGACATTGTGAGCGATTTGGTGGGGGTAGACTGATGTTTCAATGGGAGATCCATTGACCAGAGCTTCGGTTTGGCTCTCAAGTTCCGCAATTCCCTGGGCCCCGCTGCCGGAAACGGCTTGGTAGGTCGAGGCGATGATTCCGGTCAAACCGAAAGCCCGATGAAGGGGAGCGAGGCCCATCAGAGTAATGATCGTGCTGCAGTTCGGGTTGGCGATCATGTTGCGCGGATGATCGGCGGCGGCTTCCGGATTGATTTCGGGAACGACCAGAGGTACGTCCGGATCCATGCGAAAGGCCGAGGAATTGTCGATCACGACACACCCGGCGGCCGCAGCGACCGGGCCAAACTTCAGCGAGATTCCACCACCAGCCGAGAAGAGGGCGATATCGATTCCTTCAAAGCTGTCCTCTGTTAACTCTTTGATTGTCAGTTCCTCTCCCCGGAAAGAAATCTTCTGTCCGGCCGAGCGGGCGGAGGCGAGAAGGGTGAGTTGGGAGAGAGGGAAATCCCGTTCTTCAAGGCAGACGAGCATTTCCCTGCCTACTGCTCCGGTAGCGCCGACGATGGCAACATGAGGCTGGTTGGTCATGGGGGAGCGGAAGATAGCGGTCTTTTTCCACGATGCAATCCTCTGTTTGCAAGGGTTCCACGTGAATAAAAAAGTTAGAACTATCGCACTTAACGCCTTGCAAGCCCTAGGGAGTTCAGTATCCTTCAGGTAACTTGGAAATGGAGGATGTTTAGCAACTTCCTGACCAATGGGCTGAAACCACATACGTGGTTCCACTCCTACAACCCAAAACCAACACTAAGAAATACAATGAAACTTGTTACCGTACTCGGCCTCATCGGCGCTCTTGCTGGCTTCTCTCTCACTTCCTGCTGCGGAAGTGCTCCTGAAGTAGCACCACCAGCACCTGCTCCGATCGAAGTTCCTGCCAAGTAACTTCGGCTGGCCTTTTTAAAGGTTTTGTCCGGGGTAGGCGGCTCGTCCGCCAACCCGGGCATTTTTTCAAACACGTAATTCAACAATCCCACTCGCATGAAACTTCTCAAATTTCTCTCAATCGGAGCTATTGCTCTGGCTTCGCTCGGTTTGAGCTCCTGTGGATGCTGCACTGGTGAGGAGCCCGTGCCACCGCTTCGTCCTCTTCCGCCTCTGAACGACATTGGTCCTGCGGAGGTTCCCGTGATTAACGAAAAGTAATATCACCGGACACAATAGATTTTTCAGAGAACCGTGGCTGCGAGGTCACGGTTCTTTTTTGTCTCTGGGGAACTTTTTGAAGGGAAGTTCCCGCCAAACAGGTTTATTGTTAGCTTATGAATAAGAAGTTAATGGTTCATCTCATCATTTTTGGAGTCCTGGTCCTTTACACGTTCTCCGCTTGGTCGGGTTCCAAGAAGGCGCAGGAGGAAGCCGAGGCCAAGGCGGATGAGGAGTTGGCGGATGAAGGGTACATCACGGGAATTTCAGATGAGCGGGATCAGACAGCGGATTCGATGATGAAAGTCGGGGTTCCCTTCATGATCACGATGATCTACGGCGGGGTTCTGGTGGTCATCTATGTGCTGCCGATGTTTGTGGACCGGATGTCCCAGGAATTGATCGGTTCCACCGAAAGTGTGGGCGAGGACCCTGTGGCGCAGGCCAAGGCCGCCGTTGCCGACGAAGACTATCCTGAGGCGATCCGTCTCTATCGGGAAATCTGGCAGGAGGATCCATCGGATCGCTCTCCGATGATGGAGATTGTTAAAATCCAGCGGGAGAAGCTGGAAAGTCCGGCGGTGGCAGTCGGAACTCTCGAAGAAGCCCTCGAGGGGCATGATTGGGAAGTGGACGATGCCGCGTTCCTGCTCTTCCGCATGATTGAGATCAATGAGGAGGATTTGGAGGACAAGGACGAGGTGGTGAAACTTCTCAAGCGGGCGGTGAAGGATTTCCCCGAGACCCGGCATGCGGCCAATGCAATGCACCGCTTGCGTGAGTTGGAAGCAAGTTAGGGGCCGGGGGTGGAGTGGATTCGACAGGGGTGGCGTTATGTCACCGCGGTAGCACCGTTGCTGCCGATCGCGTTGGCTTGCCTTGCCGGAGCGGTCTGGTCGGTTTCCGCCTGGTGGGCGGTTTTTATTCTCGGAAGCGCGTTTTTGGTGAGCCGGGCGTCCTGGCGGTGGTGGTTGGCGATTACGTTGGTCGCCGTGGTGGTGGCGTTCCGTCTGGAGGTTCAGGAACGACCAGTGAGAGAGAGCCTGTCGAAACCTGTGCGCACTTTTGTTGAAGGACGACTGGAAGTGGGACGGCAGGTGGGATTGTTCACCGATGAACGGTTCGGGCATTTTTCGGATGAGGATGGGACCAGAAAGGTATTCATTCCGCAGGCGGGCCGTTTCACGACAGGAGAGGTCCTGGAAGTGAAAGGGCGATTCTTTGTTCCCGAGGCCGAGAGGAATCCGGGAACCTTTTCGAGGCTTGACCAGTGGGAGCGGGAAGGAATCTCGGGAGGTTTGGTGGTGATGGAATCGACCTCGCTGGGCTTGCGTTGGCATGGGGCTCCCTTGAGGTGGGCGGAGCAGATGCGGGTCGGGCTCAGGGAAAAGATATCCGCGGGTCTTCCTGAAGAGTCGATCGGAAGAGAAGTGATTCTGGCGATGGTTCTGGGAGACAAGCCGCCCCGCGATTCCGTGATCAGCCAAGCCTTTCGAGAAAGCGGGGCGATGCATGTCTTCGCGGTTAGCGGACTTCATGTGACCTTGGTTGGAGGGCTGTGTTGGTTGGTCTTGAGTGGTTTGCCAGTCCCTCGGCGGCTGGGAGTGGTGGTGGTCATTCTGGCGATGGTCGGCTATTCGATGATCACAGGTGCCCGGCCGTCGTCCGTCCGCGCGACCATGATGGCCATTTGTTTTCTGGGGGCCTTTTTGGTCAGGCGGCGACCTTCCTTATTCAATGCCCTGGCGTTGAGTTTCATCATCGTGGTCGGCTTGAGCCCTTCCGAGGTGTTCGATATTGGATTTCAGCTTTCCTATGGCGTGCTGGCTTCGATTGGAATGGGGGTGGGATTGGTGTACCGGCTGACCGGAAAATTTGCGGAACTCGATCCCTTCTTTCCAGCTCGCTTGTTGACGGACTGGCAGCGAAGGCGTTTGTCGTTCCGGCAATACTTCGCGAGCCTCGCGGCGAGTTCGGTGGCGGCATGGCTCGGATCACTGCCCATGATGATCTGGCATTTTGGAATCGTGACTCCAGTGGCGGTCCTGACCAGTCTGGTCTTGATTCCGCTGACGATGGTGATTCTCGGATGTGCGTTTTTTTCGGCGTTCGTCGGGATGTTTTGGACTACCGGTGGCGAGTGGGTGAATCAAGTGAATGCCGGAGTTGGGAAGGCCGGCTATCTGGCCGCGGAAGGTTTTTCGGATTTGCCGGGGGGATACTGGCACTCGCGCGAGTTGGTGGCTGCCGATTGGGTGGTGTTTGATCCGGCCGATGGAGGAGCCGCTTCTTTTTTGAACGTTGAACGGGGAGCCATGATCGATGTGGGAGGGCGCCAATTCTATCATCGGGAACTTCGCTCGATCTTGTCGACTTGGAATGCCGATCCGGAAATGGTGTTGATCAGTCATCCTGATGGCGATCATGCAGGAGGCTTACCCGACATACTCGAGCGGGGTGGATTGAAGAGAGCGCTCCTGCCGGTGTCGGCAGCGTTGAGCCCCAGCTATCGTGAGTTTATGGCGATGGCTGCCAACGAAGGGTGCGAGATCCTGGTTCCTCGCACGGGAGAGCGATTCGAACTCGGAGATGAAGTCTGGCTTGAGATTGTTCGCGAGGCTTCGGGGAAGGAAGAGGGCATCGCAGACAACCGGATCATGGTGATGAAAGTTCACTGGCAAGGATGGAAGATTCTCGTGACCGGGGATCTCGGTTTGGAAGACGAACTGAAGTTACTTGAGAGTGGGGTCGATCTTAGTGCGGATGTTGTGATCATGGGACTTCACGAATGGGGAGTGTCTGGACAGAAGCAGTTTCTGGATGCCACCGGAGCCAAGGTGGTGGTGGTGAGCGGGTGCCGGTTTTTGCCGGAGGAAACTCCCAAGCCCCGGTGGGTGTCGATGGTGGAAAGCGCGGGAATCGAATTGCTTCATCAAGAGAGCACCGGAGCGGTGCTGATGAATTTTACGAAAGGACAATTGAGCGTGCGATCGTACTTGGATCCGTCAAAAGTGATCCGGCTTCACAAATAGACACGGTCGACTCTTGGAGTGATCTGGGTCAAAAGTTCCCAGGGGATCGTTCCCGCTTTCCCGGATAGTTCGGCGACCAGAAGGTCGGGACCGAAGAGGGTGGCTTCGTCTCCTTCGATACAATCGGGAAGTTCGGTCACATCAACGATGATTTGGTCCATCGTGACCCGGCCCAGCAGAGGGCATCGTTGGCTCCGGATCAGGACGTCGGTGTTTTTGTCAGAGAGGGATCGCGGGTATCCATCGCCGTAGCCAATCCCAAGAATGGCCGCGCGGGTGTCGCGTTTGAGAATGGTTCTCCCGTAGGAAACGCCATGACCCCTGGGGAGATGGTGGATCAAGGAGACTCGTGTTTTCAAAGACATCACCGGACGAAAGAGATGCTGTTCATCGGGAAGTGGCGAAATCCCGTAGAGCGCCAGTCCGGGTCTCACCAGATTGGTGGTCCGACTTTGGTATCCCAGAAGACCGGCAGAGTTGCTGAGGTGGATGTGAAAATTGCCGGAGCGCGAAGGGAGGGATTCGATGAGCGAGTCGAATAGTTCGAATTGCTGGGAGGTGAATTCCGGATCTTCGTCGGCGACGGGAAGATGGGATCCGATTCCGGTCAGCCGGATTCCCGGGCAGCTTTCGAGATGTGTCAGGGCATCGTGAAGTTGGTCGGGAAGAAAGCCGCCGCGTCCCATTCCGGTGTCGAGGGCCAGGTGGGCTTGCACCGGAGAGGTTCTCCCCAAGGCGTCGAAGTGCTTCATCTCGTCGATGGAGCACAAGCACGGTGTCCAGTCGCGGGCTGCAATTTCCTCTCTTTCCTGCGGGAGGGTTGCTCCGAGAATGTAAGGGCGGGTTTGGATGCCGGCTTCGTGCAATCGGCGGGCTTCGCCGGCATTGGCGACGCCGAGAAAGGGGAGGTCGGCCTGATCAAGTTCGCGGGCCACCTCGACCAGCCCATGTCCATAGGCCCCCGCCTTGATGACGGCCATGACCTCCTTGCCGGCGTGTTGGCGGATGGCTTTAAGGTTTTGGTGGAGGGCGCTGGTGTCGATCTCAGCCCAGGCGCGCGGCGGGGAGGAAGTCACGGAGGAAGAATAGCTGGAATTTACCATTTAGGAAAACCGAAGTCGTCGGCTATATCTGTAGTTATGTTAATCAGCGAAGCCGATTACGAGAAGCTTGGATCTTTTTATCTGGGCCGGGAATACGATGTGGAGGCGAGTGAAGTAACCGATGATCTTCTTCTCTACGATTCCAAGGACCTGGTGACCCATGGGGTGGTGTTGGGGATGATGGGATCCGGGAAGACCGGATTGTGTCTGGGCTTGCTCGAGGAGGCGGCCTTGTATCGCATTCCGGCGATTGTCATCGATCCGAAGGGTGACATTTCCAACTTGCTGCTGACCTTTCCGGAATTTCGGAGCGAGGATTTTCGACCGTGGATCAACGAGGATGATGCGCGAAAGAGAGGTGAGTCCCCGGATGAGTTCGCGGAGAAGACCGCGAGGATGTGGCAAGAGGGAATCGAGGACTGGGGACAGTCTTCCGGGCGGGTCAGGCGATTGCAGGAAGAAGTTGAGATCAACGTCTTCACACCGGGAAGCCAGGCCGGAATTCCGGTATCGATTTTGACTTCCCTGTAAGCTCCTCCATTTGAGGTGATCGATGATCGGGAGATGTTCAGCGAGCGCATTGAATCAACGGTGGCATCCTTGCTGTCGTTGGTGGGGTTGGAGGTCGATCCGGTCCAGTCTCCCGAAGCAGTTTTGCTGGGTTCCATCTTCAGTCATTGCTGGCAGGCAGAGCAAAGTTTGACTCTCGAATCCCTCATTCGCCATCTTCAGAAGCCTCCCTTCGGGAAGGTTGGAGTGATCGACCTGGAGTCTTTCATGGATGAAGGTGAGCGTTAAAAGCTCGCCTTGCGATTCAATTCGCTTTTGGCCAGTCCGGGGTTCGCGACCTGGCTCGAAGGGCCACCTCTCGACATCCAACGGATGATGTCAACAGAGGAGGGGAAGCCCCGGGTATCGATATTCTCCATTGCCCACTTGAGTGACACCGAGCGGATGTTCTTCGTCTCCCTGTTGTTGAACCAGATGCTGGGTTGGATGAGGGCTCAGTCGGGCACGACCAGTCTGAGGGCCTTGCTCTACATGGATGAGATCTACGGCTATCTTCCTCCGACGGCCAATCCACCCAGTAAGAAGCCCTTGATGACGATGTTGAAGCAGGCGCGGGCATTTGGTCTCGGCGTTCTGGTGGCGACCCAAAACCCGGTGGACCTCGACTACAAGGCATTGGCGAATATGGGCACCTGGTTCATTGGGCGAATGCAGACGGAGCGGGACATCGCGAGGGTGTTGGATGGTTTGGCCGGGGCGGCGGAGGCCGGAGGCGGAACGTTTGATCGTCAGGAAATGGAGACGCTCATTGCGGGGCTCGACTCGCGGGTCTTCCTAATGAACAACGTCCATGACGATGGCCCGTCGGTCTTTCATGTCCGCTGGGTCATGAGCTATTTGCGAGGGCCTTTGACCCGAAGGCAGATCAAGACCTTGATGGATCCCTGTCGGGAGCGCTTCCAGCCCCGCATGAAGAAGTCGGCGCCTGTCAATCCGATGGGGATGGCGATGAGTTCTCCCGAAGAACCCGAGGGGAAGCGTCCAGTGGTGGGACGGGGAGTCGAAGAATTCTTCGTCAAGTATGCCGGGGGCAGCGACGACATCGTTTACAAACCGTGCTTGCTGAGGGAGGCGAAGGTTCATTTTTCATCGCGAAAGACGGGACTCGATGGATCCAAAAACGTCCGTTTCATCAATCCGATTGGAAAGGATGCCATTGATTGGGAGACTGAGTGTGCCTGTCACGTGCCGCTGAAGGAATTTGCCGGGGAACCCGGAGAAGGTGCGGGCTTTGAGGAGTTGGCGGGATACGCCATGAATGCCGAGAACTACAAACTGGTCAAAGAGCAGTTTGAGGACTGGATTTATCGAAATCAACGGGTGGAACTTTTTCATTCTCCGCTCTACGACATGTATTCCCAGTTGGGAGAGAGCGAGGGGGATTTTCGGTCCAGATTGGATCTCAAGGGAAGGGAGGTCCGGGACGCGGCGGTGGCCAGGTTGAGGAAGTCTTTTGAATCGAAGCTTCGCTCCAAGACCGGGCAGCTGCAACGGGCGGAATTGGCGGTGGAACGGGAAAAAGCCCAGGCCGACAGTGCTTCCCTGCAGGCCGGCACTTCGATTCTGGGAGGATTGCTGGGCAGTCTTCTGGGGCGGAAGTCGCGCCGAAGCTCGGTGAGCAGCGCGACCCGGGCATTGAAGCAGCGAAAAGATGTCGAGATTGCCAGAGAGAAGGTTCGCATGATTGCCGATGACCTGGCGGCTCTCGAATCAGATCTGGCAGCCGAGGTTGCCGAACTCCGGGAGCGGTTTGAGGCCCACACTACGGAACTCGAGCCCGAGTTGGTGAAACCCTACAAAAAGGACATCGAGATCAAATCTGTCTCGCTTCTTTGGCTTCCATACAACAGGGATGGGCAACCCGTTTGGTAAACCATGAGCTTGTCTGACTGGAAATACACGACCGAAGAGGAGGTGATGTTTTTCGACACCGATTGTGGCGGTGTTGTCCACAACATCGCCTACCTGAGAATGATTGAGACCTGCCGGACCAAATTGGCGGGGCTCATGGGCATGGACTTGCCGACGATGGCCGAGACCCAGCTTTTTCCGGTAGTGGTGAGGACGGAGATCGACTACCGCCAGCCTGCCAAACTGGGTGATGTGCTGGAAATTCGGGGCGAAGTCACGGAGCTGAACCGGGTGAAATTCTGGTGTGAATTCACGATGGTCCGGAAGGGAAGTGAGAAACCGTTGATCACCTGCCGGCAGGCTCTGGCCCTGGTCCAGATGCCGGAAGGGAGGCCGCGCAGGCTTCCCGCGGAATGGCTTGAGGGACTCTAGGTCCCATCAGCCGGAATCTTCGCCGCGATTATCCTTTTCGAGGCCGTCGGGAGCACCTAACACGGTCCCGCAATGGCCCACAAACCTGTCGTATTGATCATTCGTGATGGCTGGGGAGTCAACCCCGGTGGAAAGAAGACCGCGAAGAAGGACGGAAACGCCGTCGAGCTCGCTGAGACTCCCTTTCACGATGAAATGGAGAAGAAATACCCCAAAGGACTTCTTTCGGCCTCGGGCTTGGATGTGGGACTTCCCGACGGTCAGATGGGGAACTCCGAAGTGGGTCACCTCAATCTGGGGGCCGGCCGGATTGTTTATCAGGATCTGACCCGGATCAACAAGTCGATCGAGGAAGACACCTTGAAGGATGTCAAAGCGCTCAAGGAGGCGTTCAAAAAAGCCAAGGGAAAGCGACTCCACTTCATCGGGCTCGTTTCGGATGGCGGAGTGCACAGTCATCAGGACCAGCTCATCGCCCTCGCCAAGGCGGCTCGTGAGAGTGGCTGTGAGGACATGATGGTGCATGCCATCACTGATGGTCGGGACACCTCGCCCACCGGCGGCCAGGGATTCGTCAGCTATGTCGAAGACGAGTTGGCCAAGTACAATGCCCGGATTGCCACGGTGATCGGTCGTTACTATGCGATGGACCGGGATCGCCGCTGGGAACGGACCCAATTGGCCTGGGATGCCATTGTTTGGGGCAAAGGGGAGAAATACGACATTCTCGCCAGCGAGGCCATCGGCCAGCAATACGCCAACGAGAAGACGGACGAATTCCTCTCGCCCATGATTTTCTTCAGTCACGAGCAGAAGCGCGTCCGTGATGACGATGTCGTCATTTTCTTCAACTTCCGGGCCGACCGCGCCCGCCAGCTTTGCGAAGCATTCCTGACCCGTCCGACCTTCAAGGGGTTCAAGACTGGGCGCCGCCCGAAGGTGCACTTCCTGACCCTGACGGAATACGATGAAACCTACACCTGTCCCGTGGTCTTCCCGCCGGAGAGCATCAAGATGACTCTCGGGGAAACGGTGGCCAAGGCCGGCAAAAAGCAGCTCCGCATTGCCGAAACCGAGAAATATCCTCACGTATCCTACTTCTTCAATGGAGGTGAGGAGAAGCCATACAAGAAGGAGGATCGGAAGGTCGTTCCTTCACCGAAGGATGTCGCAACCTACGATTTGAAACCCGAGATGAGCTCGGAGGAAGTTGAGGAATACGTGGTCGATCATCTCAAGGATTACGATTTGGTCATCATCAACTTCGCGAACCCCGACATGGTCGGGCATACCGGTTCGGTGGAGGCAGCCAAGAAGGCGGTCACCCGCATTGACGATGCGGTGAGGGCGGTCACTGAGGAAACGCTGAGGCTTGGAGGTAAGCTGCTCATTACGGCGGACCACGGAAATTGTGAATTCATGCGTAATGCCGATGGTTCGCCTCACACCGCGCACACCACCAACTTGGTTCATCTTTGGTATGTCGCAGAAGATTCGGCGAAGACAAAGGTGGGCGATGGGATTCTCGCCGATGTCGCTCCAACTTTGCTGGATATGCTCGGTGTGAAGCAGCCCAAGGAGATGACCGGGAAGAGTCTCTTGAAGTAGTCCTCAATCGTTGGCGGGGGAAACGAGGACGTATTCCTCTCTCACTCTTTTGGTGAGGTTTTTGGGAGCGTTTCCACTGCTAAAGAACTCGTGGGATTCGACGTTCTCTTTGCTCAGGTCAAAGACTAGCGCTCCCTCGGGAAGGTCTTCTGCCACAGCTTGAACGGCCTCCCGCAATTGGTCTTTCTGCTCCTTGGTCGAGTCTTGGTTAGACAAGATGGAGGCCACATCGACGAAAAAGTATTTGCCACTATCCGTTCCTTCGTTTGAGGGCGGAGTGCCGGCCTGACTGGCTGAGGCTTGCGAAGAAGAAGGTTCGACAGCAAAAAAATTGGTAGACACCCAGATCGAGAGACAACCAAGCAGGAGAAAGGTTAGAACGGCCAGAGGAGATTTGAGCATTTGTTGGCGATGGTTGATGTGGTGAGAGACACACTCCGTGGAAGATTGTTCAAACCGCAATCATTCGGATGTTCCGAGACGAACGTTGTAGAGATCAAAGACCTGGTGGGCGGCTCGTTCCCAGGTGCAGGCCTTCTGGTCTTGGAGCGAGGCCTTTGAGGCGATGTCGTGGGCCGAGGAATCGGTCACCAGTTCGACGATGTGACGGGCCATCGCATCGGTGTCCCAGTAGTCGGCAATGCGGGCATTGGAGAGGGCTTCGGCCACGCCGGATTGTCGGGAAATGACGGCAGGGATCCCGAATTGGGCTGCTTCGAGGGCCGACAGGCCAAAGGGTTCCGAGACCGACGGCATGCAGTAGACGTCGGTCATCGAAAGCAGGCGATGAACTTCATCGCGCTCCAGGAAGCCGGTGAAATGGAGGCGGTCGCCAAGATCGTGATAGGTGCCGTATTCGATCAGTCCGGCAAGCTTCTCACCGCTTCCGGCCATGGCAAAGGTGACATCGCGGGTTTGCGAGAGAACTTTGGCGGCGATCTCGAGAAAAAGCTCGGGTCCTTTTTGGGCGGCGAGACGACCGAGAAAGAGGACGAGTTTCTCGGGGAAGGGTTTCTCGGACCGGAATGGCTGAACTGGTTCGACGCCGTTGTGGACGGGATGGATTTTTTCCGGAGAGATTCCGTAGAATTGATGGGCGATCCGGGCGGTGTAGCGACTGACCGGAATGACAAGATCCGCGCTTTGCATGGCGATCTTTTCGATCTCGTAGATCCAGTTCTTGCAAGCAGGGCCTGCGCGATCGAATTGCAGCGAATGAAGGTGGAGCACGAGTGGCTTCCCGGTGCGTGCCTTGATTTCGAGGCCAGCCAGAAAAGTCATCCAGTCGTGGGCATGGATGAGGTCAAATTCGGTCTCCAAGGCGAGGGCGGAGGCGCGGTGGGCATAATCGATCACCTTTTTGCCAAGATCAGGGCCGTAGAGATCGGGGGACCAGGCGTCGTGGTCAGGAGTCTGATCGACGTAAGGATGAAGGGCGGCGGGCACTTCCCGGACAGTTGCGAAGGTCTGGAGCTCACGAAATCCAGCTGATCGCTCGGATTTGAGATCCTTGAACATCACCGGATCTTGGGATGAAACCGGGGCGATTGGCAGGATGATGGTCAGATCGACCAGCGGGGCGAGGGCACGTGCGAGGCCCTGGCAGGCGACTCCCAGTCCGCCATTTATCAGGGGAGGGTATTCCCAACCCAGCATGACCACTCTTTTCCTCACTTCAGATGACTCTCAATGTTTGGCGTCCTGCTCACAAGGCGGATGAATCATTCTCCGCTTTTTTTTGCTTGGTGCGATATCGGCAGTAGCGTGCGGGCTCGGGGTGTGATTATGGTCCGCCGCATGGACGGAACGTTCGAAAAGGACAACTACATTGAAACCGGAATGCCGGCGGATACCGGCGAACTGGCGGCGGGGTCTATTGTGAAGTGGTCGGACGATGGGGGAGAGCTGATCTTCGAGTGCGACAATGGGTGTGCCCTGAGAATCCGGGGAGTGTCGGCCGGAACGGTCCGGTTTCGTTTTGCTCCGGATGGCTGTTTCGAGAATGACTTTTCGTATGCTGTTTTGCCCGAGGTTCTCAAGGAGAGGCATCCTCTGACTGTCCGGGAAGCGGATGACGGATTTTTGATCGAGAGTGCCTCACTGCGGATCAAGTTGAGCCGGGAAGGTCTGAGGCTTCGCATCGAGGACCCTGATGGCAAGGTCTTGAGCGAGGATGAAAAGGGGTTTCACTGGTACGAGAATCAGGACTTCGGAGGCGATGTCGTGATGATGAGCCGGGTGGTGCAACCACAGGAGCACTTCTACGGGTTGGGGGATATCCCGGGTCACAAGAATCTGCGCGGGCAGCGCCGGATGCTTTGGGGAAGCGATGTCTACGGTTATGATTCTGAAACCAACCCTCTGTACAAGAACATTCCCTTCTTCATTGGGCTGCATCACAAGCGGTCCTACGGCATCTTTTTCGACAATCCCTTCCGCTCGGTCTTTGATTTCGGCAAGGAGCGTCCCAGCGTCAGTAGTTTCTGGGCCCAAGGGGGGGAGATGAATTTTTACTTCATGAGGGGGCCGTCGACTGCCGAAGTGGTCGAAGCCTACAGTCGTCTCACAGGCACTCCGGAAATGCCGCCGCTTTGGGCCTTGGGATTCCATCAATGCAAGTGGTCCTACAAGAGTCAGACCGAAGTGCTGGAGATTGCCGAAGGATTCCGCTCCAGAGAGATTCCGTGTGAGGCCATCTATGTTGATATCGATTACATGGATGGATTCCGTTGTTTCACTTGGAATGGATCGGTTGGTGCCTATCCCGACCCCAAGTCGATGACAGCGGAGCTTGAGAGCATGGGAATCAAGACGGTGGCGATCATTGATCCGGGTATTAAGATCGATCCGGAGTATTTCGTTTATCAATCGGGGATTGAGAGCGATGTCTTTTGCCGTCGGATGGACGGGCCTTTGTTGAAGGGCAATGTCTGGCCGGGTCCCTGCCACTTTCCGGACTTCACGAGTGAGCGGGTCCGTGACTGGTGGGCTGACCTTTTCCCTCCATTTATGGAAGAGAGTGGTTTGGCCGGCATTTGGACCGACATGAACGAGCCTGCGGTCTTCAACGAAGACAAGACCTTCCCGCGCGATGTCCGTCACGATTACGACGGTCATCCGTGTTCCCATCGCAAGGCCCACAATGTCTACGGGATGCAAATGTCTCGGGCGACGCAGGAGGGACTCCGGCGGGCTCTTCCTGACAAACGGCCCTTCGTGATTACCCGCTCGGCATTCGCGGGGACACAACGTTTCAGTTCGGCCTGGACTGGCGACATTCAATCGACCTGGGAGCATTTGAAGATCGGAAACATCCAGTGCCAGCGACTGGCGCTGTCCGGGTATTCCTTTGTGGGCACCGATATCGGGGGCTTCTCAGGTCGATCCGATGGGGAACTCTTCGTCCGATGGTTGCAAATGGGGGTATTCCATCCCTTCTGCCGGGTTCACAGTTCGGGCGATGAGAATGAGCAGGAGCCCTGGTCATTCGGAGAGCCGTATACTTCGATTGCCAAAAAGTTCATCGAGTTGAGATACCGGATTCTGCCTTATCTCTACACCGTTTTTGAAGATCACACGCGGACCGGATCACCCATGCTCCGCTCGCTGATCTACATCGACGATCAGGATGCGGAATGTCATCATCGGGCCGAGGAATTCTCCCTGGGAGCCGATTTGATCACATGCCCCATTTCCAAGCCGGGTGCCGAGGGAAGATGGTTGTATCTTCCGGTGGGAACATGGTTTGACTTCTGGACCGGCAAGTCGTTTGAAGGAGGAGATGAGCTTTGGATGGATGTGCCGCTGGATTCCACGCCGTTGTTTGTGCGCGGGGGAAGTGTCCTGCCCTTGTCGCCGGTGCGCATGAATAGCTCGGTGCCGCTCGAAACCATGGAGCTTCATCTTTATCCGGCGGAAGGGATAGCGGAAGGAAGTCTCTACGAAGATGCGGGTGATGGCTACGGAGAGTCGGTGGCCAAGAGCTTCAAGTGGCAGGATCAGACCTTGACCCAGTCCCGCGAAGGTCAGTTTTCTCCGCAGTATTCCTCTTATCAGCTGTTCCTGCATGGCCTGGATTTCGAGCCGTCAACCTATTCGGTTGATGGAGGTGACCCGATTTCCGTGGAACCGGGAGCGTTGATTGAGCTGCCAGAGGGCTTCAGGGAAGTGGTGTTTGATTGAGCGTTGAGATCCAGTTCCGAAGGGCGGTGTGAAAGTTGTCGAAAGTCGAGCCGCTGAACGGTTCGTGTCGGGCGCTTTCGATCTCAGCGTAAGTGATCAGCGGGTTGTCGATGCGAGCCAGCCGCTCTTTTAAGATTTCGGCCGGGCAGATCGAGTCGAGATCGCCCTGGGTGAATAGGATCGGGGTATTCCCGGAGAGCTTGGGAAAAACGGTGGCCACATCTTCCGAGGCATCGCGCAAATCCCGTCCCCACCCGATCGAGATGCGGCTGTGGTAGAGCGGGGCGAGCTCGTCGTCTGAGCGTCCGCCTTCGTGGTCTGTGCAATCCTCGCTTCGAACTCCGGTTCCAACCGTCAGCCATGGAATCAGTCCGGCAATGAGTGGGAGCGAGAATCTCATCCAGGCTTTGGCCTGTCTCATCGGATCGAGCAGAGGAGAACTGAACCAAGCAGCGGAGAAGTGATTGGAGTGCTTTAGGTAGAGGCGAAGGGCCATCAATCCTCCCATGGAATGCCCTGCGATGAGATGAGGAGAGGGCTGATCCATGAGTGAGTGCTTCAGCAGTTGGTCGATGAAGTTCAGGCCGGGAACCAATCCTCGACGTCCTTCTGAACGCCCGTGTCCGGGAAGATCGGTGAGGATGCAGCGATAGCCGGCGTCGACAAAAGGAGCGAGGACCGGCGGATACCGATCGATAAAGTCTCCCTGTCCGTGAAAAAACACCAATGATCCGATCGGGAGAGCATCGGGATGAAGAACTAGCCGGTGCAGCGACTGGCCGGACAGCGTGCAGGTCGATGTTTCAACCTTCATGGGCAAAAGTCTTGATCAAATCTTGGACCAGCTCGGCGTCGTCTTCGCGGTCTTCTTTCTGGAAGGCGAGATGAAGGTTGGCGAGGAGGCGGACCAGAATGGCGGAAAGATTGCAGGGTTGGTTCACGGCATCCACCGCTCGTTTCGAGAGTTCCGGATGGTCCTTGAGGAGTTTGCGGGCGGGAATGGGGCGGCCCCGGTGGAAGCAGTCGATCAAAAGAGGTCCTTCCGGAGAATCAATGAGACACAAAAAGTGACCGGGATAGTTGACCCCGAAAATCTCAAGTCCAAGCCGCTGTCCGACAAGCATGAAGATGATTCCCAGGCCGAGGGGGTTGCTGGTTCCCTCCTCAAGACACCACGCGAGGTCAGAATTACGGGGATTAAAGGCGTTGGCTTTGTTGCCTTTGAATTTTCCGGTTCCAAAGAGCCAGGCCGAAAGGTGGATTGAAGTCGAGACCTCGGGAAGGGCTTCGCGGGCGAGAAGGTCAAGCTCGTCCGAGATGCTGGGCCTCAGGGTGACGCCATCGTGGAGGAAGTCGGAGATCAGACGGAGGAGGGATTCGAAGGCCTCCCAATCGCCATCGGGTTGATCGAGCCCTTTGGAAGGGAGGACCCATTGTTCCCGGAGTTCCCGCTGACGGCCCGGGTGAAGGGACTTGGAAAGGAGTCGGGCTTCCTTGGATTTGAGATCAATTCCCAACGCCGCAAGGTCATCACTGGCATCTCCATGATAGTCGAGTAGGGCTTTGCTCACTCCCTGGCGAACGACTTCATTCTCATCATCGAGCAGTTTAAGCAGGGATCCGAAGTGAGCCTCCTTGGACATGCTTCAACATGCTCTTTTCAACGTGAAGTGCCAAAGAAAAACGCCGGACCTATTCAAGGTCCGGCGTTTTTTGGAAAGAGATGGTGCTCGACGCTGGATTTGAACCAGCGGCTCTTTCTTTAATTTAAGGGTTTTTCTGTAAATCCGTGTGTCAAACCGTGCAATAAGTGCTTGAAACTACACCTACTTTGCCGGTAGATGTAGCTCATGGGCAGGCCATTGAAACGCAGGCGGATTACGGCGGATAAAACCTCCGCAAGTGGGATCACGATTCGAGAGGTCCTCAGGGAGAAGGATGGACAAACCTGGACCACCAATTTCGTCCAAGGGTGGAAGGAAAATGGGAAGTGGCAGAGGAAGCAATTCAAGAAGCGGGCCGACGCTGAACGGTTTGCCGCGTTGAAGAGAGTGGAGATGGAAAACATGGGCAGAAAGCTCGAAATGGTGCTTTCACCCCTCAGCGAAGAACAGACTCAAGAGGCGATCGCTGCTTTCGATGCTCTTGGAGATACCTACTCACTGACGGAAGCCGTCCAATTCTTTCTCGCGAACCATCGCCCACCCGAATTTGCGACGACGATTAGCGAGGGCATGAAGCTCTATCTGGACGATAAGGAGCGAGATGGAATGCGCCCTCGATCGATTCGGGGCGTGAAGGGAGTCCTCACGGCCTTTCACGAAGCAAACGACGATCCTGAGGTTCATGAGGTCACTCGACAGATGGTAGAGGCTCATTTGAGAAGATTGCGAGGTGAGGACGGTGTTTCGCCGGCGAAGAGGAAGAGCTGGAACACCCATCGAAACGAGATCTCTCAGTTTTTCGATTGGGCAATGGTTGAAGATCTCTCGACCAACCGCCCCTGGTGCTTTGCGAACCCGGTCGAAAACGTGCGGAGGTTCACCGCGCAACAGATCGCCGAACAAAGGCCGGACAAATCGACCACCAGCCCGGAGGACCTACTCCACCTCTTTTCCTTCCTCATGCGTTATCGCGGAGGACGCTTCGTGAAAACCTTCGCCCTCGCCTACTTCGCCGGGATCAGGCCGAGCAAGGACGACAGCGAGTTGACTAAACTCGCCGAGAACGAGGCTGACTTCATCAACCTGAAAACCGGGCAAATCTTCATCCCGGCAAAATTCTCAAAAACCAAGAATGATCGGCAGATTGCCATCACTCCAAACCTGCGTGCATGGTTGGAAGCCTACCGAGACTTTCCAATCGTCCCGACCAACTACGGCACCCCACTTTCCAAGATCCGCACTCACTTCGATCTCAAGCGAGATGAGACCAGGCACAGCTTCATTTCCTATCACGTTGCCCTTCACCGGAGCGTGGGAGACGCCGCCCTTCAAGCCGGAAACTCCGAAAGCATGGTGAGAAAGCACTACCTCAACCTTCACTCAAAAGAGGAAGGCGAAGCCTTTTTTGCCATCGTGCCGGACATGGAGAGACGGCGGGCGATCCTCTCAACCCAAATCAATCACTCCGCGCCGGGAGCACTCAAGGCGATCTAAGAATCATGATTCAGTCCTTTGCCTGCCGGGATACCGAGCACCTTTTCGCCACCGAGAAAAGCCGTCGATGGAGCGCAATCGTCCGGGTGGCCCTGCGGAAGCTCATTCAACTCAACCAGGCCGGGCAACTCTCCGACATGGCCGTGCCTCCCGGCAACCGCCTCGAAGCCCTCAAAGGGGATTTGAAAGGCTTCCACTCGATCCGCATCAATGATCAGTGGCGCATCATCTTCCGGTGGACCGACGCCGGGCCAGATGGAGTCGCCATCGTCGATTACCATTGATTCTCCTCGCATAACGTGGCACGTTACACCCATGAAGACGGCAATCACTCCCGGTGAGATTCTCCTCGAAGAATACCTCAAGCCTTTGGGGATTTCTCAAAACGCCATGGCCCGTGCGATTGGAGTGCCACCTAGAGCCATCAATGAGATCGTTCTCGGAAAGCGAGCCATCACCCCGCCGATGTCGATCCGCTTTGGGGCCTTCTTTGGTCAGAGCGAAACCTTTTGGCACGGCATTCAATGCGAATGCGACTTCCGGGCACTGGCGAAGGAGAAGAAAAAGCTCACCAAGGGGATCACGCCAGCGAAAGAGCTGGAGCTTCACTAGATTAACGGACCATGAGCAAAGATGACCTTACGCCGACGCATACAGCAGAGTTTGAGAAGGACGGCAAATGGATCATCGCCAGCTGTCCCGAGTTTCCGGAAGCGAATGGACAGGGGACTACCCAAGCGAAAGCAGCCGAGTCCCTGAGGCATGCTATCGCAGCCTTGGAACACGACAGAATCTACGATGAAAATGTCTGGAAACGCCAAGGTTAGATCTATTTCGCGGACTGAATTGATTGAGCACCTTCGCCGCTACCAGTGCCAACTCAAAGCAAGCGGAGGCCATGGGGACATCTACTACCGAGGATCTATCAAGCAGCGGCAATTCATCCCAAGGTGCAAAGAACTCAGTGCCAAGCTGGCGATCAAAATCTGCGATGGCTTGGAACTCATTCACCCGGAGATCCTTCGGATAAAGCGTTCGCCGAATTTCTCGCAATCTTTCGACGAAGCAGTTCAGAGCCTCAAAGATCAGGGGTTTTCACCGATACGAAAGCTCCGGTATCACATGCATACCTACCATCCACCGAACAAATACAATCTGAAAAGCGAGACCTACCCCTCAGCGGTCAGCCATGAATACGAGGATTTGGATAATGACGATCTTGCCGAGGGTGAGTTTTGGATTCCCGTGGGTTTTGATGGCTTCCGCTTTTGGGAAATAGAAGCGTGCGCGCCTCCCTGGATCACTCGTAAGTCGTCGAGAACGAAGTGGGTGAAGAAATACTGGCGTGAATCAAAGTGGCCAGATCACGGAGAAAGGGCCGATGACCCTACCCGCTTCGTCAATAGCGAACTTGGGATTCTACAATGCGACCTTAAAGGGTCACCCGATGTGCCTGAGAAGCACCGCCGACGACTTCGCGACAAA
>JBMHCW010000017.1:0-54108 GCA_049889715.1 Akkermansiaceae bacterium | reverse complement strand
CTTTGAAGAAGCAAACTTGGGGCGATATCGCAAAGTCGATCGATGAAGGCGAAAGTAAGTCGCGGCCTTGCGCTGACTGCACTGCTTCCCCGAAACAGCCAATCGTGCAAGATCCCGTCGGTGCGCCGCGCTTACAGCTTTTTTTCGATGGTCTCCTGCAAGATCTTCATCCCGAGCATGGTATCGGCATACATCTTCTTGAGCTCGGCGTTTTCCTTCTCAAGGGCTTTGAACCGTTTGGCGTCCGCCACCTCCATCATGCCGAATTTCTTGCGCTATCGATTGAGGGTGGCCACTGAGATCTGCTTCTGCTGACAGAAGCTCTCTTGGCTCAAACTTCCGCTATCAAACTCGCGCAGCAACAGGATGACTTCTTCGGGTTTGTGTCTCTTTTGCTTATTCATTTTCTAGGATTTGGATTTCACCAAATCCTCTCACTCAACATGGACCATTTTCTCTGGCGGCGGCCATCGGGATTTTGAGAATCTCGACCATTCGGTTTGGTGGTCGAGCTGTCATGGTTCTCCAGACTCGCCAAGTGTCAGGGGGAGGGGTCGACATCTTGTTCCGCAGGTCTGATTCTGGCGTCGTGTTTCTCCAGCACCTCAGAGATTGCAGATTCTAAAGCAACCTCAACGGCGTGATTGTGGAGGGGCGCATCGAAGAATAGTTTCCAGGCGGAGTTGTTGTACGTTGAGTAGTGATGGGTGATGAAAAACTGCGTGGGAACAGACTTGTCATAAGTGATCGCAAGGATGTCCAGAGCCTCTTCGAAATCCACCCTATTTGCGGCTGGTAAACGATCGAGAACGGCCTTCTGAAATGCAGCCGACGTTACATAATCCTCTTCCGCAATAGGATCTGGCGCGCACCCCTAAGTTGGAGTGTTTCCTAAGTGAGTCCGACCTGGGTTTTTGATGCTTTGGCGGCTCGAATGAATCCGGGTGAGGGAATGGGGAGGGGCTTGAGATGTTTTCCGGGGTTTCGCCTTCATGGGGATCCGGGGCCTCAAACCATTGACCGTGGCGGGTCTTTGCCCTAGACCAGCGCCGCGATTATGTCCCAGCCGACCATTCTCTACACCAAGACCGACGAGGCTCCTTACCTCGCCACCCAGTCCCTGTTGCCCATTATCAAGGCCTTCACGAAATCCTCGGGAATTGCCGTGGAAACGCGGGATATTTCCCTGGCCGGCCGGATTCTGGCTGTTTTCGCTGACAAACTGCCGGCTGACCAGCAGACTGCCGATGCTCTTGCCGAGCTGGGTGAGTTGGCCAAGACGCCGGAGGCCAATATCATCAAGCTTCCCAATATCAGTGCCTCAGTGCCTCAGTTGGTGGCGGCGATCTCCGAGCTCCAGAGCAAGGGCTTTGCCTTGCCGGACTATCCGGAGTCTCCTTCGACCGACGAAGAAAAGGACATCAAGGCCCGCTATGACCGGGTGAAGGGAAGTGCGGTGAACCCGGTTCTCCGTGAAGGAAACTCGGATCGCCGGGCACCCAAAGCGGTTAAAGAATATGCCAAGGCCAACCCGCACTCGATGGGCGCCTGGACGTCGGATTCCAAAACCCGGGTCGCGACGATGGGGGCGGGGGATTTTCGTTCCAACGAGAAATCGGTGACCATTCCGGAAGCGACTTCTGTGAAGATCGAGCACACCGCGGCTGATGGCACGGTGGCTGTTCTCAAGGAGGGAATCGCCCTCCAGGCCGGTGAGATTTTCGATGCCACTGCGATGAGCAAGAAGGCGCTGGTGGCCTTTCTGGCCGAGCAGACCGAAGCCGCCAAGTCGGAAGGGATTCTTTATTCCCTCCACATGAAAGCGACCATGATGAAGATTTCCGATCCCATCATCTTCGGGCATGCGGTGGAGGTTTACTTCAAGGACTTGCTGGCCAAGCACGCTGAGACTTTGAGTGGCCTGGGGATTGATTTCAAAAACGGCTTTGGAGATCTCGTTTCCAAGATCCAGTCGCTTCCGGAGGATCAGAAGGCGGCAATCGAAGCGGACATTTCAGCGGCCATGGAGTCCGGTCCTGACCTCGCGATGGTGGATTCGGGCAAAGGAATCACCAATCTTCATGTGCCCAGCGACGTCATCATTGATGCCTCCATTCCCGCCATGATCCGGAACTCCGGACAAATGTGGGACAAGGACGGAAAGACCCGTGATACCATCGCGATCATCCCCGACAGTTCCTACGCCGGGGTTTATCAGGCCACGGTAGATTTCTGCAAGGAGCATGGGGCTTTTGATCCCACTACGATGGGGACGGTTCCCAATGTGGGGCTCATGGCCCAAAAGGCCGAGGAGTATGGCTCACATGACAAGACTTTTGAGATGGCCTCGGCCGGAACGGTCCGGGTCATCGATGCCGCGGGCGAAACTCTCATCGAGCACGACGTCGAAGAAGGAGACATCTGGCGGGCCTGCCAGACCAAGGATGCTCCCATTCAGGACTGGGTGAAGTTGGCGGTCAATCGCGCCAAGGCCACCGGATCGCCTGCCATCTTCTGGTTGGACGAAACGCGGGCCCACGATGCCCAGTTGATCGAGAAGGTGGGCGCGTATCTCGGAGATCACGATACCGACGGTCTTGACCTTCGGATTCTCAGCCCGGTCGAGGCGGCCAAGGAATCACTGGTTCGGCTGAAGGCGGGAGAGGACACCATTTCGGTGACCGGAAACGTTCTTCGGGATTACCTCACCGACCTGTTCCCGATTCTCGAAGTTGGCACCAGCGCCAAGATGCTGTCGATCGTGCCACTGATGAATGGCGGTGGTTTGTTCGAAACCGGAGCCGGTGGGTCCGCGCCGAAACACGTCCAGCAGTTGGTGGCCGAGAACTATCTTCGCTGGGATTCTCTCGGGGAGTTCCTGGCGCTGGCGGTATCCTTGGATCACGTCGGCACTGCGAAGGCCAAGGTGCTGGGAGCGACTCTCGATGATGCCACCACCGAAGTCCTTTTGAACAACAAGAGCCCGGAACGTCGGGTGGGTGGACTGGACAACCGCGGAAGTCATTACTACCTCGCTCTCTACTGGGCGCAGAAGCTGGCGGCGCAGAGCGACGATACCGAGCTTGCCGAACAGTTTGCGTCCATTGCCAACGACCTCTCGGCTTGCGAAGACACCATTGTCTGCGAGTTGAACGACGTGCAGGGAAGTGCGGTGGAGATTGGCGGGTATTACGCGCCGGATGAAGCCAAGCTGGCAACCATCATGCGCCCCAGCGCGACCTTCAATGACATCATCGACTCGATGTAGTCGCTGAACTCAGATTCCAGTATGAAGGACGATCTCGCCACCTTCTTCAAGGGCTTCGCGATGGGAGCCGCCAATGTGGTTCCCGGCGTTTCCGGCGGGACCATCGCCTTCATCACCGGGATCTACGAACGCTTGATCAATGCCTTGAAGTCTTTCGACATCGAGGCGGTGAAGCTGGCCTCGAAGTTCAAGATTGGTGAGCTTTGGGTCAAGGTCGATGGACGGTTTCTCACCTCCCTGATGGTCGGGGTTCTGGTGAGTATTCTGACTCTGGCGCAAATCTTGAAAGTGGGCTTCCGGGATCATCCGGTCTTGGTTTGGTCGCTGTTCTTCGGGTTGATCGCGGCGTCCATTCCCTCGGTGGGCAAGATGGTCAAGAAGTGGAGTCCGGGGGTGATCGTTCTTTTTCTGGCGGGGCTGGGAATTGCGGTGTCGATGGCTTTTCTGACTCCGGCCTCGGCCAACGAGAACATCGGCTATCTCATGCTCTGTGGGGTTGCTGCGATGTGCAGCATGATCATTCCCGGGTTGAGTGGATCCTTTGTCTTGCTCTTGATGGGGAATTACGAGCTGGTGGCTCTCGATGCGGTCAACAATCTCAGAGAGGGGAAACTCGGTGAGGCGTTGCCCATCATCATTCCGGTGGGAGTGGGGGCGGTCGTGGGCTTGCTCGTGCTGGCCCGCGTGCTGGGTTGGCTTTTCAAGGTTCATCACGACAAGGCGGTCGGCGGGATCACCGGCTTTGTGGCGGGTTCTTTGGTGATCATCTGGCCGTGGAAGGACACCGTGACCGAGCAGTTTGAAAAGAACGGAGAGGTGAAGGAGAAGATCGTGGCTTTTGAAAACTGGCATTTGCCCGACTTCTCGGCCGGTTCAACCTGGATGGAGGTCGGAGCAATGGTGGCGGGGATTGCTCTCATCGTGGTCATCGAGGTCTTCGCCAGAAAGAATCAGGAATCATGAAACCAGCGATTGGAATTATCGGAGGAAGCGGAGTTTCGGGCTTCGAGGGACTGGAGAATGTCGAGGAGCGGAAGGTTGAGACACCGTTCGGTGATCCGTCCGATGTTTTGGTGGGAGGTCAGTATCAAGGGCGTCAGGTTTGGTTTTTATCGCGACACGGTCAGGGACACACCATTCTGCCCACCGAGGTCAATCATCGCGCCAACCTGTGGGCGCTGAGGTCGCTGGGGGTGCGTTGGATCATCTGTGCGACTGCGGTTGGAAGTTTGAAAGAGGAGTATCCGCCGCGTGCCATCGTTGTGCCGGATCAGTATTTCGATCGGACGAGCCAGCGGGCCAACAATACTTTTTTCGGGGAAGGAATCGTGGCTCATGTGGCCTTTGCTGATCCCACCAGCGAGGGGTTGCGGAAGATTCTCGAGACGGCCGGAAAGGAAGAAGGGGCGGACATTCACAATGGCGGCACCTACGTGTGCATGGACGGGCCGGCTTTTTCGACGCGGGCCGAATCCCATTACTACCGTCACTTCGGATACGACATCATCGGGATGACGAATCTTCCGGAAGTCAAGTTGGCCAGAGAGGCCGAGATCGCGATTGCCACGCTGGGCATGGTGACTGACTACGATTGTTGGAGAGACGAAGAGGAAGCGGTCGATGCCAGCTCGGTGGTGGAACACCTGGCGGCCAATGCTGAGATGAGTGCCCGGATCATCAAGCGCGCCATCGGGATGGTTCCAGAGAACGCGGATTGGCCGGAGCATTCTTCGCTCGATGCCGCGATTTTCACGCCAAAGTCGCACTGGCCCGAAGAGACCGTTGCCAAGCTCGCGCCCATCCTGAACGGGCGATAGCATTTCCTTCTTTTCCAAAAGGGGTGACAGGATAGGGTGAGAGTATGACTCACTATTTGATCTCGATTCGTCGGTCCCTGTTGTCCATGGGAGTGGCTCTGGTGTCCCTGACTTCTCCACTGCAAGCTGATCTCGGTCAGGCTTTGAAGGAAGTCGATTGGGAAGGAATGATTGGAACCTGGGTGGATGCCGAAACCAAGGGCGAGCGATTCAAAACGACCTATGCCTGGAAGTTTGAGGGCAAGCTCATCGAGGTGACCTCCAAAATGGGGCAGACCCAGAACGTCTCCCTGATGGGGATGAATTCCGAGAATGAGGACGTCGTCATGAGCGGCGGAAACAGCAAGGGAGGTATTCACCACGGCAAGTGGAGCATGGACGGCAAGGATGCCATTCTTGAGGTGGAATACGTGAAGGAGAACGGAGAATCAGGCGCGATGAAGATCCGTTACCATCAGGTCAGCGAGGATGAAATCAAGATGACCCTGACTCCACCGGACGGTGGCGACACCTACGAATTCAACATCGTCCGGTTGAAGAAGTAGGCCAACCGTCGGTCACTTCAGCGACTTCGGTTTTCCGAAAATCTCGGAGAGCAGCAGGGCCTCTCGGGCTGCGGTGGGGCTCGAGAGATGTTGTCTCAAGCGGGTCTTGGTGGAAATGGGCGACCGCCGGGTGCGGCGCGATTGCAGGTTGAGATTCTCGAGGGCGGCCTTCTCAGCGGATGACAAGGCCGGCTTGGTGACCTTGGGCAGAGCAGGTGGCGAGGGAGTGGCTTCGAAAACAGGCAGGGGAGGAGGGCTCGATGGCTCCGGAGTTGAGACGACAGGCAGTCCGAGTTCCTCGCGTTGCAGGCGGAGGATCTCTTCGTATTCATCGTAGACATACTCTTCATTTGGATCCTCTTCGACGGGAGGTTGCTTCTTGGCCTGGATCTTTTCGATCAAGGCCTTGAGCCCGGCGAAGAGCATCGCCACGAAGATGATGATGACCTGAGGGTCAATGCCTGTTTCGGCGAGGATCATTGGTTGTTCGTAGGTGGAGCTTCGTCACCAATGGAGTCACGCATCTTGGTGTCGGCCATGACGTTTTCATACTTGGCGTAGTCCATCACGCCGAGGTTTCCGTTTCGGAAGGCTTCGGCGATGGCGGTCGGCACCATGGCTTCGGCTTCCACCACCTTGGCGCGCATCTCCTGCGTGCGGGCGGCCATTTCCTGTTCCTGGGCCACCGCGGCGGCGCGACGCATCTCGGCCTTGGCCTGGGCGACCTGCTTGTCGGCTTCGGCCTGTTCGGTTTGGAGTCGGGCACCCACGTTGTCGGCAACATCGACGTCTGCGATATCGATCGAAAGAATGGAGAAGGCAGTGGCGGCATCGACGCCTTTTTCAAGCACGAGGCGTGAGATCATGTCGGGGTTTTCGAGCACCGTCTTGTAAGAAGCGGAGGAACCTACGGAAGTCACGATGCCTTCGCCGACGCGGGCGATGATGGTCTCCTCGGTGGCACCTCCGACGAAGCGATCAAGGTTGGTTCGGACCGTGACCCGTGCGCGGACGTTGACGGCGATTCCGTCCTTGGCCACGGCGGTGATCTTGGTGATGCCGGCGCTCGGGTTGGGGCAGTCGATGACCTTCGGGTTGATCGAAGTCCGGACCGCTTCGAGCACGGTCTTGCCGGTGTCTTTGGTTGCCAGATCGATGGCGCAGGCCTTGTCAAAGCTCAGGGCGATCCCGGCCTTGTCGGCGGCCACGAGAGCGAGAACGACATTGATGATGTCACCACCTGCGAGATAGTGGGCTTCGAGTCGATCGGTGTCGTAATCGAGACCGGCCTTGGCCGCGGTAATGCGGCTGTTGACGATCGTTCCGGGGTGGACTTTCCGGAAGCGCATCATGATCAGGTTTACGAAACTGACGGGCGCTCCGGCGGCGCGGGCCTGGATCCAGAGGCCGAGGAAGTTGGCGAGGACCACGCCAACAATCAGCAGGGCAATGATGCCGACAATGCCGAGAGCAAGGGGAAGAGTATTGGCTAACATATTTTCAGGATAGCGGTTTGTGTCATCGATGCAAATTGAAGTTTGAATTTCGGAGCGACCCTTCCGATGCTGTCCGGGTGAGTGAAAACGAGCGGGTTATCGGGGTGATCGCGGGGAACGGGATCTATCCGGAAACCTTCGTGTCGGCGGCCCGAAAGCAGGGAGTGAAGCTCGTGATGGCTGCTTTCAAGGGTGAAACGAGGGAGGAATTGGAGGACCAGGTGGATGCCATCAAGTGGTTTCGGGTCGGCCAGCTCGGGGGAATGATCAAGTTTTTCAAAAAGCAGGGAGCGACTGAGGCGATCATGGTGGGCCAGATTGCCCCGAGGAATCTGTTCGACCTCTTGCCGGATCTTCGAACCCTGAAGGTGTTGCATTCGGTGAAGGAACGAAATGCCGAGTCGCTCTTCGGGGCGATTGCCAATGAGTTGCAGAAGGATGAGATCACCTTGTTGCCGGCGACGACTTTCCTTGAGGACCAGATGGCGGGAGAGGGGTTGCTTTATGGCCCCAAGCTGGATGAACGGGACTGGGAGGATGTCGAGTTCGGGAAGAAGATCGTCAAGCAGACGAGCGCCCTCGACATCGGGCAGAGCATCGTGGTGAGAAGAGGAACCGTACTGGCGGTGGAGGCGTTCGAAGGAACCGACGCCTGTATTCGTCGTGGCGGTGACTTGGGAAAAGGGAAGGATGTCACCTTGGTGAAAGTTTCCAAACCGAATCAAGACATGCGTTTTGATGTTCCGGTGATCGGGCCAAAGACCATCGAGACTTGTCGGGAGGCTGGAGTCGGGGTGATTGCGGTGGAAGCCGGGCGGACCTTGTTTCTGGGGCCGGACGAAATCGCCGCGAAGTGTGCCGAGGGAAAGATCTCGGTAGTGGGTTTTGAAGAGGGAGAGTAGGGGCTTACTCGACGATGGGTTGAACTGAAGAGCGGGGAACCCAACCCTTCAAGCCTCCGGGAAGTTCGACGTGAGCCCAGTCGCCGGGTGTGGCATCGACAAAACAAAGGCTGCCGACAATTTCGTCGCGGATCGCTTCCCCTCCCTCATAGGGTTGTCGTTGCAGAGGCGATGGAGCGACCACCGCCGACATTTCCTTCAAGGGCTTGTAGCTGACTTCTTCGGGATACAGAGCCCAGCCGGTGATTCCGATGACGAGTCCGAGAATGCTGATGGAAGCGAGGGTTGGTGAGATCCATTTGGGCCGTGGTCCCGGAAAGAGAAGGACGAGGAGAATGAGAATGGCGAGGGTCCAGAGGGCGGCTGCCAGGCTTTGTTGATAGAAGGCGAGTGGAAGAAGGGAAACGAAGTGGGTTCCTTTGCGTTCGAAGGCACGAAGTCCTGGAATTTGCTTCAGCAACTCTTCGGAGTCTCCGCCGTGCAATTCGAAACGATAGGCGGCGAGGGCGGCCTGACCGGGATTGTCGAGGGCGTCTTCGCAGAGGGCGAGATTGTAATAGTGCTCGGGTGAGGGATTGGATGACAAGGCCTCGAGAATTTCCTTTTTGGCCAAGGCGGGATCATCGGGAAGGGCGGTGGCGCTGCCGGTTTGAAGAGCAAAAAATAATCCGACGAGCAGGATTGGGGAGAGCTGTTTGAGGAGATTGAGAATGCGGTTTTTCTCGGTGCCCGGCAGTGGTTCCGGTTCGCTCTCGGGGGCAAAGCAGATGGCGTCGCGGGTGTCGTGAATTTCCTGATAGTCTTCCTGACCTCTCCAGCGGGTCACGAAGTTCGAGGCAGCTCGATAGAATTGGACACGGTCGTTGGCCAGCCTGCTGATTTCCTGAAGTTCGCCCTGGAATTCCCGGGCTGGAAGCGAGGCAAGATTGCGGGATTGAATGGCCCGACGGCCCCAGATGCCGAGCAGGGCGAGAACCACGAAGGCCGGGAGCAATTGCCAGATCCAGACCGGGGTGCCGGGAGCCGATGAGAATTTCCGGAGAGCCCGATTGGAGGGCGTCAGAAACGCCAAGGCTTGAGAGGCGGCATCGTCGTCCAACGATTGCAGGTCACCGGTAATGACGAGAGCCTGGGGCAGGCTGCGAATCGTTCGATACTTTTCCAGAACGGGGTCGAAAAAGACGAAGCGATAGGGCGGCAGGTTCTTTACCTTTTTGTTGGGACGAACGACTTGAGTGAATTCCACGGTCCCGGAAGTGGATCGCCGTTCATTGCCTTGGGCGGTCCGGGAAATTTCGAATTGCTTCCAGTTTCCTTCGGGGTCTTCAAGTTGCGGTCCCGGAAGCTGGGCGATGTTGCCGGTGCCATTGATTTTCAACTCCACGTTGACGGTATCGCCCAGCTCCAGCTCTTTATTCAGCGGGCTGGCCGAGATGGAGAAATTACCAACCGCTCCATCAAAACCATCCGGTGCCGGGGAAGGAAGGGGACGGGCTGTGAGTGAGACGGCCGGAAACTTGAACTGCAGTGCCTCTTCTTTGCTTAGGAAACGACCTCTCGATTGGACGCGGCGCTGAATGACCGGTGAGGCCGTGCCGGGTCCCAAAGTGAGGGAGCCTTCTTGCAAGGGAGTGATGGAGCTGTAGTAGGTGAAGACATTAAAAGTGATTCCTTCGCGAATGAGAACGCCGGAGGGTTCGCGTGAGCCGTCGAAGCGCCAGGCTGCCATCCCGTTTTTCTCGAGGTTGACCATCGTGGGATATCTCATGCTGAGGAAGTGGGGCTGGCCCCGGGGGAGATAGAGTTTCGCTTCCACCTTCTGAGGCTCCCCTTGATAGGGAGAGTCTTTCTCGAGCAGAACTGCGGTGAGGTAGGGAATGGTGCGGGAGTCCACCCGGAGTCCGTTGACCGAGAGGGAATCGGCGGAGAAGACGCGGAGGGTGAGGGGTTTCGACTGAAAGGTGCCCCGGTTGGTCACGACCTCGAACGGAGGGATCGTAAAGATGCCGGGTTGGTAGCTCGAAACGGCATACTGAAATACTTCGCGGATGCGGCCGTTGCGCTGAATGTGCCCCTGGCCCTCCTGCTTCAGCGTGAGCGGGGCAACGCGGGGAGAGGTGGGCCAGCCGATCGTTTGCAGGCCGTTGAGTTCGACATTGAGAAGAGTCCTCTCGCCCTCAACCACGAAAGAGCTATTGAGAGATGCCGTGATGGATGGAGCATTCTGAGAGAGGGCCAATCCCGGGAAGCCCAGAATCAGAGTGACGAGGAGCAGAATGGTGACCCGGGACATCGTGAGGAATTACCAATCGTGAGCGGATCGCCGGAAGGGAGTTTTCATCCGGCGGGGAGGCTTGGCTCCGAAGTCGGAAAACTGGCGGAGGATGCGGCGGGCCCGTTCCTTGGGGGATTCGTTGGTGTCTTCGGGAGTCGCTTCGCCTTCCCGGGGCTGACCTTCCTTGGGTTCTCCTTCCCGGGGCTCTCCTTCCTCTCCGGGATTTGGCTGAGGCTGATCCTCGCCGGATTCCTCCTTCTGGCCGGAATTGGGCTGAGGGTCTTCACTGGATTCCTGATTCCCCGGATCCTCTTTCATCTCATCGGGATTTTCAGACTCGCCTTTGTTTTCCGGATCGTTGGGGTTTTCGCCCTCGTCGTTTTCAGGATCTCCCTCGTTGGAGTCTTCCGGTTGGTCGGGATTTCCGTCGTTCTCCTGCTCGTCCTTGTTCTGTTCCGATTCGGACTGTTTTTCCTTGGACTCATCCTCTCCGGATTTTTCCTCATCCTCTTTATTTTCGTCGGACTCGGAATCTCCTTTTTGATTCTCATCAGAAGAGTCGCTTTGATTTTGGTCTTCAGTTTCTTCCTGATCGTTCTGTTCTCCGGAGTCTTGCTTCTTTTCCTCCTTCTCCTGTTCTTGCTCCTCTTGTTTCGGTTGTTTCTTTTCGAGGTAGGTGCGAACGGCCTTCAAGTTCTCCCGGGCTTTTTCGTCCTGAGGATCGATTTCGAGAGCGTGCTCGTAGTGTTTGATTGAACCTTCCCAGGCCTTGATTTGTTCTTCGCCTTCGAGCGGGGCGCCGAGATAGAAGAGGCTGGTGGCAAGTCCGTAGTGGGCGCTCTGGCGAAGATCCTGATTGGGTGACGCGAGGGCTTTACTGAAAGAGGTGGCGGCAGGGCTCCAGTCTTTGGCTTGAAAAGCGGCCGACCCGGCGGCGAGGTGTAATTGGGCCGCACGATCCCCATTGGCCTCGTCGGCTGCTTCGTCGAAGGAGCGGTAGGCCTCTTCGTAATCACCGCGATCGAGGGCCTCCTGGCCCGAGTGGCTGAAGATGCCGGCCTCCGATTGGGGAGTGATCACAACCATCGCGGCAGCCATCACAGCGGCGCGAGTGGGGAAGCAACGGAGAATCAGCGAGAACATCAGGAGAAGGAGTCCACCAAGAACAAACCATTTATGAGCCGGTTTCGCAACCCGTTGGTGTTTTCCGGTTTCCTCGAAGCGGTCCATTTCATCGAGAGCTCGATCCAATTTGCGTAGGAAATCCCGTCCCATTCCGTTCGAATAGAACCCGTCGGTGATCTCCGCGATGCTTTTGAGGGATTCCTCATCGAGCTCGCTGCGGACCGGGCGGCCGGTGCGATCGCGGAATTTTCCGTCCTGCTGGGAGGGGTCGGGAATGAAGCCACCATCCTTACCGAACCCGAGGGCATAAATGAAAATGCCGGATTCGGCGGCCTTCTCGGCGGCAGCATCGAGGCCGGTCGATGACTTTTCGCCATCGGAGAACACGACCATGATGTTGCTGCGCTGTCCGCTGTTGGCGAGGATGAAGGACCCTTGCTCGACGGCATTGGTCAGGTCGGACCCTCCGGTCGGGATGTCGTCGGGAGTCAGCTGGGCGAGCGTTTGCTCGACAAATCCGTGGTCGATGGTCAGCGGGGATTGAACGAGAATGTTCCCGGAGAAGAGGAGGACGCCGACCCGGTCGTTGGGAAATTTTTCGAGGATCTCGAGAGCGGCAGCCCGCGCCGCCATGAGACGATTGGGTGCGACATCGGTGGTGAGCATACTGCGCGAGATGTCGATGCAGAAAAGAATGTTGCGACCTTCCGATTCGATCTCGATCCATTCTTCGCCTGACTCCGGTTGAGCGAAGGCCACGATGAGTGCCGCCAATCCGGTGAGTGCCAATCCGAGCGCGACGAAGTGCGCCCAGCCCGGCCGTGTTTGGCTGAGACGATCGCGAAGGCGGTCGGCGACCAGTTGTTTCCATTTGTCGCCACGGCGTCGCCAGGCCAGCCACCCGGTGACCGCGATGGCCGGAATGGTGAACAGTAACAGAAGCCATTCTGGTTTGGCAAAGGTCATGGCATGGGAGGCGGGTTGATCGCCGAATAGGAGAGGAATCCGATCAAGAGGAAGACCGAGGGGCCGAGGAACCAGGGGTAGAGTTCCTTTTTGACGAGCCAGCTGTTTTGTTTGACCTCGGTTTTCTCAAGTTCGTCGATACTTGAGAATGACTCCCTGAGACTGGAGTAGTCACGGGCACGGTAGTAATCGCCCTGGGTGATTTCGGAGATCTTCTTCAGGGTTTCGGCATCGAATTCCTGTTGATGCCCAGAGGTTCCTCCGCCCAGCCGTCCTTCCGGGGTTCCGATGGCAACTGGGTAGACTTTGATATCGAGTTGGGCCACATGGCCGGCGGCTTCGATCGGTTTGATTTGGCTGCTGTTGTCGGCGCCATCGGTCACGAGGACAATGACTTTGCTCTTGGCTTTGATCGTGGTTTCCTCGCCGTCTTCATTGGTCTCGACTCGCTTGAGTTTTTCGAGTCGGGATCCAGCGGCCACGATGGCACTGCCAATTGCGGTGCCTCCTTCGATCCGGCTGTTCTCGAGGATGATTGAATCGAGAGTGTGCTCGAGAATGTTGTGGTCGAGGGTAATGGGCGCGACCGTGTACGGTCGTCCTGAAAAGGAAACGATGCCAATGCGGTCGTCGGGTCGGCGCCGGATGAATTCGCGAATGACTTTTTTGGCTGCGGTGATGCGTTGCTCTCCATAGTTGGAGCGGGAGGTCGGCTCGACGAAGTCGCGGATCGACATTGACTGGGAAATGTCGAGGGCGATGAGAATGTCGATACCGCTGGCGGTTCGCGAGGTGCGAGTCTTTTGTTCCTGGGGGCGGGCCATCGCAATGATGGCGGGAATCAGGAGGAGGGGGAGAACGAGCGGAGCGAAGCGGAAAGTCCGGTCCTTGGGCTTCCAGCCGAGCGTTCCCAGAACGCGGAGGGTCGGGTAAACGAGCCAGCTGCGAGTGCCTTGTTTGTATCCGAGAAAGATCAGGCCCGGAATGGCCAGCAGAAGCAAGAGCCACATTGGTTCGGCAAGAACGTAGTCGGAGAAGAGCTTCATGTGGAGAGGTGGCGGGCGGCGTGGATGGTTTCCAGGCAAGTTCGGGATCTGTCAATGAAGGCGAGGGCCCGGGCTTGATCGCTGCTTGTTTTGGAGTATTTGGCGTCGCTGAGTTCGTTGAGAAGATCGGTCGCTTCCTTCGGGAGGTCAATCTGGCGGGACTGGAATTCTTCGGTCGTTTCGTAGAGAGCGGGCTCGGCCCGGGTCGAGGCGAAGTAGCTTCGGATAATGAGGGAAATCTCAGTGGAGACTTCACTGAGCGGTTGGTTGTCGAGTGAGGCTTCCAGTTTGTTTAATCCGGCGATGGCCTTGGGAAGGTGATTGGCGGGCGGAAGAGGTGCGAGCGCGGGCTTATGGAACTTGCGGACAAGCCAGATGATCAGGAGGAGAAGGAGGAAGGATGCAATCCCGATGGCGATCCAGACCCAAAGGGGAGTGGGCGGGAGGTAGACCTCCGGTTCCGGCACGCCATGGACCAGAGTCGGGAGCTCTTCGACCGGTTGGTCGTTGTCGGTAGTCGGCGATGACAGCCTGGGTTGATTGGGATCCATGGAAAGGTTCGGCATCAGTGATTGCGATGAGCCCTTCGTTGAAAGAGTTGATGAAGTCCCGCAAGATAGTCGCTCTTGGTGGAAACGGGCGTGTTGTCGATGCCATGCTTCTTGAAGAAGGAATCGAGTCCCTCACGATATCGTTTTGAGAGCTTGGCCAGTCCCATGCGGGTGTTGCTGTTAGAGGTATTGACCAGAATTTCGTCACCGGTTTCAGGATCACGAAGATAGACCTTGCCGACATCGGGAATGTGCTTTTCGAGCGGGTCGATGAGGGGAAGGGCGATGACATCATGTCGTTGAGCGAGGGAGCCGAGTGGACGTTCAAATCCCCAGTCGATGAAATCCGAGATAAGGAAGACGAGTCCCTTGCGCTTGAGAGTTTGGAGCAAGAATTTGGACGCCTCGGCAACCGAGGTGCCCGGTTCGGCAGGCTTGGCGGTGAGGATTTCGCGGACCGCGCGCAGAACTGCTTTTCCTCCTTTGGCAGGCGGAAGATAGAGAACCGGTTCTTTCGCAAAGAGGAGGAGGCCGACCTTGTCTCCATTGAAGCGGGCGCTGAAGCCGAGGAGGGCGGCAATTTCGGCGGCGCGCTCGCGTTTGCTGAAGAAGTCGCTGCCATAGCCAGTGGAGGCGGAAATGTCGACGGCCAGAATGACCGAGAGTTCCCGTTCTTCGCGGAATTTGCGGATGTAAGGCTCCTCCATGCGGGCGGTGACATTCCAGTCAATGAAGCGAACTTCGTCGCCCGGTTGATAGGGGCGGAATTCATCAAAATCGAGCCCCTGTCCCCGGAAGGACGAATGGTAATCGCCGGAGAAAACCTCGCTCGCGAGACGGCGGGCGCGGATCTCGAGACGACGCACACGGCGCATGATTTCTTCGATGCTTTCTTCTTCGTCCATTCGGCAGGGCCTTTCTTAATGGTTGAACCTAAAAAGGGGAGCGCAAATTGGAACGGGGTTCTGGGAAAAGAGCCCGCCTTGACAAGAATCCTCCCGATCGCGAAGTTTGTGGAATGGAGAAGCAGCAGATTCCAGGAAAGACCATCTATCGGCTTTCGATTTATCATCGATGCCTCCGTCGTCTTGCCGAAAACGATCTGGAGACGGTGAGCTCGTCCGCTCTGGCCAAAGCGGCCGGGGTGAACCCGTCGCAGCTACGTCGTGATCTCGGGTATCTGGGAACCTTTGGAACCCGCGGCCTGGGTTATCCGGTGGCCGAGCTTTCGGAGGCGATCCGGGAGGAATTGGGTCGCGCCCATTTGCAGCCAGTCATTTTGGTAGGGGTGGGAAATCTTGGGGCTGCCCTGCTGCGTTATCAGGGATTTCAAAAAGAAGGATTCGAGGTGGTGGGAGCCTTTGATATTGCGCCCAATCCCGTGATCACCAAGACCCTTTCCGTTCCCGTCTTTGAAGTGGGAGAGATGAGGAAATTCATCGAGGAACACGACGTCAAACTGGCCGTTCTCACTGTGCCTGTTGAACACGCCCAGGAGGTGGCCAACGATCTGGTCGATGCCGGAGTTCAGGGAATCCTCAGCTTTTCTCCCACGGTCCTGCAGGTCCCGGAAACGGTGACAGTGAATAGTGTCGATCTGGCATTGGAACTGGAGCAGGTGAGCTTCTTTGTGAAGCAGGAGGGCATTCTTTCGGAATCGAAGGATGCGCTGTAATGACATGATCCGGGTACAAGGATACCCGGCCACCTCGTGAGAAGTTGCCGGGTATCGCCCTGCCTTGCCTTAAAAAGGGATTTGTAAGGAAATTTATTTGGGAACGTGGATCTCAGATCCGCGTGCGAGGACGGTGGCCTTGGGAAGATTCCATCCATTGAGTGCGTTCAGCTGTTCGGTGCTGGTACCATGCTTGTTGGCAAAATCATCGAAGGTGGTTTCGCCCGTCAAAATGATGGTGGTGACTCCGGTTTGTGCCGGTGAGGTCTTTTCCTCTTCGACGACCGGAGGAAGGGGAGCTGGGTCATTTTCGGTGGCGGTGATCGTGGTGGTTCCCGAGGTGCTCACAGCAGCTGGATCCTTCTTGACGGTCGTCGTGCTTGTCGTGGCGACCGGGGTTTCCTTCTTCACCACCGGAGGAGCGGGCTCGACCTTCTTCTCAGCGACTGAGGGAGGCGTGACAGGTGGCTTGCTGGCGGCGACGGGTGGAGTCGTCTTCTTGGTGGAGGACGCTGTTGGGGTAGGAGCTGGTCCGGAGACCCGGAGTTTGGCTCCGGCCACGATTAGATGAGCACTGACGTCGGGATTCAGTTCACGAAGCTTGCTGACTGTCAGGTTGTGATTCCGGGCGATGGAATAAAAAGTGTCACCACTCTGGATGGTGTATTCGCGGACTGCGGTGGCGGAAGGCGAATCGGTAACTCGAACGGCCTTGGGAGCGGTTGTCACTCCTGTGGTCGGAGCTGCTTGGATCATCAGAACCTGTCCAATGCCGAGACGGGTTGGATCGGTGATCTTATTCCAAGTCATCAGATCCTTGGAAGAGACACCGTGACGACGGGCGATCGAACTGATGGTGTCACCGGTTTTCACCGTATATGTTTTGGCGGAGACGGTGGATGTTGGAGTCTGGGCCAGTTGGCTCTTGAGAGTCGCCAGTTCCTGCTGAAGCTGGGCGATCTCTTTTTCCTTCAATGAAATTCGGGAGCGAAGCGAAGAGTCGCCAGTTCCTGCCGAGGTCAATGTCAGAGCCGCAATCAAGGAGGAGGTCAGGGTGAGGCTTTTCATAACGGGCCCGGATGGTAGCTTTTTCGAGTTGCTCGGTCAACTTTATTTTTAAGTTAAGTTAACTATCTTTCATGGTTCGCATTGAGCGAGATTCATGAAGGGCGGAAGAGGGGGGGACCGTTGAAAAATAAGCGAAAATCGCTCTAAGAGAAGTGGAGGCCAGCGCGTTTCTGGGTTACTAAAACCTAGATGGAGGAAGGGACGGACGACATGGTTGCAGCTCGTGAAGAATTCGTGAAGGAGGCGCTCATCAAGTATGAGTCGCCCCTGATCGGGTATGCCGTCGGCTTCTTGCATGATGTCGAACGCGCGCGGGATGTCGTTCAGGACACTTTCATTCGTCTCTACCAGCAGGACATTGAGAAGGTTCGCCATGGATTGAAAACCTGGTTGTTCACCGTCTGTCGAAACCGGGCTCTCGATGTCATTAGGAAAGAAAAGCGGGTTGTCGGTCTCGATGAGCAGGAGATGGTCCGGCTTCCCTCATCCCGCCGAAATCCTGCTGAAAGGGCCGATCTTCAAGAACGGGTCGGCCAGGTTCATCAGGCCTTGTCCCGCTTGTCCGAGAATCAACGTGAAGTCATCCTGCTGAAATTTGAGCAGGGATTGAGCTATCAGGAAATCAGCGAAGTCACCGGGTTAACCACCGGTAATGTCGGCTTCCTTCTTCATAATGGCCTGAAAAGGCTGCGCATATTTTTACCGGATGATCTTGTCCGGAATCTCACCCCCCAAACCCATTAGTCCCATGAAACTGACACCAGATCATCCCAACCTGACGGCGCTGGCCCTCGGAGAACTCGATGACGCCGACGCTCAGAAAATGACCAAGGCCGTGCAAGCGGACGCGAGCCTGTCTAAAGAATACCAACAGATTTCAGCAATGGCCGGATTGCTCGGAGAAACCCTGTCCTCCAACGAACTTTCGCTGGGGGCGGATCGGCGGGAGGAAATCCTGCAGTCGGGGCGTCGTCCTGATGCCGATGTGCTGGTGATGGATCACAAGAAGCGTTCCCAAAGGCAGTCCATCTTTGCGGTGGTCGGAGTGGCTGCCGTGGTGGTGGCCGGGTTCATCGGGCTTTCCAAGGTGGGAGTGGATGGTCCTGACACTGCGAGTGGCACCAGTGATGCCGCCGGGCATTCCAGGGGCGATGGCATTCCGGGCGATGGAGTGGTGACCCCTTCCGAGGATGCTGTGGTCAACCTTCCGATGAATCTTGGTGCGGCCTTGCCGGCGATGGTCGAAGAGTCATTGGCTGAGAAGGGCACGTTGCCGGAGCGCGATCAATTTGATGTCGCCTCGTGGGTGAATTTGGTGAGTCTCTCGCAGTCGCCTTCCGTGATGGTGGGCCGGATTGATGCCTACACCGAGTTGGGTTCCTGTCCCTGGAATTCTGATCGCGATCTTTTGATGGTGACTCTCCGGAGTCAGGATGACGGCAAGGTGCCGGTGGTAGCGGAATTGGATCTGGATCCGAATCGGGTCAAGTCGGCGGTTCTGGTGGGAGGGAATGAGACGGGTGCGGTGGTTCCCGCATCAGGTGGAGAGCTCGAGGGGGCGCGAACCTGGTTGTATGAGGTCGAGTTGATCCTGGGAAACAACAAGATTGGCAAAGTCAATCTCGAGGCTCCGAATCAACGTGGGGAACTCCGCTCCGGCTACCTGCCTCTTGCTGTTGACCCTTCACTGAATCGGGATGTCTCGATGGATTTTAAAGTGGCCAGAACTTTGGCCGGATTTGCCCGTTGGGGTGCCAGCGAAGACCGGGAGCCCGGCGAGTTGAAGGCGATTGCCAATGCCTCCCGCGATTTGTTGACCGAAGTCAAGGATGGGAGTACCCGTTATGCTCTCGATGCCATCCTGATGGCCGAGGAGCATCTTCAAAACGGAAACTAGAGCATTCCCAGTTTCATTTTTCCTTCCTCGGAAATCATGTCCTGATTCCAAGGCGGATCCCAGACAAGTTCGACCCGGGCTTCAACGACTTCGCTGAGCGACATGATGCGGGCCTGGGCATCGGCTGCGATGACCGGACCCATTCCACAGCCGGGAGCGGTGAGTGTCATTTTGACATCAACCTCAGTGCCATCGTCGGCTTCCGTGAGCTTGCAGTCGTAGACCAAACCAAGATTAACGATGTCGACGGGAATCTCTGGGTCGAAGACCTGTTTCATCTGATGCCAAACCTGTTCCTCGAGTGTGGCATCCTTGAGGCGTTCCGTCTCTTCCTGCTTGGCGGCTTCCTCCTCGGGATTAACGCCCAAGGCGTCGGCGTCATTCGAAGAAATCCGGGCGAGACCGGCCGAGGTGGCCACGGTGTAGGTTCCCCCCAGAGTCTGGGTAATGACGACCGGGGTTCCGGTGGGCAGGGTGATGGTGTCCCCGGAGGGAATCTGGATCGCGTCGACTTCGCGGGTCAGGCTGACTTCTTCGTGCATGATTTCTGGCCGGATCTTCGGTCATGGCCCGACATGCGCAAAGGAATTATTTGATCTTTTGCTGGTCGACGACGCAGGAAGGATCGGGACGAACGGGCTTGCCGACTTTGTCGACCGGATGGGTGTAGAGATACTTCCAAACCGGGTCATGGACGAGGGTGCCGTCTTTGGCTTTATGGGATTTTTTCCCCGGGGTGACCATCCCGTGGGCGCGTTTGGCATCGCCGCCGACATCGATATCGCTGATGAGTCGTCGGGTGTTTCCGTAGGGAGGCTTGGACTTTTCGACATTCACGATGGGGCCGAATTGGGCCAGGCCGAGCATCTGCCAGGAACGGCAGTAGTGGTTCCCGGTCCAACCGGTGTCGAGAACGTGGCTGTATCCGAAGTAGCGGTTTTCAGGCGTGGCGGAGGGGAGAGACTGCCAGGTCTGAAATTGATCGCGAGGGCCGCAAAGAGCCACCACTCGGGCGACTTTGGTGTGCTTGGCGAGACGGGACGCGGTCGTCGACCCGTGGGAGGAACCGGAAAGGATGACCTTTTCCCAGATCAGATCGGTTTTGGACTCGTTGAGAAATTGCTCCCACTGGCCTTCCGGATTTTCTTTGGCGAGATACTTCACAAATTGAAAGGCTCGTTCCTTGATTCCGTCGGGTTTGGGAATGTCGACATCCTTCGAGTGATCTTCACCGGTGGCCGCTTCCAGCCGGATGTTTCCGCGACAGGTCGGGCTCATCTTGCGGCCCTGACAGCAAATGGAAAACCACTTGTTCGCGTAGTGGACACGAATGGCGTGCAAGCCATAGGAGTTGAGTTTGTTAAAGAGGGTGTCGTTGTAGCCCATCAACCAGATGACCAATTCTCCCCGTGGAGTGACGCGGGTATCGACACCGGCTTGCTGGAGGTCTGCCGGTTTCCCGTTCTTGTCTTCGACCAGAAACCCGATCTCGGGGTGAGCCTTGGTGCGGGGATCGATTTCGCTGGCGCGGGCGGTCAGCTTATAATGTTTACCTTCGGCAAAGAGGAGAGGGGCGGTGATGAGGAAGAGGAGAAGGCGGATCATGTCGTGTTGGGTTACTTGGCCCGGGGATGGGCGTCTTGGTAGGCCTCGCGCAGTCGTTCCTTGGTGACGTGGGTGTAGATTTGGGTGGTCGACAGGGAGGCATGCCCGAGAAGGGCTTGAACAGAACGGAGGTCGGCCCCGTGGTCTAACAAATGAGTGGCAAAAGAGTGCCGCAATTTGTGCGGGGTGACGTTGAAGGCGATGGACGATTTCTCGAGATACTTTTTCAGAACCGAATTGATCGAGCGGGTTGACAGCCTTTTGCGCAGCTTCGAGAGAAAAAGCGGGCCTTCGTAGACTTCGGCGGCGCTGCGATACTTCTGCATGGCTTTCATGGCGTGGGAACCGATCGGGACGAGGCGTTCCTTGGATCCCTTTCCCATCACCCGCACACTTTCGTTGACGGTGTCGATGTCCTCGACGTCCAGCGAGGCCAGCTCGGCGAGACGAAGGCCGGTGGAATAGAAGAGTTCAAGAATGGCTGTGTCGCGTTCGCGCATCCACGAAGGAGCCTGGCCTTCCAGCTCGCACTGCATTGGGACCGCCAACAATTCCTCGATCTGAGAAAGAGTGAGAACGACGGGAAGAGGCTTGTCGGCCTTGGGGAGTTCGACTTCGGCGACCGGACTCTTGGGGTAGGCACGGCGATGAACGAGGAATTTGTAGAAGGACCTGTAAGCGGCAAAGCGAAGACGCACGGTGCTTCGCGCAAGTTCGGCCTTTTGAAGTTCGAAAAGATAAGCCCGGAAATGATCGGCGGTGAGATCCCGCCAGTTGGTAAAGCGATCACCCATCCATTCCCGAAACACACGGAGAGCGAGCGTGTAGTTCTCCAGCGTCCGCGGAGAGGAATTCTTCTCCGTGGTCATGAATTCAATAAAGTCGTCGACTTCGCGGTCGGTCAAGGTATTCACAGCCAGACCAGACTACTGGATTCCTTAATATCAGGAAATCTTTAATTTGACGCTCCAGGGTTCCTTAGTGGAGGGAGTTTGGTTTTTTAAAGAGAAGGGCGAGAAAAAACGGGCCTCCAAGGAGAGCGGTGATGATGCCCACCGGTATCTCGGTCGAGGAACTCAGGGTGCGGGCACAGGTGTCGCACAGAGCGAGGAAGAACCCTCCGGTCACGAGGGTGATCGGGACCAGCCTGAGATGATTGGCTCCTGCGATGAGACGGCAGATATGAGGAACCATGATGCCGACAAATCCGATCGGACCGCAGGTCGTAATGATGCCTGCCAGCATGAAGGAGACAAAGAAGAAGAGAATCAATCGGGTGCGCTCGACGGGAACGCCGCGGGAAGCGGCAAGGTCATCGTGAAGTGAGAGCAGATTGAGTTCACGCGCATGGAGTGCGATGATCAGGACCCCGGTGGCGACGAAGGGAAGGACTTGCAGGACGAGGTCGAAGTTGGCGTGACTGAGGTCGCCCATGAGCCAGCGGATGATGCGAAAGGTATCACCGATGTCGCCGAGGTATTGAAGAAGGAGGATGGAGCTGGAGAAAAAGAAGGTCATCGCCACTCCTCCGAGAAGCATCGAGTTGGGCGATAGGTTGTCGCTGGCTTTGGCGATGCCATAAACGAGCGCGATAGAGCCAAGAGCTCCGGAAAGAGCGGCAAGTGAACTTCCGGAAATTCCGAAGAAGCTGAGCTGGAGGCCGAAGTAGATCCAGAGGGTGACGCCCAGCGAAGCTCCTCCTGCCACGCCCAGGGTGAAGGGAGTGGCAAGGGCATTCCGGAAAATGGCCTGAAAGGAAAGTCCGCCCAGGGAGAGGCCGACGCCGGCGAGGAAGGCCAAGAGGACGCGTGGAATCCGGATCTGCCAAAAGATGAGGGAGTCCAGCTCTTGTGAGGCGGGACGAAGCAAGACTTCCGGACCGATGAAGGGATTTCCAACAAAGGGCAAAATCATCAGGCCGCAAAGAGCCAGAAGAGAAAGCAGGAATGGAGGAAAGCGCCGGTTCATGGAAGTCGGTGTTCCGGGAGAATCAGAGGCCTCCCGGTTTCGGGGTGCGGGAGGAGTTGAAAGGAGGTATCGAAGATCTGCTCCAGAGAGTTGCGTTGAAGAATTCGTTCCGGAGTGTCGAGATGAAGGCGTCTTCCTTCGCGAAGGGCGAGGACCCGGTCGGCGCTGAGGGAAACCCAGTTGAGATCGTGGGTGACCGTGAGCATGGTGAGATCGTGATCGCTTTTGATTTCGGCCAGCAAGGCCTGCACGCGGCTCTGCTGGCGGGGGTCAAGATGAGAGCAGGGTTCATCGAGGATGAGAATGGAGCACTCCTGAGCCAACGCAGCTGAGATGCTGACTCGTTGACGCTCTCCGCCGCTAAGTGTTGAGAGAGGGCGGTCGGCGATTTTTTCAACTCCGGTTTGGACCATGAGGTCTTCGCACTTGGAGTGGTCTTCATCACTCGCGATCCCAAAGCCGACTTGATGAGGATAACGGGCCATCTGGATGAATTCGCGAACGGTGAAGGGAATCGAATCCGAGAGGTGCTGCGGCACGTATGCGACTTTGCGAGCGAGGTCTCTTCGGGGAAGCGAAGAGAGGCAGTCTTCCTCCAGCCGGATCGTCCCTTGAAAGGAAAGCAAGCCCATCAGACTGCGCAGCAGGGTAGTCTTACCGGCACCATTGGAGCCGATGATGGCGAGGTGTTCTCCGGGGCGGCATTCGAAGGAGAGGTCGGAAAGCAGGGTGCTGTTCCCGGACATCACAGAGAGGTTTGAGACCTCAATGGCATTCGAGGTGGTCATGGGGAAGGAAGGGCTCGAAGGGAGTTGGAGATGGCTTCGACTGTGTCGATAAAGCGAGGTCCCGGAATCAGGTGGCGATGTTCATGGAGAAAAATGAGGTGGTTGTTTCGGACAGCCTTCAATTCCGAAAACGCTCTCCACTGTTCCCGAAGACGATCCTCGCCAAGCTCCTCCCAGCGTTCCGGATTGATCAATTCGATGATGACGTCCGGGTTGAGTTGAATGAGCTTTTCGCGGGAAAGGGACGGGTAGTCTGCCGGACCTTCATAAGCATTGAGTGCTCCTGTCATTTTCAAATACTCTTGGTGGACTCCGGCATTTCCGGCGGCGATGAGCTGGGCTGGTCGATCGATATCTGTATCTCGTTCGATCGAAATGAGAACGCGAGGCATGTCGCCGCTTTGTGAGAGATTGGAGGTGATCCGTTTCAGACGTTCTTTAATGTCACCGACAATGGCGCTTGCTTTATCGTCCTGCTGAAAGGCTTTTCCGATCTCCAGGATCGACGAAAGGATTCCATCGGTGCTGGCGTGATCCGCAGACAAGGTGGCGATGCCCAATTGATTCAGACGTGTCGTCAGTTTTTCCTGCTCGCGGAGAAGGAGGACCTTGTCCGGTCTCAAGCGAACGACTTTCTCGAAATCGAGATCGAGATAACCACCAACGATGGTTTTTTCCTGAGCCTCTGGAGGATAGGAGCTGAAACGTGACACGCCGACCAGCTGGTCATCAATTCCCAGTTGGTAAACGATTTCGACGAGGCTGGGAGAGAGTGCCACGATCCGCTGTGACGTCACCGGAGCAGTCGATTCCGGTGCGCTTTGCGGATTGTTCCGGATGATGCGAGCAAGATGGCTGGCAGTAAACAGGGCAACGATCGCCAGTCCGAGAAGGAGGATTCCCTTCGGGTGACTCGGCCGACCGTGTTTTGTTTGCATGGAGAAAGTCATCTCCGGCCCGAATGGTTCGAGCCGGAGAAGGGGAGTGTGTTAGAAATCAAGAGTGGCTCCAACAAAGAATCCGCGACCCCTTCCGGGGTAGGTTTCGCCGAATCCTGAGAAGTATTCAAAGTCTTGATCAAAGAGGTTTTCCACGCGGGCGTGAAGTTCCAGGTTCTCAGTCACCGCGTATCGAGCATAAAGGTTGGTGATGAGGTAGTCATCAAGTTCATCGCCCCCCCAGGAGCGGTTGTCGAGATACTGAATGTTGAAGCCGGTGGAGAACTTCTCGGTGACTTCGCCATGGACCCGAAGCCCGATCGAATTCTCGGGTTGGCCGGAGAAGATTTTGTTGAGGTAGGTGTAGCTGATCGACGCTGAGAGCCGTTCGTCGGCCGAGCTTCGTCGGGCGGATACTTCGAAGCCGTTGGTCAGCGATGTTCCCGGGGTGTTGAAGTAGGTCGACGAAAAAGTGGTTGGATCCCAGGCCGAGTCGATGCGGTCTTCGATGTGGTTTTCGAAGTAAGTCACGCTCAGGGTCGCGAGTCCGTCGCAGAACTCCTGGTCAATCCCAACGTCCCAGCCAATGGATTTCTCGGCTTCGAGATCAAAATTGGATCCTCCGCCGAATCCGTAGAGCTCGATGAAGGAGGGAGGGCGAAAGCCCTTGCCGGCGCTGGCCCGGAACTTCGTGTTTGTCTCTTCCAAATGATAAACCACGGCTGTTCTCCAGGTGACCTCATCTCCGTAGGTGTCGTAGTCTTCCCAGCGGAGGCCGCCATTCAGGGTGAGGTCGTCGGTGACGTCCCAGGTGTGATTGAGATAGATTCCGTATTGATCGGACGACCGTTCGTCGGCGGTGAGCCCGAAGAAGACACTATCGTAGGAGAAGTCGGTATTTTCGTAAACCAGCCCAGCCACCGTGGTGTGTTGTTCATTCCAATCAAGAGTGTTGTCCCAGTAAGCCGAAGACTTGCGCCCATCGGTGACATAAGAATTGGGAGAGTTGAAGGACTGGGAATCGTATTGTTCGTCGTAGTAACCCAGCGTCAGTTTGGATGACCAGAGGTCGTTGATCCGGAGTTCTCCGTAGATCGTTCCAAGGAAGCTGTCGGTTTCATCATCGGCTGCCCGGGGAAAGTCCGGGTCGCCATAGTTTGGTCGACGAAAGTCGGAATGGAAGCCACGGAGGGTCATTCCGATGTTCAAGGAATCGCTTGCAGCGTAGTCGAAGCGAAGAGTGTAGTTCGTTTGATGGAACTCATTGTTCGGGAGATCGTTTTCGGTGGTGAGTGCACCGAATCCCAGGGCGTAGCTGAAACGGTCGAGCTCTCCATCCAACTCCAACGATCCTCCATAGGTGTCGAACGATCCTCCTTCGAGTCTGAGTCGTCCGCCTTGTTCACCGCTGCCTTTTTTGGTGTAGAGCCCGAGGACGCCTCCGATGGCATCGCCCCCGTAGAGGGCGCTTTGTGGCCCCCGAAGAACCTCAATTGTTGAGAGACCGCCGAGGCCGCTGCCGCCGAGGAAATTGTTGGTGGTGATGTTGGGGCCGGTGATTCGGACTCCATCCACGCGGATATGAGTCTGTCCGGTCACCGTTCCTCGAAGGAAGAGGGAGGAGGCGGATCCAGGTTGTCCACCGATTGATTCCGAAACGATGCCGGGAACGAATTTCAAGGCCTCGTCGAGGCGCAGAATACCTTCACGTTCGAGCTGCTCGGCCTCGAGCACGGTCACCGAGCTGCCGACCTTGTCGAGTTCGGTGGGGATGCGGTTGGCAATGACGCTGACCTCCGGGAGGGGCTCGGGTTCTTCGCTCGATCCCAAGAGGGAGCTCAGGGCGAAGGTCCCTGCGATGAGACTGCTCGCTTTCGAGAAAGCCGGGCCCGACGGTAGTGCACCCACCTGGGGTGCCGGGTTGTTTTTTAGCATTGTTTTTGAGTGGTTCCTGTTTTCCGCAGGAATGGTCTCGATCCAATCAGGCTGGTATTCTGGCTGACCTTGTTTCCAAGGATCACAGTGGCGGAACCGCTCCGGAATGGCCGTTGTTTTGACACAACGGAGTCACCGGATTCCCCATCAATTTCCTGCCCGTGCGACGGGCCTCCCGATAGGAGCCGGGTTGAATTTTCCGGCGGCGGGACTTTGGGCTGATCCGGCGTTTGTGTAAATATTTTAGTGTTGTGAAGGAGTGGCCAAAAATGAGCGCCGTGTTCTTGAGAAGAGAGGGCGTGTTGCCTTTCGATTTCTCCTGGCGCGCACCCCTAAGTTGGAGTGTTTCCTAAGTGAGTCCGACCTGTGTTTTTCGCTCATTCTGAAAGCTCGTCCAGTCCAAACGGGGATTCCGGCCCTTCTCGGCACTCCCGCATGAATCGAAAGGGTAACCTCACAACGCAGAAGCGGTGTTTGGGCAAAGAGTAGTTTTGGCTGGCGGCTTGTTGAAAATGGATGATTTGGAAAGCTGAATCCTCGGTGGAGCTCAACCCCTAACCAAAACGATGAAAAAAAATATTCTCTCGCTGGTTGCCATGATGGGGCTTTTGTCCAGTTGTGGCGAAGACAAAGATGCCAACAAGGAACAGGAAGGGAACGAAGGTTCAAACGGCCCCTCGGCCGGGGAGCCTGCTGCTCCTGAAAACGAGCCCGCCGATGCTGCCGACGTTCCGGAAGGTTTTGAAAGCCTGAAGATCACCAAGGGGCAGCCGCCAATTACAAGGAGTGGCTGGCGAAGCAGGAAGGGACTCCAAAGCCCGATGACCTGGCGAACTTTATGATGTCGATTCTCACGCCTGACCAGCAGGCTGAGATGAAGAAGTTGATCGAGGCGGCTACGCCGAAGGATCCGAATACCCCGGAAGGGAAGTAAGGTCAGCTACAAGCGCGATGTATCCCAAAACGTTTTCCCACATCGGTCTTTCCGTCCCTGATCTTGACCGGGCAGTGGCCTTCTACGAGGAGGTGATGGGCTGGTATACCATCATGAAGCCAACAGTGGTCTCCGAGGAATCGGAAACGGCGATTGGCAAGATGTGTATTGATGTTTTCGGAGAGGGCTGGGGATCTTTTAAGATCGCCCACCTCTCGACCGGCGACAAGATCGGGATCGAGATCTTCGAGTTTCGGAATAACGAGACCCCGGAGGAATTCGAATACTGGAAGACCGGAACATTCCATTTCTGTGTCCAGGATCCCGATATCGAAGGATTGGTCGCGAAGATTGTCGCTGCGGGAGGTAAACAGCGGATGCCGATCCGGGAGTATTATCCGGACGAAAAGCCCTTCAAGATGGTCTGCGTTCAGGATCCTTTTGGTCTCGTCTTCGAGATCTATACCCACAGTTACGAACTGACCTACTCGGCCGGAGCTTATTGAAGCCCCGGTCGCTGGTGCCTGCGCAGTGGGTTCGCTATTCGGTGATGATTTTCACCGAGTGCCAGAAGCCGAATTCGTTCATCCAGTTGTTGGCTTTGTTATCGAGGCTGAGAGTGATCTTCTTTCCGGCGTAAGGAGTGAGGTCCACGTCGAGATTGAGCCATTCGTCCTGAATCTCTTGGTAGGAGAGAAGTTTTTCCGTGATCGTTTTATTATCGACCCGGACTCTCATGAGCCAGTCTCCGTGCGGATGGTAGGAGGCACGGATCTTGAGGGTAGTTTGTCCTTTTTGAGGAATGGTCAAGGTGCGGTAGAGCGTGCTGGGTGTTTTACGATCGAGAGGGTGGACTTGGACCGCGCGTTCGTTGCGGAAGCTGGTGAGTTGGCGCACTCCTCCTTCTCCGATGTTTTTGATCCGGAATCCGGGCGCAATGTGATGAATGATCTTCTGCCATTTCACAGGGCCATCGCCCGGGGTGGAATCGGGATTGTGAATGCGTCCGCTGGAGAGGCGTCGCGAGGTATGTTCGAGGAGTTTGGGAATCTTTGACTTGAGAGCGAGTTGGAGGGCTCTGTCCGGGTGATCTGGCACCATGGGCTCGAGGGCGAACCAGAGCATGCGGGGGATGTTGTTGTCTTCGTTGTCCCCGGCATGTTGGGACAGCCCGGACAAGATTTCCCAACGTTGGTCGAAGGGGATTCGTTGCAAAGCGGACGCCAAGTAAAGCCGGACCACCGGAGACGGGTCAGAGGTGGCCAGCTTGACAAAGCGGGCGAGGGTGGGTGATGAGACGTTTTTGTCTTCGGCCAAGAACTGAATGGAGAATGCCCGGAGGTATTCGTCCTGGTGTTCGAGCAATTGATGAAGCCGAGTTTCCGGCAGGGCTCCGATGCAGTGAAGAGCCCAGAGGGCGCGGAGTTTCTTGGGAGTGGTGGTCGCATCGGCCAGCTGCTTTTCCAGTGTTTGAGTGCTCGCCGTTTGGTCGAGGGTTCCCTTGGTCTGTCTCATCTGCAGTTGAAGGCGGGCCTGCCGGACCAACCAGTCATTGTCGTGTTGTTGGAGCTCGACAAGTTTGGCATCGGAGAGAGAGGAGATGTCCGGCAGGGATGGGGCTTTGTGCCCCTTTGGAGTCATGCGATAGATCCGTCCGCTGTCGGGGAAGTTGATGGCGTTTCCGCAAATGTCCGTATCGTGCCAATCGAGGATGTAGACTCCACCATCCGGTCCCGTTTCAACTGAGAATCCGACCCAGGCGAGGTCGTTCGTTGTCAGGAAGTCTTCTCCTGCAGAGGCAAGAAAGGACGATCCCTTGGGCTCCATGATATCGATCAAGACCTGATGTTGGTGAATGTTGCACATGAAGAGCTGGTCGCGATATTTTTCAGGAAAGGCGTCGCCGAGATAGAACCGGGCACCCCCATGAGCCGATTTATGGATATGGGTGCGAATCGTGGTGATGTAGTCGTAGACGTAGGGGTTCAGATGAGGTTTGGATTGCTTGTGGTAGAAGCCTCCTTGCACGACGTGGAAAATATGGGGGATGACGCAACAGGTGGCGAAGGCCTGACCCCGGTCGTTGAAATCAATTCCCCACGGGTTCGAGAGGCCATTGGCATAGACCTCGAACTCCTTCTTTACCGGATGGTAGCGCCAGATTCCTCCATCGATAAACTGGCGGTCGGCATCAGGAGCTCCGATCTTTCCGACGAGAGACAGCGTGAAGACTCCGTGGCAGCCGTAAAGCCAGCCGTCGGGACCCCAGATGAAGGAGTTGAGCGTTTCATGACGGTCGTGAATTCCCCAGCCGTCCAGAAGGTGTTGGGGTGGGCCGTCGGGTTTGTCATCTCCGTTGGCATCGGGAATGAAGGAAAGGTGTGGTGGAGAGCCCACGAAAATGCCGTCGTAACCCACCGCGATGCCTGATGAAAAGGGCAGCTTGTCGGTGAAGAGTTTCTTGGTATCGAAAACCCCGTCGCCATCGGTATCTTCGAAAATCTGGATTCGGGTCAGAGGTTTGTCGTCGATGTGCTTCCGGCGGTTGACGTAGTTGAAATTCTCGACCGTCCAGATGCGTCCCTTGTGGTCGAAGGTAAAGGCGATGGGTTCTCCGATGTCAGGCTCGGCGGCAAAGATCGAGATCTCGAAATCTTCCGAGATTTCCATCTTGGCGACGGCTTCCTCGGGTTTGAGAAAGGGCGCCCGCGACGTTTTGGGCTCGGCGAGAAGAGGTGAAATCAGAAGGAGAGGCAGTAGGGCTTTCATTTGGAAAGGGGGACTTGTTGGTTGGACCGAAGATATTTGACGAGGTCGAGGACCTGTTGATCGGAGAGAGAAGGAAGGAGGCCTTCGGGCATCATGGAAACCGGAGAGGATTGGCGAGACTTGAGGTTGGACTTGAGAATGGTGTGGGACTGTCCCACTGAGTTCAGGGTCACCCGTTGGTCGTCTTCGGCGGTGATGGTGCCGACAAGATTCTGTCCGGATTTGGTGACGAGGGTGACGAGTTGATAGGCCTCTGGAATATCGGCGCTGGGATCGATCATGTTGAGGAGGATGTAGTCGATGTCGGCTCGGTTTGATCCCGTGAGATCGGGGCCGATTTTTCCTCCCTCGTCGTAGAGGATGTGACAAGCGGCGCAGCTGGTTTGATAGACTTTCCGTCCGTGGGCTGGATTGGCTTTAGCCAGTTTTTCAGGTGTCAGGAGGGTCCGGTATTTTTTAAAGAGGCCTTCCTTGTCGAGAGAGAGTTGTTTGAGGTCGCCGTAGAATTCGGTAAAGGATTGGCCGAGGAGGGCGGTGAGCGAGCGGGCGAGATAAGCCGGGATGTGGTCTTTTGGGACTGATCCCTTTTTCAGGGCGGTAAGGAGCGCGGTCGCGTAGTCTTTACGAGTGGAGAGGGTTTGGATGACGGCCTGTTGTGCTTCGGATGGGAAGTCGGAATACTGTTTCAAGAGGTGATCCGGGGCCTTGGGATCGTGGACGGTGGCGTAGGCACGGATGGTATCGATCCGCAGGGCTTCGAAGGCTAGTAGTTTCGGGAGTCGCGCCGGAAGTTCCGGATGGTTCTGATCGACCAAAGCATTGAGAGAGGACCGGCGAAGTTGAAGGGTGGACCAATCGTTGTTCAAGTGAAAGAGAGCAGTGGCGGTCGCATCCTGGTCACCGAAGACCTGGTTGATCGACTGAGTGAGGTTCTTGACTTCGGTGACTGAGGATTCGGAGAGAGTGGATTTTGCGGCTTCCCAGGCGAGAGGAGGAGTGACCGCCTGCTGTCCTTCGAGTCCGGCCTTCATCCCTTTCAGGATGGCAATCTGTTTGGTCGGATCACTGGTGTTGGCAAGAGCCTTGGCCAGGAGTTCCAGAGCGACGCTGGAATCAACGGGCTGGAGTTTTTGCTGACGTAACTTTTTGAAATTGATGGCGTGGGGTGGGGTGGGGTCGGCCAATACAGGGCACAAGGCCAGCGAACAGAGGAGAAGGCGTTTCATGAGAAAGACTGAAGTTAGCGGATGTTGTTGGGTGAGGGAAGGCAGGAAGTGCAAGGTCTTGCGGTCCGAAGCTAAATTCGTAAGTTTGGCGATATGGTTTGGTTCGGTCAGTTCTGGGCGCGAGAGAATGCGGTCTTCGCGTTGTTGGTGGGTGGCGCGATCCAAGGCCGCCAACAGAGTTTTACGGGGGATGAGGGGCTGAAGTAACGATGAATGATGAGATCAAGATCCGGGGAGCCCGGCAGCACAACCTCAAGGGGATCAATTTGGATCTTCCGAGAGGAAAGCTGATTGTGATCACGGGCGTGAGTGGGAGCGGTAAGTCATCGCTGGCTTTTCATACCCTCTATGCCGAGGGACAGCGTCGTTACGTTGAGTCACTTTCGGTGTATGCCCGGCAGTTTTTGGATCAGCTGGAGAAACCCGAGGTGGATTCGATCGAAGGCTTGAGTCCTGCCGTGGCGATCGAACAACGGGGTGGCTCGGCCAATCCGAGGTCGACCATTGCGACGGTCACCGAGATTCACGATTTTTTGAGGATCCTCTATGCTGCCGCGGGAACGCCTTATGATCCGGTGACCGGTGAGAAGCTGGAGCGGATGACGACGGGCGACATTGTCAAGAGCCTGTGTGGGAGGAAAGAAGGAACGCGGTTGATGGTGCTGGCACCCATTTCATCGGAGGGCGAGGCCAAGGGGATGATCGGAGATTTACAGCGACAGGGATTTGTCCGGGTAAGAATCAATGGTGAGGTTTGTGAGCTTGAGCAGGCTGAGGATCAATGGCCGGACGACGGGGGGGAGATCGAAGTGGTGGTGGATCGATTGGTGGTCAAGGAGGGTGTCGATTCGAGGTTGGCGGATAGCATCGAGATTGCCTTGCGCATCAGTGCTCTTGAAGTGCGGACCATCACTCAGGAAAAAGGGAGCCGGGATTGGGAGGAGCTGTCCTTCGCCACCAGCTACCGGAATCCCGAGTCGGGATTCGAACTGCCAACGCTGACAGCCCGGCATTTTTCCTTCAACTCTCATTTGGGCGCCTGCGAGGCCTGTCATGGTTTGGGGACTGAGGTGTATTGTGATCCCTTTTTGGCAGTGCCCGACCGGAGCAAGTCGATTGCTGAAGGGGCGGTGGCTGTGTGGTCGAAGGGATCTAAGAAAAAGAAGGGTTGGAACCAGCTGCACATCGAAGCCCTGGCTGCCGATTTCGGAGTCAGCGTAGACGAGCCCTTCGAGTCGCTGCCCAAGGAATTTCGTCGGGTCCTGTTTTTTGGAACCGGAGGAAGAAAGATCACCGTGCCTTGGGAAAAGGACGGGCAGGTCGTTCCCTGGAAGAAGGAATTCGAAGGGATCTGCCGACAAGTCGAGAGATTGTATCTGGAAACCGAAAGTGATTCGGTCAAGAGAAGCATGTCCCGCTTCATGACCTCAAGGAAGTGCAAGTCGTGTGATGGTAAACGACTCAAGCCGGAGTTTCTCGCGGTGAGGTTGTCGAGCCAAGGGGACGACGAAATGGGGATTCACGATTTTTGTGAGATGTCGATCAGTCGGGCCAAGGCTTGGATCGGGCAGGTTGAAGTGGATGCAGACCGGCAGTTGGCGATGAAAGGGGTGGTCGCTGAGTTGACCAAGAGGCTTTCTTTTTTGGATGACGTGGGGCTGGGCTATCTTTCGCTGGATCGTGCCAGCAGCACTTTGTCGGGAGGGGAATTCCAGCGTGTGCGCCTGGCGACCCAGCTGGGCGCGGGTCTTGCCGGGGTTTTGTATGTTCTGGACGAGCCAAGCATTGGGCTGCATCCCCAGGATAATGATCGCCTGATCGGAGCCCTACTGAAGTTGCGGGATGCCGGCAATACCGTGGTTGTAGTGGAGCACGATGAAGCCATGGTCCTGGCGGCCGATCAAGTCGTGGAGATCGGGCCTGCTGCGGGAGCTCATGGGGGAGAATTGGTCGCGCAAGGGAGCCCCGATGAAGTCGCGAAGATGGATTCTGCAACCGGGAGGTGGCTGAGTCGTGACGCCGAGCCGATATCGAGTCGGGTCAGAAAGTCCTCTTGCAAACTCTGCATCGTTGGGGCGACCGAGCACAACTTGAAAGGGGGCGAGGTTAGGATTCCGCTGGGGCAATTGGTGGGAGTAACCGGCCCGAGCGGAAGCGGAAAGTCGACCTTGGTCGACAAGGTCTTGAAGAGAGCTCTGGCGAGGGCTTTCCATCGGGCCAAGGAAGTCCCCGGAGCTCATGATCGTATCGAGGGAATGGAGTACCTTGAGAAGGTGGTGGTGGTGGATCAAAGTCCTTTGGGAAAGAGTCCGCGATCCAATCCGGCGACATATTCCGGAGCCTTTGATTTGATTCGGAACTTGTTTGCGCAGCTTCCGCTGTCGCGGCAACGAGGATACAAGGCCGGAAGATTCAGCTTCAACGTCAAGGGGGGGCGCTGTGAGAAATGTCAGGGCGGGGGCGCGATCAGGATCGATATGCATTTTCTCCCGGACGTCTGGGTCAAGTGTGAGGCCTGCGGGGGAAGTCGATACAATCGTGAAACGCTGGAGGTCCGTTATCGGGGCAAGAGTATTGCGGATGTTCTTTCGATGACGATCGAGGAAGGACGCGATTTTTTCGGGGCGGTTCCCAAGTTGAGTGCCATCATGAACGCTCTTTACGATGTGGGATTGGGCTATGTTGAACTGGGGCAGGCGGCCAATACGCTGTCGGGCGGGGAAGCCCAGAGGGTCAAGCTGGCCTGCGAGTTGGCCAAATCCACGCCCGGGCACACCCTGTATCTCTTGGATGAGCCGACCACCGGGCTGCACTATCAGGATGTGCGGGTCTTGTTGGACGTCCTGATCCGACTTCGGGAGGCCGGGCATTCGTTGATTGTGGTGGAGCACAACCTCGATGTCATCGCAGCCTGCGATCATCTCATTGATCTTGGGCCCTCAGGAGGAGAGGAAGGAGGTCAGGTTGTGGCCACCGGTCCTCCGGCAAAAGTGATAGAGGTTCCGGAATCAGCCACTGGAAGGGCCTTGAAAGAAATGGGGATTACCAGGGAGTCGTCCCCCCGTTGACGTGGAGGGTTTGGCCGGTCACAAAGCTTGATTCTTCGAGCGCAAAGAATCGGACGGCATTGCCGACATCCTCCGGAGTGCCCCAGCGGCCGGCAGGGACTGAAGCGAGATAGGCCGTCTTCGCTTCGGCCGGATCATTCTCGTGACGCTCGACGGGAATCCATCCGGGAGCGACCATATTGACGGTGATGCCAAACGGGGCCAGTTCCCGAGCCATCGAACGTGACCATCCAATCTGTCCTCCCTTGGCAGCCACATAGGCCGAAAAATTGGGAACCGAGGCGGCATAGACCTCAGAAGTTATGTTGATTATGCGACCCCATCCTTTTTCTTTCATTCCGGGGACAGCGGCCTGAGCGAGGAGAAATGGGCTGATCACGAAGAAGTCGAGCATACTGCGATAAAAGTCTTCGTCATACTGTTCGACGGGGAGTTGAGGTTGGTCGGGAGTGGCGTTCGGGACGATGATGTCGACGGGACCAAGTTCATTGCCGGCTTGTTCGATGAGGCGCTGAATCTCAGATTCTTTCGAGACATCAGCCCGAATGGCAATGGCTTCGCCGCCTTTTTCCACGATTTCGCGGGCAAGCTCTTCTCCTCGGGTGATGTTGTTGAAGGCGTTGATGACGACTTTGGCTCCAGCGTCGGCCAGGCATCGGGCGATTCCTGCGCCAAGTCCTTTGCTGCTGCCGGTGACGAGGGCGACATGGCCCTGAAGTGAGGGATCGTTCATTGGGGAAGAGTTGTTAATTTGCGCCAAAGAAATCACGATGAGCAATTGCAGTATTTTTCTTTGGAAACTTTCGAGATGCTGGGCACGTTGTTTATGCGATGTCAAAACCGATCAAAGTCGTTTTTTCCATTCTTGTTTCTTTCGGCTCACTTCTGGAAGCTGAAGAAATTTCCTCCGAGGGACGTCGCTTTTTCGAGGAGAAGGTTCGGCCTGTTCTTGAGGACAACTGTTTAAAGTGTCATTCGGAGGCTAAAAAGAAGCGCAAGGGTGGTTTGCTTCTCGACCGGAAGGCCGGATGGGTGGAAGGAGGCGACAGCGGAGAGGCCGTGATCGTGCCCGGCAAGCCGGAGGAGAGTTTACTCATTAAAATGATCCACCATGATCCGGACTACGAGGCCATGCCGCCGAAGAGCAAGTTGTCGGCCGAAGAGATCGCCGATCTGGAAGAGTGGGTCAACATGGGAGCGCCTGATCCACGGAGTGAGGCGATTGGCGAGAAACTGGAGAAGGAAGTTTTCGATCTCGAGGAGAGAAAGAAATGGTGGTCGCTTCAGCCACTGGCAAAAGTGGAAGTTCCGAAGGTGGAACAGGACGGATGGGCTCGAAATGAGGTTGACCGGTTCTTGTTGGCGAAGCTCGAAGAGAAGGGGTGGTCCCCGGCTGACCCTTCCGGCAAGGCAGCCTTGTTGAGGCGGGCCAGTTTCACTCTGACCGGGCTCGCGCCCACTGTCGAAGAACTACAGGCCTTTTTGGCGGATGAAAGCCCGGACGCCTTTGAGAAGCAGGTCGACCGTTTGATGGCCTCTCCTCACTTCGGAGAGAGATTTGCCCGGCACTGGATGGATGTGGTGCGTTATGCCGACTCCAAGGCCTTCGAAAATGACTATACCATCCCATTCAATCATCGCTACCGGGACTATCTCATCAGGGCATTCAATGAGGATGTGCCTTTCGACCAGTTTGTGAAAGAGGCTTTCGCGGGAGACTTGCTGGAGAAACCCCGGATCAAGGATGGAGTCAATGAGTCCGTGATCGGGCCGGCGTTTCTATTGTCGACTGACGGCCAGCACGGCCCTCCGGATATCCACGAGGATGAAGCCCGGGTCTTTGATGACATGATCAATACCGCTACGGTGGCTTTCCAGGCCTTGACGGTTTCCTGTGCCAAGTGTCATGACCACAAGTTCGACGCCATTACGGCGGCTGATTACTACTCGATGTATGGTATGTTTCGTAGTTCAAGGTTGAACTATGCCTGCATCACCGAGTTGGACGAAACGGAGGAGATGACTCTTGCCGACTTGGTTCGATCCAAAAAAGAGCTGGCTGGTTCGGTGCTGAGCACGGCGGCGGTTAAGCCGGAAGTGATCAAGGAAGCTCTGGAGATTCTCAAAAAAGAAGAGGTTCAGAAGCAGTTGACGGATCTCAGACGGCACAAGAAGCCCGAGATGGTGAAGGCTCTGCGGGCACATTCTCAGGATCCTCTCGTGGGGAATTGGCTTGAGTTTCTAGGCAAGGAGGAATCGATTGGAGAGCTCAATGGTCTTCGTCACGCTTTGATCAAGAAAGGCCCGCAGACCCGAGGGGAGAAGGTGGACAACTTCGGGGAGTTGGAGTGGTGGCCCGAGGGTAAGGGGATCGACAAAGTTGACGGTGCCGGATGGTTGCTTGATGCCAACGATCCTCGGCTCTTCAAGGTGGGAGCATCGAACGGCTATCTGATGGGTGCAGGGTCCTCGCGAATCGATGGTAAATTGCGGTCCGAGGATTTCGTGTTGGACGGAAAGCCGGTGGTGATCTGGGCGAGAGGCCGGGCTGCGACGGTGAATCTGATCGTCAGGAATTATGAGTTGATCGGTTATGGTCCGACGACCAATCGATTGAGAGTGAGGCTGGATTCGGATGCGCTCACCCGCATTCAGTTCAACACCAACTTATGGGAAGGTGAGACCGCTTATCTGGAAATCCTGCATCAGGGAGGCGTGATGGGATGTGTGCCGCCGAGGGGGAATCCTGGAAATCCGCAGGATCACGGTTATGTCCACGTGCCGGAGTCGTTTCATCCGGACGTCTGGAATGCGCTTTGGAGTGATTCTTCTCCCGAGGGGGTGGCCGGTAAGATCGCGACCTTGATGGCGAAACCAGGACAGGCTCCCGAAGTTGCCGGAGCTCTGATTGCTCACGGACTTGTGTCCATTCATCCGGATCTCGCGGCAGTGGGTCGATTGAAAAGGTTGCAGAATGCCATTCCGAAGCCCGAGTATGTCCGGAGTCTCACGGAGGGGCACGTTTACGATGAGCCGGTGTATATCCGCGGGAATCACCGCACGCTTTCCAAAGAAGAGAATCCCAAGCATTTTCTCGATGGATTCGGAGGTGCCCGGATCGGGGAGAAAGGAAGCGGACGGCTCGAGTATGCCGAGCATCTGGTGACGACGTCGAAGGCTCTCACCGCGAGAGTCCGGGTGAACCGGATCTGGACCCGGATCTTCGGACGGGGAATCGTTGGTTCGCAAGATGATTTCGGAAAGATGGGGGAGTTGCCGACTCATCCCGAGCTTCTGGACTATCTCGCCGGGCAGTTCATCGATGATGGCTGGTCGACCAAGAAGTTGATCCGTCAGTTGGTGTTGTCTTCTGCCTTCCGGATGTCATCACTTCCGGCTGCCGAGGCTGCCGAGCTCGATCCGGAAAACAAGTTTCTCCAGCATATGCCGGTGCAGCGTCTCGATGCGGAATCGATCAGGGATCACGTTCTTCAGGTCAGTGGAAATCTCAAAAGGGACATCTTTGGACCGACGGTGCGGAGTTGGGTCAAGGATTTGCCCGGGAGTCGGGCGAGTCCCCCCAATGGACCGGTCGACGGAGCGGGGCGCAGGACGATTTACCTCGAGGTGCGAAGAAATTATCTCTCGAGCTTTCTCAGGGCCTTCAATCTACCCATGCCGACAGCTCCGACGGGCCAACGGCAGGTGACGACCGTGCCGGCGCAATCGCTGGCCCTAATGAACAGTGAGTTTGTTCATCATCAGGCGGATTTGTGGGCCAAGAATCTCAAGGGATCGGACGAAGAGCGCATCGTGCAGATGCACCTTCAGGCCTTTTCCCGTCCACCCCGGGAGGGTGAAATGGAGTGGGCGAAAGACGCCCTCAGCCAGCTCGGTGAGTCACCTTGGCCGGCGTTCTGTCATCTCATGTTGAACCGAAAGGAGTTTCTCTATGTTTTCTAATAGTCCTGCAGAATTGTTACGGCGTCGCGATTTCATGAATCGTGGGGCGATGGGTTTTGGGTCTCTTGCACTCAGTGGTCTCATGACCAAGGAGGCTCAGGGCAGGGCGTTACCCAGTCATTTTCCGGCCCAGGCCAAGAGTGTCATTTTCCTCTACATGGACGGCGGAGTGTCCCAGGTCGATAGCTTCGATCCCAAGGAGAGATTGGCGAAGGAAAATGGTCAGAAGCCGAAGTTCAAAGTGGACAAGACCGTCTTCAACAACAACGGCAACATTCTCAAGAGTCCATGGGAGTTCAAGCAGCATGGTGAGAGTGGGATCCCGATCAGCAGTCTTTTTCCCCACATCGCGGAGAGCGCCGATGATCTCTGCGTGATCCGCTCAATGACGGCATTTTCGCCGAATCATCCGAATGCCAACTATGCCCTTCACAGCGGTCATATCCTGAGTGGAAGGCCCAGTATGGGCGCGTGGGCTTCTTACGGACTTGGGTCCGAGAGTGAAAATCTGCCCGACTATGTCGTGATTCACGGGGGCGTGGTGCCGTCCGGCGGGATGCAAATGTTCGGCAATGGATTCCTTTCGGCTGAACATGAACCCTCGGTCTTCCTTCCGAAGTCGCCGGCGCTCAACAATATCACACCGCGGGAGAAATCCATCGACCTGCAACGCAAGAAGTTGGATTTGCTGCGTGATATCGACGGGAGTCTGGCGAGTCAGCGTCACGACGCCGAGGTCATCCGGTCCGCGATTCAAAATTACGAGATGGCGTTCCAGATGCAGATGTCGGTTCCCGATGTGGCTGACCTGTCCAAGGAATCAGAGGCGACACGCAAGTTGTATGGATTGGATTCCCAGAACAACCCAACCAAGATCTATGGCGCGCAATGCCTGATGGCTCGTCGTCTGGTGGAAAGAGGGGTTCGTTTTGTCGAACTGACGATCAATGCCGCTGGAGGCGATCGATGGGACCAGCACGGGAATCTCAAAGATGGCCACGCCAAGAATGCGGCGATGGTGGATCAGCCGATCGGAGCTTTGTTGAAGGATTTGAAGGCGCGTGGACTGCTGGACCAGACGCTGGTGGTCTTTACAGGCGAATTCGGACGCACTCCCTTCGCGCAGGGCTCGAATGGGCGGGATCACAATCCCCAGGGCTTTTCCATGTGGATGGCCGGTGGGGGAGCCCAAGGTGGCGTGATTTACGGAGCGACGGATGAGTACGGATACCGGGTGGTGGACGGGAAAATGTCCGTTCACGACCTTCATGCCAACATGCTTCATCTGATGGGGCTTGATCATAAGAAAGTGACTTATCGTTATGGCGGGCGGGATGTCCGGCTCACGGATGTTCATGGCGAATTGGTTCCCCAGATCCTCAAAGGGTGAATGGGCGCTCTATTTTTCCTGTTGCTATCGCATGATCGAAATTGCATATTGCTCCCCAGCAGCTGCTGTCGGTTGCTACAAACCCATTTTCATTATCGCTAAGCCAAGAAATTTTCGTCGAGGAGGAGGCGGCTCTCGGAGTCGTGGAAAGCGCGGGTTCCGCAAGCGGTCGGAAGACCGGACGGAGGCCGATGAGGCCAAGTCCGTGGAGATCGAGGGCACGATTTCGGCTGTTCTCGCCGGCACTATGTTTAAAGTCGAACTTGAGAGTGGTCATGAAGTTCTGGCCCACATCTCTGGAAAGATGAGAAAGCGCTTCATTCGCCTTGTGGTGGGGGATCGGGTGAAAATGGAGATGTCGCCATACGATACTTCGAAAGCTCGTATTGTTTTCCGCCTCGGATAAGCGGGAAAATAGTTATTCACAAACGGGCCAGACAGAGAGCTGGTCCGTTTCTTATTTTAGATAAGTTAAATATTTTTCTCCTTCCTGCTTGCCCAAGATGAGGGGCAGGCCTAGCGTTCCGATCCACTGTCCGCCGGGCGGATAGTGTCAACTTCAACCAATTCGCATTTTGGGACTCGTTGATCAAATCCGTCGATGGCGCCTGGTTCAACAGGGCTTGTCTTCGGGGCGCAAACGTCGAACCAGTTCGGATGGAGGCGTGCTCGGAGCCTTGGATCGCAGTCTGGTTCTCCGGGGAGCTCTTTACCTCGGATTTGCTTTTGGAATGGTCGGGCTGCTGGTCGGGATTTCCGATGTCGATCTGACCCGTGTCACGGTGGCAGTGGTGATCCTGGTGAGTTCGCTGGCGATCTTTCATCTCAACCATCAGCAGTCGGCGAGTCGCAACGGAAGCGTCCTCTTGGTTTTCGGGGGCATTTTGGTGCACCTTTGGGTCGTTCGGCTGATTTGTGGAATCGCTGAGGGCGCTTCATTGGATGAGTCGGTTCAGTTCCTTCTCGTGCCGCTGGCTTTTGCGCCCATGGTTCACTCGGTTCTTCTCGGTCAAAGGGCTGGAGTCTACTCGTCGGTTTTCGTCAGTTTATTCGGAGCTCTTACGGTCCCCAGCGATGATCGTTGGGTCTTCTTTTCAATCAGTATTTGCTGCGGTCTGACTGCAGTCTTTGCCACCAAGCGGGTGAGCAAGCGGGGGCGGTTGCTTCGGGCCGGATTCTGGGTTGGATTGGTGGCTCTTCTGCTTGACCTCGTCTTTGCGAAGATCTCGATCAGCGGGTTGGGGGTAAGCGGGTCGGAAGGCTGGCAGACGTTCGGGAAGGCCTGTCTGATGGCGCTTTCGACCGGTGTGCTGACGGGCTTGTTTGTGGGAGGGATTCTTCCTCTGTTGGAGGGTCTGTTCGGTCTTACCACTGAGATTACCTGGCTGGAGCTCAGTGATTTGAATCATCCCTTGCTCCGTCAGATGCAGCTGGAAGCTCCGGGAACCTTTCATCACAGTTTGATCGTTGCCTCGCTGGCGGAAAGTGCGGCCGAGGCAATTGGGGCCAATGCGGTGATGAGCCGGGTGTGCGCTTATTTTCACGATATCGGGAAGCTGAACAAGCCGGAGTATTTCATTGAGAACCAAGGCGGGGTGAATCCTCACGATGAGCTGACTCCAACCATGAGCGCTCTCATCATTGTGGCGCACGTGAAGGATGGGGTGGATTTGGCGATCAAGAGCAAGCTCAATCCCCGGATTCTCGAGGTGATTCAAGAGCACCATGGCGATTCGCTCGTCTACTTCTTCTATCGCAAGGCGCAGGAAAAGTTGCAGAAAGAGCAGTCGGACCGAGATCGGGGGGAGTCCCATTCGGATGATCTTCCGAAGGTGGATGAAAAGAGTTTTCGTTATCCCGGACCGATTCCGCAGTCGAGGGAGAGCGGAATTGTTTCCCTGGCCGATGCCATTGAGAGTGCTTCCCGGGCGATGTCCAAGCCGACGCCATCGCGCATTAAGGGTTTGGTGGACGAGATTGTCTACAAGCGGGTGAGAGACGGACAGTTGGATGCTTGTGGGTTGACCATGACCGAACTGACGAAAATCCGTGAGGTGTTTTCGAAAACCCTGCGGAGTATGCTTCACTCCAGGATTCAGTATCCCAAAGATGGGTCCGAGGATCCACCGTCTGATTTGTCATCGTTCAGCAAGGTGGTTCCGGTGGAAGAAATCGAGAGGGTTCGGCGTCAACGCCAGACGGGAGAGTAGCCGATGGTGGAGGTCTATCCTGCGTGTTCGACCCGGCAAATCCCGGAAGAGTTTCTCAGGATGCTCGAAAAGGGGTGGAATCAGGTCTTTGGAAGACTCAAGAAGCTTGGGGTTGGTGAAATTGCCCAGCTCGACGGGATCGAAATCACGTTGCTGGATGACGACGAAATGGCCCGGATTCACGGAGAGTTTTTGGAGGATCCCGCGCCCACTGATGTCATTACCTTTCAGCATGGGGAGTTGTTGGTCGGGGTGGAAACGGCAGCCCGACAGGCTGCGAAGTTTGCTTCCTCCGAGAATCGTGAAGTCGCGCTCTACGGGATTCACGGAATGCTGCACCTTGCCGGATTCGATGATCGTTGTGAAAATGATGCCCGGTTGATGGCTTTGCGTCAGGAAGAACTGCTGAATGAGTTCTTTTCAGCCCTTTGAATCAAGGGGTCGACGGCTTTTTTTCGGGTTTTGAGCCCGCCGCATTGACACCCTACGCTCACTTTTCCACTCTCTTTCAAGTGCCGGAATTGTGGATGCCCTCAATTCCACCAAACATACATAGAACACGCCGTGTATTCAAACGAAGATTACCTTTTGCAACTCCTCACCGAAGGCGGACATCTCGATCCCGCTCATCTCGAGGACGTCCGTTCCAAGATCGGGGATGAAAAGCTCCTGAGTCATTTTGTCGACCAAGGAGAGATTTCGGAGACTGTGATCGCTCAGATTTCCGCCGAGAACGCCGGGACCCATATGGTCGACCTGGCCAATCATTTTGTGGATCCGGCTTTTGCCACGGTCATGAGTCTGGCGGACTGCCGTCGCTTCAATGCCGTTCCAGTCGCGGATGACGGCTCCTATCTGAGTATTGCGTTGGCTGACGTTCTCGATTTCGAGGCCCAGGATGCCATTCCCCATGTCGTCAACCGCGAGGTGCAGTTTTATTCCGCCACTCCCACCGCCATTCAGAATGCTTGGCAGCAGATTTTCGGAGATGAGGTTGGTCTGGCTGATGCCAGCGAATTGACGGTGGTCGGTGACGCCAGTTCCGATGATGGTGATGCTCCGATCATCAAGATGGTGTCCGGGATTTTGGTCGATGCCTTCAAGATGCGCGCCAGTGATATTCACATCGAGCCTCTCGAAACCTCTCTTCGTATCCGGAATCGGGTTGACGGTAAGCTGGTTGAAGTCGCCAATCACCCGAAGAAGCTCCTTCCGGCGGTGATTGCCCGTTTGAAGGTGATGAGTGGCTCGATGAGCATCGCGGAGAAGCGAATTCCCCAGGACGGCCGGATTCAGGTTAAGATGGGAGGAAAAGAAGTCGACTTACGTGTTTCTTCGGTTCCGAGCAACCACGGTGAAAGTATCGTGATGCGTATTCTTGATAAGTCCGCGCTGAGTCTCGGGCTTCCCCAGTTGGGTTTCCTGTCGGACGACCAGGCAACCTTTGCGGAATTGCTGACCCTGCCCGACGGCATCATTCTGGTGACCGGTCCTACCGGATCCGGTAAAACCACGACGCTCTATGCTTGTCTGAATGAGATCAACAAGCCGGACAAAAAGATCATTACCGTGGAGGATCCAGTGGAATACGAAATGGCCGGGATCAACCAAGTGATGGTGAAGACCGATATCGGGATGACCTTCGCGGCCGCCCTTCGCTCCATGCTTCGTCAGGCCCCCAACATCATCATGGTGGGGGAGATCCGGGATGGTGAGACTGCGAACATTGCAATCAACGCCTCGCTCACCGGTCACCTCGTTTTTTCGACTCTGCACACCAATGATGCTCCGAGTGCGGTGGCCCGTCTCTCCGATATCGGGATTAAGAAATTCCTCATTGCTTCGGCGGTGCGGGCGGTCTTGGCCCAGCGTTTGGTCCGCAAGCTTTGCGACAAGTGTAAAGCTCCGGCGACGCTGACAGAAAAGGAGCTCCGGACCTTGAACATCGATGCCAGCCAAGCCGCCGAGGGGAGTATCATGGGGCCGGTGGGTTGTGAGAACTGCCGGGATTCGGGATATCGCGGTCGAATCGGTATTTTTGAGATCTTCCTGGTGGATGACGAAGTGCGTCACCTAATCAACCAGGATCTGAGCACCCCGCAGCTTCGAAAGCGTGCCCGAGAATTGGGAATGCGCACTCTGCGGGAAGACGGAATTCGCAAGGTCCTAGCCGGGATGACCTCGGCTTCCGAGGTGATCGGAGTGACCATGGCGGACTCGGAGTAACAAGCAGAACAAACACACGAATTTAACTTTTTTTGACAGATGGATAACAACCAAATCCTCGACCTCTTCGTCAGCCGCAGCATGATTGATGGTGCTCTCAAGGCCGACGTGCTTTCTGAAATCGAGAACAGCGGCAAGGAGGCCGCGGAGATTCTCACCGATTATCAGGTGATCAATTCACGCGATGATATCTGGCCCCTGATTGCTTCCGAGCTGGGTGCCGAATATGTCGACCTCAGCGAATTTGAGCCGCCCGAGGCTCTCCTCACTTTGGTCCCGGCCGGTCTGGCCCGCCTTCATGGTGCCTTGCCAGTGGCTTATGACGACGCCGGTGTCTCAGTTGCCCTTACCGATCCTCTCAATCCTCAGATCGTGGAGGATCTTCGTTTTGCCATTGGGCATGAGGTGGTGCTCGTGGTGGCAGCCGACCACATTGTGGAGGAAAAGATCAACAAGCACTATGGCGGCGAAGAGAAAGCGATGGACGACATCCTTGGTCAGCTCGACGGAGGGCTGAATTTTAAGGGGGGAGAAGCCGAGATGGAAGATGAGGCGAACTCCGCGCCCATCATGCGTTACGTGGATCTGGTTCTCTATCAGGCCATCAAGGAAAAGGCTTCCGACATCCACTTCGAGCCTTTCGAGACCGAGTTCAAGATTCGTTACCGTGTCGATGGTGCCCTGTATGAAATGTCACCTCCGCCGGTGCATTTGGCTCTTCCCATTATTTCCCGGGTCAAGGTGATGGCCAATATGAACATCGCCGAACGTCGTGTTCCGCAGGATGGACGGATCGTGAAACAAGTTGGCGATCAATCGGTGGATATGCGGGTTTCGTCGTTGCCCACCCAATATGGCGAAAGTGTGGTGCTCCGGGTGCTTGACCGGAATTCGGTCAATCTCGACCTCGATAATCTGGGACTTCCGGAGCACGTTCACGAATACATCGAGGACACCATCCGCATGCCCAACGGGATCTTCATCGTGACCGGTCCCACAGGAGCAGGAAAGACCACCACTCTTTACGCGGCTTTGCGGGAAATTAATGAGATCGATACCAAGATTCTGACCGCAGAAGATCCAGTCGAGTATGACGTCGATGGAATCGTTCAGGTTCCGGTGAATGAGGCCATTGGAATGACCTTCGAGAAGGTTCTTCGTGCCTTCCTGCGACAGGATCCCGACAAGATTCTGGTGGGTGAGATGCGAGACCTTGAAACTGCTCAGATCGCCATCCAGGCGTCCCTGACGGGGCACTTGGTGCTTTCGACACTCCACACCAATGATGCGGCGGGTGCGATCACTCGTTTGGTGGATATGGGGACGCAGCCGTTCCTGGTGGCCGCTTCGCTCGAAGGAATTCTCGCTCAGCGTCTTTTGCGCACCATCTGTCCGGACTGCAAGGCTCCTTATGAGCCGAGCGAAGCCATCCTGAGCCAGCTCGGAATCGCCCCGCACGAACTTGGAGATAAGAATTTCTACACCGGAAAAGGCTGCAAGACATGCGGTGAGACGGGTTACAAAGGCCGTGCCGGCCTTTATGAGCTGTTGAACGTCACCGATCCAATCCGCGAACTGGTGATCGAGAAGGCCCCGGCCGTGGTCATCAAACAGAAGGCCATCGAGTTGGGCATGACGACCCTCCGTGAGGACGGTCTTCGCTCGATTTATGAGGGCAGAACCACCATTGAGGAGGTCCTGAAATACACCTAACATCCTCAAGTTTGGGCACGGAATGCTTGGAATCCGTCAATATTTCGGAATTTCAAGCTTCCACACCCTTTGAGTAAATCTCTAGAACTACCCAACACACAAAACTTCTAATGGCAAATTTCCAATACATTGCGCTGAATGCCAAAGGCGAGCAGACCACCGGGGTGGTCCAAGCCAATTCCGATGCCGAAGCCGTCGCTGCCCTCCGGGGACAGGGACTTTATCCCACTCAGGTGGTGGAAGAAGGCAAGGGGTCGCTTGCTGCTCCGTCCGGAAAGAAAGGCAAGAAGGGTAAAGCCAAACCCAAGAAAAAAGGAGGAGGCAAAGCAGCCAAGGCCGGCGGCAAGGTGAAGCCCAAGATCCTCATGATCTTCACCCGCCAGCTGGCGACTTTGATCGATTCCGGTCTGCCGTTGCTCCGGGGATTGAATGTTCTTGGCAAGCAGGAGCCGAACCCTGTCTTGAAGAGCACCATCAACAGTCTGGCTGATTCAGTCCAGGGAGGTTCAACCTTCTCGGAAAGTCTCGGCCAGCACCCCAAGATGTTCAACAAGCTCTTCGTCAATATGGTGAAGGCCGGTGAGCTGGGTGGTGTGCTCGAGGTTGTCCTGACCCGTCTTGCTGAATACCAGGAAAAGGCTCACAAGCTGAAGGGCAAGATCGTCTCAGCGATGGTCTATCCGCTGATCGTGATGTTCATCGCGGTGGCGATCATGAGTTTCCTGATGTTGTTCATTGTTCCCAAGTTCCGTGAAATGTTTGCGGACATGGAAGGTGGGCAGCTGCCCCTCATCTCCCGGGTGGTCTTCGGATTCTCGGATTGGATGTTGAAACCAACTTTCTTGTTTACCGGTGAGACCGGACTTCCCAACGCGGTTTGGATCATGATTCTGGTAGTCGGGGGATATCTTGGCTTCGTGGCTTGGGCCCGGACTCCCAAGGGGCGCCATATTGTTGACTCCTCCAAGCTGAAGCTCCCGATCTTTGGTGATATTCAGAGAAAAAGCGCGATTGCACGCTTCACCCGGACTCTCGGAACTCTTGTGACGTCAGGTGTGCCCATTCTGCAGGCCTTGAACATTACAAGGGATACTGCCGGTAACACCGTGGTGGCAAAGGCCATTGACGAGGTCCACGATGCGGTGAAGGAAGGTGAATCGATCGTGACTCCAATGACCGGATCGGGCATTTTCCCCAATCTCGTGGTTTCCATGGTCGATGTGGGTGAAGAAACCGGTCAGCTGCCTGAGATGCTTCTCAAGATTGCCGACGTTTACGACGATGAAGTCGATGGAGCTGTGACAGCGCTGACGTCGATTCTGGAGCCGATCATGATTGTGATCCTCGCTCTCGTGGTCGGTGCCATTGTGTTTGCGCTCTTCCTGCCGCTGATCAAGGTCATCCAGCAGATGCAGGGTGGTTAATTCCTCGCGAGGACTCCGGTCCGTTGCATCAATCCAGTAACTCTGCTACTTTAATACTATGACTCATTTTCATTCGTCCCGGAAGCTGCGAAGCGGATTCTCGCTGATCGAACTTCTCGTGGTGATTTCCATTATTGTCATTCTTGCCGGGATCGGCCTGGCCACCTTTAACAAGGTGAAAAAGAATCAGGCGATTGATCTCACCAAGGTTCGTCTCAAGTATGCCACTCTGAAGTTGGAGGAGTATGCCAACGAGAATAACGGCCTTTATCCGGTTGGAGACGATGCCAGCAGCTCCATCCTCTACAATGCCCTGTCCGGTGACTACACCGGGCAAGGGGAGCCTCCCACCGGTCCGACCTACTGGAAGGAGTTGCTCGATGACGATCCTTCGCTCGTGGGAGTCAGTAGCGGCAAGCGGGTGATTTTTGACGGTTTTCTGCAGTCTCTCCGATATCGGGCCGCCCGGGACGAAAACGGAGATCTTGTCCCGAATGTGAAGAACGATGGTTCTTTTGACATTTGGTCAGTTGGTCCCGACGGTGAACCCAGCGATTTTAATGTCGATGGCACCGCCGAGTCCGAATTCACGAAGGATGATATCTGGGGGCGTTAAGTACACCCGGATTCTGAACTCATTTATTTTCACACAGGCGGGGGTCGTTCTCCCGCCTGTATTTCATTAAAAAGCAAATGTCCGAAGAGACACCTCCACCCAAGAAGGCCGCCCGGAAATCGGTGCGGAAAAAGACCGCCAAAAAATCAGCATCCAAGAAGGCGGCCACTCCAGCCTCCGAAGAACAGCTTCCCCTTACCGATTCCGAAGCCCCGAATGCCCAGGAATCCTCCAACGACTCTCAGGCGGCTCCCGCCGAAGAAGAGGCCAAGGATAAGAAACCCTCGGGCCGCGGACGCGAGCCCAAGAGCAAGGTCCGTGATGCACGAACCGAGAAGTCTGAGGAATCTGAATCCTCCCAGGAGTCAGTCGAAAAACTGATTCCCGAATCCGACGAAAGTCCGGGTAAGCCAGAACCGAAGGCCACTTCCAAACCCAAGGATAAAGAGCCACAGGAAAACGGGGAGCGCCGGACTCGCAGCCGTGGCCGTCGAGGCCGGGGCGAGAAGCGTGAAGAAGCTCCTCGTCCGGAGGTCGATTTGAAGCAGCTGAAGAAGAAGGCCTGGAAGATCTTCGAATCCGAAGTTACCGAGGAGGGCTTGGCTCTTCTTGATGACAACGGGCTCCGCGAGTATGCACGGAGTAGTTTCAATGCCGCCCGACTTTTCCTCGAAGAGGCTGGCCGGGTGGAAGTTCGCCACATCGAGCAAAAGAAGCGGAATCAGCAGAAGGCTGAACAGGATAAACAGAAAGCCAAAGAGGAAAAGAAGGCGAAGGAGGAAAAGAAGAAAGACGACGATTAGTCGCAGTCCTTTGTCGTTCTCAATCTAAGTGAAGGCTGTCCGGTGATTTTCCGGGCGGCCTTGTTTGTAATTTGGAGGATCACTTTTTCCCTGGAAGCGAACTTCCCGCTTTGCGTGTTCTGGATCCGGCGACGGAATGGGTGGGAGCCTGAGGAAGAGGCTTGGCCCAGATGTCGAATTGCTCTCCGCAATAGGGGCAATTGAATTTTCCCGTGAAACAGGCGGAAAGGGCGACCTTAAGCCGGTGGCTGCCAAAGATCGGGCTGACCTGGCCGCTCTTGTTGCATCGAAGTAGTTGGAAAGTGCCGGTTTTACAGAGCTGGCAGCGGGTCCGACCCGATAAAACCCAAAGAAATACCCTCAGCACAAAAAGGTTCCTGCACTGATCGCGACGGCATACATGAAGAATTCCTCTCCCGTCACCCAAAGCCCAACGCCAAAGACGGCGGTTGTGATGAGAGCCAGAGTGACCAATAAATAAACAAAGCTGGCCAACAAAAAACTGTAGGCCAGGCCCCGGAATTTGAAGTAATGCATGGCGAGAAATTGGGGGTTCGGCCCGACGGGCGTGTGAAAGTCTCTTGCGGTCACGCCCGAATCTTCAAGAGATTATCGGGTCTTTTGTAATTTTACCACTTGGAGACATCGCGCCGGAGTGGGGTGTTTAGAGGATGGAGCCAGGGCTGTAGTCTGCCGTGCCGGGGTATTTCAGTGAGAGGTCCTCGATGTCCTTTCGGAATTGATCCACCTGAACCCGGGCTTGCCCTACGTTGCTTCGGCCGGCTTGCAAGATTGCCTCAAGCTGATCGGTGTTGAGCGGAAGACGTTCATCCTCAGCGAGTCGTTGGAGAAGGTTGTTTTCAGAAGCCTCTCCGTTCCGGAGGTCGTGCACGGTTGCGACGGCATGCTCCTTGATTGCCTTGTGGGCCGTTTCCCGACCAACTCCGGCTTTGACTGCTTCCATCATGATGGTGGTTGTCAGCAGGAAGGGAAGGTAATGTTGGTTCTCCTTTTCAATCACTGCCGGATAGGCGTCCATTTGGTCAAGAATGGTCAGAAAAGTCTCGAAAAGGCCGTCAATGGCGTAAAAGGCATCGGGGAGCATGACCCGACGGACCACCGAACAAGAGACATCACCTTCGTTCCATTGATCTCCTGCCAGATTCGAGGCCATGGTGAGATGTCCCTTAAGGATGGCGTGGAACCCGTTGACCCGTTCACAGGAGCGGGAATTCATCTTGTGGGGCATGGCTGAAGAACCGGTCTGACCTTTGGCGAAGCCTTCCGAAGCGGTTTCGTGTCCGGCCATCAGGCGGAGGGTTTTGCCTAGAGAGGAAGGTCCGGAGGCCAAATCGACTAGAGCGCTGACCACCCGGAAATCTAGGGCCCGGGGATAGACTTGGCCAACATTGGTCCACGATTGTGGAAGTCCGAGGTGTTCGCGAACCTGTTCGTCCAGCGAGGCGACCTTGGCGGTATCTCCGTCGAAGAGTGAGACCTGATCCATCTGGGTGCCGACCGCCCCCTTCAATCCGCGGACGGCATAGCTGTTGAGAACTGACTCGAGGTTTCCGAACGCGCTGAGCAGTTCCTCACCAAACATGGAAATTCTCTTTCCAAAGGTCGTCGGCTGTGCCGCCACGTTGTGAGTGCGAGCGGTGATCATCAGGTCCACCCAACGGGTCGCCAGTCCGGACATCCGGGCAAGGACAGCGACGGATTTGTTGCGAATGACTTCGAGAGAACGGTACACTTGCAGTTGCTCGACATTCTCGGTGAGGTCCCGGGAGGTCATTCCCTTGTGAATGTGCTCGTGTCCCGCCAGTTCGTTGAACTCCTCGATTCTGGCTTTGACGTCGTGTCTCGTGATCCGCTCCCGCTCATCAATGGCGGCGAGGTTGACCTGATCCTTGACCGACTCATAAGCCGCGATTGCTTCGGCGGGAATTTCGAGTCCGAGTCCTTTTTGAGCCTTCATGACCGAGATCCAAAAATCTCGTTCCAGCACGATGCGTCCTTCAGGGGACCAGATGTCGCGGATTTGGGAAGCGGCGTATCTCTCGGCGAGGACGTTGGGAATCATGCCGCGAGACATATCGCAATCGACGGGATTGGAAACCCTAAATCGAGGCCGAGAAGAATGGATAGGCGGGCTAGGCGGCCAGAACGCGGGAAATGGCGTCGATCAGCTCCTTTCTGAGGGGAAGGCCCTTGAGGTAGAGCTGGTGTTGATACTTTTCGTATTCCCGTCGTCCGGCAGTCGTTTCGACGGGAATCGGAGAATACCCGTATTCACTCAAATCGTAGGGAGAGGCCCGCATGTCGATTTCACGGGCTTCGATGGCGAAGAAAAGGGTCTCGCGAAGAAGGTCCGAACTGATCCACGGCGAGCTTTTGTAGGCCCATTTGTAGAGATCCATATTGGCATGGATACATCCTGGTTGTTCAAATTCTTCGCGGGAGAGGAGAGTCGGCGAGAGACGGTTGAACTTTTTGGCATCAGGAGTGAAGAACCGGAATGCATCGAAATGCGAGCAGCAGATCGGGCGCGAGGAAACGAGCCGGTCAATCTCGTCCTGGGAAAGTCGCAGAGGAACTGATTCCCGATGCCGGACCTCGTCTCCTTGATAAACCATGGCCCATTCGTGAAGTCCGTGGCAAGCCATATTGGGCGGTCTCGACTGGGTGAGTTCAAGGAGGTTTTTGATCCATTGAAGCCGATCTCTGCCCTTGGGTGTTAGAAGTTGCGGATCGATCCAGCACTGATCTCCTTCACCGCGATAATACTTGGGAGAGAGCGCGTTCTCAGTGGTGTTTTGGAGAATGATTCCGTAGCCGGGATGCCATTTTTCGAGTCGGCCCAGAGAGAAGGAATAGTAGGTGTGAATGAAATCGAAAACCGGGTGGCTTTGCTGTCTCGATTTCCGCTCTCTCATAGGGAGGGTGACGGCTTCGACCAGCTTCCGATGCTCTTGGGCACGGCTCAGTTGGTCCTCCCTCGTCAGGGTTTCCCTTGGAATGGAAGAAGCAGGCACGGGGGAAATTGAGCAAATTAAATCTTGCGTGGCCAGAGAATCCGACGTAGCGTCACGCCGCCTCGCAAGAGGTGGCCTTTAAAACCGCGGGATGGAGCAGTCAGGTAGCTCGTCAGGCTCATAACCTGAAGGTCGCAGGTTCAAATCCTGCTCCCGTAACCAATGAAAGCCCTAAGTTTCAACGACTTAGGGCTTTCTCCTTTTTAAGGGTGTTCGGTCCGAAATGCACCGAAATGAAGGAAAATACCCCTAAAATGCACCCAAAAGTGGACGGGGTAGTGGACGGGGTAAATTTTCCTGACCAGTTCCCTAGCATGATCGGCTCCAGAGGTGGCGAACTTACCCCGTCCATTTTTTTTCAGATTTGGACGGGGTAACTCCAAGCCAGGCAGATATGGCAACGAAGCCCCCGGCTGGTCCTCCGAGCCAATCGAGCCCGTCTAACCGGAAGCAGCCACGTAGTAGCCCAAAAAATAGATCGCACCGATCAGAGGAACCAGAACGACCAAACATCCTGCTCCCTTCGGTTTGGCGGACTTTCCCTTCTTGGCCATTTCTGGATTCATCTGCCCAAACCTGTCGCCAAAAAGTTGAAGTGCCTTATTCGCATGTTTTTCAGAGCGGTGAATTTTTGAATCCCAAGATGGCTTATCTCGGTCAAGGGCTTGGAGCACTGTGAGAACCTGATCATTAGTGGGAACCTTGTAATAGGGCTGAAGTACACCGTGGTGGCCGCCACCATCAGACCAATCTGAAGGGTCTTTCTTGAGGAAGCATTTTCTCCACCCTTCTGTTCGTGTCTTGTGCGGATCTTTGTTTTCAGGAGCCGGCGGCGGTGTCCCCGATTTTGCCGCCTTCTTTGCCGCTCTCTTCCTTGCCGCAATCATTGCTTCTTTCTTCACCTGCTCCCAGGCCTCTTCAAATTCTTCGCATAGCTCACCCGGTGGGACGTTCGGGTGATTTGCATGAGCAAGTTTGATGATTTTCTTCTGCTGTGCCTTGGTAGGGACTTTTACGTGGGGGTCTATTTTTTTCTCTTCTTTTAGATCCTCCAACAACCCTTCCTCCAGGGCGTCCAAGCAATCCTCGTATTCATCAGCATTCATAGTCTTATCTTAAACACTCGCTGAGAAGTGTTCAAACCCTTCTAGATTGCCCGTGGTCTTTTGTTTTCGCCTTCAAACCTCCGCCCTTCCAAGGTTTGTGGTCTTGTGGTCTTCCTATCTCCACCCCGGCCCCTCCGGTGTTGAGCTCTCACGTGTAGAACCGTCTCCTTTCTTTTCCTGTTTCCTCTTCGAGGATCACCACAAGACCACAATCATTGAAAACTAAAGGGAAAAGGAATGGCCTTTTCCGTGGCATTGTGGCCTTTCAGGACAGTTTTTCAGAGAGTCGCTGCCGGATCTGGAGTTTTTCCCTTGGAAAAAGGAAAAGTAATTTCTTTGCCTCCAAGAGGGAGAAATAGTGCGGGACACACACCCCAGGACGAAAGTGCCATTCAAAGAGATTCCTTTGTCCCTCTCTTGGATCGATTGAACTGCGAAAGTGTCAGAGATAGGTGCCAAAGAATTTATTGGTGGGTCTTGCTCCGCTTGGCTGCGAGAGGATCGACCCCGCAAGAGGGAGGGCCGGGCGGAAGCCTCCTTGGCCCCCTCCCGGGTCGGAGGGGCGTTCTTGGTGATTTCCTTGGAAGGGCAAAGAGGGGAGCGGGGGGAAGCGTTCACGGTTTCAGAAAGCGAATCGGATAGACGGCCCCGTAAGACTTGTCCCGTTTTCCAAACTCGAAACGCCTCCCGGCCTGATCGATGAACACCCGGCCACGAAGTTTTCTTGCCCGGTGGCCAATTGCTTTTCGCTGGTCCTTAGCGTGTCCCGCGATGGCTTCCAGAAGGTTCAGCTCTTCGGCCTTGTCTATAAGCTCAGCAGTTGTGAACTCGTCTCCTGAAGTCGGAAGGTCGGACGCAAGAGCGCAAATGAGAGCCTCCATGGCGTCCCCTGATTCATCCCCTCCAAGGCTAAAGGTTCTTTTCGCGAATGGTTTTAGCTTTGGATTGAGGTGATGCACAATGGAACCAATCACGCTGGCCCACTGTGAAGCAGAGGTGTGCCGGGCATCCTTGCAAGCTGGCCTTCCGTTGTCGTTCCATTCCCGAACGATGGCCCACAGAGCCGCGAGGAACCTTGCGCGTGTTTCTGGAAGACAAAGCCAATCGGGCGTGAGTTCCTTTTCAAAAGTTCGCTCTGTTGCTTTTCCGGCTTCGAAGAGATCGACCACCAGCGAGCGGCGGACGAGATCCTCGGCAAGGGTGAGTTGATTCCCGGTCGTGAAAACTTGCGTTACAGCGGGGAATTCCCCCATGGAGTCTCCCCCCATAAGTCGGCCCTCATGCTTCGAGGTCGTGGTGAAGCGGTTCAAATCATTTGAATAGAGGGACGAAACGTCATCCAGAGCAAGGTAGGGCTTTTTAGCCTTCGCAGCGGTAAACAACACTTTGCGAAATTCATCGTCTTTTGCCTTACCGTTTTCGGCTGGTTCACCGTGAACGGGTGCAAGGGCCATGCGCATGAGGAGAGACTTCCCGCTTCCCGGTTGGTTCCCGTTGTAAACGATCATCGGTTTCACCGTTCCCTCCTTGAACATCGAGGCGCAAAAAACGCCAATCATTGCCGCGAAGTGAACGCCAAGGGAGCGGGTGTTTGTATTCTCTTCCTCTATGGCCCAAGGAAATCGGGCGAGGGTTTCAGTTATGAAACTTTGAGCCTCGTCCAAGGGGAGATCATGACGGTATTTCACTAATTCCAAAGTGAGGGTCTTCGTTCTCTCATCGTAGCCAGGGGGTAGCAATTCAACGTGCAAATCACTTCC
>JBMHCW010000016.1:0-74509 GCA_049889715.1 Akkermansiaceae bacterium | reverse complement strand
GGGCGACGGGGTATCGGGGCACTGCGCACTGACCATGGGGGCCAGGCCAAGGAGTGGGAGCAGTTTCTTCATGCCTCCATCATCGCAGAATGGTCCTTGGAATGTCAGGAAAATTTCAGGAAGCTTGGATTGTGAAGAAAGCGGGAGGAATCATTCTGAAGTTCGCCTTGGTTTTGGTCGCGGTGGGCTTGCTTTCGGGGGCTTATTGGTGGGTGGCGACCCTGTTCAAGGGAGAGGTCTTCGTGGAAATGCGGACGGGGAATGAGGAGACCTTTCAGCTGGATGAAGCGCAGCCCTTGATGTTCTTCGATACCAATACGGGATTCGGGAGTTCGCCGGGTCATGTCAATCCGACGAAGGGGGTGTTTCTCTATGATCCGGATGGCGAGTTGGTGGACTTGGATCGGAAAGGGACGAGCGACCGGGATCACTATTTCGGAGATTTTGTGACGACCAAACCGGGGGAGTATCGTTTTGTTCTGGAGGAGTTGGAGAAGGTGCAGAGCAAGGGTGCGTTGGTGGCGTATGATTCGATCCCGGGTCGGGGGGTGTCGGGGTGGACGGCGATCATTTGTCTTTTTTGGGCAGCTCCAACGGCCTTTCTAGGTGGATGTTTTTGGATTTTTTCCGGGAAGGAAGAAGCAACGAAGAACGAATTAGGATGATGAAAAGTGTATGGATATCAGCGTTGATGTTGGGACTGGCCGAGATGGTTTTGGCGGTCTCTGCGAGTCTGAAAAAGGACGACGAGTGGTTTCGGGGCGAGGAGGCGCGAATGATTTATGAGAACGTGCTGTCGCATCAGGCTGACAGTGGAGCGTGGCCGAAGAATATCGATACCGGTGCCAAACGATTCGACGGAAGGAAGAAGGATCTGCGTGGCACATATGACAACGGAGCGACCGTCGATGAGATCCGGTTCTTGGCGCGGTATTTCAAGGTGACGAATGAGATCCCGGCTTTGAAGGCGGTATCGAAGGGATTGAGGGCAATCCTTGAAGCCCAGTATGAGAATGGTGGGTGGCCGCAATCCCCGTCACCGGGGAAGGGGTATGGCCGGCACATCACATTCAATGATGGAACGATGATAGGCTTGATGGAATTGATGAGGGAGGTGGCCTCGAGTGAGTTATTCAGTGTGGTGAGCGAAGCCCAACGAAAGGCGGCGGAGAAAGCTTTTGAGCGAGGGGTGGGGTGTCTCCTGAAGTGCCAGATCAAGGTGGATGGAAAGTTGACGGTCTGGTGTGCCCAGCATGATGAAGTCGACTTTCGTCCCCGTCCCGCGAGGTCGTATGAATTGGTTTCGTTGAGCGGTTGTGAGTCGGTGGGTATCGTAAGGCTGTTGATGAGCCTCGATGATCCGTCGCCGGAGATTAAAAAGGCGATTGAAGGCGCGGTGGCATGGATGAGGAAGGCGAGGATCGAGAAGATCAAGGTGGTGAAGAAGGAGGGAGACCGGGTGGTGGTGAACGATCCTGAAGCTCCAGGCTTGTGGGCGCGGTTCTACGATGTGAAAACGAACAAGCCGATGTTTTCGGATCGAGACGGGGTGGTGAAAGGAAGCTTGGCAGAGATTGGTCATGAACGTCGCAACGGGTATGCCTGGTATGGCAACTGGCCGGCGAGCTTGCTGGAGAAGGAGTATCCGGAGTGGAAGACGAAGGGACCGGGGAGATGAGGGTGGAAGTCATTTTTTTGAGTTGAGTCGGTGCAAGTGACGTGGCTGGTTGCGTGGCGATGAACGTGCGGGAGTACCGGCCGGAGATCGACGGGTTGCGAGCCGTGTCGGTTTTGGCGGTGGTATCTTTTCACCTGGGATGGGAGTCGGTGCCCGGAGGCTTTGTCGGGGTGGATGTGTTCTTTGTGATTTCGGGATACCTGATCACGGGGATCATTTTGAGGAGTCTTCGTGAGGGAAGATTCTCGCTGAAGGACTTCTGGGTCCGCCGGATCCGGCGGATCATGCCGGCCTCGGTGGTGATGGCGCTGGGAACGATGCTTGTGGGGGCTTACCTGTTGACTCCGGGGGCTTTTGAAGATCTGGGGCGGACCTTGCTGGTCCATGTCTTGCTGGCATCGAATTGTTACTTTTCCCAGGATCAGGGATACTTTGCGGACAGTGCGGAGATGATTCCTCTGCTGCATACCTGGTCTCTGGCGGTCGAGGAACAGTTCTACCTGATCCTTCCACTGATGCTGATCCTGGTCTGGAGATTGGGGTCGAAGTGGGTGTTGCCCATCCTGGCCGGGCTGGCGATCTGGTCGCTGGTGTGGAGTTACTTCAAGATGGAGTGGGATCCGCGCGAAGGGTTCTTTCTTTTGCCTCCGCGAGCCTGGGAATTGCTTGCGGGCTCGATTCTGGCGGCTCTGCCGAGGACGACGATGAGTCATTGGCTGAAGGAATTGCTCGCGGGGCTCGGGATGGGCTTGATCTTGTATTCGATCATTGAGTTCGACGAGGAAACCGTGTTCCCGGGATTGGCGGCTCTGCCTCCGGTATTGGGAGCGGCCTTGTTTCTTCTGGCCAACGAGGGGGGAAGAACCTGGATGGGGAAAGCGCTGAGTCTCGGGCCGTTCGTCCGGGTGGGATTGATTTCATATTCGCTCTACCTCTGGCATTGGCCGGTGTGTGTGTTTACCAGAATGATGGTCAACGAGGAGCTGACCTTGAAGCTTGAGTTGTTTGTTCTGGCCACTTCCTTTTTGCTGGCCTGGTTGTCGTGGAAGTTTGTGGAGACTCCCTTCCGGACGGGCGGTCTTCTGAAAACGCAGAAGCGGGCCTTTGGTTTTGCGGGAGCCAGTGCGTTGGCCTTGCTTGCGGTGTCGGCGACGGTGTTGGGATCCGGGGGAATGCCCGGGAGGTTTTCCGAGCGGATGAGGTTGATGATGGAGGATGTTGATTGGGAGGGAGAGGAATGGACCGAGGTCGAGGACGAGCCGGTGGTTTTTGGAGCGAAGAAGTCCGGGCCTCCCGACTTTGTGATCTGGGGTGATAGTCACGGGGTGGCGGCCATGGCGGGATTGGTGGTAGCGACTGAGAATCTGGGGATGACCGGTTGGGCATACTTGAACAATGGCACGCCACCTGTTCCGGGAATCTGGAGATCCGAGTTGGTGGAGAAGTCGGCGGGGGCCACGGTAGAGATGAATGAAATGATTCTCGAGAAGGTCATCGGGAGCGGAACCAAGGAAGTCATGGTGATCAGCCGGTGGGTGGCCCGATGCGAAGGATACAATGAGGTCGAGATGAAGCCCTTCCTGCCGGACTATCAGGTGGCTCCGATGGCGGTAAACCGGGTGAATCATCAGCCCTCGGTCCAGGAGTCGACGGAGGCTTTGTTAGGTGCTCTTACGGATTTGAGTCAGAGGCTGAATGAGCATGGTATCCGGTTGTGGTTGTTGCAGCAGGTGCCGGAAAGCTCGGTGGATTTCGTGGCCTGGAAATTCTATGCCGCGACCCGCTTCCCGTGGCTTTATTCATTAGAAGATCGGGCGACCTCGCTGGAATATCACTTGGCTCGCGAGAGGAGAACGATGACAGCGCTGAGGTCTCTCCCGGAAGGAACAATCCGGATCATCGATCCGACCTGGAGTTTCTTTCCGAGCGGTGGGAAAGAGGATTTGAAGATCCATGCGGAGAGGTCGTATTACCGTGATGATGATCACTTGAGCCGGGTTGGCTCGGTGCACTATCTGGCCCCGGTCTTTGAGAAGGTGCTTCCTGAAATGCAGAAGAGATAGTTGTTACTCCGGGTCAGGAGTTTCGCGTTCATGTAGCTTGATGGCACTATCGGCATCCATGTGGAGACTCTCCAGCGAACGACGGCTAGCCAGCTCCTTGTTTCTGAGAATGGTGAAGGCGTCCGGTCCCGGTGGGGGGGTCTGGTATTGCTCAAAAAAGGTGTCGGGATCGATCCGGTTGGAGGTCTTGGAATCCGGGGTATTGAGGGTCTGTCCGGCGATCGTCTCTGAATGAATATCGATGCCGGCCCCCCTGCGGATCTCGAAGTAGAGTTCCGAGTCTAGGGTGCCGAGTTCCTCTTCGCGGGCGACTCGATCACCGACACGGACCTTGATTGACGAGAGGCCGGCGTAGAGGGTTTGAAGGATTTGCCCTTCGGGCAGACGGTGGCCGAGGAGGACGGCCATTCCGGGGTAGCCTTCGGGATTGCCGGTGTAGAGGACCAGACCGTGTCCGCTGGCCAAGGGACCGGAGGGTCGGGTGAAATGACGGGTCGTTGGGAGGCGGAATCGCTCGAGGGGAGTCAGTTGGCTGAGATTGGGCTGGAATTCAGCAGTCCAGAACTCGGGAGGGTCGCCCGAGGATTTTTCGATCGGGTAGCCCGCAACGGAATCGGCCTCCTGGGCAGTCCGCAGAGAATGGGCGTAGTATCGTGGATGGTCGCTGAGAAAGTGAATTCCAAGAGTCATGAAGATCAGTCCGAGAATGGCCACGGAGGCAATGATGAGATGATTGCGGCGAATCTTCACAAAGAGAGTCTCCGGTGGAGAACGCGGCCGGGCAAACCTGAAGTGGTGTAAATTTGACGGAACACGATTGGGACTCTACACTTAGCGGACCATGAAAGCTTCCCTGGTTCTCCTGTTGGCATTGAGTTCACTTTTTTTGTCCCAGTGTACCAACGAGGACGTTGAAGAAGGTTCGAACCAAAACGAGCAGAGTAGTCAGGAAAGTGAGACCCAAGGCAATGCCATGACCCATTCAGACGAAGAACCGGTGAAGCCGGCCCCCGAGGAAGAGAAGATCGACTATAGCAAGTTGACTGAGGAGGAGTGGAAGGAACGACTGACGCCAGAGCAGTATTACATTCTCAGACAGGCCGGAACAGAGCGGGCCAATGGCGAGGTTTACAAGAAGTTCAAAGCGCAGGGCGGGGGAACTTACTATTGTGCGGGATGTAATGCCGAGCTGTTCAAGTCGGACACCAAGTTTGATTCACAGTGCGGGTGGCCGTCCTTTTATGATCCATCCAAGGCCAAAAACGTGAAGACCGATGTGGACTACCATCTCGGCTATGCCCGGACCGAAGTTCGCTGTGCGGTGTGTGACGGTCATCTCGGACACGTTTTTGAGGGGGAGCGATTTACTTCCATGGGAGGAAACCAGACTCCCACCGGCCAGCGGTACTGCATCAACGGAACCGTGTTGAAGTTTGTCCCGGACGGAGAAGAAGAGAAAGGGAAGTAGGGTTCGTCTTGAAGTCCTACGCGGTCTTCTATTCAGGAGGGCGATGGGTTCGCGAAGCGAGGCTCGGGGGCTGGTAGAAGGGTTTGAAGAGACGTTTTTGCAAAGGGTTGAGGGCGGCCGGGAACCAGTGGGACATGAACCAGAGGAACCTTGCCTGAAACTTCGGGAAATAGAGGATCCGTTTCTTGCGAATCACGCCGGCCAGAATCGCTTCGGCAAACTGTTCGACTGTTGACTGAACGAGGGTGTGGGCTTTGACGGCGTCTTCCTCGTTGGCCTTGATTGTGCGTGACTGCTGGAAGATGCCCGGAGGGAGATAGCCTGGAAGAATGAGGTTGACGTCGATTCCGGTGCGTTTGGCTTCGGGGCGAAGCGACCGATCAAGACCGAGGATAAAGGCTTTGGACGTGGCGAAGGGAATGGACCCGGGTTGACGGGTATCGGAAACGATGGATCCCAGATTGACGATGTGTCCTTGCCCCCGACTAACCATGGCAGGATAGACCAGCTCAATGGCGTTGGTGGCGGACAGGATGTTATGATCAAAGACTTCTTCCCAGTCTTCGATGGATAGATCTTTGACCAGTCCGAAGACTGCGAAGGAGGAAAGATTGATGAGCAGGTCGATGTGTTGATGCCGGCTGATGATGGTATCGACGACTTTTTCAAAGTCCCTTCTGGACGAGAGAGAACTGGTGAACGGTTATCCCGTTGTCATCGGGCGGCGTCAGTTCCGCATCCAAGGGAAGAGCCAGATGAACATGAGCGCCTTGCGACGAAAGCCGGGCAGCGAGAGCAAGATCCAGGGGCCCTGCTCCTCCGGTGAGGAGAACGACCTGGTCCTTGAGCTGAAGTTCCGATTGCTTCATTTGTCGATACCCATGGCTCGGGTGGCGTGGCGGAGAAACATCTTCCCGACAACGGGGAAGCGGCGCACGAGGAAGGCGGCAAAGCACATGCGGAAGGGGAAGACAATGTAGTCCCGGGACCTTGAAACCCCTTCCACAATCTTTCGGGCGGCCACCTCCGGTTTGGTGATGGGGACGCGGGTGGCAAGCATCGATTGCCTCATCTGCTGATTGGTGACCTTGCGGAGAATGAAGTTCTCAAAAAGCGGAGTGTCGACAAATCCCGGGCTGACGAGGTGGAGATTGACATTAGTACGATTATTCTCGTACTTCAGGCTTCGCCACATTCCGTAGAGCGCGGTTTTGGTCGCGCCGTAGGGAGCGGACATGGGAGCGCCCGAATGGCTGGTGAGCGAGGAGAACAGAACAATGGTTCCGCGATCTCGTTTCAGCATGTCCTGGTAGAGTGTGCACAGGATCGAGGTGGTGCTGAGCAGGTTGACGCGATAGATTTGTTCCCAGTCGCCGGGCAGGGTGTGATGAAGAGCACCTGCGCTAATCTGGACCGCACAATGATAGAGCGCGTCGATTTCAATGCCTTCGTCTGTCAGCGACTGGTAGGTCCTCGCCCAGGCTCCACGATCGGTGAAGTCGATTGTCTTGATGGTGGCGCTGGCGCCGGTCTCCCGGATTTCGGCCGCAAGTTCGTCGAGAATGGCCGTGCGACGGGCGAGGAGGACCAGGTGGTTCCAGTTCACGGGCCAAGGCCAGACCGATGCCCGAGCTGGCACCTGTAATGGCAATGGTCCGGTCCATATCGGGAGGAGGTTATATCTGACGTTTCCAGAAGGAAGCGTTGGCAATGAGGTCGGCGGCAAGATCTTGCCAGGGATCGGGGGAGGATTGGGCTGGCTGAATCCTCAAGGTGGCGGTGAGAGTATCCTTTTCGCGGCTGAGGTCGAGCTGGCCTCCGTGGTGGTGCCAGCTGATCACGGCGAGGGCCAATTTGAGGCAGGGCCCGGCTGTGCTGTTGCTGTTGGCGTGAAACAGGGGATGCAGGGCTTTTTCGATCGGGTCGGCCGGGAACGTGAGAGTGAGGCCTTCCTTGGTTTCCTGCAGAGTGAGGGTTTGTTCTTCGCTGAGGGCGGCCCCCAGTTCCTGGAGAAGACTGGTGAGATGGCCGGCAAGAGAATCGAGAGGGCCGGGGAGAGCCGGGGCGGTCTCGTCGGCAAGGACGATTTCGAAGGAGCTTCCGGAAAGATCGAGAGAGCCAAGAAGTTTTCTGACGGAAACTTCATTTTTATGATCGAGATCTCCCGATGAAAAGGAGTGGTCGGCAAGGGCAGACCTCGTGCTATCCAGAAAGTCCCGGTTGGACTCATAGATGGCAGCCCATTGTTGCTGATCAAGGGATTCGGTGCCTGGGTTACCGAGCTGAATGAGGGTCCCGATGGCTCGGGCAAGATGGCGGACTTCACTGTCCTTGAAGACCGAGAGCGCGGCCAGACCGTGGACCCGTTCGCGGATGGCGAGTTGAGTCAGCTCTTCCAGATTTTTGGAGAGGAGAGACTGGCGGTCTTTCTCAAGAAGGTAGAGTTCCATGGCCCTGATCAGGGTCATTTCGAGTTCGGCCACCTCCCAAGGCTTGGTGATGTAGCGATAGATGCCCCCGTTGTTCACGGCATCGACGGCGGCATCGACGTCGGCATAGGCGGTGGAAAGGATCCGCTTGACCGATGGTTTGATCCGGGAGGCCTTCTCGAGAAACTCGGTTCCCGTTTCATTGGGCATCCGCTGGTCGGTCATGATGATTCCGATGTCATCGACCTGCTCCTTGAAAAGCTTCATGGCCTCGATTCCGTCCGATGCGGTGATAATGCGGAAACGGGGGGCGAAAAGCCTGGTGAAGTGCTTACAGGTCTTCGGCTCGTCATCGACGAAGAGGACGGCTGGAAGTTCATATGGAGACTGGGAAATCATAAGATTGAAAGAGAATTAACTCCCGGAGAGCAGGAATATCAAACAATTATCTTCTGGGGCCAAGGCGGCACTATGAATTCCTAAGATTTCGACTGTGAGGTGGGCAGCTGGATCCGGAAGGTGGTTCCTTGGTCCGGGGTGGATTCGACCTTGATGGTCCCTTGGTGGTCTTCGATGATTTTGAGAGTCAGGCTGAGACCCAAGCCGGTTCCCAAACCGATATCCTTGGTGGTGAAGAAGGGGTCGAAGATCTTGTTCCTGATGTCTTCGGGAATGCCGTGGCCATTGTCGGTCACGGTGATGAGGGCGCTGGCATCGGGAAGTCGGCGGGCGGTGATTGAGATCCGCGGTTCGGTGATGTCGCTGGTGGCGTGAACGGCATTTTGAAAAAGATTCACGAAGACCTGGCACAATTGGTTTTCATTCGCCAAGACTTCGAGATCCTCTGGAACGGTGTTGGCGAATGTGACCGGTTCGAGTTCGTGGGACAGGAGGCGTTTGGCGTTGAGGACGATGCCATGGAGGGACGTAGGGAACTTCATGACTTCGTTGCCCCTGGTGAGGGCTCGAAGGTCGGTGACGATCCTGATCACCCGGCGGAGGGCATCATCGAGATCCTCAAGGGTTTCGTCGAAGTCCTCTTGCTCGTCGGCGTCCAGCTGGTCCCGGAATGTTTTGAGGAGGTGGAGAGATGTCTTGGCGTAGTTCAGCGGGTTGTTGATCTCATGGACAATACCGGCACTCATTTGCCCGAGTGAGGAAAGTTTTTCCGACCGGATGAGTTCTTCTTCCTTTTCCTGAAGTTCGTTGAGGGTGTCGCGGAGATCCTCGTTGGTGACTTGAAGGTCTGATTGGAACTTTTGTTGGAGGAGAAGGTTGCGGACCCGTGCGTTGAGCTCGCTGGTGTAAAAGGGCTTGGTAAGGAAGTCATTCACGTCGGCCTGGAGGGCGCTGATGCGGGGAGCATCTCCTCCGTGGGCCGTGATCAGGAGAATGGGAATACGGGCGGTTCGCTCATTTTCACGAAGGCGTCTGGTGGCCTCGATACCGTCCATCCCCGGCATCATGTAATCGAGGATGATGAGATCGGGTTGGTGCTCGATAGCGAGGCGGATGCCCTGTTCTCCGGAGGTTGAAGTCAGTGTCCGATGTTGTTCCAGACAGGTGGTCAGGTGGGCGAGCATGCTGGGTTCGTCATCGACGATCAGAACGAGGAAGTTTTTTGATGAGGCGGTGGCTGGTTGTTCGGGTGGCTTTTGGGAACGTTTCTCGCTCCAGAGGATGTCTTGTTCGAGAGCTCGCTGATGGAGGCGTCCGAAGGTGTCGTCTCGCGGTTCTGGTTCATCGAGAACGGGGTTGTAGGTACTGAGATTGCTCTGGGCCGGTGTATTTGGAAGGGTGAGGGTGAAGGTGGTCCCTTTGCCTTTGGTGGATGTGGCGGAGAGCTCGCCATCCATGCTTTCGGCAAGGGTTTTGGCGAGGGCGAGTCCGATACCGGCGCCCTGCTTTTTGCGGGTGGCGGATGAATCGGCCCGCCAGAAACGATCGAAAATGTGGGGGAGTTCTTCAGGGCTGAGTCCGATGCCGTTGTCCGAAACCTTGAGGATCAATTCGTCGTCGGCCTCCTCGAGGTTGAGACTGACCTTGCCATTTTCGGGCGTGAACTTGAGGGCGTTGATCAGGAGGTTGGTGACGATTTTTTCCAACCGGTCGTAATCGATGGCCTTGACCGGATCACCGGAAAGGTGGGTGGTGACTGAGAACTTGATGCCTTTGCCGGTGGCGACGGAAGCGAGTGAACGGCGGATGCTTTGGGAGAATTGGTTGAGGTCGATGTTTTCGATCCGTTCCGGAAGGTCTCCGGTTTCGAGTCGGCCGACTTCAAGAAGGTCATTGATCAAGCGAAGGAGGCGGGAGCCATTTTCGGCGAGGGTTTCGATGTGACTTCGGGCCCTGGGGAGTTCGCGGAGGCCGGGGATGAGCGAGAGCTGTTCGATGGGGCCGAGAATCAAGGTAAGGGGGGTGCGAAGTTCGTGGCTCACGTTGGCGTAGAAGCGGGCCTTGGATTCGGCGAGCGACTGAAGCTTTTCGTTGTTGTCGGTGAGGGCCTGGCGATTGGCTTCGACTTCCTCGCGAAGGTAGTATTCCCGGTGACGGAAATTGGTGGAGAGGTAGCAGGAAAAGGCAGAGAATCCGGCCGTGGCGACAATGAAGTAGATGGCATTGAGATATTCTCCGAGAGTTCCGCCGAGAGACATGAAGATCAGGGTGTAGGCGGTGAGGGTGAGAAGTCCGTGGAGGAAGCTGTCGATGAATCTCCATCGCAAAATCATCGCGGCGACCACCATGATCAAGCTGAGTCCCTCCCGGTAAGAGCACATGGGGTCACCGCTGTAGGCGACCATCCAGAGAACCATGACGGTCGGAATCAGGGCGGCACAGTGGGAGAGGGCGATGACTGACCGCGGACCGGGTGTCTGGAGAGGAACGAGGAGAAATCCGAAGAGGATGGTGGCAACGAGCCGAACAGTGCCGAAGAGGAGAAGGTTGTCGGGAAAGAGCCAGAGGTCGGTGATGATCCCGAGGGGAATGAACAAAATCCCGGTCTTGATGACGCGGCGGCAGTTTTCGGCTCGGACCGAGAGTTCGTTGGCCTCGAAGGCTTTGTGGGTGTCCCTGAGCGGATGGTGGGGGCCGGTGTGATGGGGAGGTGTCTCGGGATCGCTCAAGGCACTTACGGTAAAGGAGTTTCAATCAGGGGAAAAGATGGGTTTTTCTTGTTCGTTCGAAATATCCTATGTGAATAACCCGTTAGGATATGATGATGTCAGCTCAAAACGGTCAATCTAACAACCCGCTAGTTCGGGAGGGAGAGCGGATTTTTGATAGCAGGGGAAGGGACATCATGGAGCTTTCGGCGCAAAACGGCTATAACGTTTCGCGGGTAGCCGAGATTCTGGGCCTGACGGTCCGGGAGTTCGAAGGGTCGCTTGAGCGTTGCGTGGGGATCCGCCCGAAGGAGTTGTTCAGGAACCATCGGGCGGTGACGGCCCGACGATTGATTCAGGAAGGAGAAGATTTGAAGGTGATCTCGGAGCGTCTGGGATTCCGGCACTATTCCCATTTTGCCACTGAGATGAAGGGTTATTACGGGGTTCCGCCGGTGCAACTTCAGTCCATCGTGAGAGAGCGGTGTGAAAATGCTGGTTCAAATTAATTTGAACTTTCGGAGGAGTCCGTTTATCAGTCCGTCATGGCTGGAGGGATCGAAGAGCGACAAGCCTTGAGCGAATTCGAGGTCAAGGTGGTCGATTTTTTTTGCGACGGGGTCAAGTTGTTAGGGTTGCCCAAGTCGATCGGAGAGATTTACGGCATTCTCTTTGTTTCGCAGGAGCCGTTAGCCCTCGATGATTTGGTGGAGAAGTTGGGGATCAGCAAGGGGTCGGCGAGCCAGGGCTTGAGAATGCTCAAGAACCTGGGTGCGGTCCGGGAGTCGGGGGCCATTCCGGGACGAAAGAGTTATTATGAACCCGACGTGGAGTTGAAACAATTGGTGGGAGGGTTCATCAAGGAACAGGTCAGGCCTCATCTGGAGAGCGGAGAGGACAAGTTGACGGGATTAAGGACGATGGTGGAGGAGATGCCCGGTGACGCGCGGTCGGATTTTTACATGGGCAGGATCCAGCGATTGGGACGTTGGTCCAAGAGGGCGAGAGTGGTTTTGCCGCTTTTGCAGAAATTTTTGGGGAAGTAAGCAATGAAGGAAGAAGCGGCCTGGTATGTCCTAAGGACACAGTTGAAGAGGGAGAAGCTGGCGGCGGCCAACCTTCGGATGTTGGAGAACGTCGAGGTGTTTCTCCCCCGTCTTCGGTATCAAAAAGTGACGAGGCGGGGCCGGGTATGGTGGGTGGAGCCCTTGTTTCCCGGCTACCTGCTGGCGAAGTTTCCTTTGGCGGAAATGGGGCGGATAGTGAGCTATACCGCCGGAGTCAGCCGTATCATCAGCTTCGGGGACGACGTTCCGGAGGTCCCGGAAGATTTCGTCGCAGCGCTCCAGCGGGAGGTGGCGGAGCTTGAAGCGGGCGAGGAGGAAATCGTGGTCGACTGGAAGGTCGAGGTGGGCGAGGAAGTCGAGGTGGCGGACGGGCCCTTCAAGGGGATGGAGGGACAGGTAGTCGAAGTCCGGCCCGGAACCGAGCGGGTGAGTCTGTTGTTGGAATTCCTGGGCGAGACGCAGCCGGTGGAGGTCAGTTTGTACAGCTTAATCCTGTCGAATCCGGAGATTCCGGAGGCTTGGAGAGGTTCCCGTTGAGCGCCTCAATTAAGTTCATTTTTATTTGAACAACGAGCTCATCCATGAGTCTATTGCCCTCGGTGACTGCTGGATTAATCCGTAGTCCCAGACATTCAATCCATCCAAGGAAGGTTTTGCTCTCGAGTTCGAGGGTAATCGACCAAGGGCGGCAGCGTTTCATTAAGTTTTGAAAGTTCCTTTGTTAGACGTGCCGGCGCAAAATGCGCCGTTGAAGGAAGAGCTGATGAGAACCTTCGAGGAGGTTCTCGATTCGGGTTATTTCATTCTGGGCCCGCAGGTGGAGGAATTTGAGAAGGAAGCGGCCCAATATTTGGGTGGAGGGGAAGCGATTGGAGTTTCTTCCGGAACTGACGCGCTGATTGTTTCTCTCTTGGCTGCTGGAATCGGGCCGGGGGACGAAGTGATTTGTCCGTCGTTTACCTTTTTTGCGACCGCCGGGAGTATCGTTCGGGCTGGAGCCACTCCGGTCTTTGTCGATTCCAGAGAGGATGATTTCAACATGGATCTGGCGTCGGCTGAAGGAGCGGTCACTCAAAGGACCAAAGCCATTGTGCCTGTGCATTTGTTCGGTCGGACAATGGCCATGGATGAAGTGAGGGCCTTCGCGGAGAGGCACGGGCTTGTCATCATTGAGGACACCGCCCAGTCCTTGGGAGCCTCCGACAAGGGGAGGAAGTGTGGCACCATGGGAGATTTCGGGGCCTACAGTTTTTTCCCTTCCAAGAATTTGGGAGGTTTTGGAGACGGTGGATTGGTCAGTTGCCAGGATCCGGAAAAAGCCGAGCGGGTCAGGCGATTGCGTAATCACGGGATGTTCCCGAAATACTTCCACGAAGAGGTTGGCGGGAATTTCCGTCTGGATGCGCTTCAGGCGGCACTGCTTCGCAAGAAGCTCCCTCATCTAGATTCCTATGGAGAGGGAAGGGCCAGAAATGCTGCTTATTATCTTGATCAGCTTTCTGGATTGGATGCGGAGAGGGTGACCCTGCCATTGGCCGGAAAGGCCGAGGAGGGAGTGATCTGGAATCAGTTTACCTTGAAGGTCCATGGCGAAAGAGATGCGCTGAAGGAGCATCTCCTGCAGCATGAAGTCGGGTGCGAAATCTATTACCCGGTTCCGCTGCATCGTCAGAAGTGTTTTGCCAATTTGCCCGCCATTGAATTGCCGGTGGCGGAAAAGCTGGCTGATGAAGTGCTCAGTATTCCGGTCTACGCCGAGCTGGGAGAAGCCCGTCGTGAGCGGGTCGTTAATGTCGTAACGTCGTTTTTCAATTCATGAAACTATTTGTTGCCGGTCACCGGGGAATGGTGGGATCTGCGTTGGTTCGCGAGGCCGAGAGCCGAGGCGGGATTGAAATTCTCACCGCAGGGCGAGACGAACTGGATTTGTTGGATCAGGCCGCCTGCCACCAATGGCTGAAGGACCAGGCTCCCGATCAGGTCGTTATTGCGGCAGCCAAGGTCGGAGGGATCCACGCCAATTCCACTTACCCCGCCGAGTTCATCTACGAGAATCTGGCCATTGCCACCAACCTGATCGAAGGCGCGCGCCAGGCCGGAATCGGCAGGGTCTTGTTTCTGGGGAGTTCGTGTATTTATCCCAAGATGGCTCCCCAGCCGATGCCCGAGGATTGCCTGTTGACCAGGTCACTGGAGGTGACGAATGAAGCGTATGCGGTCGCGAAGATTGCGGGCTTGAAAATGTGCCAGCACTATCGGGCCCAATACGGGTTGATGTATCACTCGGCGATGCCGACCAATCTGTATGGCCCCGGTGACAATTATCACCCGGAGAATTCACACGTCATCCCGGCTTTGATTCGTCGTTTTCATGAAGCCAAAGAACGGGGGGATTCAGAAGTGACGATTTGGGGGAGCGGAACTCCGCGACGGGAGTTTCTTCATGTCGATGATTTGGCCCGCGCCTGTTTCCATCTTTTGGATCAGGAGGATCCACCCGACTGGGTTAATCTTGGTGTGGGTGAGGATGTCACCATTCTTGAGCTCGCCCAGCTGATCGCCCGGACCGTGGGATTCACCGGTGAGATCAAGACTGACCCCTCCAGGCCTGACGGTACCCCGCGAAAGCTTCTCGACGTGACCCTGCTCAACAAAACCGGCTGGAGTGCCGGGATCAACTTCGAAGAGGGACTGGCCGGGGCTTATCAGGATTTTCTGGCTACTCTCGATGAAGGGACGGCACGACTTTAAAAAACCCTATAATATATGAAATATATGAAAAAAGCACTCATTACCGGCATTACGGGACAAGACGGTTCCTACCTTGCCGAATTTCTCCTCGAAAAAGGATACGAAGTCCATGGCATCAAACGTCGGGCTTCGTCCTTCAACACCGAGCGGGTGGATCATATCTATGAGGATCCTCATGTTGAAAGTGCCCGCTTCAAGCTCCACTACGGGGACCTGACCGATACTTCGAACCTCACCCGGATCATCAGTGAGGTCCAGCCTGACGAGGTGTACAATCTTGGAGCCCAGTCGCACGTGGCGGTTTCCTTTGAGTCTCCGGAATACACGGCAGACGTTGATGCCATCGGTGCTCTTCGACTGCTCGAAGCCATTCGTTTTCTGGGCCTCGAGAAGAAGACCCGCTACTATCAGGCTTCGACGTCCGAACTTTACGGTTTGGTGCAAGAAGTTCCGCAGAAGGAGACCACCCCGTTCTATCCCCGCTCTCCGTATGCAGCGGCCAAGATGTATGCCTATTGGATTACAGTGAACTATCGCGAGTCCTATGGGATCTATGCTTGTAACGGCATCCTATTCAATCATGAGTCTCCGCGTCGTGGAGAAACGTTCGTGACCCGAAAGATCACGCGGGCGATCGCCAATATTTCCCAGGGGCTCGAGAACTGTTTGTTCTTGGGCAATATGGATGCACTTCGCGATTGGGGCCACGCCAAGGACTACGTGAGGATGCAGTGGATGATGCTTCAACAGGAAGAGGCGGATGACTTCGTCATCGCGACTGGAAAGCAAATCTCGGTGCGTGAATTTGTGGCTCTTTCGGCCAAGGAAGCGGGGATTGAACTTGAGTTCTCCGGGAAGGGTGTGGATGAAATTGCAACGGTGACGTCGGTTGATAATGAGAAGTCACCGGCCGTCAAGGTGGGCGATGTCATCGTCAAGGTGGACCCTCGGTATTTTCGTCCTGCCGAAGTGGAAACCTTGTTGGGGGATCCGGCCAAGGCAAAGGAGAAGCTTGGATGGGTTCCAGATATTACCGTCGAGGAAATGTGTTCTGAGATGGTGCTGCATGACCTGGAAAAGGCCAAGCAACATGCTCTGCTCAAGAAGCACGGCCACAAGGTGGCAGTGGCAACCGAGGGATAAGTTCAGTGGTTTCCAAGCCCGATACCCGTGACGTCATTGGATTCCCGGTGGCAGTCACGAGTTATGACAAAGCAGTGGCATGGAGCATGGACGCGGCCGCTGCAGGAGATCGGGCCTATGCCGTCAGTGCCGCCAATACGCATGTCCTTTCCCATGCCCGTCATGACCAATCCTTCGGGGCAGCGCTTTCAAAGTTTGATCTCATCTGCCCGGATGGCACTCCGCTGTTGTGGACCGTCAATGCCCAGTTGTCGGCGGATGAGAAACTCGATGATCGGGTCTATGGCCCCACCTTGATGTTGGAGCTCTTGAAGGCGACCGAGGGGCGGAGCGGACAGTCGCATTTCCTCCTCGGGGGGAGGCAAGAGACTTTGGACAAGTTATCGAAACGTTTTTCAGGAAATGAAATCGCCGGAGTTTATTCACCGCCGTTTGGTGAATGGCCCGAGGGCGAACATAAAAAAATCAAGAAGATGATCGCGGAATCCGGAGCCCGGTACGTCTGGGTCGGGTTGGGTTGCCCCAAGCAGGAGCACTGGATCGCGAAGCATTTCGAGAGCCTGCCGCCTGCCGTTTATTTTGGAATCGGAGCGGCCTTTGCTTTTCATGCCGGAGAGGTCAAACAAGCTCCGGCATTCATTCAGAAAATCGGGATGGAGTGGCTTTACCGGCTTTGTGCCGAGCCCCGCCGGCTTTGGAAACGGTATGCGGTTCACAATTCCCTCTTCCTTTATTATTCACTGAAGGATCATACCCGTGGCTGACAACATTCACACCCAGTTTCATCGCTTCGTTTCGAAGGAGGAAAAAGAAGCTCTTCTTGGTCAACAGGGAGTGGTGTTGTGGATGTATGGACTGAGTGGTTCCGGCAAATCAACGATTGCGGCGGCCGTCGAGAGAAAGCTGCATGAGCAGGGACGGTATGTCGTGATTCTGGATGGCGACAATTTCCGTCACGGTTTGAATTCCGATCTCGGATTCAGCGACGACGACCGCAAAGAAAATGTGCGCCGGGTGGCTGAAGTGGCGAAGATGTTCGCGGCACACGGTGTCATTGTTCTGGTCTCGGTCATTACTCCGAAACAGGCGCTGCGTGACCAGGCCCGAGGAATTGTGGGTGAGGCCTTTCGCGAAATTTTCATCAAGGCATCCTTTGAGACCTGTGCCCAACGTGATCCGAAGGGACTCTACGCCAAAGTGGCCGCCGGAGAGATCAAGCAATTCACCGGAAAGGACAGTGGATTCGAAGAGCCGGAGTCTCCCGATCTTGTGGTTGATACGGAATCGATTGAAGTTGCTGAATCGTCGGACCAGATCATCGGGCTTTTGAACGAATAAGCCCTTCACCATCTCCTTCGGAGCATGATCTTCAATTCCCTTGAGTTTGTCTTCTTCTTCATGGTGGTCTTTTGGGGCTACTTTGGGATCAGTGCCAGATTCCGGTGGATTCTGCTCTTAGTCGCCAGCTACGTTTTTTACGCCTCGTGGAACCCTCTATACACGCTGCTCATCGTGGGATCCACTTTGGTGGATTACTATGCCGCGATCAAGGTTGAGGAATCGGATAGCAAGAGATCAAAGAAACTGTTTCTTACCCTCAGTCTTCTTTCCAACATCGGGCTCCTCGGTTTTTTCAAGTATTACGGGTTTCTTGCGACTGAGTCGAACTGGCTGCTTGAATCATTCGGCTATGAGTCCCGCCTCCCACTCTTCGATGTTCTTCTTCCGGTAGGAATCTCTTTCTACACATTCCAGACAATGAGTTACTCCATCGATGTCTATCGAGGAGCATTGAAAGCCGAGAGGCACTTGGGTCATTTCGCCCTCTATGTCAGTTTCTTTCCTCAACTGGTGGCAGGCCCCATTGAGCGCTCCACCAGGTTGTTGCCTCAGTTGAAGAGATTGCAGGGCTTTGACTATGAACGGGTCCGGGAAGGCTTTCAGTTGATCTACTGGGGGCTTTTCAAGAAGATCGTGGTGGCCGATTGGCTGGCCGACTACGTCAACAATGTCTATGGGAATGTCGATCAGAGCAGTGGATTGGCCTGTCTTCTTGCGACTTTCTTTTTCGCATTCCAGATCTACTACGATTTTTCGGCGTATTCTGAAATTGCCCGAGGTTGTGGCAAGGTGTTTGGAGTCGAGCTGATGGTGAACTTCAGAACTCCCTACTTTTCAACGTCGATCAAGGAGTTCTGGCAGCGTTGGCATATTTCATTGTCCACCTGGTTTCGTGACTACGTTTATTTTCCGTTGGGTGGGAACAGGGTGGCTCTGCCGCGAGTCTTGATGAATATCATGATCGTTTTTGCCATCAGCGGAGTTTGGCACGGGGCAAACTGGACTTTCCTGATCTGGGGATTGCTGCACGGATCGGCTCTCGTCCTTTTACTTGTTTCTGCAGGATTGCGAGGTCGTATATTCGAGCGGATAGGGCTGCCAGAACAGTCATGGATCCGGAAAGGACTGGGATTGGGAGCGACATTTTCGTTTGTTCTGGTGACGTGGGTATTTTTCAGGGCCGAAAGTTTGGGCGATGCAATGACGGTGTTTTCGAAGTTTGGTCAAATCTTTCCTATCGAAGTGGGAGGTGGCCAGATTGCCGCCGGGCTATCAAGGGGAACATTCTTGTTTCTTTTTGTTGGAGTGATGTTGGTCACTCTGCTTGAAGTGCGGGATCATGTTCTCAAAATCTTTGCCTCCCCCCGGCCTTTGGTCAGATGGTCTTTCTACCTTATGCTCGGGATTCTGATCATCACCGCTGGACACTATCAGCCTTCGGAATTTGTCTATTTCCAGTTCTAAGTCGATGAAGTTGTTGCACTTGAAATTTGCGCTTCTGGGTGTGTTCGTGTTCGCCGGATACTTGATGGTGAGAGCAGGGGTCGACTTTAAAGGTCCGATCAAGAGAATCGAACCAGACAAGCTCTTGTCGGACGGCGTTAAGGAAAAGGGAGAACTGGATATCCTGATTCTGGGAACTTCCCATGGAATGGCGTTCAGGGATCTGGGCGCACCCGAAGGAGTTTCAGTTGTCAATGCGAGCCAGAGCGGACTTGGAGTTGCACCATTGATGGTCAAGGGTCGCTATCTGATTGGGCAATTGAAGCAAGTTCGGAACGTTGTCATTGTAGTCGACGAATGGCAGATTGCTTCAGCAACTCGCAGCGAAAGTACTACGGCATTTGATGCCTATGCCTTTGACTCGAAGTTTCTTTCCGAGTTGGTGAAGGAGGAAGTTCACCGTCCGGTGATTGCGAGGTATGTCTGTGGATTGTTTGGAAACCTTCCGAGTCTGGCTTACGAGAGAGCGGTCGGGCATCGCATCGAAATCAGAGAGCAACAGGCTTTTGTCAATGAGGCCAAGTCGATCGGAACCATCGATCCGGCCAAGGCGGCCGGCCGAGCTCACAAACTTTACATGGGTTCAACTCTTGAGGATGCTCGCAGATTGTCCTCAAAGCTTGTAGATTTTGCCGTTGAGATGGAGAAGGAGGAAAAGGTAGGGAAAGTGCTGTTTGTTTTTCCTCCACTCCCTGAAGTTTTTCGGGATCAGACCCCCGATATCTCAAGTGACTTCAAGCGGGTGTTTTTCGACGTTCTTACGAAAAAAGGAGCTAGCGCCCTCGACCTTGCCAGCATCCTTCCGGAAGACGAATTCTATTCCGATGAAGACCACCTGACTTCTGACGCTGCGAGATCGGTTGGGAGAAAACAGATTCTTCCGAAACTCGACCTGGGACCGATTGACCCAGAGCAGGGGAGTGGACGGAGTGAATAGCCAGGAAATCAGGTTGTACCTCTTGGAATCATTTTTTTCTCTTGCCAGCCCCGATATTCAGTTCTAGACCCGCCGCGGAAAACCTGATAAACTTGACCAAGTTAATTATCTTATGTCTGATTACAACCTGAGCCATCTGGATCAGCTCGAATCCGAAGCAATCTATATTCTTCGTGAGACTGCAGCCCAATTTGAGAATCCAGGTCTGTTGTTTTCGGCCGGGAAAGACTCGATCGTCATGGCTCACATCGCGAGGAAAGCCTTTTATCCGGCCCGTATCCCGTTCCCATTGGTTCACGTGGATACAGGGCACAATTTTCCCGAGACGATTGAATTTCGTGACGCCTATGCGGAAAAGATCGGAGCCCGTCTGCATGTAGGCTTGGTGCAGGATTCGATTGATCGGGGAACAGCCGTGGAAGAGACCGGTCTGAATGCTTCCCGGAACAAGTTGCAGACTGTCACTTTGTTGGAGACGATCGAGGAGCAGCAGTATGACGCGGTCCTGGGAGGGGGGCGCCGCGATGAGGAGAAGGCCCGAGCCAAAGAACGCTTTTTTTCCCACCGGAATGATTTCGGTGAGTGGGACCCCAAAAATCAGCGGCCAGAGCTTTGGAACCTATTTAATGGCCGGAAGCAACCTGGTGAACACTTTAGGGTCTTTCCTCTTTCCAATTTCACAGAGATGGACGTCTGGATGTATATGGAGAGGGAGGGAATTGAACTCCCAAGCCTCTATTATGCTCATGAGCGGGATACGGTAACCAGAAACGGAGTCATCCTTGCTGTCTCGGAATTCGTCGAGCCCAGGGAAGGGGAAGTGGTTGAGCGAAAGAAAATCAGATTTCGCACCATGGGTGATGCCACGATCACTGGCGCGGTGGAAAGCGAGGCTGATACCATGTCCAAGATCATTGATGAAGTGGCAGCAGCGCGCCAGACCGAGCGGGGTAACAGGGCTGATGACAAAAGATCTGAAACCGCGATGGAAGACCGCAAGAAAGAGGGTTACTTTTAAAGTCCTACTTGTTAGCCTGACAGGCGTTTGTTTATGAAACTCATTCAGTTGATTCTCTTTTGGGTGTTTGTCATTCCGGCACAGGCATTGACACTCGAAGAATTAGAGCTGTCATTCCAAGCCAACCGGCTTCGGATTACGGATGAGTCTGCGACCAATTTGAGCGAACTCAGAGGCAAGTATCAGGCCGCGCTCGACAAGATCAGGAAAAAGCGTCAGTCAGCCGGAAATTTGGACGAAGTTCTGTTGATTGATGAAGAGATCAAGTTGGTGGAGTCCAAGACCTGGCCTCTCCCCCCCCTCGCCAAAGGTGCTCCAGCGGAGCTGGTTTCGGCTCGAAAAATTTACTTCAAGGCCTATCTCGGGCAGCTGAAAAGGTCCGGGCGCGAGCTTGTGACTTCGGCAGACAAGATGAAAGAGCTGTTGGACAAGAAGGTTGTGGAGCTCACCAAGTCAGGAGATGTGGCTGGAGCACAGAAGGCGCGGGCCCAATCCAAGGCCCTTGATGGAGATCAGGAGATCGGGGCGGCCAGAGCCCTGTTGAGTCGAGTTCGGGATGACGGCTCCGCTCCGGTGGCGTGGAGGGTTCGTCGCGCCGGAGACAATTTGGAAGTATTGGTTCGATATGACTCCGGGGGAAAAGTCAGTGCGGACAGTAAGGTGGAGAACGTCAGGGAAATCACCGGTGGACAAGGAGAAAGGGGCGATACCAGGGCAGAAACTCTTGGAGAATTTCTGGGGATCAAGGGCTATGAGGTGGATCCCTATGTCGCCTTGAAGAAGACATTCAATGACAAGGAGTTGGGGCCGGGTATGCATGCCACGGATCTCAAAGTCAAGTTCCAGAAGAAAGACGCTGAGAAAGAGGGAGTGCGATTGGTTTCGATTGCTAATCCCAAAAACACGTATGTCAGTTTCGGACGTTGTTTACCGACCGTTGCCGAAAAGGGAACATTCCGAATTACGGTCGACTACTTTATTCCCGAGACCAATGTGTTGATGGAAGGGTTTAAGTTCTTCCAAAGTGAAGGAGGGATGTTGCAGGGCAGCCTTGCCCTTGAAGGGAAAGGGAAGTGGATTAATCATCAGTTCACTTCTTCATCGATTGGTAAAAGCAAAATGCTCCTTTTTTATCTGCACTATAGTAAGGACGCAAATGGAAAGCAGAATCCGGGTGATTACATAACCATTGCATCGACAATGGTGGAACACATCGCCTTCACCGCGTATCTCGTTGAGAGTTTCGACCGGGACGGGGCGATCTCGGAGTCTCTTGTCGATGCGGCCAAACAGAAACCAGTGGCCACCAACGGTGTTTTGATTCCCCAAGAGTGACTGCCTGTAAGATCGCAAATTTTTAGTACAAGTATGGATTTACTCCGTTTTACCACCGCCGGTTCCGTTGATGACGGAAAGTCAACTCTGATTGGCCGATTGCTTTACGATTCAAAGTCGATCTTCGAAGATCAGCTGGAAGCGATCGAAGAGTCGTCACGAAAGAAAGGTGATGAAAATGTCAATCTGGCATTACTCACCGACGGTCTCAAAGCAGAGCGGGAGCAAGGGATCACCATTGACGTTGCCTATCGCTATTTTGCGACTCCCAAGCGGAAGTTCATCATTGCCGATACTCCGGGGCATATTCAGTACACGCGCAACATGGTGACCGGCGCGTCTACGGCCAATCTGGCGATCATCCTTATTGATGCGCGCAAAGGAGTGATCGAGCAAACCAAGAGACATTCCTTCATTGCCAATCTTCTGAGGATTCAGCACGTGGTGGTGGCAGTGAACAAGATGGATCTGGTGGACTACCGCGAGGAGGTTTACAACGAAATCGTCGACGCCTATAAATCGTTCGCCTCAAGACTCGACAACATCGTTGATGTTACGCCGATTCCAATCTCAGCCCTCAACGGGGACAATATTGTGGAAAAGTCGGAGAACATGCCGTGGTTCGAAGGATCCAGTCTCTTATATCATTTGGAGAACGTTTACATCGGGGGTGATGAGAATCATGTCCAGGCTAGGTTTCCGGTGCAGTGGGTCATCCGTCCCCAGAGTGATCGGTTTCATGATTTCCGTGGCTTTGCCGGCAGAGTGGCTGGTGGAGTCTTCAAACCGGGCGATGAAGTAACGGTGCTGCCATCGGGCTTTTCTTCGAAAGTCAGCAAGGTTTATCAGGATGAGAAAGAGATCGAGGAAGGTTTTGCTCCCCAATCGGTGACGATCACCCTGGAGGATGAGATCGACATGTCGAGGGGTGACATGTTGGTGAAACCCAACAACCCTCCTCGCCAGGGGCAGGACATCGAAGCGATGATTTGTTGGTTTTCGAACACCAATTTGGCCTCCCGGGGAAAATTTCTGATTCGACATACTACCAAGGAGACAAAGGCCATTGTCCAGAAGATCTCCTATAAGATCGATATCAATACTCTGCGCAAAGAAGAGGAACCGACTGGATTCTCCTTGAACGAAATTGGCCGGATTTCTCTCCGCACTGCATCGCCCTTGTTTTACGATTCCTACAACAAGAATCGTCAGACCGGTTCCTTCGTTCTGATCGACCCTGGTACCAACGAGACTGTGGCAGCCGGGATGATTGTTTAAGAGTCTGGTGAACGAATGACTGGTTGACTCCTAAGTCAATTGCTACGACTTTGGTACCTGAGCTCCTGTTCAGGAACCCTGCCGATGTATCAACGTATAGACAATTCCGATTGGAGCTATGAAAAGGCCGCCCATTTGTTGAGTCGGGCAAGCATGCGCGCCAATCGCGATGATCGGATTGCCCTTTTTGAATTGGGTCGAGATCAAGGGGTGGAGGCCGCTGTCGATTCGCTGGTGGATCCCGTTGATGATTGGAACCGGTTTCCTTTTCCCGATTGGTGGGACAGCAAGGAGACGGCAGGAGGACCTTCTGGTTCGGTTCTCGGTTCGGAGGATGATTTTGTCCAATGGTATGCCCAGCAGCTTTGCCAAGCCAATCCTTTGGGAGCCAAGATGTTCAAGTTTTTTGTCGATCATGCCCCCGTGGATGGACGACCGTTACTGCAACAAAACAGGTATATTTACCTTTTCCAGCATTTTGATCTCTGCCGGCGGAATGCCCTGGGTAACTTTCGGGCATTCATCGAAGAGTTGACCTGGGATGGGGCCATGATGTGGATGCTGGATATGAAGAACAGCGTTCGTGGTGCCATTAACGAGAATTTTGGCCGTGAGTTACTTGAGCTGTTCACTCTAGGGGTTTCCGGGGGATATACCGAAGAGGATGTGGTGGCATGCTCCCGTGCGTTTACCGGGCGATTCACGCCCGCGAAGCAGCCTGATGACTGGCCGTATGCACCCTATCTGAATCAAACCCAATGGCCTCCGGTTCCTCATCTCGACCATTACTACCTCTATATCGATACCGACGAGATGGAGATTTTGGGCCAGTCCATCAGCGGCTTCACACCCGATGACGAAGGCGAAACCAGAACCAACCACGGCCCTGAAGTGCTGGACATCATTTTCCAGCAACCGGCTAGTGGTGAGTATCTGGTCTGGAAGCTCTGGAGATACTTTGTGTCGCCTGATCCACCGGAGGAGCTTGTGAAGATTTTGGGAGAACGCTTCAGGACTGAGTATGGATTTGAGCTTCGGCCCCTCCTGAAAGACCTCTTTCTTGCGGAGGATTTTTACAAGCAGGAGAATCTAGGAAACCAAATCAAGGATGCCGGTGACTTTTTTGTCTCCTGCACACACGCGTTGGATGTTGCCCTGCCTAACCCTCGTCTCACCTTTCTAAGTTTGGAAGCGATGGGATATCAGGTCATGGCGCCACCCAATATTGCCGGATGGCCTGAGCCGATTGGCGAAGGGAATGGCTGGCTTGGGGCGGAGAAGGTTCTTTTTCGAGTCAACCTTCCCCCTCTCTGGCTGGAGCCGACCATGACGATGTTTGATCGGACTGGAGGAGGTTCGGGACGGAGTCTTTATGAGGTATCGCCACCGGATGATTTTGATCTCAGAAAGATCGTTCCCAGTCATCTTAGGGGGCGACGTAATCTTGACCTGCTGCTGGACGAGCTCAACGATCGTTTCCTTCCTTTTCACCGGTTCAGCGGAGAGCAGCGTGACTTCTTGATCGGCCATTACGAGCGAAACTTCCGGGAGCTTGAAGAGGAGACAGTCATCAGGGAGATGATCCGGTTGGTCATGGCACTTCCGGAATTCCAATTGCAGTAGGAAACCCTTGATGAAGACATCTCGATCACAAAACAAACCTTCCAGCCGGTCTGCGATAATGGACCGACGAAGGTTCCTTCAGGGAATGGGCGGAACCGGGTTTCTGGCATCGACCTGGGGCGGAGCAATGTCCTCTCTCATGGCGGGAGCCGATGAACCGGATCCTGATGGACCGATTCTGGTTTTGTTGCATCTCGCAGGTGGAAACGATGTTTTGAATACCGTGGTTCCGGTGGATACCGAGGGGAGCATTCATTATTATGCGGGAAGGAACGAACTGGCTTTAGATGCTGGAGATGTTCTGCCTTTGCAGGGTGGTTATGGGCTTCACCCTCATTTGCAACAGATCAAATCGCTTTGGGATCAAGGAGATCTTGCTATCGTCAACGGTGTTGGCAACCCGAACCAGATCCTTTCCCATTTCAAGAGTATCGATATCTGGGAATCGGGGAGTCCGGAAGCACTGAAGGAAAGTGGTTGGCTTGGGCGATACTTCCAACATCGTTGTTCGGAAGAAGGTTCTTTTGATTCCATGATCGGGGTCGATGTTCGTGAGACTGCAAGTCTGGCGTATTTGACTCCGGAGAGCGATACGACCCTGACGTTGTCGAACCCGGAGTTCTTTGAGTTTCTCTCCCGGGAGAAGGAGCTTCCTTCTGACCCCGATTTTGACCGCTTGCTGCTGAGAGGCATGGCTGAGGGATTGGTGAGTCGTGGTTCGAGCGAGGGGAAAATACTCCAGTATGTGACGTCATCTTTGAAATCTGCCTTGGAGGGGTCGGACAGTATCCAGGCTTCATTGGGGGCCGCGGATGCTTTCGACGACAAAACAGTTTTTCCGTCTACCAAGTTGGGAAGAGACTTGCAGAATATCGCCGGATACATTTCAGGAGGGTTGCCGTCGTCTACCTATTTTCTGACTCAAGGAGGGTATGATACTCATGCGGACCAAGTTCAGTTGAACGGTGAAGGGAAGCCGTTGGATGGGAGGCATGCAGTCCTGCTGGCGCAGTTCGATGAGGCGATGGGAGCGTTTGTGGGCGAGTTGAAAAAGCGGGGTGTTTGGAATCGCGTGACCGTAGTGGCCTATAGCGAGTTTTCGAGAAAGGTTCTTCAGAACGGGAACATGGGTACTGATCATGGTGCAGCAGGTTCGGTGTTCGTCACGGGAGGGCAGGTAAAGGAGGGTTTTTATGGCGAGTATCCTTCGCTTGCTCCCGACGATCTCATATTGAACAACAGCATGCCGGTGACGACCGACTTTCGTCGGGTATATCGTACCATTCTTGAAAGAGGTTTGGGAGTTGATGCAGCTGCAGCGGCCGAGCTATTGCGGGTCCATTCTGATGAATTCTTACCCTTGGATTTCCTTTAGGGATGAAACGCGGCCTCTTATTTCCCATTCTTCAAGTTGGTTGTTTCGGCTTGGTGGAAGCCCAGCAGATTGAAACTGAAATCTTGGCTGTTTCCGGTGGTGCCTTGGGTGGGGATGGTTCGATGAGGTTCGTCAGCTTTGGCCCTCCCGACCTGAATATTTTTGGCGAATCCGTCGTGCGAGCCGAAGTTCTTCATGAAGGGGTCAAGAAGAATGCTTTGGTCAGGTTGAACAATGGCCAAAGTCAGTTGGTCGAGCTGTCTGGCGACGTCCTGTCTTCGTGGAGAGAGGTTGGTGCGGTCGTATTCAATGCTCGCGCCGAATCTTTTGGTGACCCAGTCTTAAATGACGATGGTAGGGTTGCCTCTCTTGTCGAGTTGGAAGAGCAGGGAGCAACGATCACTTCAGGAAATCACCGTGTGATTGCCATGACCGGTCCGGGGACTAACGATCTTTGGATTTTGGACCGGGATAGCCGGAAGGCCAAGGTCGTTGGTGAAGTTGGAGAGAGTCAGAATGTCGGAGAAGCGTTCCATCTGCGTCTTGGTCAACCCTACTTTGATGAACAGGGCGGCCTGCTCTATCGGTCTGTGGTGAGAGCTTCCGGTGAACCTGAGGCCACTTATCAGAACAATATTTATCGAATTATCGAACCGTCTGATCCTTCTGCCGAGATTTCCCTGCCCGATTTTGTGTTTAAAGGTGAAGCGTATTCCTTGAGTGATTCGCAAGTTGGATACGACCTCCCGGGACCTATTTCTTCTCAAGTCACGATAGATGACAAAATTCGCACTTTGGTCCAGACCGCAGAGGGAAGGAGAATTTCCGTTTCGCAATCCGGCCAAACCTTTCCAGTGCTTTCTTCTGGTGATGGGTTACCCGGCGCCCCGGGCTTCCAGATTACCAATATCCTTGGGTATCCTTCGAACCTTGGCCAAGCTCCCCCATTCCTGGTAGAGGCAAGTAATGGAAGCCAAGCCAAGGAGGCCATCGTTCTTTTGTCCCGACCAATCAGGACCCTTGTGATTACAGGAAGAGAAGTTAAAGGATATGGAAAGACCGGAGTGCTCACAGAGTTAAGAGAGCCGGTTTCTACTGCTTCCGGGGCTTTTGCGTTTGTTGCGACCAGTCGTTTTGCCGACGGAATTCAGCGAGATGCGATATGGCGGCGTTTGGCGGAGGGCGTGGAGCCAAGACCTCTTGCAATCGAGGGTGAGCAGGTGCCAGGGGCCAGAGATGGAGTGACATTCCGCTCGTTTGGAACTCCTTTCATTAACCAGTCCGGCCAAGTGGTTTTTGCAGCTTTGCTGAATCATGGCTTTGGAATTAATTCGTCCAATGACCATGCCTTCTTCCTTGGGGAACCAAATCTGGAGGTCAGGAGAATTATCGGGGAAGGTGATGATTTCTTCTTTGGCTTTCTGAATGTTCTTCCTATCGCGGGTATCGCCCTTTCTGACCTCAACGAGGCTGGAGAGTTTACCGCGACCCTACATACTGAGGAGGGAAAGAGTGCGGTGGTAAAATTTCGCATCCCACCGGCCGAGGTTCTTCACTATGACGAATGGGCCACGGACCGGATTCCTTCCAGCGGCGACCGGAATCGATTTGATGACCCTGATGGGGATGGAATTCGTAATCATCAGGAATATGTTTACGGCTCGGATCCTTTGGATCCCGAGTCAATGGCGGGTCCTGAAGTCCGGCTTTTGAACAATGACGGTCAACGGATTCTCGCCATGGAATACAACCGCCTCTCAGGGAATGCGGACATCAATTACATTGTGGAGTTTTCGAGCGACTTGAAAACGTGGATTGGTCCGGGGGCAACCGAAGTGCTGGGCACAGCGAGCGGATCTTATCCTCGTGAAACCGTCCGGGAAACACAGCCCGCCCCATCGGGACGACAGTTTGTCAGGATCCGAATTGTCGAAAAGTAGGCAGGTGCGCCCGTTGGGTTGATAGGCACAAAATTCAGAGTCATGAAGGTCAAGCGACGAACCTTTCTCAGAAACTCAGCCGTCTGTGGGACTTTTGGGTTTGGGGGTCGAGTAGCTGGTTCATCGGGATTGAATGACACCATTTCAGCTAGTTTCTCGGAGATTGATTTCGATCCGGCCGAACCGGGTAGCGGTTTCATTGTTGTCCTGACTGATCTTCATATGGCCCCAAGTTTTGAAAACTTGAGAACCAAGGAGATTGATCCACGGATTATCGAAGAAGTGAATGGTATGGATCCGGGACCGGAGATGATCATCGTCGCCGGTGACCTGGCGACCGCTGCCACGGTATTCACGGGAAAGACGTTTACGAAATCGGACGAGGCCTTGGCTCGAAATGAACTGGAAATCGGGATGGCCCAACTCTCCAGATTCAACCCTGAGATCGAGATCAAGATCATTCCCGGCAATCACGATACCTATAATTTCGAAGAAGACGCCCAATTGTGGAGCGAGTATTCCAAGAACGATCCTTATCAGACCTTTCAGTTTCACGGTCTGAAATTTATATTGTTGAATTCGGGCCATGCGGGGTCAATTGACCCGAAGCAACAGTTTTGGTTTGAAGCAGAAGTAGCGAGCGCCTCCGAAGAAAGTGAAATCTATGTGTTTATGCATCAGCCTCTCGGATCGTTCATCAGCGGTCGTGCGATGAACCAGTCGTTCTCCCGGGCGTTCCGCAATTATCGTGGTAAGGTCTGGGCGGGAGCCGGCCATGTTCATGTGTTTCGATTCGGAGGCTACAAGATCCACGACCATTGTTCGGTGGTTCAGAATATTACCGCCACTGGAAGTCCGGTCGCGTTCAATGGAGACGGGAAGAGTCCGGGATATAGCTTGATTTGCGTGAAAGACGGGAAGGTGATTCATCACTTTCACAGGGATGTCAAAGGTGGGGATTTGGTTGCACCTCCGAACCCCGATCGCACTGAGAAGTTTCCCAAGCTACCCGATCCTTTTGACGGCCTCGCGTATCCTCTTCTCATTTGTGAGGAGGGAGAGTACCGACGGGAAGATTATCTTCGAGAGATTACAGGCTGGGATGTGAATGGATTGTGGTGGTCCTATGTTCACTCTCTCGAGTTGGAATTCGACCTAAGTTTGTATCGAGGAATGGCCCATCAATTGGCATTGCTGGGATCCTATACCAGTAGCTTTCAATTGATCTCCGAATTCTCCTCGGACGGAGGGGACACCTGGTTGTCTGCGGAGAATTCTCTGGTGCCGGGGAAGTTTATTTATACCACGATCCCCAAAGCGATGCGGTCCTCGGAGTCTGTGCGGGTGAGGTTTTCCACCGATAGTCCGAGGTATTCCTTCAACTTCTTCCTCGGTGGTTTTTCTCTGGTTCCCGACCCAGGGAAGATCAGTCGGCTTGATGATTGGCGCTGGGAGAATTTCGGAACAATTTTGGATGAGGGGAAAGCTGCCAGTCGGGAGGTCGCTCCCAAGGGGGGGTGCAGCAACCTGGAAAAGTTCGCCTACGGAATTCCTGTCGAATCTTCTGGGAGGCCCTTGGTCGATCCGCAATCCGGAGTGATCAATGGCCTACCAAAACTAACGAGGAATGCAACCGGAAAGGTCTCATACCAATTTGTTCGCAGAAGGGAGAAGCTAAACTTGGGAATGAAATACCGAGTCATGATGTCCAATGTTCTACCGGAATGGGAGGAGGTCGATCCTGAGTCTTTTGAGGTATCTGCTTTGAACGAGGACTGGGAGTTGGTGGAGATCTCGGGCCGGGGAGGGAAAAACTTGTTTTATCGGGTCGAGCTTCTTGTTGATCGCCGTTAGATCGCAATTAGCGAAACAGAATTCAAACACAGTCATATATCGTGGCAAAACTTGTTCGAGCGATGTGTCTGATCCTTTACTACGGGATTGCCAGACTATTCCCGACCCAGCCTGTGCCTGGGTGGAGGTTCGGGTATCGTTTGCGATATCTCCTCGTGAGGAGAATTCTTGGGAGATGTGGAGAGGGTGTTGTGGTGAAGAGGAATTGTTATTTTGGCAAGGGGAGCCAGCTCGAAGTGGGAAGCCGATCCCAACTGGGGGAAAGGGCCCGGATAGGGCCACAGGTTTCTATTGGTGACGATGTTGTGATGGGGCCCGAGGTTGTCATAATGACGACGAGTCATGGGTTTGATGATCTGGATCGCCCGATTCGATTACAGCCTGAGCCTCCGGTTAGGAGTGTTTCCATTGGCGATGATGTTTGGATAGGAACAAGGGTGACGATTCTCCCAGGAGTCAAGATTGGAACAGGTGCGGTGATTGGAGCCTGCAGTGTTGTGACAAAAGACATTCCTTCCTATGCAGTCGCGGTTGGCAATCCAGCCAGAGTGATTCGGCAGCGAGGAAAAAAACGAGATCCGAATCTCTTGAAAGAGTCTTCTTCGAACTAATCCTCAGGTTTTGGGCGATTCGAAATCCAGATTCAATGCCTTCATTTTCTTTGGAAGCAAGTTGCTGACCAAGGCGTTGTCGTTTCTGCTCATTCCTGTTTGGACACTTGCTTTCAGTCCTGCGCAGTACGGCGTGGTCGGAAATCTCATGGCATGGGCTGGTTTTCTTTCTCCACTGATTATGATCGGATTGCCGGGAGCCGTCGTCCGCATGCGCCCTGATTGCGAGACCGAGGAGCAATGGGAGCGATTCGTGCAGTCGGTGGCCTTGGTTTTGATCGCCACATCTTTGGTTTTTTTGGGGGCCAGCTCTGTGATTGGCGAGCGGGCTTGGTTGTTTTTGACCTCCGGTGAGATCCAATACTGGCCTCTTGTGCCGATTACCTTGGTGGCGGTGGCGCTCGGTGCTTTGGCTCGGCTTGCACTTGCTGTCTATCAAGCAGAGCAAAAAGCCTGGATGGTGATGTTGTTCGAACAGGCCTTGTCGATTGGAGTGATCATCTGGGCCTTGGTTCTCGTTTTTGTTTTCGATTTGGGTGTGGTTGGGTACATGACGGGGGGATTGGTCGGGGCAGCTTCGGTCTCGGCGATCTTTGGAATCAAGTTGCTGAAACAAAAAGCTTCGTTCGTCTTCGAAAAGAGTCTCATTGCGGGGGCCTTGGCCTATGGTCTCCCGCTTGTTCCTCAAGCTGTTGCAGCCTGGACCTTGAATCTGTCCGACCGCGTGATGCTGGAACGATTCAGCGGATTGTCTCAAGCCGGCTTGTACAATCTGGCCGCCAATTTTGCGGTGGTGATTTCCATGGCCGCCATCAGCATCAATCAGGCTGTACTTCCAAGGTATCTCAGAAAGGCAAAAGAAGAGTTCAACTGCTCGAGGGAACGAAGAGAGGGCTTGAAAAACATCGCCCTGCCGGGCTTCGTAGCTCTTGCTTTTTTGATTTCGATGGCAGTGGCCTTCGGGCCATGGGCTCTTGGCCTGATGGTCAACGAGCGGTATCTTCCGGCCTTGCCACTGGTTGTTCCTGTTCTCGGAGGAAGCTTCTTCTTTGGAATCGGACAATTCATGTTGCTTCCTCTGTTCTTCCAGAAGAAGACGAGGCTGATCGCATCCATCACCATCATTGGCGCCATTGTGAACCTGATCCTTAACTATCTGTTCATTCCGGAACATGGGGCGGTTGCTGCTGCCTACACCACTTTGGCTAGTTACGTCCTCACCTTTGTCATGGCTTATTTTGCCGCGCGAAGAAGCGACTGGATGGGTATCAAGGGAGTGGAGGTTCTTGCGATCTGTGGGGGAGCGCTTGTAGCGATCGGGATTTGTTGGTGGAAGGACGGCGCTGCCATTGAAGAATGGGTGATCCGTTTGTTGGTCTGCGGATTGGTCGCAGGTTTGTTTCTCCTTTGGTTTGTCAAACTGGTTCGTCCGGGGACCGCAAGTTGATCACTAAGATGTCGATTCTCGCACTCATACCGGCCCGAGGTGGTTCAAAGGGATTGCCCGGAAAGAACATCATGGAATTTTGCGGCAAACCGATGTTGGCATGGTCGGTGGAGGCGGCCCGTGGAGCAGACGCTCCAATTTCCAGGATTGTGGTATCGAGCGAGGACGATGAGATTCTCAAGGTTGCTCGGCGGGCGGGCGCTCATTGCCCTTTTGTTCGTCCGCCTGAACTTTCCACCGATGAGGCTTCCGGAATCGATCCTGTCCTTCATGCCTTGTCGTGGTTGGCGGAGCATGAGGACTACCACCCCGAGTGGTTGTTATTGTTGCAGCCGACCAGCCCTCTCCGGACGTCAGAAGATATTGATGAAGCCTATCGACTCGCTATGGAGAGCCAGGCCGACTCTGTGATGGGAGTGACCGAGGCGCAGTCTCACCCGATGTGGACGAAAACCATCGACAATGACGGGAGACTTCACAATTACATCGACCGAGATTCTTCGCCGGCTACCAGGCAAAAACTCCCGCGTGCCTACGTGGTCAATGGAGCAATCTATTTGATAAAAGTGTCGAGTCTGCTGCAGTTCCATTCTTTTAGTACCGAAGAGACTCTAGCCTACGTCATGCCTCCTGAAAGGTCGGTCGACATTGACACCAGTTTTGATTTTGAGTTTGGAGAGCATTTGGGGCATGTTCATCGTTGAATAGCCATTTGCATCTGTGTTACTATAAGTATAGCCGTCTTCCACTTAATTTGTGATAAATGAGAAAAGTAGAAATTATAGCAGAAATAGGCGTTAATCATAATGGAGATGTTGCCTTGGCAAAAGAAATGATAAATTCTGCTTATGAGTCAGGGGCTGATATTATTAAGTTTCAGACGTTTCGAGCAGATGAAGTTATGACTGCTGAAACTCCACTTGCGGATTACATGATTGATCAGGATAGCACGAGTTTCCTTGATCTGATTAAGAGTTTAGAGTTAGCCAATGATGTGACGTTAGAATTAAAAGACTACACCGAATCACTGGGGGCCGAGTTCCTCAGTAGTCCGTTTGATGTATCTAGTGTGTTTTTTCTTCAAAGAGCTGGATTAAAGAGGCTTAAGATTGCTTCCGGTGAAACGGTCAATCCATTCGTGTTAAAGGCCGCTGCCCATACCGGACTTGATTTGATAATTTCTACCGGAATGTGTAGTATAGATGAGGTCGGGCGTGCATTGGAAATCCTCAAAGAGAATGGCTCAGGGACGGTTACTGCGATGCATTGTACAACTCAGTACCCAGCAGAGGTTTCCCAAAGCAACTTGCGGGCGCTTTTGCACATCGAGGACGAATTCGGCGTTCCAATTGGATACTCTGATCATACACCTGGCATTGAGGTCTCTTTGGCTGCAGTTGCGCTGGGATCAGTTGTAATTGAAAAACACTTTACAACAGACAGATCTCTTCCCGGCCCTGATCAGGCTGCAAGTTTGATGCCGGAAGAGTTTAGAAGTTTGGTTGATGGCATCAGAATTGTGGAGAAAGCACTCGGTAGTGGTGTCAAGGAGCCCTTTCCCTCTGAGCTAGAGATTGCAAAGGTGGCACGCAAGAGTCTGGTAACAAAGCGTTCGCTACAGGCCGGACAGTCTATTGAGGAATTGGACTTGACGGCCAAGCGTCCGGGAACTGGTATTCCTGCTCTGGACCTTTCCAAGGTTATAGGTCGTGTTCTGGTTCGGGACTTGGATGAAGATGTGCTCTTGTCATATGAAGACCTTCGCTAGGAAACATCTTGTCACACCCTTCAATACCCTGATCGTTATAGAATCTGAGATCTCAATTCGTGAGAACGTTAGTTTTTAGTGATCTACACGGTAACTTGCCTGCACTGGAGACCCTTTTGGCGATCGAAAGTAGAGTGGATCAATTGTTGTGTTTGGGGGACAATGTCAATTATGCACCTTGGAGCAATGAATGTGTCGAGTTGATCGATCAGCTTCCCAATTGTCAGTGCCTCCTCGGGAATCATGAAGAGTTTTTCCTGTCCGGAAAATACGGCGGACGCAGTGAGATCGGTCAGGCTTTCTTTCAGCACTGTTATCCGAGATTTCGGCTTAAGAGTACGATCGCAAACTATCTACCGTCGGCGATACTGGACTCGTTTCTCTGCACGCACACATTAGAGGACCGATACCTGTTCCACGATAGCCCTATTGATCTCGAGCAGGACAGTATCATTGGCCACTCTCATCAACAGTATCTCGTGGAACGCTCCGGGTTCCAGCTCCTGAATCCAGGGAGCGTTGGGCAGGACCGCAAGTACATCAATCGGGCGAACTATGCCATCTACGATTCTCTCACAAAAGAGGTCGAGCTGAAGAACTTCATTTTCGACATCGACGTCGTTATTCAAGAAATGGAAAGACAAGACTATCCCCAAATTTGTTTGGATTATTACCTGGGAAAGGAGAGGTTATGACGAATGTCCTGGTAACTGGCGTAGGCTCAACTTTGGGGTATGGAATCCTGAAGTGTCTCGGAGAGGCTTCTCTGGAGTGTCGAGTGGTTGGAACAGATTACTTCGACACTGCTGTTGGTCTCTATTGGGTCGATCAGTGCTATCTTCTGCCCGACATTCTGAACCCATCGATCAGTGAGAACGAGTGGCTTGAAAAAGTGGAAGAGTTGATCCGCAAAGAGTCGATTGAAATCGTGCTCATTGGACTTGATTTTGAGGTGCCCATTTTTTCTCGTCATCGAGAAGCGTTGGAACGTCGATGGGGCTGTAGGATTGTTGTGAGTTCGGAGTCGGTCGTCACCACATGTTTTGACAAATGGCACACCGTTGAGTTTCTAAGGAAGAACGGCTTGAACGCTCCGGCATCTTGTCTTGTTGATGGTTTTGATGAGTTTCGCACTCAGGTGGGTTTTCCCTGGATTGTCAAACCGCGCACGGGATCGACCTCGAAGAATCTTTTCAAAGTCAACAGTGAGGGAGAGCTTGCCCATGCCCTAGAGAATTGTCCCAATGCCATTATCCAAGATTGCATCGGAACAGATGAAGAAGAGTTCACGTGCGGAACGATGTTTGTTGATGGAGAGGTGCTGAGTCATATTGCTCTTCGGCGGACGCTTAGAGCAGGGAATACCGCGGTGGCATACTGCGAAGATTTCCCGGAAGTCGAGGAGGCGATTGTCGAGGTGACCAGGAAGCTGAAGCCGTATGGACCGATCAACATCCAATTGCGATTGACGTCGGATGGACCGACTGTTTTTGAGATCAATCCCCGGTTCTCGGGAACGACTCCTTTGCGGGCTGGTTTTGGGGTGAACGAGGTGGAGATGCTCCTAAGGTATCTGGTGTTGGAAGAGCCTCCTGCCGAGGTGGTGAAGAGAAGTGGTGTCATCGTCCGCTATACTCAGGAGCATTTTGTAAGTTCCGAAGAATTTGGAAAAGCAACGAGACTGTGAATATCCTCGTAACAGGAGCCAACGGATTTATTGGGAAAGCCTTTGTGGGCAATCTCCAGAAGGATGGACATATTGTGCAGGGGATCTATTCCTCTTCTCTTCCAGAAGGGAAAGCTGGTCATCTCTGTGATCTGACGAGTCGCGATGCAGTCCACTCGATACTGCCGGAGCTTGCGAAGACAAAGTGGGATGCGGTTATTCATCTCGCATCCTTGCTCTGCAACGATGAGACAGATGGGCGTAAGGTTTTTGAATCCAATCTGAAGATGTGTTGGAACGTGATTGATCTTGTTCGGGCTTTGAGCCCAACGAGGGTCATTCACGCATCTTCGATTGCTGTTTATCCTAACATTTCAGAGTGTTTTAGCGAAAGCTCGCTCACTCGGCCTTCAGACAATGCGGAAGGTCTCTACGGGCTTTCAAAGCTCTGTGCGGAGAATCTCCTGGATCACCAGCTGAAGAACGAGGTGGATTGTCTGGTGCATTTGAGGCTGGCGCAAGTGTGGGGAGAGGGCATGCGGTCCGACCGCATCATTTCCATGATGAAAGACGAGCTGGCGAAATCAGGAAAGATTCGGGTGTTTGGCAACGGTGAAAGGACCAGCAACTTTATCCATGTTGACCGACTTGTGGAGTATCTCACAGGAGTCGCTAATGTGGGGATTCAGTCAGGAGTTTACAATGTGGGCGATGAGTCCCTGACGTATCTTGAGTTGGCCGAACGTGTGGCAGGTTGGAGGGGCCTTGATTCTTCGGTGATTGAGCTTTGTGATTTTGGATCTCGTGCTCGATTCGAGATTGATCTTTCTAAGTTCCAGTCAACTTGGAGCCAAATTTCTGAACATTAGATTTTTTACGACAAGGTATGAACAAGAGAAAAATCTGCGTTGTCACTGGGACGAGGGCTGAGTATGGGCAACTGAAACCCTTGATGGGTTGTCTCAAGGAAGCGGAGGAGACTGTGTTGCAGCTCGTTGCTACCGGAATGCACCTTTCTCCTGAGTTTGGGTTGACCTATCAGGAAATTGAAGCAGACGGATTCGCCATTGACCGAAAAGTGGAAACGCTCCTCTCGTCGGATACTGCTACTGGGATCGGGAAATCGACGGGGCTTGGGGTGATTGGGTTTGCCGATGCGTTCGCCGACTTGCGACCGGACCTCGTGGTGTTGTTGGGTGATCGATTTGAGATTTTGGCCGCCGCGATCGCATCGCTCTATGCCCGGATCCCCATCGCGCACCTGCATGGAGGAGAAACGACTGAAGGCGCGTTTGACGAGGGTATCAGGCATGCGGTTACAAAGATGTCCCATTTACATTTTGTCGCTGCTGAAGAGTATCGTTCGAGAGTGCTTCAGTTGGGTGAGGAACCATCCCGGGTCCATAATGTTGGGGGATTTGGAATCGATGCGATCAAGCAGGCAAAACTTCTTTCTCGGGAAGAATTGGAACGGCAGCTGGATTTCAAGTTTGGGCAGAAAACGCTTCTGGTGACCTTTCATCCCGTCACGTTGGAGCACAATTCAAGTGAGCAGCAGATTGATGCGTTGCTTGAAGCTTGTGGAAGGATGGACGAAAGCGTTCATTTTGTTTTTACGATGCCCAACGCTGATACCGATGGGAGGGTGATAGCGAAGAAAGTGGATGAGTTTGTGGACCAGTTGGGGTTAAGGGCGATGGCTGCCACTTCTCTGGGGCAGCTGAGATACTGGTCCGCTTTGCAGTATGTCGATGCGGTTGTTGGGAATTCCTCAAGTGGGATTAGTGAAGCGCCCAGCTTCAAGATTGGGACCGTGAATATCGGAGATCGGCAGAAGGGAAGGTTGATGGCGAGCAGTGTCGTCTGTTGTGAGCCTCTGGCCGAAGAGATTGAGCGAAGCCTTCAGGATGTACTGAGTGAGGACTTCACCCTTAGGAAAGAGGAGTCGATCAATCCATACGGCACGGGAGGTGCTTCCCAGGCAGTCTTTGAGATTCTTCGTTCTTGTCCCCTTGATGAGGGGATTCTCAAGAAACATTTCCATGATGTTCCACGCTAATATAAACAACAAACCTTTTTGAGATTATCGGTGAAAGGTTCTCACAATATACGAGGGTTCGACGAGTGGTGGAAATTCTTCTGCCATCATTTCTCTGACCTGCACTCATTAAACAGCGGGTATTTAGCGATGACCCGCTACCTTTCAGCGATCCTAGACAAAGTTTCTGTTGCTTGCTCGGAAGAAAATCTGGCGAACCGTTACTGCGAGATTTCGCCAAGTAGTGATCGAAACGATACACGTGGGGAAAACATTCTATTTATTCCAAATATCGCAACCAGCTATTGTCTCGGGTCGTGCCTCAAGGTTGCCAATGAGGTTGCGAAAATTGAACCCGAGGCCCGGATTTTCTTCCTGAAGTCTTTTGGGGACAACCCTCGAGAACTCGACAGTTTCTGCATCTTGGATTGGAGAAGACACCTAAAATGTTCCTTCTACGGATTGAAGCACTTTAAAGCTGGTATTTCTTTTTTCCGGGCGTACGAGGACCGAGTTTTGTCGATACCGGAGTGCCGCACTGGGCTCAAAGTTCTCTGGGGGCGCTCTTGGAAATGGAAGTTACGCCTACGTAGTTTAAGCTTGGGTATGGAAATTGCTTTGGCGGCAAAGTGGCTTGTTGAACATAGGATCGGTGTGGTTTTGACGATTAATGATGTTGTGAAGCCATCTGCACCGTTCATTGCCGCAGCAAGGATGCACGGTGTGCATACCGTATTGATGCAGCATGGCACTCCTGGTCCACACAATGCCCCTTTTGCGGCAGCTGAGTTTTGGTCCTGGGGCCAGAGCTCAACTCGGATGCTGAAGAAGTTTGGTGCTGATTCTTCTAGGATTGTCAATTTGGGTAATTTGGAAACCGAGATGGCCGGAAAGCGTTTTTCTGGGATGACAAGCAGCGGTGCTCCACGAATTTTGGTGCTTCTACAATGGACGGGTGCAGCAGTATGGGAGGATTTGGTTTACAAGGAGATTGTTTTGCACGTTGGAACTTCAATTAGAGAAGTAGCCCCTGATTGGATACTGCACATTCGCTCCCACCCTCGGGATCACCCAGATATAGTTAGAGAATGTCGAGAGACAGTTTCTGGATATTTGCAGGATCTGAACGTCGTCTATGAGTATTCAGCCGAAGGAGCAACGGTCGAAGATGATGTATCCTTGGCGACTGCAGTTATTACTGTAAACTCTTCTGCGCTGGCTCACGCGATAAGTCAGGGAATACCCCATCTCCAGTATCTCCCAACCCGACTTGAGCAGCGTATCGGGACGGCGTTCGTGTCACCTGAATTTATTGCAAGAGACGAGGATGACCTTCGTCGTTGGTTGGCTTCTACGGTCAAGGGGGAGGTGCCAACCCAGGATTCGGTCGAAAAAGCGATAGCGAATCACGGTTCTGCGATCACGCTTGCGGCGGAAAGGTTGCGGAAATATCTTGGGGATGCCCGGGGCGAAGGGTGAGCCAGAACACATTTATGCGGTTGCAAAAGACTGAACTAGAGGACTTGACTGTTGCGAGTCAGGCATCACTGATCGAGGGGATGCGGGCCATTGATCGTGGTGCGCTTCAATTGGCGGTGGTTGAGGATCAACGCCGAAAGGTGATTGGAATCATCACCGATGGAGATATTCGAAGAGGTCTCATTAAGGGGATGTCTTTGGACGATCCATTGGTTCCGGTCGTCAATCAGGACTTCTTTTCGGTGAGCCTGTCGACGCCGCGAGCAGATGTTCTCGACAGTATGCTGGCGAGGGAGTTTGAGCAGGTGCCGGTTCTCGATGATGAGGGGAAGCTGGTGGGGATTCATCTTTTGACTGATTTCCTATCAGTAAAGCAACGGAGCAATGCGGCGGTGGTGATGGCTGGAGGCAAAGGAACCCGTCTGGGAGAACTGACTCGCGCCTTGCCGAAGCCCATGATAAAGGTTGCTGGGAGACCCATTCTGGAGCGGATTATTCACCAGCTTGTGGGTTCTGGGATTTCCAATATTTTTCTTTCAGTCAATTACTTGTCTGAGGTTATTGAGAAACACTTCGGAGATGGACGGCGGTTTGGGTGCGAGATTTCGTACTTGCGCGAAACCGAGCCCATGGGTTCGGGGGGCGCTTTGTCTCTGCTGCCGGACTCTCTTGAAGACCCCATCCTAGTGATGAATGGAGATTTGATTTCGCAGTTTGATATTGATGCTTTTCTAAAAACCCATGATGAGAAGCAGGCAGCAATTACCGTGGGGGTTCAGGAGTATCGGCACTCGGTGCCCTTCGGTTGTGTCAAAACAAGGGACGGGTGTATTGAGGAGCTGGAGGAGAAGCCCACATTGGTGAGAACCATCAATACTGGAATCTACGCAATATCTCCGAGTTACTTTCGTCAGGTCCCATGTGAGTTTTTTCCGATGACGCAACTGTTGGAATCAGCGCTCGCGAAAGGTGATACGGTGGCCTCTCACCGTGTGGATGAGTGGATTGATGTGGGTGAACCTAGGCAGCTTGCAGAAGCACGAGGAGAAGATTCATAAAGAAAAATGATGAAGATTGAAAACAAACGGGTTTTAGTGACTGGTGCCGACGGCTTTATCGGGAGCCATTTGGTAGAAGGGCTTCTGGCGGCAGGTGCCAAGGTGCGTGCGCTAGCCTATTACAATTCCTTCAATTCGTGGGGCTGGCTTGACAGTCTCCCGCCGGAATCCCTTTCCCGGGCCGAGGTGATCACTGGAGATATCCGCGACCGCGGAACCGTGGCCAGCCTCATGCCGGGGATTGATGTGGTCTTCCATTTGGCGGCGTTGATCGGAATTCCCTACAGCTATCAGTCTCCGGAAAGCTATGTGGGGACCAATATCTCGGGAACCTTGAATGTGCTGGAGGAAGCCAAGCTTCACAAGCCGTCCAAGGTCCTCGTCACCTCGACTTCAGAGGTTTACGGAACGGCCCAATATGTTCCGATTGACGAGAAGCATCCCTATCAAGGCCAGTCACCCTATTCCGCCACCAAGATCGGAGCCGACCGCCTTGCCGAGAGCTACTATCGGTCCTTTGAAACTCCGGTCACCATTGTGAGACCGTTCAATACATTCGGGCCGCGCCAATCGGCAAGGGCTGTCATTCCGACCATCATTTCTCAGCTTCTTGCGGGCAAGGATGAGATCAAATTGGGAAGCCTGTCCCCGACCCGTGACCTCGTTTATGTGAAAGATACCGTCGCCGGATTCATTGCGATTGCTGAAAGTGACGAAACCGTAGGTGAGGAGATCAATATCGCGACTGAGAGTGAAATCTCGATCGGAGACCTTGCCCAGAACCTGGTGGACTTGATTCGCCCGGAGTCGACAATAGTCTCTGACGAAGAACGGATCCGCCCTGGAAAAAGCGAAGTTGAACGTCTGTTCGGATCGAAAGAAAAAATCACCCGCCTTACCGATTGGAAACAGCGGTTTTCCCTGGAGGACGGGTTGAAGGAGACCATCGCCTGGTTTTCTGATCCGGAAAATCTTTCCCGCTACAAGGTGGACATCTACAACGTCTAGGCGTGATTTGATCTGAACCGATTACGCAGGCTATTTTTGTTGAACCGACGACTGGAGTCGACAACGTTTTAAACGAGTTGCAGCCGAAGTGTTAAAAATAGATCTGTCTTGATGAGTGTCGATTACATCCCTCTTTGTATTCCGGAAATGACCGGGGGAGAGAAGGTTTTGGTCAGCGAGTGCTTTGATTCAAATTGGGTGTCCTATGCCGGGGCCTATGTGGGTCGATTCGAGGAGGAAGTGGCGTCGTCGTGCGGAGCGGCACACGCCGTGGCGGTGAATTCGGGGACAGCGGCCCTTCATTTGGCCTTGGTCCTCGCCGGAGTTCAGCCTGGCGACGAAGTCGTGATGCCGGGGATTAGTTTTGTGGCTCCTGCCAATGCGGTCCGGTATCTCGGAGCTTGGCCTTGTTTCCTCGATATCGAGTCATCGGACTGGCAGATTTCGGCTGACCGAATCCGCCGGTTTCTCGAGTCTTGCGAGAGGGAGAAGGGAGGTAGACTTTTGAATCCTAGGACTGGTCGTCCGGTGACATGCATCTTGCCGGTGCATCTCCTCGGTGGCATGGCCGATTCCCGAGCAATCGGGAAAGTTTGTGATGATTTCGATCTTCCTATGGTCGAAGATGCGGCGGAATGTCTTGGTGCAAGGTTTCTGGATCGGGAGATGGCGGCCCCTCTTGGAACAATGGATGAATCCAGAAGATTTCTTGGAACCAGTTTCAATGGCAACAAAATCATCACAACCGGGGGAGGGGGCGCGATTATTTCCAACGATGCGGATGTCGCGGCGCGGACCAGGCATCTTTCCACCACAGCCAAGCCGGACCCGGTGAGTTTTTTTCACGATGAGTTGGGGTTCAACTACCGACTAACGAACACGGCCGCTGCCATGGGGGTGGCACAGATCGAGACGCTGGGTGAGCGAGTCGCAAAGAAGCGTCAACTTGCAGCCCGATATGGGGCAGCGCTTGAAGGTCGTTCAGGAGTGACCCTGCATCCCGAGCCAATGAATTGTCTCAGCTCATTCTGGTTATACACCGTGAATCTGGACAGGCCATCGAAAGAGGTTGTCGAGGAATTGGCGTCCCGGGGAATCCAGAGTCGTCCGATCTGGCATCCGCTGCCCCGGTTGCCTTATTTAGAATCCGAGGTCTGGAGCGATGGTCTCCGGTTTGGCTGCCGACTAGTCGAATCCGCCATTTCATTGCCATGCAGTCATGGATTGTCACTTCAGGATCAAGATCGGGTGATCTCGGAGCTATTGGACATTCTTGGAGAGAATTGAGATGAAGAAGATGTTCATCACATCCTGGAGGTTGGCTTGTAATGTTGATTCCACGCGATCAACCGGATTAGGAAGGCCGGCTTCTCTCCGAACCCAGATTTTATAGCAATTATGAAACAATTTAGGAATCGAATGAATCTTCGGCGGGGAGCGGTTGCAATCAATGTGATCATTATCCTGATTGTGGCCGTCTTTATGTCCATGCTCCTGGGGAGCTATATTGCTCAAGGAAGCTTCCTGGAGGCCTATCTGATTTTGATCTTTACGGTGGGTCTTGTTCTTCTGAATACCCTCAGGTCAAAATTCTGGATTCTGATCCCGTTGACCATGACGTCGGATTTGCCGGCGATCTCGATTTTTGTCGCGTCCTTGAAGCTGGGTGAGTTGTGGATTTTAGCCTCCCTTGTGTTTGTGGCCCTTTACTGGGTCGCCGAGCGTAAAAAGATCAGTTTGCTTCTGCCGGGAGGGCTCCCCATGTATGCCTATGCTGGGTGGGCTGTGGTGATCTTTTTTCTGAACCCGGTGGGGTTGTTGATGGCAGGGGGAACGACAGGAGGAGGACGGGACTACCTGACGGTTGGGCTGGCCTTCATCGCCTTCTTCATCATCGGCAATGTTGAGATCAACGAGAAGGATTCCAGACGGCTGATCATCTATCTGATTATTGGTGTCTTGTTGGAAACGGCATTCAAACTCCTTGGTGCTTTTGTTCCCGAGATTTCCTACCTCACGGCATCAAGGGGGATGGGAACCGAGGGCTTTTATTCGTGGGCCCAGCTTCTGGCGCTTCCCCCTGCTTTCATCGTCCCGTTGATTTTTGCGCGGTATTCTCTGACTGATCTTATTCATCCCAAGCAATTCAAGATTCTGGTGATCCTACTGGTTCTCTATGTTATGGTATTAGTCTCGGGCAAGAGATCTTTGGCAGTTCTGGTGTTGGCTTACCCGGCCTTTGCCGCCTTGATCAAAAGGGAGTATCTTTCAGCAATGGCCATTGGAATGATGGCATCATTGGGCTTTGCCTGTTTGGTGGCGGCTCATACTTCGGGAATCCCCCTTCCAAAAGCAACCCAGCGCATTGTGGCGGTCATCCCTGATATCGGAGGTCTCGACTACGAGGTGCAAACTTCGACTTCCAATGAATTCCGGGAGACGATTAACCGATGGGCAATCAAGGAAATCAAGGAGCGGCCACTGATTGGAGAGGGTTTCAAAGTGGATTTCGAGCGCTTGTATCTGATCGAAAACCGTCCTGATCTCGTTCTTACTACCGATGATCACCCGGGAGGAGTCCGAGCGGCTGAGACTTCATCCTGGCACAATACCTGGCTGGGAATTCCTGCTGATTTCGGTTTGCCTGCCCTGTTCTTCTGGATCCTGATTTGGGCGGTCTTTATCAAGAAAGCGAGATTTCTGCTTAGGGTTCTGGAAAAAACCAGCGCTCAGTGGGTCTTGACGGCGACTTTGCTTCTTGTGGTGATGGGCGACATTCTGAGGTCATGGCAGTTTGGACACGCGGCAGTAAGTTATTGGTCCATCTCTTGGAAAATGGGGATTCTCTTTGGACTTGAGGCCTGGCTCAGGAACCCCAGGAATCACGGAGAGGAAGAGGAAAAGCAGGTTGCTGTCACCAATGTCGCCGATATTTAGAGCCCTGGGTTAAGGGGATGCGGGTTTGCTCGTCCGGACGGACCAGCAACGTTCAACAGCTGAGTTTGCGAAGGAGCTGCCATCAATTTTTGTCCTGTGGCAATGACAAACGTTCCGCCTTCGGTTGAGACTGCAAGAAGTGTCTTCCGGGCACTAGAAAACAGTGAGCAACCTTGTGTGATCCTGCATCATTTCGATTTCGAAGATGGAGGCGATATCGATTTTTGTGTGGATGCAGAGAGTCTGAGGGAAGTCATCGACCGACTGAGAGATTTCCTCAAGAAAGTTGAATGGAGAATCATCCAGATTCTTGAGCATGAACAAACGTGTGCCTATATCGTAAGTGGTCCCAAGGACGGGGGCACGGAGTTTCTTCTATTGGACCTCTGTTTGGATTATCGCGTCCGCGGTCATTTGGTGTTGAGGGCGTCGGAGTTGGTTGATGGGTCCAGGCAGCTTGATTGGGGAGGCCGGGCCGCCGGAGGTTATCCCGAGTTGGCCTATCGGTTCTCGAAGGCGGCAGCCAAAAAGAAAGAGATTGCTGAAACCATGGAGAATTTGGGACCACTCTGGCAGCAACATGGTCACCGCTTGCGAGATTGGCTGGCGAAGAATCACGGGGTGGAACTGGAATCTTGGACTGAGGAACCCATTAGCAGGTCGTTGAGGGAGCTGCGCCGTTGCCTTGCAAAGCGGAAGTGGTCATGGAGGGAACTACAGCTGAAGTTCAGAAGGCTGATGGCGCCAAGAGGGTTGTGGTTGGAGGTCGACGAGAAGGATCTGGAAGATTACAGGATGGGCCTCTCGCCGTGTTTTCGCGAGGTCGGGAGAGAGAAAGTGCCACTCCGTAAGGTTCTTGGATCGACGCTTGTTTTGGAAAAGCCGGGAAATACTCCGGCATGGAAACGGTGGATTCTGAGACGTCTCAGGTGCTGGGCCGGAAGAGCTTCGGGTGTCGAGGCCCTGCAATTCTTGGTTGAGCGAACCGCACACTATCAGGGATGGAAGAGAATCGACGGATAAAGGTCCTGATGTCGGCTTTCGCCTGCGAGCCCGAAGAGGGTTCGGAGCCCGAGGTCGGTTGGCGTTGGGCCCGGATGATGTCGCGCGATAATGATGTGATTGTGGTGACCCAGGAGAAAAACCGAAAACATATCGAGCCGTTTCTGGAGAAGCATCCGGACATCTGCCAGGGGGTTACTTTTGTTTACCATGAGTTCTGGCCTACGTTCCGCCGTTTGAAACGAAGGTTCTCCTGGTTGATGCTGCCCTACTATACCATGTGGCAGTGGAGTCTTCGGAAGAAGGTTTCGCAATTGCTCGAAGTTCATTCGGTCGATTTAATTCACCATGTCACTTTTGCTTCCTTCCGGATGCCCGTTTTCCTGACAGGCAGGCCAGTCATCTGGGGGCCTGTGGGAGGCGCGGATACTGCGCCGGATCACCTCTTAGGTCATCTAGGTTCATGGCATTCGATCATTCGCGAGAAGGTCCGCAACTGGAGTACCGGGTTTGCCATCCGTTTGCTTCCTTGGATTGATCCATCCGTGAAATCGGGTGGAATGGCCTTCGCGTCAACACCGGGAACTGGTGAAGCCTTTAAAAGGAACGGGATTCCTGCGAAGATTCTTCCCACGGTGGGGATGGTTCCTCAGAAGGAATGTCGTATGGACTTCAGTCCGCCCGGGCAGCCGTTACGACTGCTATTCGTCGGACGATTACATCATTTGAAAGGATTGCAGTTCATTTTTGAAGCAATGAGGGGGCTGCCAAAGAAGGAAGCGATCCTGACCGTGGTGGGCAGCGGCCCGTTGGAGAAACGTCTGAGAGAGCTTGTGGCGAAGATGGACTTGGAAGACCGCGTTCATTTCAAGGGGTTTGTCGCCAGGCCCAAGCTTCCAGAGATTTATTTGACTCATGATTTGTTGGTAGCTCCCAGTCTTTATGAGAGCGGGGGGCTTTCAATTTTGGAGGCTTTTTCATTCGGGCTTCCTGCGGTCGCTCTGAAACGAGGTGGTCCGGCTCTCAGCATCAATGATCAGTGTGGAGTCTTGGTGGAGGTGGATCAGGAGATCCAAGGCGTTTGTCTGGATCTCCGGGAGGCGGTAAAAAAGTATTCCAGCAACAGAGAGCTTCTTGCCAAGCATGGCGGGATGGCTCGTGAGCGTTTGGGTGGAGATTATTCGTGGGAAGGGAAGCGGGCCAGAATGCAGGAAGCATATGAGAATGTAGTTTGTAGAGACGAACAAGATGGATAAGGAGAGAAAGAGGTTGTTGATTGTCGGGCAGACCCCGCCCCCTTGGCATGGTCAGGCTGTGGCAACGAAGATGTTGGTCGATCATGATTGGCCGAATTGGGAGACTGATTCGGTGCGGATGGCTTACAGCGAGGGTATTGATGAGGTTGGTAAATTTCATTGGAGCAAGATTGGTCATCTTTTCAGCCTTACTTGGGAAGTTCGGCGAAAATTGAAGGAAAGTCCCGGGACTGTGATGTTGTATCCGCCTGCCAGTGCCTCGTGGCTTCCTTTTTTGCGCGACGTTTATTTTTTGATGAGAACAAGGCCATTTGCCCGGGGAACTGCTTTCATCTTTCACGCAAGCGGGTTGCCGGCGTTTGTCCAAAAGTCCAGGGTCAGGAGTTGGCTGGCAAAATTTGCATATCATGGGGCGGATATTTCCCTTGAAGTGGCACAGGAGAAGGTCACCGCCAAAGAAGTTTTCGAGGCTCGGGAATCCCTCTGGTGTCCATGTGCCGCAGAAGTTCCGGAGTTCTCGCGCCGTCCCTCGCATGGCAAAGGTCCGTTTACTGCACTCTTTGTGGGTAGCCTGATGGAAGGGAAGGGGATCATGGAGATTCTCAGGACTGCAAAGCTGATGAAGGAACGGGGAATGGACCGAATGTGTTTCGCCATCGTTGGGAAGTGGTCCGATGATGAGTTTAGAAGAGAGTGTGAATCCTTTGTAGACGATCACGAGCTCAAGGAGTGGGTGGATTTTCGTGGCCAGCTCACGGGTGAGGCCAAGTGGGATGCTTTCCGTTCTTCCGACGTGTTTTTCTTTCCGTCCCACTACAGCTCGGAAGCTTCTCCCATTGTCCTGATGGAAGCCTTGGGGGCGGGTTTGCCGGTTGTGAGCACTCGATGGGCAGGTATTCCTGCCCTGGTTGGAGACTGTGAGGTGGTGACCCTTTGCGACATCAGGAGTCCCGATCAGTATGCCGAGGCCTTGGGCCGCCATCTGGAGAGTCCGGAAGATTCGACGAATCGGGAGGAAATGGCGATCGATTATTTCCGGAAGCGCTTCACTCCCGGGCAATTCATTCAAAGGATTGAAGATGGCTTGGCCAAAGCTGGATTATAGACCCAATGAGATTCACCAGCTGGAATCGTGATCTTGCTCACGTTTTGCCGGAGTTGCAGAGAGTGGCTCTTGGCGATCGGCGATTGCGGGTGGTGACGATGGGAGGTCGGATTGCTTTTGGCCTTCCTGATGACCCCGAGCTAGCCGCAGGAGTTTTAGGTCTTTACCGGCCTATGAAGGCAAAAGCTAAATTGATGACCCTGATGTATCACATCGCTCTCAAGACCGGGGCCTTGTCGTTTTTAAAAAATCGCATGGGAGAGGGAGCAGCCCAAATCCCCTGGTTGAACGACGAGCATAATCTGGGGTTCTTGGGATGTAATCCCTCTCACGGGTTGCGTTGCATCTTGTTAAGCAAGGAGAAGGACGGAAGGATGAAAGTCACCAAGCTGGCAATCGGAGAGGACTTGAAACCGGTGATTACAGAGGGCGAAAGTCTTGAGCGATTGGCGAAAAAATTTTCGGGTGTCCCCGGGATTTTGGAGAGGGATAGGGGGAAAGATTGGGCGGCCTTCTCAACGAGGCATCTTCCTGGTCAGGGGCCCGGATCTCTGACTGACTTTCCGGTTCTTGATCTGCTGGAGGGATGGTTGCGACCGGAAAGGATTCGCATCAATGAATTGAATTGGTTGGAGCCGGTTCTCGGAAGACTACCTGAGGTTGTTGGAGTCAAGTTGGAAAAACTGGTAGTAAGACAGGCGTTGAACCATGGAGATTTTACGTTGTGGAATCTTCGTTGTGATGGAGAAAAGCTCGTGGCCATTGATTGGGAATGGGGTTGTGAGGATGGAGTGGGAGGACTGGATCTGATTCATGGATTGATTATGGAAGGCAAATTGGTCGAGGGGCTTGCGGGAAAGGAGTTGATCGAAGCCATCGAGAAAAGGGCAAAGATAACACGGGTGGAGAAGTACTTGACCGCATGTGGTTGGAGCGAGCTCAATTTATGGATGGCTCTGGGATTTGGGTGTGCTGCCGAAAAGACCGGTATTGATGTGGAGCTGGAGCTTGATGTCCTCAAGAATAGACTGGAGCTTGCTCCGCAGAATTGAATAACCTTCAACCCTGATCATGGTAGCACGTTTGATCCGGTGTTGCCGCGGTGATTGTTAGATATCAAATGACAAATTCTCCCCAACCTCGAGAGAGGGTCCTGATTTCTGCGTATGCCTGCGCCCCGGAGCGAGGAGCCGAGCCTGGCGTCGGCTGGAATCTGGTTGCCTATCTGGCTGGGAACTATGGGTATGACCTGACGGTAATCACCCGGACAAAACATCGTCCGGCGATCGAGGCCAGCCGGGATCCCCGTGTCGAAGGAGTCCAATGGATCTACGTTGATCCCCCTGATTGGATTTCCTCTTTGAAACGGGGCGCATGGGGCCTCAAGGCGTTTTATCTTCTCTGGCAGCGCAAGATGCATGCCGCTGCCGAGAAATACTTGCAGAATCATCATGTGGACTTGGTGCACCATTTGACCTTTGGAAGTATTCTTCCTGCAACTTCGTTGTCCAATTTCGGCATCCCTCTTGTGGTGGGCCCGGTTGGAGGAGCAGAGATGAGTCCTCCGGAATTGATTGGAGACCTTGCCCCTCGACTTTGGATTCGCGACCGATTGAGAGAGGCCCTTTATCGATTTGGTTGTGGGCTGGAATCGACTCGAAGAACTTACACTGCCTGTTCGGTGGCTCTTGGTGCTACTTCGGAATCAGTGCGCTCGCTTGGCGAACTCGGTGCGCGTGACGTTCGTTTGGTTCCCCAGTCGGGATGCGGGAATGATGAAGTGGCCGCTTATGTCAAAGCGCACCCCGCGGAAAGCGTTGCACCGGAAGGTCCGCTGCGATTGGTGAGTGCGAGTCGATTGGTTCATTGGAAAGGAGTCGATTTATCTGTGGATGCATTGGCCCTGGCAGTGAAAAGAGGACTGGATGTGGAGTTGACGATTCTTCAGGAAGGTCCCGAGTTGAGATCATTGAGGAAACTTGTCAGGAAGCTCGGTCTCGAGAGCAGGGTCAGGTTCCTCGGCAAGCTTCCAACGCTTGAAGATGTTTATGATGAGATGAGGAAGTCGGATGCCTTGATTCATCCGGCGGTCAATGAGGCCTTTGGCCAGTCAGTTCTGGAATCGTTGGCCCTCGGTCGACAGGTCATCTGTCTGGACTGGGCTGGTCCCGGTATGATTGTCACGGAGGATTGCGGACAGAAAGTCAAGCCGGGCAGCCGTGACTCCATTGTTTCCGGATTGGCAGATCGAATTATGGCTCTGGAAGAGCGCCGGCGGAGCTGGCCGACCATCGAGGCTGCGGCGATAGAGCGGGCCGCTGAATTCAGCTGGGATAGAGTTGCCCGGGAATTGGACCAAGCTTATCGGGACGGATTATCCGGCAAATCAGCTGAGTGATCATTCTGGAGAGGGGTGGGGAGAACGACCGCTGCTTGCCCGGTGTTTTGAGGCAAAGTGACTGAAGCAAAAATGACAAAGGTTGAAAGCAGAAGAGAAGCGGATGATGCTCCGGATTTCACCATCGTAACTGCCAGCTACAATTACGGGCACTACATCCGGGAATGTCTTGAGAGCGTTGCTTGTCAGAAAGGAGTAACTTTCGAGCACTTGATCTTTGACGGGGGTTCGACAGACAACACGGCCGAGGTAGTAGCGGATTTTCCTCATGCGGAGTTTGTCCAGGAACCAGATGAAGGCATGAGCGACGCTATCAACAAAGGGTTCGCCAAAGCAAGGGGTAGGTGGGTGATGTGGTTAAACACGGATGATCGTCTGAAAGCAGGTGCTTTGCGGGCAGTTCTGGAGTTTGCGGAGGGCAAGGACGACGCCGACGTGATTTATGGTGGTTGGGACTTCATCGACAAGGACGGAAAGTACATGCGTTCAATGACCATTTTCCCGTTCCAGAAATCCATCCTATGCTATGCCGGGTGCTATATTGGTTCGACATCCGCATTTTATCGTAACTCGACAATCATTGCCGAGGGGCTGCACCTTGATATTGGCTTCAAGTATGTCATGGATGGCGAGTACTACAACAGACTCGCGGTTCTTGGAAAGAAGTTCACCTATATGCATGCGGTGTTGGCGGATTTCAGAATTCACGGCATGAACTTGAGTTTCCGCCATAAGGAATGCAGTAACGCTTCAGAAGAACTGGTGCTTCAAAAGCAGTACGCCGAGTCCATTGCGATCCGCAGGGCCTATGGGTGGCACAAGGTGACGCGGCCGCCATGGGTCTTGTTCGTTGATGGCTTTTTGATTGCGATCTATGGATTGAAGAAGTTTGTTCTCAAAAGAGCCTATCGGAGGCTGGTTCCGTTAATCCAGTTGCCCGGGGAAAAGGGTTTGGGGTCCGGAAATTGAATGATGAACTTGCGTTCTCAGGAAGGGTTGGCCCGGTTTGTTAAGTCAAACGAGGGCAACGTGGCGTTTCTTCGCTTCAAGAGAGGCGGATTGAAACACGGAAAATATAGCGATTGGGATATTGCCGTCAGGGATCGCGAGAAGGCGGTGGCGGCGTGCGAGACTCTGTATGGTGATGCCTGGTTGAGGATTCCAAGGCAATATGTCATCCAACATTACTTTGAATGGGGACAGTGTGATTTACTTCCGGTTTTCGAGTGGAATGGTTTCGAGTATTTGGATCAGGATACGTTTTGGGATGCTGTCGAAACAGGTGACGATGGTATCCCAAGGCCAGCGCTCGGGCACGACGCCTATATCGCCTGGATGACCGGATTGCTATGGGGGCGCCGCTTTGATCGACGTTACCGGGAATTCATCCAGTTGGCAGCAAGGGAGGACGAGGCTCGTTTTCGGGAGTGTCTGGAGACATCTTTTGGCCGTAAGCTCGGAGATAAGCTATATCGAATCGCCGAACGGGGTGATGCAGCGGTGGCAACCCACTGGGTAACCTGGATGCGTCTAAAACTGGCTTCTCGACGTCTTTTTCGCAGTCCCTTTTGGACGGCGGGGAATGCGGTTTCCCATTGGTGGTGCGAGTGGAAGTTTCACCGATGTCTGCCATTTCCCTGGATCGGGTTGCTGGGCCCTGATGGGAGCGGGAAATCAACTGTCATCCAAAAGTTGAATGAGAAGATCCGAATGTCTCGGTTGAAAATTTTCGTGGTGCATTGGCTTCCGGAGCTCAGTCTTGGAACAACGACTTCCCACGGAACTGTAACCGACCCTCATGCTCAGGCTGCCAAATCGGTTTTTTTATCGTGGCTGCAACTTTGCAAGATCCTCTTATATTGGTGGTGGGCCTCATTTCGTTACTTGTTCCATTTGAGAGCCAAGAGAGAGATGGTCTTTTCGGATCGCTTTTACCTCGATCTTCTGGCGGATCCGAAAAGGTATCGGTATGGGGCGGGAACCGGACTCGCTCGGTGGGTGTTCCGGTTTCTTCCCAAACCAGACCGTATCTTAGTTTTGCATGCTTCTGCCGAGACGATCCTTTCCCGAAAAGAGGAGGTTTCCCGACGCGAACTGGAGATGCAGTTGGAGAGTTACCGGAGTGTCGCTGAGGAGGTGGGCGAGAGAGGGGTTTTGGTCGATTGTGGTAATACTGTGGAGGAGGTGGCCGACGAGGTCCTTGGACACATCTTGAGTGAATTGAAGAAGCGAACCCGATGATGAGGGTGGCACATATTTTGTCCTATTATCCCGGACAGGAAGGTCTCACGAGCTTCTGCCGTGGGTTGGGCAAAGCATTTCGCACCCTGGATGATATTGAGGTGCCGGTAATCTCATTCCGAAGCAAGCCTTCCAGAGTTCCGGATGCGGGAGAGGGGCCTTTGTTGCTTAAGTTTCCCCATCGCAACCGTCACCCCTTTGACTTGCCTGAAGAGTTCTTGGAAGCGTTGGATTGTGGAACATTGAAGTTGGACGGAGCGGTCCTGCATGGAACGTATAGCCCCCAGGTTTATGCATTGGCCAAGGCGCTCAGGCGACGGGACATTCCCTACATCTTCATGCCACACGATCCTTACGTGAAGAGTCTCAGGAGACACCATGCCGTTCGAAAATTCGTCTACTGGCATTTGTGCGAAAAATGGGTCATCGAAAATGCGGCTGCCGTTCAATTGTTGGCAAAGGCCCATGAAGTGCCATTGAGGGAACTGGGCTGCAAGGTGCAGGTGTATACAATTGCAAACGGGTGTGATCCTTCTGATCTTGAAAAAATAGGTTCAGAGACCCGGGCCCCTGGGAAGGAAGACGACTTTGTCATTCAATATCTGGGCCGGATGGACCGGAATCATAAAGGGCTCGATCTGTTGATACGCGGTTTTGCCGAATTTGCATCGAGACGAACTCCTGAAAGTCGATTCAGATTGGTCCTTAGCGGGAACGATTGGGAAGATCGCGAGTTTTTGGAGTCGCTGGCCGATCAGTTGAGTCTCGGGGACCGGATTGAGTTCACCGGACGCCTCGAAGAGCATTCGCTCAGGATCCACTCACGGGCCGACCTTTCTGTTTTGTGCTCGAGGTTTGATGGCTTCGGACTGACTTTGGTGGAGGCCATGTTGGCAGGAAGGCCTGTCCTGGTGTCCAGTGAGGCGGGTATATCGGGTTTTGTGGGCCGGGCTGATGCTGGTTTTGTGGTAGCTCCAGAGGTCGGGGAAATTGCCGATGGACTGGAGTCGGCATGGGAAATGCGCGATCATCTCGAGGAGATGGGCGAAAGAGGGCGACGCTTCGTACTGGAAAACCTCACTTGGGAAGCGGTGGCCCAGAAATCCAGAGAGTTGTATGGAAGGGTCTTTGCCAAGTCTCCGATGGATTGACGGGGGAATTGTTTGGGGTTAGTTTTTTTGGCCCGTCCGCGACCGATCAATAACCCTGATGCAAGAGATGAACGAAACTAAGAAGAACTTTTTTCAGTGCAATGCCATTGTGCTGTTGTTCGGTTGTCTATGCCTGACTTGTCACGGGATGGTTGATTTGGATGGTAATGGTGCCTCTGAGTTGTGGGAGGGGCAGTATCCGGGGATCGCTGTTGATGAGACTGACTCGGACGGTGATGGAATTTCCAATTTGGACGAGGCCATTTGTGGAACCGATCCCTTTGATGCGGAGAGTGTTTTGCGGCTTGAGGCCCCGGTGATTAGGGACGGAGATGGCCTGGTGGAACTCACGTGGAGTGGAATGCCCGGCAAGATTTACACGGTTCAGATATGGAATGGGGACAGTTGGGAGCCGGTGGCTGAACTTACGCCGTCGACCATGGAGGGGATACGATTGATTCAGATTCCCCTTCCGGGAGAGGCGGCGATGTATCGACTCACCGTACGTGACAACGATGATGACAAGGACGGAGTGTCTGCTTGGGAAGAATCGCTTCTGGGATGGAGTGACCAGAGCTTGTATGGTTCCGGATCGGAGACGGTTCCAGATTATGAGAACGTGATTCGACTTCTCGAAAGTCCTGAAGGGGTCACTCTGATCGACGGGAAGACCATCCCTCAGCGTCTTCCGGATGCTGATGAAGCCTCTCGGTTTCTGGTTCAGACATCGTTCGGGCCAACTGATGAATCGATCAGCGAAGTGATGACGTCGGGAATGACCGGTTGGGTCGAAAGCCAACTCGAAATGGCACCCGTCGAAACCCGTTATCATATGTTCAGAACCGGACAGCCGATCAGTGCGATTTATTGGAGGCACGGATGGTGGAGGGCGGTGCTGATATCTCCTGATCAATTGCGTCACCGGATGGCATACGCCTTGAGTCAGATTTTCGTTGTAAACAACGAACCGGGGACCGTGATCGGTGACAATGCCTTGGTCCAAGCGGCCTACTACGACCCTTTGGTGAATGGAGCTTTTGGTCGCTATCGTGATCTATTGAATCATGTCGCGTATTCTTCGACCATGGGATTCTATTTGTCTCATTTGAACAACCGGAAATCTGACCCGTCGCTGAATCGTTTTCCGGACGAGAATTTTGCGCGTGAGATCATGCAGCTCTTCTCAATAGGATTATGGGAACTCGAACTCGACGGAACCCGCCGGAAGGATCCCGGAGGAAACGATATCCCGACCTACGATAATTCGGTGATCACAGAGTTGGCCAAGGTGTTTACCGGAATGAGTCACACCAAGTCCAAGGGCAAGGATGCCACCAGTTTTTATGATTCCTCCAACGGGAATGACTACATTCATCCGATGAAGGTTTGGGATGAAGAACATGAATCAGGACAGAAGGTTCTTTTCGGTGGAGTTGTGATTCCAGAAGGGCAGACCGGTGAGGAGGATGTCCAACAGGCTCTGGATGCGTTATCCACTCATCGCAATACTGCGCCATTCATTTCGAGATTGTTGATCCAGAGACTCACTTCATCCAATCCCAGCCCCGCTTACATCCGAAGGGTGGTGTCGGCCTGGAATGGTGGAGATGGTAATCTTGACCGAGTCATCAGGGCCATTGTTTTTGATCCCGAGGTCAGGACCATTGACCGGGGAACCGGGGTGCGGGGAAAGGTCCGGGAGCCCCTGCTAAGAATGACCCACATCATGAGGGCTTTTGCTCTTCCCGATGACTCCGGCGACTACGGTGTGCTCGCGCCAACCTTGAAGACCGAGTTGGGGCAGTTCGCTATGTCCTCGCCCACCGTTTTTAACTTTTATCTTCCGGATTACTCACCAGTCGGCCCGCTACAAGAAGAAGGGCTGGTTGCACCCGAGCTCCAGATTGCCACCGTCAGTTCACTGTTGGCAACGCACGACCGGCTTAAGTCTACCGCATCCCTTGGGCATTGGGTCAGGGGAGTTGACTATGCGGAAGAGCTTTCGATGTTGGGTGATCCCGAGGGTCTGATTGATCATCTTGATACCCTGCTGACATACGGTCAGTTGTCGTCTACTACAAGGGAGGCGGCGAGGGGCCGAATTCTCAGAGAAATCACGGATATCAACAAAGTGTCGGTGGCGGTGCAAATGATTGTGACCTCCCCTGAGTTCAGCATCTTGAGGTAGGGAACACGAAGAGATTCAAGAAGATGAAACGCAGACAATTCCTAGGAGAAGCCAGTTGTGCCTCGGTGGGTTCGATTTCGGCCTTGTCCTCCATGTTCAATCTCCGTTTGACCGGATCTCTCGCAGCAGATGAGGATTTGCCCGACGAGGACTATAAGGCTCTGGTTTGTGTCTTTTTGGCGGGAGGAAACGACTCGTTCAATATGCTCACCCCGAAAGGAGGGGAGGCCTATGACGCCTATGCGGGAGCCCGCGGTAGTCTGGCACTTCCGGCGGAGGATCTGAGGGAATTTTCGGAGGCCTTGCCTGACGGAAGACTGCTTGCGTTGAACAAGAACATGCCTGAGTTGTTCGAGCTTTATGAGGAAGGGAAAGCAGCTTTTGTCGCCAATGTGGGGACTTTGGTTGAACCGACGACGGTTGCGGGGATTCAAGCGGGAACCGCGAAACTTCCGTTAGGCTTGTTCTCCCACTCCGACCAACAGCTTCACTGGCAGTCCGGGTTGCCTGACACCCGTTCGCCCGGCTCAGGCTGGGGAGGGCGTTTGGCGGATTTATTGACAGACCTCAATGGAGTCAGTGGGGTTTCGATGAATATTTCACTTTCCGGCATCAATCTTTTCCAGAGTAGTGGGACGACCAGTGTCTTCACCAAATCCCCGGGAAGTGTTCCTGGTTTGGCGAATTGGAACAATCCGGGCCACTTGCCACGAAGGCAGGCGATTGAGAGCATCCTTGACGCCGAATACCGGAATGTCTTCGAGAAGACTTTTGTGGCCAAGAGCAAGGAGGCTATTGCCGCAGGTGAGGAGTATGGAACTGCTCTGGCTGCGGCCGAGCCTGTGACTTCTCCGTTTTCCACGGATAATCCGATTTCCATGCAGCTAAGAGATGTCGTTGAGGGAATTTCGGCGCGGTCGGGACTCAACAAAAAGAGGCAGACTTTTTTCGTAAAGGCCGGAGGCTGGGACCACCATTCGTCATTGGAACCACATCCGGCAATGCTTGTCGAGTTGAGTCAGGCAATTGGCGAGTTTCAGACCGCAATCGCCACGATGGGGTTGGAGGACAAGGTAACCTTGTTCAGTGCTTCAGATTTCGGGCGGACGCTCTCTCCGAATGGAGAAGGGAGTGACCACGCTTGGGGAGGAAATCAGTTCGTGATCGGAGGGGCTGTGAATGGGAAGTCGGTCTATGGAGACTATCCTGAGCTCTCGCTGGGAAGTGCGTTGGACAGTGGCCGGGGAAGGCTGGTTCCTACGACATCCGTGGACCAGTACTTTGCCGAACTGGCGCTTTGGATGGGGGTTTCCAAGAGCAATCTCCCTCTGGTGTTGCCCAATATTGAAAGATTTTATGCGCTTGATGAGGAAGATCCACCCATTGGTATGCTGGATCTGGGATGAAGCGAGGGTTGACCATCGGAGCAATCCTGTTGCTCGTCGTCGGAGTGGTTCGCTGGATGAAATACCAAGATCAGGAGATTGAAGAGAACACGAACTCAGAGCTGCTTCAAAAACCAGATGTGGCGGCATTTGATGGGGCACAGTTTTCACCACGCAGAATCATCACTAGGTCTCCATTTATGGAGATCTATGCAGATGACAATGGTGACACTCTCAGCGATCTTGAAGCTGTCTCGGATTTGCTCACGGACTGTCAGCTGATCTTGAAGGATTTTGATTCATATTTTCTTCCGGATAACCAAGCAATCACTGCATTTCTGCGTGGCAAAAACAAAGAAGGAATTGCCTGGATTCCTCCAGGACATCCGGCGGTCAGCGAAGGTGGAGAATTGATGGACCGTTTTGGAGTGCCCCTGTTTTTTCATCGGGAGGGAGGAAAGAGGGTTCAGTTCAGATCAGCCGGAAAGGATCGGAAGATGTGGACCTCTGATGATGTTGTTTATCCTCCGACGCCCCGACCTGCTGTCACTGATTGAGCTTGTCGGAGGTTGATAATCGGTCTTAATCAAACGCGATGAAATCCGTAGACCAATTGGTCGATCGAGACCAACCCCAGAATCTGACCTTGGCCCGGATTGGCTCTTTTCAAAGACCAACTCTGGTGGTGGGGGGAATCGCACTGGTTCTCCTTCTTTTCATGTATTTCATTTACCCGGCGTATCCGACCACCGCCGGTAAGACTTTGGCGAAGTGGACCTGGGATGCCTGTAATTCCCAAACTGGATTTCTCCATGGGCGATTCATTCCTTTTGCCTTTCTGGTCATGATTTGGCTGGCCTGGCAGAAAACGAAAGAGGAGGTCCTTTTTCCGTCCTGGTTCGGATTATTTGCCTTGGGTTTGGGCCTCCTTCTTTATGTTGCTTCGATTCGGACAATCCAACCTCGTTTGGCGTTAATTGGAGTTCCGTTCGTGATCATCGGCCTTTCCCATTATTGTTTCGGGTGGAAGGTCACCAAGGCCGTGATTTTTCCTGCGTTCTTTTTCTGGTTCGCAATACCCGTTCCCAATCTGGAAGCCCTTTTAACAGGACGCCTGCAAATTCTCATCACCACGTTGTGTTACCATTTCGGAGTTTTGGTGGGCATGGATCTCACAATGGCAGGCACAAACATCACAGTGAAGGGGGTTGATCTTGAGATCGCACCTGGATGCAGCGGTATCCGTTCGCTCATGGCATTGGTGATGATCGCAGCGGTCTATGCCAATTATACCCAGAAGAAACTTTGGAAGAAGGCCCTCCTGTTTGCCTCGTCCTTTCCCTTGGCGATCGTGGGAAACTTTGGCCGGATCTTCACCATTCTTCTCTTAGCGCAGTTCGGGATGGAGGATTTTGCCAAAAAGACTTATCACGATTGGGCCGGTTTGCTTCTGTTTTTTCCCATCGCCCTATCGGGACTCTATCTGGTTGACTATATTCTTAACTTCAAGGAACGCCGAAAGAAAAAGGTCAGGCGATCGGTTAGAAAGGTGAACAAACCCTTAGAGAAGGAGGCTGCCAAGCCATGAAGAAAAGAGCGATCATCTTGCTGGTTTTGGTGGTTTCTTTCGTAGGGATGGTGCTGGCCCTGCCGAAGACTTCTCAAATGAGGCCGTCAAGATTGGCCAAGGACCTTCCGGAGGAGTTTGGGCATTGGGTGGGTCGTCCCCAGGAGGCTGGCACGCGGGAACGGGAAGTACTCTCACTCGATACGGAGTTCGAAAGGATGAATTATGCTCATCGAGATGAAGTGAGTCCTTCTGTTCAGGTATCGATTGTATTCTCGGGAAAGGATCTGAGCCAGAGTATCCACCGTCCTGAAGTTTGTCTGAGGGCCCAGGGTTGGCAGTTTGTGAGCGAGCGATATTTTGAGTGGAATGGGTTGCTGCCCGGCGACGAGGCATTTCCAGTCAAGGAAATCGTTTGTCGAACAGTAGCTACTATGGAGGGGGACGACGGAAAGCCGGTTCCCCAGTTCCTGGAGAACGGAGAGCCCCTCTATCATTGGAGGGTCTTCTACTACACCTTCTTGGGCCACGAAAAGATAATGGCGGGCCACTACCAGCGGACAGGCGAGGATATCAAAGACAGGCTCTTCAAAGGATACGACCAGCGCTGGGCCTATGTTACCATTTCCTGCCCCATCTCCAAAAAGTACGAGGAGCAGGGGGTCCCGACCGGACAACTTAAAATTCTCGACGAAGAAGGAACCGAGAAGCATGTGGAAGGTTTCCTTAAGGAATTACTGCCTCTAGTGGTTGCGGATCCGGGCAAGGGAGAAGACCCGTCCCTATCCAAAGGGGGATTCTTGAATTATGAGTGATCGCGGAGTGAAGCAGCACTTTTCAATTCAGGTTCTGCAGATCATTGATGCAGTCCTGGTTTGGCTGGCTTTTGTGGTGGCGTCGTTGTTGAGGGGACCTCTCAGAACACTGTTGGGAATGGAGGGAGGAGGAGACGGCTTGGAGGAGATGACTTGGTCGGTCTTTGTGGCGGTCCCGTTGACTCCATTGTTGTTGGAAAAATTCGGTCATTATGACCGTCTTTTGTCAAAGAGCACAGGGCAGAGTTTCAACGGACTGCTCCGAGGAGTGTTGCTCATGGCATTTGTCGTCGGAAGTGTTGCGGTATTCGGCAAATTCGAAGGAGCGCGGCGATTCATCCTCGGAACAGGATTTGTCTTTACGTTTGTTTTCCTGTCCATCCGGATGAATCTGACCACCCGGATTCTGAGAAGAAGGGCGAGGGACGAGGGGTTTCTGGAACGAGTAGTTCTTGCTGGAAATGCTGAAGAAACGAAAAGCTTTTTGGACGATGTCGACTCAGAGGTTTCGAGTGCGTGGAAAGTTGTTTCCCATTTTGACTTGAGTAATCACTCGGTGGAGGATCTGGAAAATCTCATCCGAGACGAGTCGGTGCAGCGGGTGGTTTTTTTGGCAGGTCATACTGAATTTGAAAGGGTGGCCCGGGCAGTTGAGGCCTGCGAGATTCAGGGAGTGGAGGCTTGGATTGGCGCCACTTTTCTGAGAACACAAGTGGCCCGCCCCAGCTTTGATGTCGTGGGTGGCAAGCCGATGTTGGTTTTCAGATCCACGCCTGAACTGTCGTGGCAGCTTTTTGTCAAGAAGGTGGTCGATATCGTCGGTGCGTTTTTCATTATCGTCCTCACTTTTCCTTTGTTGATCGTGGCCATGATTGGAATTCGCCTGGCCAGTCCTGGGGCTCCGGTAATTTTCACCCAGCAGAGGTCCGGTCTCTACGGGAAGCCTTTCTACATCTATAAATTCCGAACCATGGTCCCTGATGCGGAGGCACACCTCGAGAAGATCAAAAAAGAACATGGGAATGAATTGGATGGTCCCGCCTTCAAGTTGGAAGGTGATCCGCGGGTTTTTCCGTTTGGCAGCTTTCTCAGGAAGTACAGCATTGATGAGCTCCCCCAGATGGTAAACGTTCTTAAAGGCGAAATGAGTCTGGTTGGCCCCCGCCCGCTTCCGGTCCATGAAATCGATGCTATCGACGATTCCGCCCACCGGAGGAGGCTGAGTATGAAGCCTGGCATCACCTGCCTTTGGCAGATCAGTGGGCGCAGCGATATCACCAGCTTTGAAGAATGGGTGAATCTGGATGTGGAGTATATCGACCGTTGGTCCATTTGGGAGGATTTCCGGATTCTGCTGAAAACTGTTCCCGCAGTCTTGTTTGGAAAAGGCGCTCGATGAAAAATCTACACAACCTTGCTGTTCTGCTATTCGGTCTTGCCATTCTTTTGATCGGTGGCATGGGGATTGATCTGGCCCATTCCAGGTCAGGGTTCGGAATGCTTCTAATGGCCCTTGGGGGGTTGTTTTTGGTGATCTCCAGATCAGCTGTTGAGCGTATGGAAAGCCGGACCTTCTTGGTCGTTTCGACTATTCTGGCTTCCGGATTTTTTGTGTGGAGAGCTCTCGAAGGTGGACCTGTGGCGGTGGCAGTGGCAGACGTTGCTCTCGTTGCAGTGATTCTGGGTTTTTACTTGGCCTGTGTAGCTGGTGGAGAAGCCTTGTTGAAGGTTGTGGTTGTGTGTCTGGGGCTTACATCTCTGGCTAATGCGGCAGTTGTGGTCGCTCAGCTCACTTCCGACTCCCAGTTTTTTCTGTGGAGGGAGCCCTACGGCACAAAGCCGGTGGCAACAGGAATTTTCGGCCATTACAACTACATGGCGGCTTATTTGAATGCCTCCGTCTTCCTATTCTTCGCGTTGATTTTCTATTTCAGGACCTGGTGGTTGCGTGGCTTGTGCCTGATTGTCGTTTTGTTGTCGATCGGTTGCGTTCTTGCTTCTGGATCCCGGGGCGGATGGTTTGGGTTCGTGGCAGGTTTTGGGGTGATGGTCGTCGCTGGTCTTTCCGCCATGAAGGCACGTAAACACCCGGGATTTGGTCTGGCGGCAGTTGTCAGTTTGGTAACTCTGGTGGCGGTTGTAGTAACAGCTGTCCCGGTCGTTCAAGAACTCACCAACCGGCGTGCTGGTGTCGAAGGACTCACAGAAGGAGGAGAATCGAAAAACGCGCAGATCCATGACGGGGGGCGAATGTATTTCCAGCAGCTGGCTTTCGAGATGTTTCAGGATGCTCCGTTGATCGGCAATGGTCCCAGATCGTTTTCCTATTTGGCCTTGGAATATTGGGACCCTGAAGAGCATTCCAATTGGAACGCCAATCCGGTGTTTGCCCACAACGAATTTCTTCAAACGATGTCCGACTATGGTGCCATTGGCTTTGTTTTTGTGATCGTGATTGTCTTTGGGCATGGGGTCTCCGGCCTCATCTTCATGCTTCTTAACGGGGACACCCGTCCCCGATGGCTCATCCCGCTCAAGATGGGTGCCCTTGCTGGGTTGGCTGCCATGGGGGCTCAAAGTTTTTTCAGCTTTATCGTTCATATTCCTGCATGTGCCATGATGGCCGGAATACTGCTTGGGCTCCTTGCTGTTGAAGGAAGAGTAAAAAGCTCCGGCGGGTCGGCCGTCGCCATTGTCGTTCCAATTGTTCTGGTATTGGTTTCCGGGGCTCTTGGATACTTTGGGGCCAGATTTTCGAAATCATTTCTGCAATTTGAGAAGGGGAAATCGCTTGTGGAGAATGCCTCTGCCCATCAGGAGATTATCGAAGCCCTTGCTTTAATGAAGGGGGCAGCTCAGACCGGATTCAACCCCGAGATTCTAGAGGGATCGGGTCGTCTCGCCATGAGGATGTCGACGAAATCGCGGGACCTGAATGATCATGAGGCCAGAGAGGAGTTTGCTCGGATTGCCCTCGATCATTTGGAGGGTGTGCAAGAACTGAACCCCCACTCGTCAGTTGCGCTGGTGATGATTCCCCATGTGCACGATTTGTTGGGTGAATTTGAAAAGGCAAATAGCGGCTACGAACTTGCAATTGAGAAATTGGGCGTTCGCGAGCCATTTCTAAAACCCCACCTTTACGCTGCCAGAAGCCGCTATGGTCAGGGCATGTTGGCCTTGGACTCCGGACAAGGTGCTGATGCCCTGACGAACTGGAGAAAAGCTCTGGAGTTGATTCAAAGGCGTACGGAAGTTCTTAATGCTTGGCGTGAAGCTCCGCTGGACAAGGCCTTCAGATTGGAGATCGAATCCCGGATCGCGTTGTTGGAAGGGGAGATTCTCTATCGTGAGGGGGACCGCGTTTGGAAGGAGGCGAGGCCGAGAAAGCCGGAGTTGGCGTATGCTCTGATGTTGGCGGCGGCCGAGAGGTATCAGGCGTCCGCGAAGATCCTGGAGGAAGAGCCGGGCTCAAAATGGGCAGCGCAGTGGAACCAGTTGGAGAAGAACCTGGATCTTTTGAAGAGAGTGGGCACCAAGCCGGTGAGCCTGACGAAGGAGCAGATCTCCGAAGTGATCAATCGGGAAGCGGGTCTTGATCCCGACGCGGTGAAACGCTAACCCTCGGTCAGACATGAACGAAAACTTCGGCATGAAACTCTGCACGGGGACGGCTCACCCCGGGTTGGCCAATGGGATTGCCAACTATCTCGACCGCCCGCTTGCCGATGTCTCGGTCACGGCTTTTCCGGACGGGGAAACCTTCGTGAAGATCAACGAAAACATCCGGGGAGAAGATCTCTTCATCATCCAGCCGACCTGCCCGCCCACCAATCACAACCTGATGGAGCTGATGATCATGGTGGATGCCGCCAAGCGGTCGAGTGCCGGGCGGATCAATGCGGTCATTCCCTTCTTTGGATACGCCCGACAGGACCGCAAGGACCAGCCGCGGGTTCCGATCACGGCAAAGTTGGTCGCCGATCTTCTCTCGGCCGCCGGCGTCGACCGGGTGGTCACGATGGATTTGCACGCCGCCCAGATTCAGGGGTTCTTCAACATTCCCGTCGATCATCTCTACGGGAAACCGATCGTGATTCGGGAGCTGCGCGAACGTTTCAAGGGAGATTGTTCCAATTTGACTGTGGTTTCGCCCGACGTGGGAGGCGTCAAAATGGCGCGGGCTTATTCCGATGCCCTGGGGGCCCGTCTTGCCATCGTGGCCAAACACCGGGTTTCCGCCACCGAGGTGGAGGCCATGCAGGTGATTGGTGATGTGGAAGGTCGAGATGTGGTGTTGGTCGACGATATGACCGAGACCGCCGGAACGCTTTGTGCCGCCGCCTCGATCCTCCAAAAAGCGGGAGCCAAGAGGATTTTTGCCGCGGTGACGCACGCGGTCATCGGTGATCTGGGGCATGACCGCATCGAGAATTCGGCGATCGAAGAGGTGATTACGACCGATTCGACCCCGGTCGAGGCCCGCGGGAAGGTCAAGCCCATCTCGATTGCCCCGATTCTGGGAGAGGCCATCCATCGCATTCACAACGGCGAATCGGTGACTTCTCTCTTTGATATCGATGCCTGACCAGTTCGGTTTGGGCACAATCGGTGCTGCTTTTTTTAAAAAATTGGCGGAAATCTCGCCCGAGATGAAAAACAGGGATTGACTAACCGACCTTCCGCAGTTTACTCACCCGCCCCGCGCGAAACTGACCGCAGGAACTTTCAACCATCAGATCCATGGCGAAGACCCAATCTCTCAAAGCTGAAACCCGCCAGCGCACCGGCTCGGGTGTCCTTAAGCAAATGCGCCGTGAAGGCTACCTCCCCTCCGTTGTCTACGGAAAAGGGCAGGAGAACCTCAACATCAAGGTGCACACCAAGACTCTCACCGACATGCTGGCTCACAGCGCTTCTGAAAGTATTCTGGTCGATCTCGAAATCGACGGAGGAGCTCCCCAGACGGCATTCCTGCAGGCCACCCAGCACAATGCACTTTCCGGAGCTCTCGTTCACGCCGATTTCCTAGCGGTGACCGATGACATGAAGATCAGTGCTTCCATCCCGGTTGAGCTCCATGGTGAGCCCGTGGGTGTGAAAGCCGGCGGTATTCTTGAGCAGCTTATCCGCGATCTTGAAATCTCCTGTTCGCCCAAGGACCTTCCCGAGATCATCCATGCTGATGTGGCCGAGCTCGAAGTGGGTGATTCCATTTCGATCGGTGATCTTGATCTTCCAGAGGGTGTGACCGCGACACTCGCTGCCAACGTTCTCGTAGCCATCGTCAATGAGTCCCGTGCCACCAAGTCGGCTGCTGCCGAAGGTGAGGGAGGAGAGGCTGCTGCCGAGGAGAGCTCCGAAGAAAGCGAGTCGTAAGCCGGACGCGAACCAAAACTTTCAAAACGCTCGGTGCTTCCAGTGCCGGGCGTTTTTTGTGACTCTCTTCCCGGATGACTCCGATCAAAGCGATTGTCGGGCTGGGAAACCCCGGTGACAAATACCTGAGGACCCGCCATAACGTCGGGTTCCGCGTACTCGATGTTTTGGCCGACCGGGCCGGTGAGAAATTCCAGCTGGAAACGAAGTGGGAATCCCGCGTTTGCAAGTTGGGTGGGGTCACTTTGATCCAGCCACTGACCTACATGAATGAAAGTGGTCGGGCGGTGGGCTCGATGTCCCGATTCTTCCAATGGAAACCCGAAGAGATTCTGGTGGTTTTTGACGACGTTTCTCTTCCCCTTGGAAGCCTGAGATTTCGGATGAATGGAGGGCATGGGGGACACAATGGAATCCGGTCCTTGCTGGCCCATCTGCCTTCCAATGCCTTTCCCCGACTCAAAGTGGGGATCGGAGCGGCGACCGGAGAGCAGCTTGTGGGACATGTCCTTGGCAATTTCTCGGTGGAAGAGCGTGAACTCCTTGAAAACACGCTTGCAAGAGCCGCCAATGCTGTGCAGCTTGCCGCCTCCGGCGGTGTCGAAAAGGCCGCCAATGAGTTTAACACTCGATCTCAAAAGAAACCGAAACAACCAACGGAAGATGAATCGCAAGTACGAGGGCCTGATCGTCCTGAACACCCAGGGAACGGAGAAGAGCATTGATGATCTCGTTAGCGCGGTCGCCAAAGAACTCGAAGAGGAAGGCGCCAAGCTCGACGAAATCAAGCAACTGGGTCGTAAACAATTTGTCTACAATGCCCGCAAGCTCGACGGAGGTCACTATGTGAACTATATCTTCGAAGCCGATACCGACGTTGTTTCCAAGATCCAGACCCGTCTGAAGTTGAACAACACGGTGCATCTCCAGCACTACCAGCGTCTTTCCTAATCCTTAACATCCATTCTCTCCACCATGGCCAGCGTCAACAAAGTCATGCTTCTCGGGAACCTCACCCGTGATCCGGAAATCCGCTACACTCCGAAGGGAACTGCGGTGACCGACCTGGGCATGGCCATCAACCGGGTTCGGACCGGTGACAATGGAGAGCGGATCGAGGAGGTGACCTATGTGGACGTCACCCTTTGGGGCCGCCAAGCCGAGTTGGCAGGTCAGTATCTGGGGAAGGGCCGTCCCGTTTTCATCGAGGGCCGTCTTCAGCTTGACCAGTGGGACGACAAACAGACCGGGCAGAAACGCAGCCGTCTCCGGGTTGTCGGTGAGAACATGCAGTTTCTCCCGGGAGGAGGCGGAGGAAACAACAGCGGGGGTGGGAACTACCCGCAAGGTGGAAATTCCGCGCCCCAAGGACAGCAGAACCAGCAGTCCCAGCCACCCCAGCAACCGAATCAAGGCGGCGCTGCGGCCGCGGATAGCTTCGACAACGACGACGACGATATTCCCTTTTAGGATCTCGTTTGGCTGATCAAGTTTTCAGAAACCACACCTCAAGGGGTGTGGTTTTTTTTGGTGATGGTCGAATGGTTGACGCTCATGGCCTTGGGGGCGATTCGTAGACCTTCAGATGCTATCTGACAAATATCTTCTTGGTGATTGACAATTTTTGCATGGTTTGCCTCACTAGTGGCTTCGCGGATATTGACTCTGGCTTCCGCCGTCCCCAAACCTATTCAACAACTCATGAATATCTCCATACGCCTAACCGCCCTTTTTGCCGGACTCGTTGGATCGGCCACCGCTGCGTCTTACTTCCAGAATTTTGATGCCTTTGCCGACGGAACCACTGATCTCGGAGATGGAACCGTTCTCGCCAGCAACATTGACAATGCCGGAGCTGGCTTTCCGGTAGGAAACGCTTCGGTTCAGGGAGGTGAGCTGCGCTTCACCGAGGATAATGTCAACAGCCAGCGGGCCTCGTTACGAATCCCGGCGCTCCCCGGCTCTTCACTGGGGTGGACCGCCACCTTTGATTTTACTCTTTTTGATGCGGCGGGAGGGAACAATCCTGCCGACGGCTTCAGCCTCAACTATGGCGACATTCAAGCTCTCTCGACTGTTCAAGGCGGACCGACCGGTCATGGAAATGCCGAAGGTGGAATGGGTGGAACACAGATCGCCTATACCGTCGATACCTGGCAGGTTGGTGACCCCGGCAACCAGCCGGGAGTAGAAATTCTTGGCGCAGGTTCACTGTATCGGGTTAATGGAACGACTCTTGCCGACGGTGGAAACATCACTGGAACCGCGACCATCAGCTGGAGCCCCGGAACGACCAGCTACTCCACGACCGGCCTCGATACTAATGCTAATTTCAGCAACGTGGCCCACACCTTTGTTGGGAATGACGCTTATGGTTGGGCATTCAGTGCTCGGACTGGAGGAGCCAACGAGGAATTCCGGATCGACAACTTGGTCATCACCACGATTCCCGAGCCCACTGGAACCGCCCTCCTCGGATTGGCTGGGATGAGCTTCCTGCTCCGCCGCCGTCGATAGGGGTTGCGGTTTTCCTGACGATTTCAAAAGAGCTCCGGGTGACCGGGGCTCTTTTTTGTTCCTTCTGTCGGAATCTAGAAGTGCTTGCGGAGGAGCGCGAGGCTTTTGGGAACTGCCGTGAGAGGATCTTCTTTCCCTTCGAACTCCAGCGAGATGTAGCCGCGGTAGTTGACCTTCTTCATGAGGGCGGCAATGCGGGCGTAATCGAGATCGAGGGTATACCAACGTCCGCCTCCGTAGTAGGTCTTGGCTTGAAGCAAAACGGTCTTGGGCGCCAGTTGCTCCAAACGATCATAAGGATCCTCGAGGAAGTTTCCGGTATCGAGGGTGACTTGCAGCCAGGGTGAGTCGATGGCCTTGACCACCCGCATGACTCCTTCTGGCGTCAGTCCCAGGCCCCAGTGATTCTCCAGTCCCAGAACCACGCCGCATTTTTCAGCAATGGGGACCAGCTGCTCCATCGACTTGATGACCCATTCGAAGCCCTCCTCCTCGGTGTGGCCGGGAAGGACCTCTTCGATCCCGCGGTGAGCCATCAGGTCATCGAAGTTCTTTCGAGTTCCCCACCCGCCGGTGTTGATCCGGATGGTGGGAATGCCGAGGGCGTAGGCCTGTTCCACGTAACAGATTGTTTGTTCGACATTGCGGCGTCTTACCCGCTCCGAGGGATCGACAAAATCCTGATGGGTGGAGAGCCCCATGAGATCAGTTCCGGCGAGAAAAGCCTGGCGTTTGATCTTTTGCAAAGCTGCCGGAGAGAAATCCTCCATCTGGACCTGAAGAATTTCCACTCCGTCGAATCCGGTTTTGGCAGCGAGGTCGATGCATTTTCCGATGTCCCGGAATTCATCCCGCTGGAATCCCCAGTAGCTGTAAGTCGAGACTCCGATGGGGTTGCGGTTGTTTTCGCGGGCGAGGGATGTTGCGGGAGCCAAAGCGGCCAGAGAGGCGAGCGAAGTGAATCGGCGTCGTGACATGTTCATGGCTGGATAGTGCCTGAATCGGGACCCAATGGGCGATTGAAAAGTGGCGGAGCTGAATCTTGAATCGCCATAAAAACTAAAAACTTAGTTTTTAGTTTTACAGAGCCAGGAAGATGTGTCGGTATACGGTCATGGCTCGAATGACAGGGAAGCGGGAAGTGGGAAGTCTTTCAAAAAGAGAGAATCAGATCATGGAGATTCTGTATGCGCAGGGAGAGTTAACGGTGGCTCGGCTGGAGAGTTTGTTTCCAGAGCCGTTGAGTCGAAATGCACTCCGAACTTTTTTGGGGATTCTGGAAAGCAAGGGACAGGTTACCCGGACCAAAGAAGGAAGGGAGTTCATCTACTCGCCGGCGACGGAGCGCGCGGTGGCGGCGAGGACGGCCTTGTCGAAAGTGCTGGATGTCTTCTTCAAGGGGTCGGTTTCCGATGCGGTGGCGGCGAGATTTCAAGGGCAGTCGAAGCCTGTCGACGAGGAGGAGTTGCGCCGGTTGGAAGAGTTGATCGCGGAGGCCCGAAAACAGAACAAGTAGAAGAGAAGAATGATGAATACTGCGGATATCTCCCATGAGTTGTTGGTTCTCATGCTGGCCAAAGTCACGGCATTACTTCTGGTGGTGTTTGCCTTGTTGCCCCTGGTGAGGTCGGCTGCGTTGCGTGCTGGTGTTTGGTTTGCGGTCATCATTTCATTGCCGTTGATTGCCGGGAGTTCCTTTTTGCCTGCGGTGGTTAAGATAGCCCCTTTCGAGCAGGCGGAAGAGATCATTCAAGAGTGGCAGCGAGCGGCCGAGCCTGTGACGGTGTCAAGTTAGGGCGATCAACCTGCCGTCATCGATCGTGGAGCTGTTGAGGAGGAAGTCAGTGACCTCACGACGGGATTGGAACTGTCGGGAACTCAGCCGGCATCCGAACCTATCGTTTCCGATCTGTTAGAAAACGAAAGGAGTGTTCCGACTTCCTTGATTGTTTATGGAGTGGGTTTTGTCGTGGTGTTGATTGGGCTCGGGCTTTCCTTGTTGAGCTTGTCCATGCTGCCGCAACGGTCGGCTGAGGGACGCTTGCTGGACTTGATGAAGGCTCTTGATTCAAAGGTGGTCTTGAGATTGACCGAGTGCTCGGGAGCTCCCTTTGCCTGCGGCTTTTTCAAACGGCGGATCATGTTGCCGATGGAGGCGGAGGCATGGACGGATCGTCGGGTGACTTCGACCTTGGCCCATGAGATGGCTCATCTGGAACGGAGGGATCCTTTGGCACGGCTGTTGGCGTCGGTGATTCGGGCCGTGTTTTGGTTTCATCCGCTGGTCTGGTTGGCGCATCGTCAACTGATTCTGGCGCAAGAGGAGGCCTGTGATGTGAAAGCTTTGGAGCGGGGAATTGCACCAGCGGATTATGCCGAGGATCTCCTGAAGTTGGCTGCCATCAATCATCAGGTCCCGAGGGGAAGCTTGGCGATGGCGGGTCGGTCGGAGTTGGGAAAACGGGTGGAAAGAGTGCTTGATCCGATTCGGGAACCGGGGTCTGCGGTGTGGAAAATGGTATTGCTCGGAGCGGCCGCATTGATGTTGACGGTGACCGGTTTTGCCGGGAATCCGAAAGAAGAAGAGGAGTTGCGGGAGGGGGCCGGAGGTGGGTTACGAGGAGAGATCGGAACGAGCGATGGTGAGGTTCTGGCAACCTCAAAGAAGGAGGCCGGAGGAAAGCCGGTCGCGAGGTCTTACCCGACGGCGGAATCGACAGCACACCTCTTAGGCTATGTGGGAAGAGTGGCACCGGGCTCAGATGAGATGAAAGGTCGGGCCGGGTTGGAGAAGTTTTTTGATGAGAAATTGTCTCAGGGAAAGGATGTCCAGCTCACCATCGATTCAAAGTTCCAACAGCGATCTTTTGACCTTCTAAAGGAAAAAGGAAAGCCGGGTGCCATCATCGTCTCGAATCCAGAAAGCGGAGCGATTCTGGCGATGGCGTCCTGGCCCAGCTATGATCCCAGTTTGTTCCATCCGACAATCACCATGGAGAACTTTAAAAAACTGCAAGACGATAAGCAGAAGCCTCTTTTTCCGCGTGCTTCCCAGGGGCTCTACCCACCGGCATCAAGGGCCAAGATCATTGGTGCGGCAGCAGCAGGTCTCGCCGGTCTTGGAAATCCGGAGATCCACTGTGAGGGCTATGTGCAGTATGGTTCGACTCGAATCAGGGATTGGAAGACTTATCGGAATGAAACCCTCACCATTCCTTCGGCATTGGAGACATCTTGCAATACCTACTTCATTCAACTGGTCGATCGGGTGAGAGAGGAGCCGATGAGAAAAGCAGGCAAGCTGCTTGGGATTGGCCAACCGGGTCTTTCCGAGATCCCGACCAGCAAACCGCTTTTGTTTTTGCCGGCCGATGATTCTGACAAGGTCAGTCGAATCACGTTGGCGTTGGCGGCCATTGGACATGGCCAAACATTGATGAGTCCTTTGGATGTCAACGTGATGACGTCCGCGATTGCAACGGGAGTCTGGAATCAGCCCCATCTGGTCAATGATGAAAAAATCGAGCGTTCCAGCCACTCCCTCATTGGCCCCGGAAAGCTCACGGAAGAACATTTGGAAATCATTCGGGCCGGAATGATCGCAGTTGTGCAGGGGGAACGTGGAACAGGAAGGAAGGCCGCTGTCCTGGGTCACACGATCGCGGGCAAAACGGGAACGGCTCAAGTTGGAAAAGACCATAGAATTGGGTGGTTCACGGGCTATGGTCCTGCCAAGCAGCCCGAATTTACGGTGACTGTGATGATGGAAGGAGTAGAGACGTCAGCGAAGGATGTTTCTCCCTTGGCTTCGCAAATCTTCAAGTTATTGCTGGAACGCTAAGGAAGGGTTCATCGCCATGTTGGCGCCTGGCAGCATTGAACCATGACTTTTTTGGTGTCGTCAGGTATGGGTCTGATGTTGTCCAAGAATGATGATGGGCTGGGCCCTTCGACCGAGAATCTTGGGGATCGTGCCGATTTTCTGAAAGTCGGACGGAGACTTGAGCGGTAGTTGTTAGTCCGGGAAATCTTACCAAGATGTTAGTTGGATTGAAATTTTGCCGTCTTCTGCCGCTCGTGCTTGCCGCCCTTGCGTCGACGGTCGTCGCGGAGCAACATCCACGACTTTTTCTTCAGCCAGACAAAGTGGCTGAACTCAAGAAAGCAATTCGGGTGAAGGAGTCGCACCATGCCGAAGCGTTTGGAGCCTTGAAGTCGTGGGTCGATACCAAGGGCCGGACTCCCCATGACCCGTCCACGAAGAACTGGAACTATGAACGCGCCTACATGGCGCGCGGGGCGGCTCTTGTCCACGTTCTCACCGGAGAAGAAAAGTATTCAGAGCTGGCCTTCCAGGTCCTCAAGGATGTCCACGACGACCCTGATCCCGACAGGCGGCTTCCGGACCAACTCAAGACTTACGGGCTCGCCAAGGCCACGGTTGGCGAAGGCTTCGCGCTCGCCTACGACTGGTGTTACAACTCATGGACCGAGGAGCAGCGGGAGTCTATCAAGGCCGTTCTCATCCGGTCCCTTGATATCTGGCCGAAGTATGGACACAGCCAGCTTCAGGTCACGCGGGGATCGAATTGGGCTGCTGTTTGTCGGGGTGCCGAGCTGGTGATGATGCTTTCTTCATACGAGGACGAAGCCCGCGCCGACCGTCTGAAGTATTTGATCAGCCAGCTCAAGCGTCACATGGAGATCACCTATGGACCGGGCGGGCTTTCGCAGGAAGGAATTGGTTACACGGGCTATGGCGGGATCTATTTGTTGGAGGCTTGCTACGCTTTGGCAGAAGTGGGTGACGACTCGCTGGTGGCGCAACTGGCCAAACATGACTTCTGGAAGCTGCAAATGTTCAGCGGCTCTTCACAGATGACCGACACTGATCAACGACGCTACCTTCAGCAAGGAGTGTCGGGAACTGCCATCAACGATGAAGGGTGGGCCAGCCTCACGCTGCGCTCTGTTCCAGCCGACCAACTGCCCTATTTCGGCTGGCATTACGATCGTCACATGGGCCGGCTTGCCCCCGGAGCACCGGATCAAAAATACGATAACCAACGGGCCGCCTGGATCTGGGCCTTGCTTTGCTACCCGACCGGACTGAAGACCGCTGATCCTGCTCAAGCTCTCGGTCATTCTCACTTTGATGAAAAGGTCGGGGGATTTTTCTTCCGCAATCGATGGCAGGACGAAAACGATATCCTCTGCGCCATCTACTCGGATCTCTCCAATCACAAGGCCTGGGACAAGCGGGAGGCCACTGGAATCCGCCTCATGGCCCATGGCACCCCGTTTTTTGGTGGGCCTTCCAAAGCCAGCGATCCCGGACTGCACAGCCGGCTCTTGATCGATGGTAAGGCCAATGCCGGAAAGAAGAGTGGTAAGAATGGGAAGAACCTTGTTGCGGAATCAAATGACCAGGGTGGCTATGTTATTGTCGGGGGAGGCAGCACCTACAAGAGCCTTGGAGTTGACGAGTTCAAGCGGCACCTGCTCGTCGATTTTTCCCTCAGCAAGGAGACCGCCGTGCTGAGCACCTTGGATCGGGTGAAGAGCAGCAGGCCTCATACCTACACTTGGAATGCCAATCTCGGTGATGACAAAGGAGACGCGGGCATCGAAGTGACCGCTGGCAAGGAGAGCGGGCATGCCACCTTTCTTCTGCAAGGAAAGAATGGCTGGGTGAAAGGATGGGTTCTTCATCCGACAGATGCCGAGGTTCGCGCCGGCGATCCCCTTCAAATTGAAACCCAAGGTGAGAACACCGACATTTGGATCGCAATGATTGTTGGGAACGAGACACTCCCGGAAGGCAAGATCACTGGTGAAGATCTTGGCAGCGTTCTCAAGGTTGGGAAGATGACCCTGCGATTTGACGAAACCAAAGAACGCATCGTCCTCGACGGCCAATAATCATGCTCTCTCGTATTCTGTCAGTCTTCCTTCTCCTGCTTGGGGCAAGTTATGGAGAGAAGCCGCATCGTCTCATCTCGTATAATGTCTGGTATGGCTTCACCAAGGTTCCGGACCGTAAGCCGGCTTTCCTGAAATGGATGAAGGAACAAGCCCCCGCGATAGTTTCTTTGCAGGAACTCAACGGATACACCGAGGAAAAGTTGGCCTTGGATGCGAAGGCCTGGGGACACGGGCATTCAGTGCTTTTGAAGACGAAAGGCTTTCCCACTGGCATTACCTCGCGCGAACCCATTGAAGATATCCAGCGTTCCTTCGACGGTTTTCATCACGGACTGCTCCGTGTTCGCATCCGCGGAATCTACTACTACGTGATTCATCTCCACCCGAGCAACTGGGAGACCCGGCTCCGGGAAAGCGAACTCATCCTGAAGGACATCGACTCCTTGCCAAAAGGGGCGGAGGTCATTCTGGCCGGTGACTTCAACACCTTCTCTACTGATGATGCGAAGTATTACCGGCACGGAAAGCTGGAGCCCTTTTTCAGCGCTCGTGACAAGAAGTATGGAGAGAAAAATCTTCGTGAGGGGAAGCTCGACTTCAGTGTCATCGAGCGATTCAAGAAAGGGGGTTTTGTGGATCTCGAGAATTCGAAGCGCCGATCCGACTTTGTCTTTTCGGGAAGCTTCCCAACCAAGATCGAGAAGCCCGGGGATCATGGGAGCGCCCGAAGGCTCGACTACGTCTTCGCTTCCAGCACCCTTGCCAATCGGGTGACCCGTGCCGAGACCATTGCCACCGAGGCCACCTGGATTCTTTCTGACCATCTTCCGGTGATCGTCGACTTTTCACAAAAACCTTCAAAGTAAGCCGAAAACTGACAAGCTATCAGAATCCACCATGAAGAATCCAACACATCAAAACGCCGAAACCCGCCGAAAATTCCTGCGTAATAGTACTTGGGCCAGTATTTCCATCATGACCGTGCCCAACGTGGCCCGGGGAACCACTGCGAACAGCAAGCTTCGCTTCGCATGTATCGGGGCCGGTGGAATGGCGTCGGCTGGATTTGGTCCCGGACTCAAGGAGCACTTGGTGGCCATCGCCGAGCCTGATCCCGATGGTCGTGGAGCAGGGAAGATCAAGCAGTCCAAGCAGGCCCAGCCCGGGGTGAAGGTCTATACCGACTACCGCGAGCTTTTTGACAAGCATGATGATCTCGATGCGGTCTGGATCGGCTGTCCCGATCACAACCACTACGGTGCCGCCATTCGTGCGCTGGAGATCGGCGCCGGAGTTTATTGCGAGAAACCTCTGACATGGTCCATTGGCGAGGCTGCTTCCCTCAGAGCCAAAGCCGCCGAGAAGAAGGTGGCCACCCAGATGGGAAATCAGGGTCACTCCAGTGAGTCGATTCGTCGTATTGTAGAGAATCTGCGTGGGGGCACGCTCGGGCCGGTCAAGAAGGTGGTCAGCCAAATGGGCAAGAAGTGGGGGGCCACTGGAATGCCTCCCAAGGGGGAGAAGCCTGCGGGCTTGGATTGGGATGCCTGGCTTGGGCCGGCCGAGGAATTGGGATATCACAAGGACCTTCATCCATTCAACTGGCGCAAGTATGGTCCCTTCGGAACGGGAACCCTGGGTGACATGGCTTGCCATAC